>DAOQAG010000001.1:0-7776 GCA_035353815.1 bacterium
CGGCCTGGCCATGAGCCTCTACCAGGATGCCCGCTCTAAAGTACCGGCGCAGTTCATCCGCAACTGGCCCCGCCTGCACCGGGTGATCTATAACAAGTACTATATCGACGAGTTCTATCAGGCGACCGTCATCCGCTTCACCCTCTGGCTGTCGCGCGCCAGCGGCTGGTTCGATAGCACGGTCATTGATGGACTGGTGAACGGCGTCGCCTGGGTGGGCAAGAAGCTGGGCTTCGCCAGCGGTGCCCACGACGAGGTGGTGATCGACGGTGCGGTCAACGGCATTGCCAAATGGACCGGCGCCGGCGGCCAGGCCTTGCGTAAAGCCCAGACCGGCCGTATCCAGACCTATCTCTACGTGCTGTTCGGCGCCGGCCTGCTGGCGGTGCTGGTGATTTATATCGTTCTCTAGGACCGGATCACCATCGCCCCGGCCGCTCCTGCACCCGGAGCGGCGGGCACCATCCGGCTTTCAGGTCTTCGAAACCATTGAACCATGGAGCCCTTGCTATGACCGAATCCACGCTCTTGACCTGGATCATCTTTTTACCTCTGCTCGGCATACCCGTCGTCCTGCTGCTGCCGGCCGCGCAGAAAAAAGCCATCCGCTGGGCGGCCACGATCTTTAGCGGCCTGGCCCTGCTGCTCGGCATCCAGATGCTGCTGCAATTTGATCCTTCCATCGCCGGCATGCAGATGCAGCACCACCTCGTCTGGATCCGTTCCTTCAGCATCGAGTATTTCGTCGGTGTCGATGGCCTTTCGGTGCTGCTGATCTTTCTGACCGTGCTGATCAGCTTTATCGCCACCATCGCCTCCTGGAGTATCGAAAAATATCTCCGCGGCTACTTCGCCCTGCTGCTTCTGCTCGAAACCGGCATGCTCGGCACCTTTTGCAGCCTCGACATGTTCCTCTTTTACGTCTTTTGGGAGGTGATGCTCCTGCCGATGTACTTTCTCATCGGTATCTGGGGCGGTCCGCGCAAGGAATATGCGGCCATCAAGTTCTTCCTCTATACCTTGTTCGGCTCGGTGCTGATGCTGCTGGCCGTCATCGCCCTCTACTACAACTCGAGCCCGGCGACCCTCGTTGACGGCACCCCGACCCTGCATACCTTCAATATCGTCAAACTGATCACCGAGAACGATTTCGCCACCAAGGCGCCGCTGCTCGGCATCCAGTTCAGCCATCTCATTTTCATATTGCTCTTCATCGGCTTCGCCATCAAGATCCCGATGGTGCCGTTCCACACCTGGTTGCCGGACGCGCATGTCGAGGCCCCCACCCCGATCTCCGTCATCCTCGCCGGCATTCTGCTCAAGATGGGCGGCTATGGCATCCTGCGCTTCAATTTCGGCATCCTCCCCGAAGCCACCCAATGGGCCGCTCCCGGGATGGCACTTTTCGGCGCGATCAGTATCGTCTATGGCGCCTTTGTCTGCCTGGCGCAAAAGGATCTGAAGAAAATGATCGCCTACTCCTCGGTCAGCCATATGGGCTTTGTCCTGCTCGGCATCTCGGCCTTTACCGCACAGGGGATCGTCGGCGGCGTCTTTCAGATGTTCACCCACGGACTCATCAGCCCGATGCTCTTCCTTATTGCCGGCGTGATCTATGACCGCGCCCACCACCGCGAGATCGAGGGCTTTGGCGGCCTGGCCTACCAGATGCCCGAATATACCGGCCTCACCGGACTGGCCTTCATGGCCTCCCTCGGTTTGCCGGCCTTGTGCGGTTTCATCAGCGAATTTCTCGTCTTTGTCGGCGCCTTCCCGACCTATCGCCTCCTCACCATCTTCTCCGCCCTGGCTGTGATCATCACCGCTGCCTATTACCTCTGGGCAATGCAGCGGATGTTCCTCGGCAAGCTCAATGAAAAATACGCGGGCCTGCCCGACCTGACCTGGCGCGAACGCATCACCCTCTACCCCCTGGCAGCCCTGATCGTGATCATCGGCATCTTCCCCGGTCCGGCGCTGAACCTGGTCAACAAGACCCTGATGACCCTTCTTGCCGTGTTCAAAGGTTGAGGGAGGAAAAGCGCATGGCTTTGGCACAACTTTCCCTGCTCTATCCGCTGCTCGCGCTTGCCGCCGGGGTGATCGCCGTGCTCCTGGCCGGCATGGGCCAATCGGCCGATCCGCGCCGCCGCAGCCTCTTCGTGGCCCTCCTCTTTCTGGCCGCGGCCGCCCTTCTGGACCTGCTCTTCCCCGGAGATGGCGCGATCAGTGATCTGCTGCAATTCGACGCCTTCAGCCGCTTCTTCCTCTGGCTGGCGATGATCGCCACCGCCCTGGTGCTGATCCTCGCCACACAATCGGCTGAGCTCGCGCACCGCCGCTTTCCTGAGTTCGCCGCCCTGTTGCTCACCATCTGCACCGGCATCACCCTGATGGCCGCCGCGCGCAACCTGCTGATGGCCTATCTCGCCATGGAGATGGTCAGCTATGCCTCCTATATCCTGACCGGATTCAAGCGCGCCAATCTCTTCTCGCATGAAGCGGCGCTCAAGTATGTGATCTTTGGCGGTGTCGCCTCCGGCGTCATGCTCTTCGGCATCTCGCTCCTCTACGGCCTCACCGGCTCGACGGCCTTCAGCGCCATCGCCGGCGCCCTGGCCCCGGGCGGTCCGGTGCTGGCCGCGGGCCGGACAGGACTTTTCGCCGCGGTCATCGCCCTGATCATGATCCTCACCGGTCTCTGCTTCAAAACCGCCGCCGTGCCCTTCCATATGTGGAGCCCGGATGTCTATCAGGGCGCGCCGACCCCCTTCACCGGATTTCTCAGCGTCGCCCCCAAAGCAGCGGGCTTCGCCCTGATGCTCCGCTTCTTCTCGGCCCTGCTGCCCCAGGCCGGCCCAGAACTGCGCACCCTTGTGCTCATCCTCCTTGGCCTGATCTCGGCGCTTACCATGACTCTCGGCAACCTCACGGCCATCCATCAGACCAATATCAAGCGCCTCCTCGCCTACTCCTCCATCGCCCATGCCGGCTATATGATGATGGGCGTGGCACTGATCGATCAGATCGGCGCCGGCGCGGTTCTGCTCTATCTCGGCATCTATCTGGTGATGAATCTTGGTGCCTTTGCCGTGGTGCAGATCGTGGCGGACAAGCTGGGCACGGAGGAAATCGCGGAGTACAAGGGGTTGGGCTACCGGGCGCCGCTGCTCGGCTTCGTCCTGAGCGTCTACCTCTTTTCACTGGCCGGACTGCCGCCCCTGGCGGGCTTTATCGGCAAATTTTTCCTCTTCGCCGCCCTGATCCACAATAGCGGCTTCTGGTACTTGGTCCTGGCCCTGGTCGGCATACTCAACAGCGTGGTCGGGCTGTTCTACTATACCCGCATCATGCGCGAGATGTACATGCGCAGCAGCGAAGAGGCTCCGTCCTGGCGGGTCGCCCTCGCGCCGCTGCTGGTCGTGCTGGCGGTGCCGGTCTTCTTCCTCGGCCTCTATTGGGTGCCGCTGCAGGACTGGGCGCTCGCGGCGGTCCAGGCCCTGCACTAGTTTCCCGAATACACAAAAAGCCCCTGATCAGAGTAGCCGATCAGGGGCTTTTTTATTTCCCGGCAGGAGGAGGCGTGCGGCGAGGCTGCGAAGGAGGCAATGGCTTTCGCACCCGCATGGTGGGGCGGCATAGCCGCGATCCCAACCGTGCGGCGAGGCCGCGAAGGCGTTAATGGCCCTCCTCGCCCATGTAGCGTTTTTCTCCGGCCCGAATCGCCAGCGGCAACCGGTTCTGTTCCGGCGGGAGCGGACAGGTCGCATAGGGGGTGAAGGAGCAGGGTGGGTTATAGGCCTTGTTGAAATCAATGAGGACCGCGCCTGTCGAATCCGGCCGCTCTACGTAGAGGAAGCGGCCGCCGCCATAGGTCTCCTCCCCGCTGGTTTCATCCGCCATGACCATGAAGAGGGGCGCTTTCGCGCCTTCATCAAGGGCATCGAGCCGGTACGGCTTGCCCCGGATCGTGAAGAGCAAGGCCCCGGGGCAGGATTGTTCTTCCACCTGGCCGACGACATTGACGATACGGAGTTTTTTCGCCGGATCATAGGGGACGAAGCGGCCCGTGATCCGCCAGGCCGGATCGACCGGATAGCGTTCGATCCCCTTGAACGCCTTGAGCCGTGGACTTGCGCTGTCGCGCAGCCGGATCGCATAGCGGTCGCCGCGTTTGATGAGGTGCCAGGAGAGGGTCCCGTAAAAAAGCCGGGTCGGCACGTCCCGGGTGTCGTCCTGCAGGACCATCTCCGTCACGCGGCTGCTGTCGGCGCCGGTGACGCGGACCTCCGGAAGGATGCGCACCGTGACGACGCCTTGCTGCAGATAAAAAGCCCCCATCTGCTGCGGACAGCGGCCCTCGGGAAAACGCACCGGATTATCCGCCCCGCTGCCGAAGCGGTTTTCCCCCTCCTGCAGCCAAAAGCGCCCGGCCAGACTGAGCCAGCCATCGGGCCGCGTGAGGCTGGCCAGACGCTGCCGGTGCCAGGCCTCGATCTGCTGCACATAGGCCGGATCGGCAGCCTTGTCCGCCGGCCTGGAGCAGGCGGATAGCAGGATGAGAATCCCCAACAGCATGATCAGCATCGCTCGTGGCATGGTACTCACTCCTCTCCACTGGTGGTGAACCGGGCCCAGATAACGCAGCCGGCCTTGCGGCCTGCGCTAGCGCATCAGGGTCGCCTTGATCGAGCGCACCTCTTTTCCCAGAGTGGCCCGGATGACATAGAGCCCGGAGGGCAGGTCCCTGCCGGCGTCAGATCGGCCATCCCATAAGAGGTGCCGGGTGCCGGCCGGCACGAGGTCCCGCTGCAGCAGCCGGACCCGCTCGCCGGCCAGATTGAACACTTCCACCGTGACCTTTTCCTCTCGTGGCAGGAGATACTCGATACGGGTGCCGGCATTGAACGGGTTGGGATGGTTCTGAGTCAGGGCATAGACCAGCGGCACAGCGGCCGCGCCATCCCGCAGGCCCTGCAGCAGCAGGACGCTGTTCGTACGGTACCGCACGCCACCCGCAAGGTGCCGGCCTGTCAGTCCATCGCTGATCTCCGCCGGCTCGAGGGGACTCTCCTGGCCCCTGCGATGCAACCAGCAGCGCATCACAAGCTCGCCGCCATCGACCGCTCCAGCCGCATCCGTGAAATCAGGATCCACGCCACGAACCGTGAGCAGGCACTGTCCGCCCTGCACTACGCCCGCGCCGGCGAGCCGCCCCTCCGTCAAAACACCGATTTCATCCCCGTCTGCAAAGGGCAGATCCCGCCACAGCAAGACGGCCGACGGACCGCTGCAGGAGGCCTCCATCGTAAAGTGTTCCGTGCCGGGCACCGCTGCCGCGGGCACTGAGGCTTCCCGGCCCAGACTTGCGGAGGGATAGGTCAGGGTCGCGCTCGCCGAGAGATAAAGCTGATAGCCCTGTCCCGGCTGCAGCGAGCCGATGGTGTTGATCTCATAGGCCGGCCAGTACACCATGCCCTCCCCGTTCTTGGCGATCACCAGGGAGCCCTGGATGGATTGCAGCGCCTGGACAGCCGACTGGGGCGACGAGCACACATAGGAGATCATATTCCAGCCCGCCGCCAGCCCCAGGGGCGTGGAGGCGGCATCCAGCACCGTGCCGCTGATATCCAGGGTCGCAGCGGTGGTCAGATAGAGCTGATAGCCCTGCAAGGCATTCCAGGAGCCGATCTGATCGATGCCAAGGGAGGGCCAGTAGACCTCGCCGCTGCCGTTCTTCATGATGACCAGATTGCCCGCGAGGGGGGCCAGCAGCGCGCTCACACTCGCATTGTCCGCCTGCATATAGGAGGAGATCATGTTCCAGCCTCCGGCCAGGGCGATGTGCTGCACGGCAGCAGGAGCGAGATGCAGCACGACCACCCCCCATTGCGTCATGCTCGTGCTGGAATAATAGGTGCCCCACTTCATCGAATGATCGTTATAATCCCAGGTATCATGCAGATAGATGGTACTGTCCGCATCCTCATAGCCAAAGCCGATCATGGTATGACCAGCCATCTGCAGGAGCACGGGGTACCCGGCATCAATCTCTTGATGAAATTGCGTGAGCGTAAATCCGGTCGTATTGCCGTTATATCCCTGGATCGTCTGGGTATAGCAGGTTGTGACGGTGTAGCCGCGCGATTCGAAAAATAACCGCATGCCATAGGCCCCGTCGTCGACGGTGGAGGAGGACAAGGGATTGCCGCTGGGATAATAATAAAAACGGGTTCCGCCATCCATATTGTTCCAGGTCGACTGACTGGTCCGCATGTAATCCCCGAGGCAGTCACCGAGGGTGTGCTCGCTCCAGCTGTTGGCGATAAAAGGATCAGGATCGGTATTGCCGTAGCGGATCCAGTAGTCGTCGACGTGCCCGCGCGTCGCCCGGCCGTCCACACCATTGCGGGTGGCACTGAGGGGGCATTGTTTTCTGGTTTCGCCATTGATCACCACGGCGCCCCAGGTACTGTTGTTCAGGGGCATCACGCCGCCGTTGGCCGGCCCGGTATAGATATTGGGATAACCGTGGGCGTCATAATAGGCCGCCATCATGGATGCGGCCGTGGGCGAACAGCCGAACGACCAGTCGTAGGCCGGCATTCCGGCCAGCCCGATCGCATCCGCCGGAAGAGCGGCCGCGATGGCGGTGTATCCCTGCGGCGGTTTGCTGTGGATGTCGATCACCTCGACCTCCGCGCCGGAGTCATCCAGGTAGCGTGCCACGATCAGGCTGTCCGGAACAGCGGGAATCCGCCGCGACTGGCCTGCGGCGCTGCCGAGGAGAGCGGATATCAACAGGAAACATGCAGCCGATGCAAAGCGATGATCACTCATGGTTTCCCCCTCTCGGGATGACCGGATATGAAACGGCCCCTTTTCTGAAATCTACCAAAACCGGCGGCAAAAGACAAATGGATTTTATGGCCTCCGGGCCCTGTAAAAAAAAACCCGGGAGGGATTACGCCCCCGGGCTTCATTGGCCGGTGCTCGTCGCGGGTGAAGAAAAATCTGGATTCGAACCATCCCGATGATCGGTGCCGCATAAAAAAAAGAGGGGGGCGGGGTGAGATACTCACCCCGCCCCGTTTTGGATCCCTCACCGGCGCCAAGGCGCAGAAAGGCCCGTCGAGGCGGACCCATGGCCTCCCCCAGCCAGGAGGGATCGAGGGTGATTCCTTAGACGAAATAGATTCCGATAGTGTGGCGCCGCAGCGAAAGCAGGGCAAACGCCCGGGAGGAGAGATGGCCGGGAGAAAAGGCAGTCAGGAAACGTTGCGATCGTACCCAGGGGCATATGGTTCATCCCTTTGGTCATGGTAGCCCGATACGTGCTGCGAGCGCACACACCATCATGCTGCCGGACCAGAGTGCAGCCTGTTCGAGGTTTGTGCTCCTGCGTGGGGTAAAGGCTGATACGCTTGTTCAGTCTTCACCAGCAGCGATGGACGCCGCTGTATAATGCAACAGATAGAGCCGACGTATTCACATCTTCCCCTGCTCAATTCCCTGCTGCATAGAGCCCCAACCTCCCCAGGTACGTCGAGTGAAATGAACAACCCCCATAAAAAACGATTAATGACGTCTATTCGTCACTAATTAATATATATCATAAAATGGCGAATGTCAAGCGTTTTTGTCCAATTCTTGCACAATTTTTGTGCGGGAACCTCTCCCCGACTCTTCGCGCACCATCGCAAATATCACGGCCGTGTCGATCACCTTTGTGTCAGGGATTGGTCATCGGCGCCCGGCTTTTGATAATCCCGTCGC
>DAOQAG010000001.1:7876-166653 GCA_035353815.1 bacterium
TGGTCCCCCGCACCCGATCCGCGGCAGGCCCGCGCCGATCGCCGCCGGCCTATTCCACGGCTACTTTGACCACCGCCTTGCGAATCGTCCCCGCTCCGCCCATAGGCGCGTGGGCATCCTCCGGGAAAAAGATGGTAAAGCTGCCGGGAGGAACCTCCACCCATCGTTCCGGCTGGTCCTTGAAGAGGATGAGATCCTTTGCCGGGTCCGGCGGGCCGTCGGGAGCCGTGCACGCGGAAGCCGGCTTCCATCCCATCACATCGGTGCCGGCGATGACATACTGGATATCGATATAGCGGCGGTGCGCCTCCAGCCTGGCGCCCTCCTTGCCCTTGCCCGCTCCCTCGCTGATGGAGCAATAGAGGCGCTCGCCATCGATCTCATGCCGGCCGAGGCTCAATTCCGCCAGACCGGGCTGCCGCAGAAAGGCGAAGGCGCGCGCGAAGGCGGGATGCAGGGTAAAATAGCGTTCGGCGTTTTCCAGACGATCCAGGATCAAAGAACTCGCTCGCATCGGTCCCTCCTTTTTGCGGGTGTCCGGTTGCGGTGTCAAACCGTCGGGCGGGCCGGGAGCGAACGGCGGCTCGAGGGCGGGCTTGCGCGGGATCATGGCCTCCCGCATGGCTGCGTTGTAGGCAAAGGCGGCCATGATCACTGCTGCCTGCTGCAGATCCCCGGACGGGCAGCGCTCGTAGAGATCCATGTTCGAATGATGAACGCGCGCATCATAGTCGAGTTCATCCTGAATGAACTGGAATCCTGGAAGCCCCACACCGTCGAAGGCCTGGTGGTCGGTCCCGCCGGTACTGGCCAGGGTGATGGTGGCGGCGCCGAGGTCGCTGAAGGGCTTGAGCCAGGCGCGAAAGATCGGCCGGCAGGCTTCATTCCCTTGCAGATAGATGCCGCGGAATTTGCCGCTGCCGTTATCCATGTTAAAGTAGACCGAGAATTTTTCCCCTTCCGGTTTCAGGGTCACCTTGCCGCCGCGGCCATCGACGCCCCCCTCGCGTGCAGCCAGGTGTTTGCTGATGTAGCCGCGCGAGCCGAGAAAACCGTGTTCCTCGGCGTCCCAGAGTCCGATGCGGATGGTACGGCGGGGCTTGAGATCGAGCGTCTTGAGGATGCGCATCGCCTCCATGGCCACGGCACAGCCGCAGGCATTATCGGCGGCGCCGGTCCCGCCATGCCAGGAGTCGAAATGGCCGCCGATCAGGACGACCTGGTCCTTGAGGTCGGTGCCGGGGAGTTCGGCAAGAATGTTATAGCCCGAATCTGCGCGGTTGAAGGCCGCCTCGATCTCGAGTTCGAGCCGGGGCTTTTCGCCATGCTGGATCATCCGGACCAGGCGGTTATAGTGCTCCGCCCCGACCGAGATCTGCGGGATCAGCTTTGGAGCGTCAAGAGCATACACCCTGGGACCGGTTGTCCGGAAAGAATCGGGATGCTGCGGCCAGGAGGCCGCGGCCACATCGATGATGCCGCCATCGCGCTGGCTGGAGGTGAGGATGGCCCGGGCGCCCTCGTCAAAACAGAGCTTCATCTTGCGCCAGGCCACCTCTTGCCTGCGGATCATTTCGGGGCTGCGCTCGAAGCGGCGTCCGCCGCGGCGCTGGCCGTCTGAGTTGGCCATCTTGAGCAGGGTCGAGTCGGGGATGCGGCTGGCAAAGGCCGCGAAGGGCACAGCCGTCTCATGCGGATCCTGGATCATGACGAACTTGCCTTTGATCCGGCCGGAGTAGCTCAGGACCGCACTGTCCGTCCGGGCATCCAGGAAGAGGAGTTCCGCCTCGCTTTCCGGGAGGGCGGGCGACCAGGCCTTGGGCCAGGAGATGAGGGGGAAATTTTGCCGGCCGAAGATGTTGGCCGAGTAGTTCTTCAGGGTCCAGCCGTAGCCCCAGGGTCCCCAGGCCTCGAGGCGGGCGTTCTCCAGCCCCATCGCCGCCAGTTCACCTCGGGCCCACTGCGCCGCCGCCATATAGGCGGGCGAACCGCTGAGCCGCGGGCCGTAGATATCGGTCAGATTTTCAAGAAACTGCATGACGCGGGAATGATGCAGCCCCTCCTCGCGGATGCGCGCAACCGCGGTCGAGTCATAGCTCTCCCGCTGCGGCTGGGCCAGAGCCAGGCCGGCCAGAGCCAGTGTGTAAAGCAGAATCCTTGTGCAGGTACGCACGGGTACCTCCCTGATTGAGATGATTGCCTGCAAAGCAGCCATATGTCCGGCGAAAATCAAGGTGACACTGGAAAGTCGTCTGCCGGCGGCGCAAGAGCCGGCAGGAGCTCCTCCGCCCCGGGCTGAAACAGCCTATTCGAGGCGGATCACCTGGCGCTTGCTCTCATTGCCGCAGCGGTCGATAGCCGTCACGGCGATGGCGGAGATCCTTCCTTCCCTTCCGGGCAGATCCAGTGCGGTTTGTGCGGCCGGCAGGAGCACCGGGCGCCAGCGCTCTGCGCGCTTGACATAGAGGCCATAGAGGAAGGCTTTCTCCTTGCCCCGGGGCTGCCAGGTGAGATGCCAGCCGCTGTCGTTGGCGGCCACCTGCACTGCCGGCGCATCCGGAGCCTGGTCATCGAGCCAGCGGCAGGCGGGCATCAGCGCCGGCCGCACAAAGGGCCCCTGCGCCAGCGCCTTGAAATGGATGCTGTCCGCCGCCATCAGCGAGCGCATGCTGAAAAGGATCGTCCCCGGCGCCTCCGGGAGCATGCCGCGCGTCACCATGACCTGGTTGACGATCTCCAGCGCCATCTGGCGGCGTTCGATCTCGGGCCGCATATAGAGCCCCGGCCAGAGCTGCCGTTTTTTGCGGTTCTCGCGCTCCCACCATCCCAGCAGCACCGGAAAGCTCGTCTGCGGACTGGCGATGTTCCAGTAGATCTGCGGCGTATAGTAATCGACCCATCCCTTGTTGAACCAGAGGCGTGCATCCGCGTACAGGACGGCGTATTGGTCAAAGCCGCCCCCGTAGCCCTCGGGGTAGCCCGGCCGGTACACCCCGAAGGGGCTGATTCCGAACTTGACCCAGGGTTTGGCTTTTTTGATTCCCTTGTAAACCTTTTCGATGAACTGGTTCACCGCAGCCCGCCGCCAGTCGTCGCGTGCAAGCTTGCCGCCGCCGGCCAGGTAGGCCTGCCAGGCCGCTTCGTCGGGGAAATCCCCGCCCCGGTTGTACTCGCGATAGGGATAAAAATAATCGTCGAAATGAATCCCGTCCACATCGTAGCGCCGGACCACGTCCAGGACCACGGCCAGGGAGTGCTCCTGCACGCCCTTGAGGGCCGGATCGAGCCAGAAATAGCCGGTATCGGCCAGGGCGTGGACCCATTCCGGATGTTTGCGGACGACCGACTGCTCCGAAAAGGCGCTGTGCATCGCCGGGTGACCGGCGCGATAGGGATTGAACCAGGCGTGCAGTTCGAGGCCGCGCGCATGCGCCTGCTCGATCCAGAACTCCAGGGGATCGTAGTAGGGTTCCGGGGCCTGGCCTTGCGCACCGGTCAAATAGTACGACCAGGGTTCCAGCGCCGAGGCGTAGAGGGCGTCGGCCTGTGGACGCACCTGCAGGACCACCGCATTCATCTTCATGGCCTGCACCCGGTCGAGGATGACCAGCGCCTCCGCCTGCTGCTCCGCCACCGGGAGTCCGGGCCGGGAGGGCCAGTCGATATTGGCGACCGTGGCCACCCAGACCCCGCGCATTTCACGCAGCAGGGCGGGAGGTTCGTCGCCGGCTCGGGCGGGAGTGCGCGTCGCCAGCAGTACGCAGAGAGCCAGAATCTGCGGTTTGTGGTGGATCTCCATGATGAGTTTCAGGATCAGGGAGTGGGGCCGTGTGCGGCCGCTCCACCCTGCGCGGCGGCTGCGGGCGCCAGTGAAGAGGAGTCGATGTTCCATTTCAGTATTCATCCCTGTTATCGGTTTGTGCTGTTTTGACCGGCTTCGGGGCAAAGGTGAAGGAAAATGTCCCGCACCACCACGCGGTAGGCGGGATGATAACGTGCGCTATAGCTTGCGGAATGGTGCAGCGCCGGATAGCGCGCCTGGGATACCTCGCGCGTGAAGGCCGCATAGGCCGCCGCATTCAGCGGTAGCCGGCCGGCGCGAAGTAATGCGCCGGCGGCCTCCCAGTCACGCTCAAAGGCGGCGGTATCAGGAGGGGCCGCGCGCAGGCTCTCGAGCATCGCGTCGAGGAGCTTTTCCGGATCGAGGCCGCGCCGGACAAAAGGCCGCAGGTTGACGCGCACCATGCCTCCGTCCGGCGAGCAGGGTTCCAGCAGCGGCTCATCCTCCCCCTGCGGCAGGGTGGCGATCTCATCCAGAAGATAACGGCGGGCCGCCTCACGTGACGGGATGAGATGACCGATGCCGAAGCGGCCCTGGTAGAGCAGTTTGTAGAGATCCTGGATTTCCAGCCCGGGCCGGTTCCGGACGGCGGCAAGGAAAAAGCGCTCCCGGGTTGCGCCGCTGCGCTCACATGCCAGAGTCAGCATCAGCAGGAGAATCATGGTTCCTGTCAACGGTTTCATTGCTCCCTCCTGGGGGAAAGCCTCTCTTCCCGCCGGCACAGCGGAGCGAGAAAAAAAGAGCCCGGCGCTTCTCCGGGCTCTCGGTGCCGATCGCTGCGGGTCAGGCCAGCGGCTTGTAGGTGTCGACGAATTTGATGTTCATTTTTTCCAGTTCGTCGAGCACGGGTTCATAGATCTCCGGCAGGATGGGAATGTGCACGCCGGTGAGGGGGATCTTGCCCTGGTTCATCAGCTTGACGGCGACCGCGGCGGGGAGGCTGACCGTGCGCGCCATGGAGGTATCGCCGTGGGGAATGCCGTAATCGACCAGCAGGCTGGTGATCGCCTCTTTCTTTCCGCCCGGGTACTCCGCGACAAACTCGTGCTGCAGCACAACCAGGTCGCGCTCGCCCGGCCGATAGGCCATCTTTTTCTCCATCAGGGCGGTCAGGGCATCAATAAGGGTCGGCGGCGTGCTCACCACCGGCTCATTGCTGAAGAGGCCGAGCCACTCGAAGCGCTTGATCACATTATGGACCTCAGGCAGGTCGAGGTGCCGGGCCATGGCCGCCTTGACGTTCTCCGGCTTGGCGCCGATCAGGGAGGCGGTCAGCTGCGCCCAGCTCCAGCTGAGGATCTCCGGCCGCTCGGTGTCGTTGAGAAAACCGAGCAGCACCACTTTTTCGAGGGTCTCGCACCAGCCGGGATTGCGGAAGGTGCCGCGGAAGATGGTTTTAGCCTCCTTGAGGCCATAGAGCTGCTGGTAGAGCATCGAATCGCGATTGGGATAGACCTCGAGCCAGCCAATGCCTTTGACGCTCTTGATCATTACCGTGCGGAAGAGGTCGCGGTTCTCGATCACCATGTCCTTGCCATCGCGGAGGAAATGGGCGGAGTTGCGGCCAGCCAGGAGCACGCCGCGCGGACTCCACGAGAATTTGTAGCCCCAGGGATTGTCATCGGCCTCGGGTGCCGGCAAGCCGCCGCAAACCGATTCAAAAGAGGTCACCTGCCCGCCCTTGTGGGCCACTTCATGGATCATCTTCATTGCGGACATGTGGTCGATGCCGGGATCCAGACCGATCTCATTGAGGAAGAGCAAACCCTGGTCCCTGGCTTGCTGGTCGAGGGCCCGCATGGCCGGACTCACATAGCTGGTGGTCACCAGATGCGTCTTGTGTTTCAGACACAACTCGGCCACCTGCACGTGGTAGATCCAGGGCAGCAGGCTGATCGCCACATCGGCTTCCGCCACCAGGGTCTCGAGTTTCTCCTTCTCCTGCACCGTCGCAGCCACAGCCTTGCCGGCGGGATGGCCCTCGATCAGGGCCTCGGCCTTGCTGACGGTGCGGCTGGCGATGATGACCTGTGTTTCAGGTTGATCGAGAAGATAGCGGACCAGGGGACGCGAAACCAGACCAGCACCCAGAACCAGTACTTTTTTCATACCCAATCTCCTTACTCTTTGTTTAGATGTTCCCCCAAATAACGGTACGCAGGCGTCAGGGCGCCGCGATGACAGATGATGGCATTCCTGATTTCCGGTGGCAAGTTCAGGGCGGCAAACGGCTGGCTGTAATCCGCGCTGCAAATCGCCGGCAGGAAGGGCTGCAGCGATTCACTGAAGGCCCGGGAGGCATCCCGGGGCACCTCTGCCGGGAGATTGTCCACCGCCATGATCACCAAACCCTCCCCTTCATATCCGTCGTGAATCGAATCGGAGCGGGGATCATAGACGAACATCGGCTGGTCGGAAACGGTGGCCTTTTCCGTGCACTCGATCGAGCCGTGAATATCGCAGCTGATATCGCCGACGACCTGCAGCTTGAGCGGCTCGCCCTGCGACCAGCGCGATTTCAGATATTCCTTGGTCAGCAGCCGGGGGTAACGGGTGTCCCAGTAGATGCCATTGACCAGAGCGCTCAGATAGGGCAGATGCTCCTCGAACTGCGAGCGGTACCCTTCCGGCCGCTCAAAATAGTCGTTGAGCTCGAAGGTCCGGCCGGGGTCGACCGGCCGCACCATATCGCGTTCAGCAAAGACCACCTTGTGGAAAAGGCCATCGTGGTCCGGGGTCAGCGCGGCGATCTCCTGTGCATCGACCTCCTGATGCGGCAGCAGATCAAAAACCTCCTGGGCCCCCTTGGAAACATGGCCATAGCCGGAGAAGCCGATGACCAGGGGACGGATGGCCCGGGGCAAGCCGGAAGCCGCGATCTTGTCGCCGACGCGTTTGACCTCGGCCTTGGCTTCGGTCATATCGCGGTATTCGTAGGCCATGCGGATCTCCGTCAGCGGCGTCGGGTATCCCAAATGGTGCAGACGCAAGCCCAGGGTGTGCAGGGTATCGACCATCCCGGCCATACCGGCGAAACGGCCGAAAAAGACCAGGCGGCGGCCCTGAGCATCCCTGATCAGCTCGTAATCGATCAGGGTGCAGCGCAGATCGAGGAGCCGCTGCAGCATGGGCATGTTATAGGGCTGTCCCTTGATGGTATGCGAGAAAAAGAGGTAGCATTTCTGGGGCAGCAAGAGATCGACGGGAACCTCCTTGATGCCGAAAATGACCGCGCAGGGGGAGAGATCTTCCTGGAGGCGGGCGCCGACGCGTTCATATTCGTGGTCGGAATACGCGCGAGTCGCAAAGGGTTGGCAGAGCACTTGCAGAGGCAGCAGCTGCCCCAGTTGGGTGATGTGTTCCGGAATGATGGCTGAACGGCGTTCCCATACATTCTTGTCCTCGCGCCGGATTCCGATACTGGTTGTCATGTCCTGCTCCAAGTCGTCGATGCAGTGGTCAGGCAGTCCGTTGAGAGACATCCCGGGACGGGTGTGCGCCGGCCCGGTGTGCCTGTTTTATCGTCCACTATTCTAGCAAAAATCGGCCAGAATGTCAACGGATTTTTGCCGTCCTTGCCAAAATCCAGTCGCCCATACAAGACAAGGCCGCCGGGGCAAGGGTCTCCTCGATCTTGCCGTACTCCGTCGGAGCGCCCGTGACCGCGTTCTGGAAGAGGTGATTCAGGCCGGGAAAGAGCTGGACGGTGTACTGATGGTTGCCGCCCTCCTGCAGGGCCCGTTCGATGGCTTGAAGGTTCTCGAGCGGCGGCACCTGCAGATCCAGAGCACCGCCAAGTGCGAGCACCGGGCATTTCACTTTTCTCAGAACCGGAAGCGGATCGTAGGTGAGGAAAAAGCGGAACCAGGGCGAGGTGATCTGGCGGATCTGTCCCTGGACATAGGCATCGGCCGGCCCCATCGCCTGCTTCTCGGAATCGCCCAGAGTGGCGACCGCTTCGAGGAGGATCGGCCGCAGGCGCGCAGCCGCGAGCGAGTCCACTTTTTCAGACTTGACGACGGTGAAAAGATCATGCTGGACCGCGCGTTCTTTGGCTATCTCCGCCGCGCTCGCACCGCCGGCCCGCGAGATCAGTTCGGCCTGGCGATAGAGGATCTCCTCCCCGGTCATTCCCGTGCCAGCCATGAGGATGATAAAGGCGACATCCTTCGAGCGGGTCGCCGCTATGGGCGCGATGATGCCGCCCTCGCTGTGGCCGATCAGGCCGATCCGGCCAGGGCGGATGATGGATAGGGACTTGAGATAGGCTACCCCGGACAGGGCATCCTGGGCGAAATCGAGGGTGGTCGCCGTGGCAAAGTTGCCCTTGGACTTGCCGATGCCGCGGTCGTCCATGCGCAGAACGGCGATGCCGCGACGGGTCAAATAATCGGCGAGGACGAGGAAGGGGCGGTGTCCCATGAGGGACTCGTCACGGTCCTGCGGCCCGGAGCCGGTGATCAGCACGACCGCCGGAAAAGGCCCGCCCTGGGCGGGACGGGTGAGGGTCCCGGCCAGATCGATGCCGGCCGCCGCGTTGTGGACCGTCACCTCCTCGCTCGAATAGGGCAGGGGTGGGACCGGCTCCTGCGGGCGGCGCAGGGTGACCTCACCGCGCTTGAGGGTCAAGGGGAAACTCATGCCGCCCTGTTTCCAGTGGCCGCTGATGAGCAGACTGTCGGAACGATAGACACCCGCGAAAACTCCGCGGATCAATGCCGCTTCGATTTGGAGTGAATCGCCATCCCAGATCACCTTCGAGGTCGGGATGTCCCTCGCCCCCTGGTCGGGGCTGTCAAGCAGGGCGGTGAGCGCGCCATCCGCTGCTTGCGAAATCCTGAAAACCAGACGCAGCTCCGTTCCCATCACCTTGAGTGTGCCCTGCCAGGATCCGGTCACCGCACTCGCCGGGACCGGCTGCTGCCATGCGGCCGGAGCCGGCAGGCCGAAAGCCAGCAGGATCCCGGCTCCCGTCAGCAGCCCATAGAGGTACCTAGACGTTCTTCTCATGATGTTCCTCCCATAAAAGTCCGTTATTCTGCGCCTGACCGGCCAGCTGCCCGCAGGCGGCGTCAATATCGGTGCCCTTGCTCCAGCGCACCGAGACCGGTGCATGCAGCGGCGCCAGCCAGGCCGCGAAACGCGCCACCCGGGCGTCATCAGGCCGGTTGAATCCCGGGATCGCCGGATTGAAGGGAATGAGATTGACCTTGCAGGGCAGCTCGGTCGCGAGCTGCCGCAAGGCGGCCGCGTCCTCCTCGCCGTCGTTAAAGCCGGCCAGGAGGACATATTCGAAGGTGGGGCGGCGGCGGGCCTTGCGGGCATAATACTTGACCGCGTTGATCAGCTCGGGCAGGGGATAGCGCGCAGCGATGGGGACGATCTGCCGCCGTTTTTCGTCGATGGCCGAATGCAGCGAAATGGCCAGCCGGTAGGGCTGGCCCTCATCGGCATAGCGCAGGATGGCGGGGGTGATTCCCACGGTCGAGATGACGATATGGCGGTGGCCAATGGCGATGCCATCGGCGGCGTTGATCACGGCCGCAGCGGCCATGACCGCCTCGTAGTTAACCAGGGGTTCGCCCATCCCCATAAAGACGATGTTGGTCGGCAGTGCACCGCTATCCCGCGCGGCCTGCAGCACCTGATCGACGATCTCGCCGGCGGTCAGGCTACGCTGGAAACCCAGGGCGCCGGTGGCGCAAAAGGTGCACCCCAGGGCACAGCCCACCTGGCTCGAGATACACAGGGTGCGCCGCCCCGCCTCGGGGATATAGACCGCTTCGACCAGGGCCTTGTCTTCCAGCCGAAAGAGATACTTGACCGATCCGCTCGCCGCCGAGACCTGTTTTTGCGCCAGGTCCATCCAGCCCAGTACCGCCTCCTCCTCCAGCCGCTGCCGCAGCGGCTTGGCGATATCGCTCATGCGGTCAAAGCCGCCGGCCTGTTTGGTGTAAATCCAGCTGAAGAGCTGCCGGCCGCGGAATTTCTTTTCCCCGAGCGCCTCAGCGTAGAGCTCCAGATCGGTGCGGTTCATGCCGACAAGATGGGTTTTCATGTAAGTACTTTGCCCTTGAACAGGATCATGGCCCCCCATTTCTTCCCTTAAATTACGCGATCCGGATCAATTTTCCAATCTTTTCCGCAAGGCGGAACAACCGCCGGTATTTGCCGGTTATAAAAGAACATCGCGGCAGTGAACATTTGCTGTGACTGTTCACCTTTGTACCCGTTACCTTACTCTAGGATCAGGAGGCGGCATGGAATCTCGCGGCGACCGCGATCTGGATGCAGTGGCTCAACTGAAAGCGGCTCACCAGGCGATCAGGGACGAAATCGGCAAGGTCATCATCGGTCAGCATCAGGTCATCGACGAATTGCTCATCTCGCTCCTCGCCCGGGGCCACGCCCTGCTGGTGGGGGTCCCCGGCCTCGCCAAGACCCTGCTGATCAGCACGTTGGCGCGTGTTCTGGACCTGCAGTTCAAACGCATCCAATTCACTCCGGATCTGATGCCCTCCGATATCACCGGCACCGAGGTGATCGAGGAGGAACCCGGCAGCGGCCGCAAGACCTTCAAATATGCCAAGGGCCCGATCTTCGCCAACATCATCCTCGCCGACGAGATCAACCGGACGCCGCCCAAAACCCAGTCCGCGCTGCTCCAGGCCATGCAGGAACATGAAGTCTCCGCCGCCGGCGTCACCTACAAGCTCGACGAACCTTTTTTCGTCCTCGCCACCCAGAATCCGATCGAACAGGAGGGCACCTATCCTCTGCCCGAGGCCCAGCTCGATCGTTTCATGTTCAATCTGTGGGTCGATTATCCGGAGGAGGCCGAGGAAGAGCAGATTGTGCGCGCCACCACCAGCGCCTATCATGCCGACCTCAAGGTGATCCTCAAGGCGGAGGATATCATCGCACTGCAGGAATTGGTGCGCCGTGTGCCTGTTGCCGACAATGTGATCCACTATGCCGTACAGCTGGCGCGCCGCACCCGTCCCGGTCATGCCAGCGCCCCCGGCTTCATCCGCGAGTGGATCACCTGGGGCGCCGGCCCGCGTGCCTCGCAATATCTCATCCTCGGCGCCAAAACCCGGGCCATCCTCGACGGCCGACCCACCCCCGATATCGCCGATGTCCGCGCCCTGGCCAAACCGGTGCTGCGCCATCGCCTCGTCACCAGCTTTAACGCCGAGGCCGAGGGCGTCACCACGGCCCAGATCATCGACCGGCTCATCTCGGACCAGGAGAGCTAGACCATGGCCGCCGCTGCGCCGGACTACCGGCAGTTTCTCCAGCCCGGCACTGTCTCCAAGCTGGCCAATCTCGACCTTGTCGCCCGCCTGGTCGTGGAAGGCTTTATCACCGGACTGCACCGCAGCCCCTACCACGGCTTCAGCGTCGAATTCGCCGAACACCGCCCCTACATGCCCGGCGACGACATCCGCCACATCGACTGGAAGGTCTACGCCAAGACCCATCGCTATTACCTCAAGGAATTCGAGGAGGAGACCAACCTCAAAACCTATCTCCTCCTCGACGCCTCCGCCTCCATGGGATACAGCTCGGGAACGGTCACCAAGCTCCGCTATGCGACCTATCTGGCGGCCGCCCTGGCCTATCTGATGATCGGCCAGCGGGACGCCGTCGGCCTGGTCACCTTTGATGACAAGATCCGCCGCTACCTGCCGCCACGCTCAATATCCAGCTACCTGACCCTGCTGCTGCAGGAGATGCAAAATACCCTCCCCGCAGCCACCACCGATGTCGCCCAGACGCTGCACCAGATGGCCGAACGCATCCATCGCCGTGGACTGGTGATGCTCTTCTCCGATCTTCTCGACGAGCCCCAGAACATCATCTCCGGACTCAAGCACTTCCGCCATAATCACCACGAGGTGATCGTTTTTCACCTCCTGGACCCCCTGGAACGGTCCTTTGATTTCCGGCAGGACGGACTCTTTATCGACCTCGAAAGCGGCGAGCGCATGGCGACGCAGCCCTGGCATATCCGCAGCGATTATCGCCGTCTGATCGCCGGCCACATCGAGTCGCTGCGGCGGCAATGCCGCGAAAACCGCATCGATTATGTGCTGATGGATACTGGAACATCCTTCGAGGGGGCGCTGCTGCAGTATCTCGGCAAACGCCAGCGGATCGGTGGGTAAGGGCGCGGGAACCAGGGGCAAAAAAAAAAGCCCGGAACCCGGGCTCAAAAAAAGAGGCTTTTCAGCGGAACATCGCCTTGATGCTGCCCCAGGTCTGCCGCGCAGAGGAGATCTGCGGCGTCAGATGCAGGATTTTGTCATACTCGATGACCGAGCCATCCTCATTGACCAGGCGCAGCTTGTAATAGAATTCGTGATTGCTTTCCTTGAAAACGCTTTTATCGAGATAGGTATAGGTCTTTTCGCCGCTCTCGAGCTTTTTAGCCTCAATGGTGGCGATGGCTTCGTAATCGCGGTTATCCAGAGAACGCAGAAGTTGATAACTGCGCAGGTTGTTCTCAGCGGCAACGATCCACTTGATTTCAACCTGATTGTACCCGGCTTCCCCCTGAAAGGTGGAAATAATGGCGCCGCCGAACAGAAGCGAATTCAGCACGACCAGAACGATCAAGACGGCATATACGGAAGGCTTCAACATACCCCTTTCCTGAAATGAAAACACGGAATCGACTAATAGTAAATATATAACATTTTCCGTCAAAGTCAATTCTTTTCTGCAGCGGCCGTATTTCCGCATCCGGCGCCGGCGTGAGGAACCTCATGAAATCAGTTATTGACAAAGAGTGTTGCTTTCCTTATATTAGCGCGAGCAAGCCCGCGGACGCCAAGATCTGAAACCAGGGGAGTGAAGATTGGCAGGGACAGGGATGTTATTCCAGATCGCAAACGTCGAGGATTCCCTCGACCGTTATTTGCGCGAAATCAACGAGATTCCGCTGCTCACCGCCAGTGAGGAGATCGATCTCGCCGCCCGCATCCGCTCCGGCGATCAGGAAGCGCTGGAGATGCTTACCAAGTCCAATCTCCGTTTTGTCGTCAGCGTCGCCAAACAGTACCAAAACCAGGGGCTCTCGCTCGGCGACCTCATCAACGAAGGCAACCTCGGCCTGCTCAAGGCGGCCACCCGCTTCGACGAGAGCCGCGGCTTCAAGTTCATCTCCTATGCCGTCTGGTGGATCCGCCAGTCCATCCTCCAGGCTCTGGCCGAACAATCCCGCATCGTCCGCATCCCCCTCAACCGCATCGGGGCCCTCAACAAGATCGAAAAGCTCTTCTCGTCGCTCGAGCAGGAATACGAACGCGAGCCGACCAAGGAAGAACTCGCCGAAGAGATGGACATGAGCCCGGCGGATATCTCCGACCTGATGAGCAACACCAGCAAGCAGCTCTCCCTCGACGCGCCGATCGACGAAGAGGAAGAGAACAAGCTGATGGACGTCATCGAGGACTATGAGATGCCGGCGCCCGATTCACAGCTGCAGGCCGAATCCCTGCGCATCGAGATCGAACGCGCCCTCGCCTCGCTCGAACTCCGCGAAGCCGAGGTCATCCGCCTCTACTTCGGCCTCGGCATGGAACACCCCCTCACCCTCGAAGAGATCGGCCAACGCTTCGCCCTCACCCGCGAACGTGTCCGCCAGATCAAGGAAAAGGCCTTGCGCCGCCTGCGCCACAACTCCCGCAGCAACCTCCTCCGCAAATACCTGGGTTGATCATCTCTATATATTCCATGGGCTTACATTTTTGTCAGCACTTTTTCCTTGACAATCTTCTTTTTGCTTAGTAAATTACCACATTACCCTCCGCATCTATTCCCACCTCAGCGTAACAGAAATGGCAACTAGCGTCTAAGGACAGGAGAATTATTAATTTAACTCAAAGGAAATAGAAATGCGCAACAAACAAGTGAAGCTACTCTATTTCTCTTTGGGGGGAACGGAACTAAAAGAAATAAGTTTAAGCTGGAAAAAGATCGTCGGATTTATTGGGTTAGGTATCGCCGCGATTGTGCTGGTGGTTGTGGTCAGCTCCACTCTGATTAATATTCTCTTCAGCGATTATCAGGTGGCCAACCTCAGCCGCAGCAATAGCCGGTTGCAGGCCTTGCTTACGGACATGACCTCACAGGTCCGGACTATAGAAGCCAAACTGCAATCCGTAGAAAAACAGGATGACGATTTGCGGGTGTTCGTTGACATGCCCACCATCAACAGCGACATCAAAAAGATGGGCGTGGGCGGCAATGTCAATGCCGCAGCAATCGACCTGACCTACGGCTCCGGCAACGTGAACCAGCAGGCCTTTCAGATGAAAAACCTGCTGGATAACCTGTCGCAGCGTGCGGAATTGGCCGTGGAGAGCCGCCAGGAGATCATGAATGAGTACTATAGTAACCTGCGGCGCCTGAAACAAACCCCCTCCATCAGGCCATTGGGCGGAGGAAGAGTAACAGATAAATTCGGGTATCGTCTTGATCCGTTCATTGATCGCTTCAAGCATCACGAAGGTGTCGATTTTTCCGCCCCCCGCGGCACCGAAGTGTATGCGGCTGCAGATGGCAAAGTGGTTGAGGTGGTCACCAACTACCGGCCCAACTATGATTACGGCAAGTATGTGCTGATCAATCATGGCTTTGGCCGCCTGACCCGCTATGCACATCTCGAATCCATCGCGGTCAAACCCGGCCAGACCATCAACCGCTACACGGTGATCGGCCGCGTCGGCGATACCGGGCGTTCCACAGGTCCTCATCTCCATTACGAGGTGATCGTGGACGGCAAACCCGTGGATCCCTTCCAGTACATTATGGATTAGTTCCAGTCGTTTTTCATCAAGCCTGTCCGACCGACAGGCTTTTTTTTTGCCCGGAGCCCTATGCCTCTCTCTCTTTCTCGCTGCACGCAGCTGGCCGCCATCGCCCTCATTCTCCTGGCTGCATTCGCGCTGCGCGCGTCCCAGCCCGACACTGCGCTGCTGCGCCAGGGTGTGGAATGGGGCGTGACCCACGACTATGAACGCGCCCTTGAGCTGTTCGACCGCATCACCCGCGAATTCCCCGAGCGGCCGGAAGGACCTTTCTTCCGCGCCGCCATCTACCAGTCGATGATGCTCGATTTTGAATCGGGCGAATGGCGAGACAACTTTGACCGCTGCATCGAGTCGGCCATCCGTTTGGCCAAACACCAGCTCCGCGCCGCTCCCACCGACCCCGAAGCGCAGTTTTACGCGGGCGCCGCCTACGCCTACAAGAGCGCCCAGCTCAGCCGCGACGGGAAATACTGGCCCGCCTACCGCGCCATCCAGTCGGCCCTCGACTATCTCGAACCTCTGCTCGCCCAGGACTCTTCCTTCTGTGATGCCCGACTCGGCATCGGCACCTGGCAGTACTGGCGCAGCCGTGTCACGGTCCATTTCTCCTGGCTGCCGTTCTTTCCCGATCGCCGCAGGGAGGGCATCGCCAATATCGTCCGCGCCGGCGCGTGCACCCGCCTCTCTCCCGCCTCGGCCTGGTCCAATCTCACCTGGATCTATATCCGTGAGAAAGAGTACGACCGGGCGATCGCCTGGGCCGAGCTCGGTCTGGAACACTACCCCGGCAGCCGCTTTTTCCTCTGGCCCCTGGCCGAAGCCCGCTTTCTCAAGGCCGATTGGAGCGCCGCACGCGACAGCTATATGGCACTGTTGGGCAGCACCCGCGCCGCCACGCCTAACAACGGCTACAACGAACTCGTCATCCTCTGGAAGATCGCCCAATGCCATGACCGGCTCGGGAATGTGGCGCAGGCGGCCGCCTGCTACCGCCAGCTGCTGGCGTGCCCGGTGGGGGACGAAGTCGCCCGGCGGGCGGCGGATAAAAAGAAAAAGGCGGCGGAGTGGCTGCAGGCGCATGCGGGAAATCCGCGCCAGGCCGAGTGAGCCGAAGGGTGAGGAGGGCGCCGGTGTCTTTGGGGAAGGGCAAGGTCCGACCTGGAGCGGAGTGAAACGAAGGGCAAGGTGGGCACAGCGGCAGCCGCGGCTTCAGGAGGCGGAGAGACGCCGCGTACGACGCCACCACAGCACCGCCTCGACCACCGCCATCGTGCCGAGCCAGAGCGGGATCCAGCAGACCGTGGCTTCGGGCCAGATCCAGCCCAGTTCAAAACTTTTCCAGGAGAAGGGGAAGAACCAGTAATAACCGGCGCCGAGGTGGCATTGCATGAGGTCAAGGGCAAAATGCAGCAGGATGCCAGCGCTGAGCGCCAGGCGGGCACCGCGCCGCAGCGCGGGAGCCATCCCTTCGGCCAGCAGCAGGCCGCACAACAGGGCGAAGAGCGGGGTATGCAAGGCGACGGTGTACCCTTGCCAGCGCGGATTGAGGATGTAAATGGGACGGGAGATGATATCGGGCAGGATGGCGCCGAGGAAAAAGGGCAGCCGTACCTGGCGCCAACGTCCGGGCCGCGCCAGCAGCCAGGCGGCGAAGGTATGGGTCACGAGATCCGGCATTTTTCCCGCTCCTCCCACCAGCCCTTGCGGAAATCAAAGCGGTAGGCCGCGACCCAGCCGGCGGCCAGCAGCAGCGGCGGCAGGATCGACCAGAGGATCTTGGCGCGGCGGCCCTTGGCGGCGTGGAGCGCTTCCAGTTCCAGCCATCCCGGCGCATGAAAGCGTGCGATCAGGCTGAGATACTCCCCGGGCTGCGCGGCGCCGGGCGCGCCGACCACGGTGCAGCGCTTTCCCATCTGCCGGATCCAGAGACTGTCCGGCCAGGTCCGCACCACCGTGACCTCAGTGGCGATGATAATGCGCTGGCCGTCAAAGCGTGCCGGATCGGCGAGACATTCCTGCAAGGTGACCGCCGGATTCTCTTCGTAGCCGTACCGGATCATCCCCGCCAGCGCGAGCAGGATCAACGAGATAGAGACCCTCCGCCGCATGGCTCAAGCCCCGGCAAAAAGCGGTGCCAGGTGGCAGCGCGTCGTCTGCAGCATCATCTCATGCAGCAAGCCATTGGAGGCGACCACATTACCGGTCCAGACGCCCTGGCCGCCACCGCTGAAATCGCTGAATCGACCGCCCGCCTCGGTCAGGATCAGGGAAGCGGCCGCGGCATCCCAGGGTGACAAGCCCAGCTCCCAATAGCCTTCGAAGCGGCCGCAGGCGACATAGCAGAGATCGAGGGCGGCGGAACCGAGGCGCCGCACCCCGCTCACCTGAAGAAAAAGCTCATGAAAGGCTTCCAGATAACGGCCCAGGTGATGCTTCTGTTTGAAAGGGAATCCCGTGGCCAGCAGGCTCCGGCCAGGATCAGCTGTCGACGAAACCCGGATCGCCTTGCCGTTGCATTCAGCCCCGCAGCCCTTTTCCGCAATGAAAAGCTCCCCATGCACGGGATCCAGGACCAGCCCGAAGCGGATCTCTCCCTCCACCTCCAGTGCCATCGAGATTGCAAAAATCGGGATGCCGTGAATATAATTGGTGGTGCCGTCGAGGGGATCGATGATCCAGCGCCAGCCGCCGCCCGCTGCCCGGCTGGACTCCTCCGCGAAGTAGGTATGGTGTGGAAAGGCGCGGCTGAGCCGATCGATGATAAGCTGTTCCGAGCTTTTGTCGACGAAAGTGACAAAATCGGCCGCCCCCTTGAGATCGATCTCCTCCCTGGCGATGGTGCCAAAGTGGCGCAACAGCAGCGCGGCGGCTTCCTGTGCCGCGGCGATGGCCTCCGCCCTCTCCTTTTCGAGCCTCTGCATATACTCCCTGTGTTGATCCGGTTATTCTGACCGCGCGCGGCGCTCAGTCGGGCCGCAGTTTGCTTCGTTCCAGTTGCCGAGGCGGGCCGCCGTCAGTCGGGCCGCAGCTCCACCACGGTCACCCCGCTGTTTCCTTCGTTCCAGTTGCCGAGGCGAGCCGCCGAGACCCGTGGGTGGTCACGCAGGAACCGGCCGATGGAGGCGCGCAGGGCTCCGGTCCCCTTGCCATGGATGATCCGCACCTCGGTAAAGCCGGCTATGACCGCCTCATCGAGGTAGCGTTCGACGCGCTCGATCGCCTCCTCGGCGCGCAAGCCGCGCAGATCCACTTCATGGCGCACCGTCTCGGTCTCATCGAGCGCAATGTGGGTGCCGCCCTGCCGCCGCAGCTCGCGGCGGCTTACCTTCTGCAGTTCCCCGAGGGGAGCCTTGATCTTGATCCCCTCGACGCGCACCAGCACCCGTCCCTGCTGGTCGGGTTCCGAAACCACCTCGCCGACGCTGCTCATCTTCACCCAGCGTACCGCATCGCCATTGCGCACCGGGCCCGGTTCCACCCTCTCCGCCGGCGCGGCAATGACCTCCCGGGTCTGTTCCAGCACCGCCTCGACCTGGTGCCGTTGCGCCTCCAGGGCCTGCTTGGCCGCCCGGATGGTTTCGGTCCGGGCCTGGTTTTCGCGGATCTCGCGGATCGTCTGTTCGACGGTGGTGTTGGTCTGGCGCAGGATCTCCTCCGCTTCAGCCGCCGCCTTGCGTTTGAGGGCCTTTTCCTCACGGTGCAGCGCGTCGCTGCGTTCCTGATACAACTGGGCCAGGCCGCGGTATTCGCTTTCCCGCAGGTCCGCTGCACGGCCGGCCTCGTTGAAATGCTGGATCTTGCTCTCCAGCTCGAGGATCAAGCCCTCGAGGCGGTCCTTTTGCGCTCCGACCAGCTCCTGCGCCCGGCCGATCAAGGCGGGGGTGAGTCCCATCCGTCCGGCGATTTCAAAGGCATAGCTCGAGCCGGGGATGCCGGAGCGGAACCGGTAGGTGGGCCGGAGGGTCTCGACATCGAAGGCCATCGAGCCGTTCTCCACGCCCGGGGTCCGGTAGGCGAAGGCCTTGAGGGCGCTCTGGTGGGTGGTCGCCAGGGTCAGAACCCGGCGTGCGGTGAGCTCTTCGAGGATGGCCATGGCGAGGGCGGAACCCTCTTCGGGATCGGTGCCGGCGCCGATCTCGTCGATCAGGACCAGGCTGCCGGTCTCGGCGGCGGCGACGATCGCTTTCAGGCTGGCAAGGTGGGAGGAGAAGGTGGAGAGATCGTTATCGATCGACTGCTGGTCGCCGATGCTGGCAAAAACCTGCGGGATGACGCCGATGCGGGAGTGCGGCAGGGCCGGGATGTGCAAACCGCTGCGGGCCATCAGGGTGAGCAGGCCCACCGTCTTGAGCGCCACGGTCTTGCCGCCGGCATTGGGGCCGCTGATGATGATCGAGCAGTGGTTTTCCCCAAGGGTAATGTCCAGGGGCACGACTTCCTTCTCGCCCATACGCAGCACCAGCAGGGGGTGGCGGCCGCCGGCAATTTGCAGGAGCGGCGCCTCCGCCAACTCCGGAGCATGGGCATTGAGGCGCCGCGAAAAGACCCCCTGGGCATAGAGCTGGTCGATCTGGCCAAGCAGATCGAGATTCCTCTCGAGCACCGGCAGGGCTTCACGCAACAGGTCGGCGAGACGGCGCAGGATCCGCTCCACTTCGCGGGCCTCCTCGGCCTGCAGCTCGCGGATGCGGTTGTTATCCTCCAGCGACTCCAGCGGCTCCACAAAGAGGCTCGAACCGCTCGCCGATTGATCCAGGACCAGGCCGCGAACCTTGCGCTTGTACTCCTCCTTGACCATCAGCACCAGCCGGCCGTTGCGGACCGTAACGATGTTCTCCTGGAGTACGCCTTGCCCGGCCAGCGACCGCAGCATCGCCTCGATGCGCTGGCGGGCCTGGTTTTGCGCTCGCGCCAGCTGTTTGCGCAATCCCGCCAGTTCAGGTGATGCCTCATCCTTGATCAGCAGGGTGTTCTCGTCGACGCAGCGGCGGATCTCCTTTTCAATCGCCTCCCGCGCCACCAGCTGTGCCGTGATGTGGTGCAAGTGGGGGGTCTTCTCCCGGCGTGCGGCAAAATAGGCGAGCAGCCGACGCGCTGCGGCGAGGGTTTGCTGGACGCGGATGAGTTCTTCCGGAGGCAGATAGCTGCCGCCAATGCGCAGGCTTTTGAGGTGCGGCGCGAGGTCGTGAATGCCCTCCATGGGAAGCGCCTGATCGTAGTCGAGGAGATCGCGCATCTCGGTGGTCTGCGCCATACGCTCGGCCAGAAGTGCCGGCGCGAGCGGTTCGAGGGCGAGGGCGCGGCGATGACCCAGATCGGAGCTGGCGCATTCGGCCAGCTTTTCGCGCACCCGGTCAAATTCGAGGGTGATGAACGTGGAGATCATTGCCGCGACGCTTCCCCCTGTGAGGAATCGCCGGCGCCGCGAGCGGGGGGCATGACCTTGTCAACGACAAGCTGGGCGAAACGGGACATATGCGGGAAAAGTGAGGAACGTTGCTGATACTCCTCGAGACGCGCGCCGAGATCGAGGCTGTTGATGGCCAGGGCGATGATGCTGATGATGAAGGCGCCGCGAACAAAACCGATCAGGCCGCCGCCGAATTTGTCGAGCATGCCTTGGCCTTTATCGCCCACCATTTTTTTCAGCATGTAGCCGAATGCACGGAAGCCGAGGTGCGTGCCCAGCAGTGCAATGATAAAACCGCTGACCTTGGTGGGAACCACCTTGATGGCGGGGAGCAAGTTCTCCGCGGTGGCGCCGGCCCAGCCTCCGTACTTGAGCGCCACCAGGGCCGCAATGAGCCAGCCGGTCAGGCCGATCAGTTCCTTGGCCATGCCGGTTTTTGCCCCCTGATAGACAAACCAGATCAGGGCGGCGATGATGATGAGATCGAACGGGCTCATTCTCAGGTCCTGTTGTGCCGCTATAAAAAAAGTGAATAAAGCGCCCAGGGTGAGACGCTCTATCCACTCAATTCAGTTGCAGAAATCCGACCGCTACAGATTCAATTTCCGGCGTACCATTTCGTTGACCATCTTGCCGTCGGCTCTCCCCTTGGTCTGGCTCATGACCAGGGGCATCACTTTACCGATGTCCCGGATCGTCTGGGCGCCCGTTTCCGCAATGGCCCGGTCGATGATGGCTTCGACTTCGGCGGCGTCCATGGCCGCAGGGAGATAGCCCTGGATAACGGCCAGCTCGGCTTCTTCCTTGGCGGCAAGATCGAGGCGGCCGGCATCCTGGTAGGCTTGAATGGCTTCACGGCGTTTTTTGGCGGCGTTGGCAAGGACACTCCGTTCCTCATCCTCGGTCAGGTCAGCGCGCTTGTCGATCGCAGCGTCCTTGATCTGGCCACGCAGCAGGCGAATCGTGCCAAGACGCACGGCTTCCCCTGACTTCATGGCCGTCTTCATATCTTCGGTGAGCTGGTCAAGAAGAGTCATGGTAGTTCCAACACGCCAAAAACGCAGGTTACTTGCTGATTTAGCGTTCCATCATCTGCAGCTTGCGCATCTTGCGACGCGCCGCATTGAGCTTACGTTTGCGTCTTTCGCTCGGTTTCTCAAAGTGCTGATGTTTTTTGATATCAGACATCAAGCCTGCTTTTTCGCAAGCCTTGGTAAAACGCTTTAAAGCTCTTTCGAAGGGTTCGTTTTCACGAATGCGAACTCCCGGCATTCAGAAATCAACCTCCTTTCTGATCGATTTTTTGGACTTCATTGGGAAATTTAAGAAAAAACAAGCATAGAAGCAAGGAGTTTTTCGCTCTTTCGCAGAGTCCCGCCCGGATGGCAAAATGGCTGGCAGTGCGCTTTTTTATTGCTTTGTTCACGATTTTGATGTATCCTATAGGGCGGGATCGCCCGAATGGTCCATGTCTGCATCATTACACGGAGGGAGTATGCTCAAGAAAATCCTGCTGGTCATCCTCATCCTGTTGCTCGCCGGCGTCGCTTACCTCTTTGTCAACAAGGATAAAATTGCGCGCATGGCCGTGGAAAAAAGTGTGCCCCTGATCGAATCCTCGCTGCTCGAAAATATCCCCACCGATGTCAACAAAGAGGAGGTCAAGGAGGTCTTTGCCCGCGTTGACAGCCGGATCAAGGAGGGCAAGATCGATTTTGTGCAAATGCAGGGCCTCATCCTCAATTTCAGGGATGCCCTCAAGGATCAGAAGGTCGATTCGGCCGAGTTCCACAAGGTCTATGAATCAATGAAAAAACTCGCGGCCCAGTAGCCGGCGCAGAAGGATTCCGGAATTGCCACATGCACCCCGCAGCGGCGAAATGGGGCCAGCCGGCCGCATGACCGCCGCTGCAGCCGACAAGCCCGAACGCCTCCTTGTCTTCACGGTCTCGCCGGACCAGGAGAAAGAACGCCTTGACCTCTTCCTCGCCAACCGGCTGCCGGCGGTCACCCGCGCCCGGATCAAACGCCTGATCGATGAGGGCGCTGTGACCGTCGATGGCATAGCCCGCAAGGCGGGACACCTCGTGCGCCCGGGAGAGGTCATCACGGTCTCCTTTCCTCCGGTCCAGTCCGAATCCGTCGCCCCCGAAGCGATCCCACTGGACATCGTCTACGAAGATGAACACCTCCTGGTCGTCAACAAGGAGGCCGGCATGGTGGTCCATCCCGCCTATGCCAATCTGAGTGGCACCCTGGTCAATGCCCTGCTCGCGCACTGCCGCAGACTCTCCAGCGTTGGCGGCGAGGCCCGCCCGGGACTGGTTCACCGCCTCGACAAGGAGACCTCCGGGCTGCTGGTGGTGGCCAAGGATGATCTGACCCATGTCGGCCTCGCCAGGCAGCTGGCCGAACGCAAGATGGAGCGCGAATATCGCGCCATCGTCTGGGGGCATCTGCGCCAGAAACAGGGCACCGTGCAGGCCGCGCTGCTGCGCAATCCCAAGGACCGCCTGCGCATGATGATCCACCCGGAGGGCAAGATGGCCGTCACCCATTACCGGGTGCTCGAGGAGCTGCCGCTCACCAGCTATCTGCAGCTCAATCTCGAGACCGGGCGCACGCATCAGATCCGCGTACATATGGCCAGCCTCGGCAACCCCGTCTTCGCGGATGCGACCTATGGCGGACGTTCCGGCCAGCTCGCCGGCCTCAATCACGAGAAAACGCAGCTCGGCCTGCAGTTGCTCAAGCGCTACACGCGGCAGATGCTCCATGCGCGGACGCTGGCCTTTGTTCACCCGGTCACCGGGGAATTGCAGCGCTTCGAGAGCGCTATCCCCGCCGACATGCAGGCCCTGCTCGACGAGCTGCATCGCTATCAAGCCGCCGAGTGAAAACTTTTCCGCCCATTGCACGTACAAGAGAGAACCGGGCCAGCTGCGTCGCCCGATCCCAAGGTCCTATCAGGAGGAGTGTATGAAAAAAATGGCCGTGCTTGCGCCGCTGCTCTGGCTCTTTCTGGGCAGCGCCCAGGCGGAAACCGTCACCCTCGACAAGACCATCAAGGCCGGCGGGGAAATGACCCTCTCGTTCCGCTGCGACGGTGGCAAGGTCGAGATCTTCCGTAACGAAGAGAGTGATTGCCACGTCTGGGTCGAATATGACCAGCAACGCTGCCGGACCGACCTTAATTATGATGACGACACCCGGACCCTGGAGCTCTTTATCGACCATGACAACTGGGAGATGACCAAAAAGAGCGGCGACGAGAAATCGAAATATGCCCGGGTGCGCATCGGCCTGCCGCCCAAGGCCGATCTCAACCTCGACCTGGTGATCAAGGCCGGCGAGCTCACCATGACGCTGGGTGATCTCCACATCCAAAGCCTCGAGGTGCGCAGCTACGCCGGCGAGAGCCATATCGACTTCGACAAGCCCAACCGCTGCGAAATGAAAACCTTCGATGTCGATTTCAAGGTCGGCAAGGTCCAGCTCATCAACCTGGGCAACGCTGACTTTTCCGAAGCCGATATCAACAGCAGCGTCGGCGAAATGACCATCGATTTCAACGGCGAAAAGATCCGCCATGCCATGGCCCGCGTGGACCTGGAGATCGGCGAGACCACCATCATCGTCCCGGAGGAGATCGGCGTCAAGATCAAGGTTTCCAAATTCCTCTTCCTCTCCAACGTCGATTATCCCAACTGGTTCACCCAGGAGGGCTCCTATTACTACTCGCGCAACTATGACAAGGAAAAGAATTCGCTCTACCTGGTCGTCTCCACCGGCATCGGCGCGCTCAAGATACGTGTCGACAAAGGGGAGGCGCACTAGATCCTGCCGATGCGCGTCAATCCCATAACTGCAGGAATACACCCCATGCTCACGCTCATTCTTCTGGTTCTCCTCTCCGCCGCTGCCGCCTTTGCCCAGGGTGATGTGTATCTGGTTTACGGCTCCGATACCAGTGTCTGGGAGGGTCTCGACGTCAACACCTTCGTCTGCCATTACAAACCCGAGACCTATTCCAGTCCCGCCAGCAACGCGGCCCTGGTCATCGATCCGGCTTTCCGCGCCAACCTGCTCGATTCCGACAAGCGGCCGCTCCCCCTCACCTGGTGGATGCATGGCGGCAATGTCTTCCGCTATGCCGACAATTGCGATGTGCCCCTCGCCAATACCTACGCGCTGCACCTCATGAAACGCTATCACGGTCAGGCCATCGCCCGCGTCGGTGATGAATTGACGCTTCATTACCATACCTGGGACTGGACCGATGAGAACGGCGACGGCCACTATTACTGGAACCAGGCGCAGCACTTCAGTCAATGCCGTGCGGACTTTGACCTCACCCTCTGTCACTATCTGCTGGAGGAGGAGGTCTTTCCGGTCTCCTTCCGCAGCGGCTGGCACTACATGGATAATGACTGGCAGAATTACCTCAACGAGCTGCTCCCCTTCAGCCTGGACGATGCCTGGCCAGAAAAACGCCTCCAGGATGATGAACCCACCGACAATATCTACGACTGGTCACAGGCCTCCTCGGAGTGGGTACCCTTTCACCCCTCGCCGGAAAACTATCAACTCCCGGGCACAGGCCGGGGCTGGAACGTGCGCTGCATCTATATGAACAGTCTCAGCCAGACGACGGTGGACCGGATGTTCGCCAATGCGGCCGCCGGTACCGACCAGCTGGCCTGCTTATGGTCGCATTTGCCCGAGACCGACTTTCCCGACCAGATCCGCAACGCCTATGCCATGGTGGTTGCCGCCGCCAAACGCTACCCCAGCGTCCGCTTTCATCACATGACCGCCGTCAGCGCCTATCAGGCCTGGTTGAAAACGCTGGATCATCAGGCCCCGGCACTGACTTTTACAGACCAGGGCGGCGAGGAACCGCTCTTCCTCATCCAGACCGATGAGCCCATCTTCCAGAAGCAGCCCTTCGTCGCCATCAAGGATATCTACAACCACTACCAGATGGTGCCCTGCACCCCCATCGGAGTCCACACCTGGCAGGCCGTGTCGCCGGTCAACCGGAGGCAGCTGGCCAAGGCGGGGGTCGCTCTGACCGATACGGTCGGCAACCAGAGCCTGCAGATCATCCGCTTTCTGCCGGATGATCTCTTTCTCGACAACACCTCCCCGGCCTATCGCGAGCTGGCCGGCCGGTTTACCACGATCAATGCCTATGCCTGGGGTACCGATGCCCGTATGGCCCGTGTCGCCGCAGGCGACTCGGCCGTTATCCGCTATACCCTGTCGGTGGCTGAAAAAGGGCTCTATCAGCTTTTCTTCCAGTACGCGCCCGTGGAAGCGCCGGCCGACACCCTGACTCTGATCCTGGGCCAGTCGGGACGGCAGGAATGGCGCCGCGAGATTACCGGCCCCTGGAAAGCAAAACAATGGCAGCACGCAGTCACCTGCGAACTGGATCCTGCGGCTGCACCGGCGCTCTACCTGATCGCCCGGCCGCACGGTACTGCCCCACGCAGCCTCTGCGTGGATGCGATTAAAATCACACCGCTCATCCCCGATCGCATGATGGCGATCTCGCCGCAGTTCCTCAACTTTGGCGAGGTCAGCCTCCTCACCCAGGCGGAGAAGAGCCTCGTGCTGCAGAATTCCGGCCGCGAGCCCCTGCACATCCACTCGATCTCCTGCCAGCAGGGCTTGTTCACCATCAGCCCGGCAGACGCCTTCGCAGTACCCCCCTTCAGCGAAACCAGGCTGACCGTGCGCTTCTATACCACCCAGGCGGTCACCGCCGCCGATTCCCTGATCATCCTCAGCGATGATCCCCTCACCCCGCGCTTTGCCCTCCCGCTCACCGCACAGGCGAGCGCTTACTTTAGCGTGGTGGACAATTCGGACAGCACGGGCTATCGCGAGTATGGGGAGTGGCGCACCTCGAACGCACAAGCCTGGGGCCCCAGCAGCCGCTACGTCAACCTTAGCGACGGCCAGGGCACCTTCGCCCAGTTCACGGGCCTTCTGCCCCGCTCCGGACGCTACAGACTGGAGATCATCGTCCCCAAGACGGCCAATGCCAGCGACCATGCCCTCTACCGTATCCGTTGCGACGGCCAGGCCCTGGACTCGCTTTACCTCGATCAGAACAGCAACAGCGGCACCTGGGTGCCTCTGGGTGAGTATGATCTGCCCGCCAACGTTCCGGTCCTGGTGCAAGTGATCCACGCCGGCGGTCAGAGCACGGGCACGGTGCTGCGCGCCGATGCCATCCGCTTCACCCTCCTCGGCGGCGGCAGCGGCATGGCCCGGCGGGAGTCGGATGCGTTGCCGGATGAAGCCCGGCTCTATACGGCCTATCCCAATCCCTTCAACGCCTCCACCGTGCTCCGTTTTGTGCTGCCGGCCGCGGGGGATGTCCATCTCGACCTCTATGATATTCAGGGGCGGCGTGTGCGCACTCTGCTTGCCGCCAGCATCGCCTCAGGTGAGCATGAGGTATCCTGGGATGGCAAGGATAACGCGGGCCATCAGGCGGCTTCCGGGCTCTATTTTGCCGTGTTTTTGGGCAAGGACTTTTTCCTCTCAAACCGCCTGTTTCTGATCCGATAACCACCCTCTGGAAGGAGCTGCTCCCATGAAATCCATCCCCTTTATCCTGCTGCTGGTGCTGCTGACCTTGCTCTTCACGGCCTGCGCTCCGGGCACAGGCAAGTATACGGCCGCCGGGCCGGCGGGCTTTTTAGCCGGTGTCTGGCACGGCTGGATCGCTCCGGTGACCCTGATCATCGGGCTCTTCGACAACGAAGTGCGCATCTATGAGCCTTTCAATCGCGGCTGGTGGTATGATTTCGGCTTTTACATCGCCGTGATCTCCGGTTTTGGCGGCCTCTCTCTGACGCGCCGCAAAAAAAACTGACGGCCGTTCATCGCTGCGACGGCTGCAAAGAGATCATGCATGCATAAAAAAAGCCGGATGAAATTCATCCGGCTTTTTTTATGCCTCGCCTGCAGCTTATTCTGCACTGCCCTCCTCCTTGGTCGCGTGCTCCTTTTCCTTGACCTCTTCATACCACGCCGGGAAGCGCTCCTCCGCCTCTTCTTCGGTTATCTTGCCGGTAAAGCCGGTAAGATTGATCGGATAATCGGCGGGATGGAAAATCGCGAAAAACATATGATAGAGGAGGATGGCCAGAAACGCCAGCCAGGCTTCATAGAGGTGGATGACCTCGGCTACTTTGACGATCCATGCCGGCAGCAGAAAGGTTGCCGTGGTCGGGAACCAGAGAACAAAACCGGTCAGGGCCATGACCGCGGTACCCCATACCAGGGCCCAGTACTCCGCCTTTTCGACATAGCCGTACCGTGCAAAGTTGGCGCGCTCCCGGCTGATCCCGAGATGATATTTCATATTGGCGATGAACTGGCGGACATCATCGATACCCGGCAACAGGGCTTTGAGTTCTCCGCGGGCGCTGCGCGCAAAGGCAAGATAGCCGAGGTGATAGATACCGGCTGCCAGCATCACCACCGCTGAAATGCGGTGGATCAGGCCGCGCAACCCCTCGCTCAGGCCCAGGGTGGTCAGCAGTCGTGCCCATGCGGTGTTGGAGTATTTGAGGGCGAAGCCAGTGATCACCAGCAGGGTAAAGGAGATAAAGATCGCCAGGTGCTGGATGATCCATGAACGGTCGAAGCGCTGGATCGTCTTTTGCAATTTTTGCGCCCGCCATTTGGCGCGGGCATATTTAAGCCAGATGATGAGATTGTGGAGCACCATGCCGCCGATCACCACGACGATCAGCCAGAGATACGCTTTGCCGATATAGCGGGCGAGACGGTCGCCGAACGAATCGGGTTTGGCATGGATATAGCTCTGGGAAAATTCCTGGGTGGCATTGGGATGGCAGGAGCCGCAGGTCTTGCTGAGGTTGGCGATGTGGATCGTCGAAGCCGGGTTGGACTGGGGCAGAATGGCATGGACGCCGTGGCAACTGGTGCAGTTGGCCGCCACCCGCGAACCCCGGTTGGTGGCCAGACCGTGATAGCTGGCACGATAGGAGGTGACGGGATCGAGCGTAATGCCATATTTTTCATTCAACTGGAGCAGTCCATGGCAGGGGGCGCAGATCTTTTCCGAAACATTGGCCGCAGCGGTGGGTGAGGCCGCATCATCGGGGGAGAGGATTTCATGCTCGCCGTGGCAAAAGGTACACGTGGGCACCTCGGCGACACCCCGCGCCAGATCCATCCCGTGGATGCTGCCTTCGTATTCAGCCTCGACATCGCCATGACAGGTGCCGCAGGTTTTGGAGATATTGGCGCGAAACACCGGCGACTGCGGATCGCTCGCGGAGCGCAAATGGTGGGGTTCGTGGCAGCTGCTGCAGGTCGCCGCCCCGTCATTGCCCGCCATCAAGGCTTTGCCATGCACCCCCCGGTTGAATTTCTCCACCGGCGCGGCAACGCGAATATCGTGCTTCTCGGCCAACCCTTTGTCGCGGTGGCAGGCGCCGCAGGTGGCCGGGAGGCGGGCCGGATGGGTGCGGGAGGCGGTCTCCAGGGAGCTGAGGATGTCATGTTTGCCGTGGCAATCGCTGCAGACCGGAGCGTCTGCATCGCCCGCCGCCAGCGCCTGGCTGTGGAGACCCTTGGCGAACTCGGCCGCGGCTTCGCTATGGCAGCGCGCACACTCCACCCGCTTGAGCGGCGAATCGTGGGGGTCGCCGACCGCATCGCGATGGCAATCCTTGCAATCCAGCCGGCCGTGCACCGATCGGGCAAAAACAGCTTCATCAACAAAGAGCGTATCTTCACCGCCCGAGGCATTGGGCCGCGTCATGGTGGAATCACCATGACAGACCGCACACGGGCTTTGCGCCAATGCACCCGCTGCGGCCAGAAGAATCGAGAAGAAGATAATGCTGAGGCCAGGTCTAGGCATGGTTTCGTCTCTCAGTTCCTGGTGGGACTACAAAGAAAAATCTCGCGCCGCCTGGGGATGGCAGCGCGAGAACGAGAGCTGGTGCACTACTTTCGGGGCGAAGCTATACCCGCCGATCCGGATCAGCTTTTGGGCGCGGGATGCGCGATGAGCTTGAAGGCTTCTTCGGCCTTGAATGGCTTGTAGGTCGGGCTTTCCTGATTATGGCATTTGACGCAGTTCTTCTTGTCGCCGGGATTATAGGCGACTGCAGCGGCATCCTGGGTCTTGGCGGCCAGCGCTTTCATGACTTTCATCGACTGGTAGAGCGAACCAGCGCCATGACAGGTTTCGCAGGTTACGCCCTCTTCCATCTTGTAGGTCGCGGCCTTGGCGGTGGCGGGGGCATCATACGCCGTCACATGGCACTTTAAACACTTGGCCGATTTCTGGGGATCTTCGACACCGGCCTTTTTGCCAACCGCCTTGGCTTCTTCCGTCGCCAGTGTGGCGAAGGCGCTGGCATGCTTGCTCTTGGCCCAAATCGCATAGGGCTCGCCTTTGGCTTTCGCGGAATGGCACATCTTGCACTTGGCGGCGCCAATGTACTGGGCCTTGTCGGTTTGAGCGAACAGGACCATCGAAAAGACCAGCGCCAGCACCAGAACCAGGGTGGTCACGAACACACGCTTGCTCATTTTTACCTCCATCAGAGTTGACTGCTTGCGTCATATCGCTAATAAATAACCAATAAAAGATGAATATTGCAACAGCAAAATGCATCACTTTGGCCTGCTATAGCGATTTGCATCCCTAATAACGCAAAATCTGATGAAAAGTTCATTCTTCCCCGGTATTTTTTTCGCTTTCTTCCGGGTTTTCCCAGCGCTCCATGCGCGAATAGAGCTGCCGGCGGGTGATCCCCAACAGCCTGGCCGCCTTGCTCTTGTTGCCTTCGGCCCGGGCGATCGCCCGCTCAATAAGATGGCGCTCCATCTCGTCCAGGGTGGGCAGCTCATCGCCGCCGCGCCGGCAGGCGGTGCCGCCCTCTTCCTGGCCGCGGATATGCGCCGGCAGATCATCGCGGCTGATCGTTTTGCCGCCGGACAGAATCAGTGCCCGCTCGATGATATTTTCCAGCTCGCGGACATTGCCCGGCCAGCGGTAGGCCATCATACTCTGCAGCGCTGCGGCATCGATACCCGCAGCATCCGCCTTTTGCAGAGAGAGAAAGTGGCTCACCAGATCGGGGATATCCTCGCTGCGATCCCGCAGCGGCGGCAGATGAATCGGAAAGACATTGACCCGATAGTAGAGATCCTCGCGAAAGAGGTTGCTGCGCACGGCCTCCTCGAGGTCGCGATTGGTGGCGGTGAGGATGCGCGCCTGCATCTTCAGGGTTTCTGTCCCGCCCAACCGTGAAAACTCGCGCTGCTGCAACACCCGCAGCAGCTTGACCTGGGTCGCCGGCGAAAGATCGCCGATCTCATCCAGGAAAATGGTGCCGGCACCGGCCAGCTCGAAGCGCCCGGGTTTTTGCCGTTCCGCACCCGTGAAGGCCCCCTTTTCGTGCCCGAAGAGCTCACTTTCCAGCAGGGTTTCAGGGAGAGCACTGCAGTTCACCGCGATGAAGGGCGCCTCGCTGCGGCGGCTGCGTTGATGGATCGCCCGCGCCACCAGCTCCTTGCCGGTGCCGCTCTCGCCGCGGATGATGACCGTGGCATCGGTCGGCGCCACCTTCTCGACCAGCTCGTAGACCATTTGCATCGCGCCGCTCTGTCCCACCATGTTCTCGAGTGAAAAGCGCTCCTGGAGTTGCACCCGGAGATCGCGGTTTTCGGCCCGCAGCTGATGCTTGTCGAGAATATTGCGCACCTTGAGACGCAGTTCTTCGATCTCGAACGGCTTGATAATGTAATCAAAGGCCCCGCTCTTCATCGCTTCGACGGCCATCCGCGCATCGGCATAGGCAGTCATCAGCAGGACCTCGGTTTCCGGCGCCGCAGCTTTGACCTTTTTTAGCAGCTCCAGCCCGCTCATGCCGGCCATCTTGATGTCGCTGACGATCACGTCAAAGTGCTCGAGGGAGATGGCCGCCCAGGCCGCTTCGCCACTCTCTGCGGTCGTCACCGCCAGCTGCGGTGTCGCCAGGGCTTCGCGCAGCACGGCGCACATCCGTTTCTCGTCGTCGACGATCAGCAGTCTGGCTGTTCTGGTTTCCATCATGCACCCGCCCTTCTAGCTGCCCAGGATAATGCGCATGACCGTTCCCCCGCTCGGGGGTTCCACCGCCTCGATCTCGCCGCCATGCGCTTCGACGATGCGTTTGCAAACCGCCAATCCCAGTCCCGTGCCACTGGCCTTGGTCGTGAAAAAGGGCTCAAAAATCTCCCGGCCGCGGCCCTGCAGTCCGGGACCGTGGTCTTGCACTTCGATGACCACCAGCGCCCGGCCGAGCCGGCGCTGTTCCGCCAGACGCAGGGTGATCGCCGCCTCTGTACCCTCACCGAGCGCCTGCCGCGCATTGATCAGCAGATTGAGCACCACCTGCTCGATCTGCCCGGGATCGCAGCGATGAAAAAGATGCGCCACGCTGCACTCCCACTCCACCGCCGTCCCCTGGCGCGAGAAACGCGCCGCCAGCCCCAGTAGCAGCGGGACCAGATCGCAATGGCTCATCTCGAGCCGCGGTTCGCGCGCATAAGCGAGAAAATCGCTGACGATCCGGTTGAGGCGGACGATCTCTTCGTCGATATAGCCGAAAAATTCGTCCGTGCGCTCGGGCTGCGTCTGCTTTTCCCGCAGCACATCGGCAGTGCTCTTGATGATGGCCAGCGGATTGCGGATCTCGTGGGCGACGGTTGCGGCCATCTGCCCCATGCTCGCCAGCCGTTCCGACTGGTACAGCCGGTTCTCGGTGCGAACGAACTGGAGCATCGCCAGGGTCAGGAAGACAGCCAGCGCCGCCAGAAGGAGCAGGCTGACCACCACCCCGAGATAGAGGGCCTGGTAAAACTGGTCCATCGTGCGCAGGAATCCGGCATTGGCCTCAAGTGCCAGCACCGCCGTTTGCCCATAAACATCGCTCACCGGCGCATAGACGCTTTTGAAATGGTTGCCGGCAACGGTATGCAGCCGTGAGGCCTGAACCGCCCCGCCGAGTGCCGCACGGATCTCGAGGCTGTCAGCGGCCAGATAGCTGCGCCCGGCCACCCGCTCGAGTTCACGGCGAGCATCGAGCAGCACACGCCCCTCCGGGTTGATCAGGTAGGCGGCTTCCAGCTCCTGGGCCAGACGGATGCGGTTCAGGCTGAGCCGCACATCGTCGGCATCGGCGGCATCCGAAAAACTGCTGCCACTGCGTTCGATGAGTTCAGCGGTCAGAGAGGCCGCAGCCATGAGCCGTTGATCCAGCGCATGCTCAAGTTCCCCTCCCATCTTCCTGAGGAAAAAATAGGAGCTGAGATTGTAGAGCAGGAGGAAAAAGAAGGTGACCATCATCACCATCACCACGGTGCGCTTGCGGCGACGCAGCAGGCGCAGTTGCGCGGCGGTAAGGGTCATTTTTTCGCGCTGGCTCATGGCTCCCCTCCTCCTTGCCGCAACTCATTCCGCCAGGGCGGAGTGCACCTGGTCGAGGACATCTTTAACACCGATGGCCTGCATGCAGAACATATCCGGACAGAGATCGCGGTGGCAGTGGCTGCAATCGACCGCAGGATAGACGAGGCGGTGGCCGGCAGCTGCAGCGTAGGGGAACCAGATATCGGGTTCCCCGGGTCCAAATATCCCCACGGTTTTGGTGCCGACAGCCGGAGCAAGATGGAGCGGACCGCAGTCGTTGCTGACATAGAGCGTCAGCTGCGCCAGAACGGCCGCGAGCCGCCGCAGGGGGAGCGCCTCCGGGAGCGCCAGGGGAAAGGGCAAGGTCTTGAAGATCGCTGTGATGATCTGCTCCTCGCCGGGGCCCATGGTGAAGAGGATCTGCTTCTGCTCGTCGTGCAGGCGGGCCGCAAGGGCAGCGAAGCGTTCGGGAAACCAGCGTTTGGCCGGCCAGGTTGCACCGGGATGGAGACCGATCAGGGGGCGGTCCGGATCATAGCCCTTGTCCATCAGCCACTGCCGCGCCGCGCGGTGTTCCTCCGGCGTGATCTCGATATGGGTGGGAAGCGGCGCAGCGTCGAGGCCGAGGGGTGCCAGAGAGCGCAGATGATAGGCGATGGCGGTCATACGCTCTCCGCGGTCGAGGATCCGGTGGGTGTAAAGCAGGCGCCGGCCACGAAAATCACCGCCGATGCGCCGGCGCGCCCCGCTGAGGTAGAGTAGCAGCGCGGAGCGGGGATTGCCGAAGAGGTCGATCGCTACATCCCAGGACTTCCGGCGCAGGCTGCGGAGCAGGGCCACCTGGTCGCGGTCATCGCCGCGCCTGAAGGAATAAAGCTCATCCACCGCCGGATGGTGCTCCAGCAGCTGATCGTAGGGGGTCTCCGACAGGAAACCGATCCGCGCCTGCGGAAAATTCTGCCGCAGCGCGGCCAGCAGCGGCGTGGTGAGAATGATATCCCCCATAAAGCGTAGACGTGAGACCAGGATTGAGCGAATCTGCTCCGGTACGATCCGGGGCCCCCTCCAGCCCTGTTCAATCGGCGTCGCCAACATCAACTCCTCTTCAAACAGCCATCAGCGCATCAACAGCATTTTGCGGGTCAGCGTCCGGCCGCCCTGGGTCAGGCGATAGAGATAGGTGCCGGTGCTCCAGCCCCGGGCATCGACGCTGATCTGGTGCCGGCCGGCCGGCTGCAACCCCTCTGCCAGTACCGCCACCTCGCGGCCGAGCAGATCATAGACAGCCAGGCGGACCGGAGCGGCCTGGGGCAGTTCGTAGCTGATCTGCGTCACCGGATTGAAGGGATTGGGATAGTTCTGCTCAAGGCCGAATCGGGCCGGGAGGGTTACCTCCGCCTGCTCCACCGCCGTGGGATTGGTGGTTTTGAGAACGACCACCAGGTTGTCCAGATAGATCGATCCGCTGGCGGCTGATCCGGCATCCGGGGCGAGCTGGATACTGTCAATCGTCAATTTGTTGCCGTCCAGGGTGCCGTTGGTCGCCAGCCAGGAGCCGACCACGCCGGGGTCGCTCATCTTCCATTCCACCAGCCGCCAGCCATACCAGTCGATCTTGACCCACTGGGTCACCTCCGGCAGGGTATTTTTGGCGGCCACCTCATCGATCGCCAGCCGGAAGAGCGAGCCGCTTCCATCTCCAAAAACCTGGATTTGCAGGGTATAGGTCGTGTCAAAGAAGACGGTGGCCGGGGTCGTGGCCGGATCGAGATAGACGCGGCAGAGGTGCTCGGCCGCTGCAGTATCCCACTGATAGCGCAGGGCGGCAGAATACTTTTGCGTCCCGAGGGAGTTGGGCAGCCATACGGTCCGGTCCATTTCAAACAGGGTCTTGGCGGCGATGGTGCCGACCGTCGAGCCGCTATAGCTGGGATCTTTCCAGTTGCTGGCGCCGAAGAATTTTTCGATGGTTACCTCCTTCAGCGTCCGCTCACCCCGGGTCTTTAAATCCAGATCGATGGGCTGGGGGATGATATTGCCGAAGGTGTCGCTGAGGGTCGGCTTCAGGAGCAGATGATAATCGGTGTTGATCTCGAGGGCTTTGGCCGGCTGGATCGAAAGCACCGAGCGGTTGCCCATGGGCACGTGCGCCCACATTGATTTGACGGGCACTCCGCCGATAGATACGAGGATCGTGGAGTCCTTGATGGAGGCGGGCAGGATCCGTTCATTGAACACGAGGTTGATCACCCCTTCAACCGCCATCGGCTCTTGCGTCCCGGCGGGATAGAGGGCGATCAGTTCCGGACCATTGAGATCGCGGGCATCGGTCGTGAAACGGATTTGAAAGGATCCGCCCGCGGCGCCGTCGGCGTCGCCATCGAGCGCCGTGCCGTTGCGATCGCGGGCGGCATCACTCAGAGTCAAAGTATAGGTCGTTGCGAACGCCAGAGGTGCTGCCGGCTGCAGGGTCAGGGTGCGGTGGTCCGCGCTCCAGGAGATCTTGCCCACCGCGATCGCGGGCGTGATGCTCAGGGCGGCCGCCACCGACGTGGAATCCATCCCCTTGCTGAAGACGAGGACCAGGTCATCGCCGACATGCACCGTATCGCTGTTGGCGGGTGTCGAGGCGAAGAGCCGCGGTGCGAAAGAGGGGACCGGGCCGGCTTCCGCCACATTCGAAGGCAGGGATTCGTTCCAGAACCGGTCCAGGGTCGTGGCATAATAATAGAAGGAGCCGGCGTGATCCTGCAAGCCATCAAAATGGTCGGTATAGCTGGCGCTGCCGCCGCACCAGAGAATGCGGAGCAGGGGATCTTGGTCCGGTCGCGGGGTATTTTCTTCAATGCGATAGAGGGCGATGCGCTGCGGCGTGGTCAGGCCCGCTGGCAGGGTGACGGTCACCTCATAGGTCAACGAGTCGCGCCGGTTGACCGCGACGCCGGGCGATTCCGGCGTGGCCGTGGACAAAAAGCGCGCAGCACGTATCTTGGTCTTGTTCGAAAAAAAGGATGCTGCAGCCTCGCTGAAAAAGACGTTGTCTTCCCAGGTGCCATAGCTGAAGAACTGAAAGCCATCCACCCAGGGCACCATGCGGCAATAGTCGACGATCTCGGCATGATGATCCATGATCCGGTTTTCACTGAGGATATAGGAGGGCGGGCCGACACTGTAGAGCCGGCCGGCGGCGATACCCTCCTGCAGGAAGGGGCCCCAACTGTTGCTGGGACCGGCGAGCATCTTGTAGAAATCGGCGCCGACGGTCCAGTGATAGTGCATCGGCATCAGTTGGTCGACATAGCCGCGGTTGAACCAGAGCGCTGCGTCCTGATAGACCGTGCCGTAGCCCTGCCAGCCGCCCCAGTTATAGTTGCCGAGGACGGCCGCCGAAAGCCGCACCCAAGGCTTGGCGGCCTGAACGGAATCGTGCAGGGTGTGGACGAATTCGGTAACCGACCAGCGCCACCACTCTTCCCAGGAGCCGAATCCGGCGGGCACCCCTGCACTGTAGGGATGCTCGACGTCATAGAGATAGCGCGAAGCCATGTTCGCCTGGAGATCGGCGAGTTCGGCCTCGCTGATCTGACCATCCAGCTTGGGGCGGGCGGGCTCCTTTTGCAGCGCCGCTGCACCGGATTCCTCGTTCCAGCGCACATAGTCGAGATGGAGGCCATCGATATCATAGCGGCGCACCAGATCCATCGCCACCGCCACGGTATACGCGCGCACCGCTGCCAGTCCGGGTGAGAGGGCGCGCGAGGCGTTCATCGGCTGGTCGCTGGAGTTGCGGCAGACCCATTCGGGATGGTCGCCGGACGGCGATCCGGGTGCGGTCGACGAACACTGGAAGCTGTTGAACCAGGCGTGCAGCTCCAGGCCGCGGTTGTGGGCTTGCTCGATGGCATAGGCCAGGGGGTCGAAGCCCGGATCCATGCTGTCCAGATAGCTGCCCCACGGTTCAAAGCTGGAGGCATAATAGGCCGTGCCAGCCTGGCGCACCTGCCAGACCACGGCGTTCATGTTGGCTTTCTCGTGATCATCGAGAATCTTGCGGATGCGCGCCTTGACTGTCTCGACCGGCTGATGCCCGCCATAGATCTCCCAGGTGATGACCCAGGTAGCGCGAAACTCGCTGGTCTCAGCGGCCCAGAGTGCACTGCAACAAAAGAGCAGCCCACAGAGAAAATACTTTTTCATTCCCAACCTCAATGATGGTTTGTGCAAAAAAATCCGCTGCGGCCGCCCCGGCTGGGGCTGCAAAATCACAGCGGATTTTAACAGCAGCAGTTAACGGATAATGACCAGCTTGCGAACGGCGGTGTCGCCTTTCTTGTAGAGCAGGGTATTGGTGGCCGAATCGTACTGATCCGCCGTGACTTCAAAGTGAACGATGTAGATGCCACTGACCACCACCTGGCGCGAGCTGGTGATGGAATTCCAGCTCTCATCCCCGCTGCCGTCTTCGTGCGAAATCTGGTTGATCAGATCGCCGCGCTCGGTAAAGATGCGAATGGTGCAGTGTCCGGGGATGTTGAGGAACATGATCTTGTCGTTCTCGCCGGTGTACTGCAGCACCCGCGATTTGATGTTGTAGGGATTGGGCACGATCCGGATGCCCGGGGTGATCACATTGCCATCGGCATCGACCACGTCTTCCAGGCTTGAGCCTGCCTGCCGGCGCAGGTAGGCCGGTTCGGTGGTCTGGGTGTAGTAGCGACTGCTCAGCAAGGGTCCTGGCGGATTGCACTCGCCGCTGCTGTTCTTGCTGCCGTCGTTGAAGGCGGAGACATAATAGTAATAGGAGATGCCGCGGATGGCCGAGACATCGGCAAAGGCATGGATATCCTTGCCACCGCTGTAGATCTCCTGAAAGACCGTGTCGGTGCGCCCGACCGCGCGAAAGACCTTGTAGCCCGCAAAGTCGGACTCGCTCTCCGAGGGACTGGCGGACCAGGAAACCGTGATGCGGTCGCCGCCCGATTTGACATCGACCAGGGGCGGTGGCTGCGGCGGCTGGGGAATCTTGTACTCGGCGTCCATGGCGCGCTTGGCGCGGCCGAAGGTCATCAGGATCGAATCCTTGCCGGTGAACACCCACTTGTTCTTGTAGACATCCTTGTCGTTGGTGGTGCTGCCATCGGGCAGGGTGAAGGGGCCCTTGTCACCCGGATCGAGATAGGCTTTCTTCCAGCGGGCGCCGATCGATTCGCACATCTGCCGGTTGAGGCCGGAGACGCCTTCGGCCTCAACAAAGGTGACCGACTCACCCGGCTGCAGGTCCCAGGGGCCGTAACAGGCCCAGACATTGGTGCCGCCGCCGTCGTTGTGCACTGTGGAGGGATCGGGATGGGTGGCCATGTAGGTTTCATCAAAGCGGGTCGTTCCGCCCAGTCCCATGTAGGGATTGCCGCTGAGGACGTTGTAGAGGATGGCCATGGAGGGTTCACCCTCTTTGGTATAGCTGGTGACACCGGGATAGGAGTCGCCCGCATGCCACCCCAGTTTGAGCAGCTGCGCCGGATCATCGCTATGATCGCCCGCCGACTTGTCGACGTGGAGAATGGCCACGCCCGCATGCTGGGGGGAGGCCAGCCGTCCGTTTTTGGAGATGTACGGGCCGCCGATATTATCAAAGGCGTTGACCGGATTCTGCCCGACGTATTCAAAACCGCAGCGGATCCAGTCGACGATGGGATTGGCTTCGGTGATCTTTTCACCGGCATGCGCCGCATAGTTCTCGCCGCGCTTGGTAACCCAGCTGAACTTGCCGTAGGTTTGCGCCGATCCCACCGGGCTGGCACCGTCCCGGCACACCGAGTAGCGCACTCCGAAACTGAAGCGGACGCCCGTGAGGGGGCGTGTCAGCTCGATCTCGGAGTCATAATCGGTATTACCGGTGTTCTCCAGCGTCCAGGTCTGGATGAAATAATTGTTATGGTACTGCTGGGAGAAGGCATAGATGGTCCGGGTGATGGTAAGGCCGATCAGGGTATTGACCTTGTTGATGACAATACGGTCGGGAATGATCGTGGGATCGATCTCATCGACATCCGTGGCATACGGAGCGCTGATATCAATGCCGTCCACGTAGACCGTCGGCAGCGCAAATTTGGCGATCTGCTTGAGTTCTACCGGGAAGAGAGCGGTCCCGACATTGCCTTCGGAAAAGGTGATCGCGAAATTGTCATAATGTTCATCGCGGGCATTGGTAAAGTTGGTGCAGCCGATCCACTGCCGGCGGATCACCGAATTGTCCTGATAGAAATACCCGGCCGGCCAGCGCAGGCCCTCATAATAGGTGTTGTTCCAGGCGCGGTCGGAACCGTAGGCGGTGTAATGGTTTTGCAGCTCACCAATACGAATATAGCGCCGGTCCGTAGAGACCACCTGCGAAAACGCCGCGAACCAAATTCCGGTGAGCATCAGGGTGAGGATGATCCCCTTGAGACCGGGCATTGGGGGGTGATAGGTTCTCTTCATTTTAATTCCTCGTGCAATTAAAAGTTGATCCTGATGCCGAACGTGATATCACGCGGATTCAGCCACCAGAGGGAATCGATGTTCGGATTATCGATATAGGACTTGTTCTCCTTGCGCACCTTGTTGCGCGCCGTGATGGCCGGGTCGTTATAGGGATTGAGCTCAAGGGCTTCATATTTGGTCCCTTCGGGGCGCAGATCACCGATCTTGTCGCTCCCCTTTTCATCCCCCTTCTCCCAGTCAAAATTGAGAGATTCGAGATAATCCACATAATCATAATTGTCCGAAAAACCAGCAGAATTGAGATACTTGATATCGAGCACGTTGGTAAAATCAAGATAGAGCTGGCTCTCCATTTTCGCGATGCGGATCGATTTGGCCAGACGCAGATCGAGATTATACCAGTTCTTCCAGCGCACATTGTCCACTACGCCCGGGATATTGTTGGGATTGTAGGTGACGTAACTGCCGGCCCGCCAGTCCCCGAGCAGGCTGACGTTGAAAGATTCGAACGGATGCAGGCCGGAGATTTGCGGACCAAATCCTTTGGGCGTGTGCAGATCGAGGTTCATGCGGGCATAGGGGCGCGGATGCGGCCGCTCCTGATAGAGATTTTCGCGCAGGTAGGCCCGCTGTTCGTTGGGATTTTCATAATTGGAAACCAGCCCGAAATAGCCGCTGGTGGAAACCTCATAGGTATAATTCACAAAACCGGTGATCCACTCGCCGCTCTGTTTGGTCAGGGTCGCCTCAAAGCCGCGGATATCCTGGTAGCGATTGTTCTCGGCCTTGTAGTAATCGACCGTGCCCTTGAAATTGTGATAATAGACCCAGCCGGCCTGATTGCTCACGTCCTTGTAATGGGCGGCGAGATTCAACAGCATCGTCCCGAAAAGACTCTGCGAATAGCCCAGTTCGTAGGAGACGGTCTTTTCCATTTCCATATTGGGATCGCCCAGGTAGGTGACCAGGCCGCTGCGTTCCTGCTGCATCCGGAACCGGTAGGAGGAATAGGCCTCCTGACGGAAATGGCCATAGTTGAAATAGAGCTTGCTGTTGTCGGTGATGGGGTGCGAAATGCCCAGGCGCGGACTCCAGTAGGTCCGGGATTTCGATTTCGCCTTGGCCACGTGGGTCGAGATCTCTTTGCCATATCCGGCCCCAAGATTGACATCGTAGGCATCGAGTACGAGATAATCGCCATTCGGATGGACCTGATCCATGCGTAAGCCAAGGTTGGCGACAAAACCCTGATACTCGATCTTGTCCTGTGCAAAGGCACCAATGCGGAAGGGGAAGACGTTGTAGGTCATCGCGCGGTTCCAGGTATCCATGGAAGGGCTCACGGTACTGGATTTGATATCATAGTCATTATAGACGGCCTGAACACCCGTCTTGAGCTGGTGCCGTGCGGAGATCTGGCTGGTCAGGTCGGCTTTGAAGGTGGTGGTGCTGTTCACGCTTTTGTCGCGCCCCAGGTTCATCCAGCCGCCCATCCGGTCACCGTTGATGCTGTTGGTGCCGTAGCCCCAGTACCCGTAGGGCATTTCATCGACAAAATAGCCGGGCAGGATCTGGTTCGTCCTGGTCGTGTCGCGCAGGCTCATCTGGTAGGTATTGGTGCGGTTGTATTGATACTCCAGGGCGACCTCATAGAAGGTGCGGGGTGAAAGCATGTGCGTCAGCTTCAGACCATGCACCTGCCGGTAAATGGCGGTGGGGCTGTAGTAGGCGGGCACATAGAGAACGGCCAGGCCATCGGTGCTGTTGAGCAGATCGGCGATCTCACTCTGATCGCGCAGGACATACCCGGTCGGTGTGGTGGTCCAGTTGTACGGGGAGACCGAGTAGACCTCGCCGTAGAGGCCGGTATACATCAACTTCATGTTCCTGGCCGGATCGGAGGTCAGCTTGAGCTGGGTATAGTTCTCGTTGTAGCCGTCACGGGAGAGAGGATAGATGAACATCTCCTGTTCGCGGAAGTGGCTGAGGAAGAAGCGCGTATGGCCGAACTGATTCAGCAGGGGTACCGGACCGCCGAAGCCCAAATCCGCCACATAGTCGGGTTTGGTGATATCGCCCTGGCGGCGGTGCTGCCATTCATATACCTTTTTCGCCCCCTCGGCTGTAACGTCATTAGTGGGATTGGCATCCTGCAGGGTCTTGTCCGCCACCGACTGCCAGCCGTCAAAGTTGGGGTACTGGCTGCGCGTGTACTCATCCCAGGCGCCATTATCGGTGCCCGTGTAACAGACCGCCGGATCGAGATAGACGCGGTTGAAATAGGACATGGGATCATAGAGGGAGAGGCCGAAATGCTTGGAGGCCGGGGGACTGTAATTAAGATTGGCGGTAAAATTGTAGCGTGCAGCATCCCCTTCCTTGGTGATCACATTGACCAGACCGGAACGGACGTTGCCATATTCGGCGTTGAACCCGCCTGTCTGGATCTGGATCTCTTTCACCGCGCTCATCGACAGCGCGGCGTAGGGAATATTGGAGCGCTCATCGTTCAGCGAGAGGCCGTCGAGCAGCATGATGGTCTGATTGGCGGCACCGCCGCGGACCAGAAGGCCTTCGCTGCCCTTCTGGATGCCCGCCTGGAGGACGAGGGCTTCACGCACGGTCTGCACCGGCATATTCTCGATCGTCGCGGTCTCGAGATTGGTCTGGCTGCTCGAGACATCGCGCTTTACCACCGGGCGCTGCGCCACAACCACGACATTCTCCCCTTCGATGGCCACACTTTTTAGGGCGCGGTTGACTTCGGTGGTGCGATCGATCTCGACGCGCACCTGCCGCACCTGGTAGGTGGCATAGCCCAGCATGGAGAAACGCAGATCATAGGTGCCGGGCGAAAGGTTAATGATGGTGAAGCGTCCATCGATGTTGGTCACGGCGCCATAGCTGGTGCCCTCGATGATGACATTGACGCCAGGCAGAGGCCCTCCGGTCTCCGCATCGGTGACCACACCGGTCAATTTGCCGGTGGTGCCGGCAAACAGCCCGCAGGAAAGACCGAGTACCAGAATCAGAATCCATGTGTACAGTCTTGGCATAATGCTTCTCTCCTGTAATCCATAATACCTTGAGACAAGAGCCGGGTCAGAACAAGAAAAGGATCAGCGGATGATCACAAATTTGCGAAAGGCGCTTTCACCTTTTTTATAAAGGATCTGGTTGGTGCTGCTGTCGACATAGTCCTGGGTAACCTCGAAATGGACGATGTAGACGCCGGAGACCACCACCTGCCGCGCCGAGGTGATCGAATTCCAGCGTTCGTCGCCGCTGCCGTTCTCATGATGGATGGTATCGATCAGATCGCCCCGTTCGGTATAGATCCGGATGGTGCAGTGACCGGGGATATTGAGGAACATGATCTTGTCGTCTTCGCCCACATATTGCAGTTTCCGCGAGCGGATATCATAAGGGTTGGGGACAACACGAATATCCTCCAGCCTGCCGCCAGCCTGACGTGAGAGGTAGGCGGGCTGACTGGCGAATCCATAGAATTTACTGCTGTGCAGCGGACCGGTCGGATTGTACACCCCTTCGCTATTGTTGGAGCCGTCGTTGACCGCAACGACATAGTAGTAATAGGCCTGGCCGCGGGTGGCTTGCTTGTCGTTGTAGATATAGGATCCGGGACCGCCCGAGAATATTTCGTTATAGAGGGTGTCCGGCCGTCCGATGGCGCGATAGACCTTGTAACCACCAAAACCGCCGCTGCTTTCCGAACCGCTCGGACCCCAGGAAATGCTGATCATGTCGCCGCCCGACTTGACCTCAACAAAGGAGGGCGGAAGCGGCGGCTGAGGGATATTGAATCCGGAATCAAAATTGCGTTTGGCCCGGCTGAAGGTGAGCAGGATCGAATCCTTGCCGGTCGCGACCCAGGTGTCCTTGTACTCGTCCTTGCTGGTCGTCGTGGCGCCGCCGGGCAAGGAGAAGGGCCCGGTATCACTCGCATTGTTGTAGGCCTGTTTCCAGCGGCGTCCGATCAGCTCGCATTGCTCCCGCGACAGGCCGGCGACGCCTTCCGCCTCGACGATGGTGATGCTCTCGCCGTGCGCCAGATCCCAGGGCCCGTAGCAGACCCACATATGGGTGCCACCGGCATCCCCATGCGCTGTGAAGGCATCGGGGCTGGAGGCGAGATATTTTTCGTCAAAGCGTTCATTGCCGCCGAGGCCGCCCAGGGCCGTACCGGCAGTCATGTCATATAACTTGGCCATCAACGGCAGATCATTGTCGGTCATCAAGCCGGTGGAAAAAAAGCTCTGGGCATCGGCGCCGTGCCACCCGTTCAGCAGGGGCTGCGCGGGATCGTCCGCCTTGTCGGTTCCGCTTTTGTCGACATGCAGGATGACATTGCCCGCGTGCTGGGGCGCGGCCAGGCGTCCGTCGCCGTTGACATCCGGCGCGCCGATGCAATCCCAGGCGATCTCCTTCTTCTGCCCGGCCCAGGCAAAATTGCAGCGCAGCCAGTCGACCGGACCGTCGGCTTCGGTCAGCTGATCCCCGGCATGGGCGGCATACTTCTCTCCCCGCCGCGTCACCCAGCTCTGCTGCCCCCACTGCTGCGTGCCACTGGTCATCATCGCTCCCTCACGGCACACGCTGTAGCGTACTCCGGTGCTGATGCGCACCGCTTTGAGCGGGGCTGTCAGTTCGATCTCGTCATCATAGTCGGTATTGCCGGTATTGGTAAAGGTGAAGACCTTGATGAAATAGTTATCATGGTACTGCTGGGTGAAGTAATAGATCTCCCGCTGCATCGATAATCCCATGGAGGTGTTGATGCGATTGATGATGACGCGATCCGCTACCAGATCGGGATTGACTTCATCCACATCTCCCGAGTAGATCGCCGTGATGTCGCTGCCATCGACATAGATGGAAGGGGGAGCAAATTTGGCGATCTGCTTGATCTCTATCGGAAAAATCGCCAGCCCGACATTTTCGTCGGTGGCCATGGGGAAGGCATACTTTTCATAATACTTGTCGTTCTTGTTTTTAAACTCCCGGCACCCCATCCAGATGCAGTTGATGACCGCATTGTCCTGATAGGAATAGTCAGCCGGCCACATCAACCCTTCATAATAGGTATTGTTGAAGGCGCGCTCACGTCCATACGACTGGAAAAAGCTCTGCAGCGGACCGACGCGGACATAGCGCCGCTCGGTGCCCAGCAATTGCCCCGTGGCATTCTCGACCATCATCAGCCACGCCAGCGCCCCGACCAACACCGCCAGATATCCGGAATTCTTCTTCATGGTGCTATTGCTCCTCTGCCGTCTGCCGGGTTAAAAATTGAACTTTAGACCAATAGTGATATCGCGCGGATTTAGAAACGTCAGGGCTTCGATGTTGGGGTTATCGATATACGATTTGTCTTCCTTGCGTTTGGCATTGCGGGCGGAGATAGTCGGATCGTTGTTGGGATTGGCTTCAAGAGGATCATAGGCGATGTCATCCGGCCGGTAGGTGCCGATGCGGTCATCCCCGCGGTTGTCGCCCTTCTCCCAGGAGAAACACAGGGACTGCATGTAGAACTCATAATCGTAGCTGTCCGAAAAACCGGCATAATTCAGGAATTTGAAATCGAAAACGTTGCTGGCATCTACATAAAACTGGACTTGCAGACCCCGGGCCGTGATCTGCTTGGAGAGGCGCATATCCAGATAATAGGTATCCTTCCAGCGCACATTATCCTGAATGCCGGCCAGATCGTTGGGATTGTAGGTATCATAGGCACCGGCACTCCAGCCGCCGAGGATGTTGAGATTGATATCGGCCAGCACCGGCAAGCCCAGGTCATGCGGAGTATGCAGATCGAGGTTGATCCGGGCGTAGGGCTGCGGCCGCGGCTTGGATTGGTAGGTGTTCAAGGCCACATAGTCCCGCTGCCGCGCCGGGTCCTGATAATAGCTCAACAGCCCGAAATAGCCGCTGGTCCGGACATCGTAGGTATAGTTGATGAATCCCGAGATCCAGCGCCCCACCGTTTTGTTCAAGGTCAATTCCAGTCCGCGGATATCGGCATAGTTGTTGTTCACCGCCTTGCTGTAATTCACTGTGCTGTTGACGTTGATATAGTTGATCCAGCCGGGTTGGTTGGTGATGTCCTTGTAATAGGCGGCGATGTTCAGCAGGAAAAGGTCAAGGAGGTTTTGACTGTACCCCAGCTCATACTGGATGGTTTTCTCCGGCTGCAAATTGGGATTGCCCAGATAGGTCACCGAGCCGTTCTGCTCGCGCTGCAGCATGAAACGATTGGCAGAAGAGGGCTCCTGCGTAAAGTGGCCGTAATTGAAATAGAGCTTGGAGTTCGCGGTGATGGGATGGGATACGCCGAGGCGCGGACTCCAGAGCAGCGAGGATTTGGCGTCAGACTTGCGGACCGTTTGCAGCAGCTGTTTGCCCAGACCCTTGCCAAGATTCTCGTCATAATCGCCCAGCACCATATAGGTGCCATTGGGATCGCTGTAATCCATGCGCACGCCGAGATTGGCGATGAAACCCTGGAATTCGAGTTTGTCCTGCAGATAGGCCCCGATACGGAAGGGAAAAACATGGTAGAACATATTACGGCTCCAGCCGTCCGGCAGGGCGGGACTGTCGGTGAAGGAGCGGATGTCATAGTCGTTGTACACGATCTGCACGCCGGTCTTGATCTGGTTGCGATGGTTGACCTGGCTGGTCAAGTCCAATTTGAGATTGGTGGTCGCATTAATGCTCTTGTCCCGCCCCAGATTCATCCACGCGCCCATGCGGTCGCCATTGATGCTCGGAGCGCTGTAGCCCATATAGCCGTAGGGCAGTTCGTCGACATAGTAGCCGGGGACCGGCTGGTAGATCCGGGCGGTGTCTCGATCCGAGGTCTTGTAGGTGTTGTTGCGGCTATAGTTATACTGCAACGACACATCATAAAACGTCCGGGTGCTGACCATATGCGTCAGTTGCATGCTGTAGACCTGGCGGTAGATCGAACTCGGACTGTAGTACCCCGGCATGTAGAGAATGGCCCGTCCCTCTGTGGCGGTGGGGAGATCAGCGATCTCGCTCTGATCGCGCAGGACCCGGCCGTTGGGCAGGGTCGTCCAGTTATACGGCGAAACCGAATGCACCTCGCCGTATAAGCCGGAGAGGACCAGTTTCATTTTCGGGGTGAGGTCGCTGGTGAGTTTGAGCCGGGTATAGTTCTCGCCATAGTTATCGCGCGACAGCGGGAAAATGAACATATCCTGCTCGCGGACATGGGTGGCGAGGAAGCGGAGATGACCAAGACGCGATCCGATCACCGGCACGGGACCGCCAAAGGTGCCGTCGATGATATAGTCCGGCTTCTCGATATCCCCCTGCCGGCGGTGCTGCCACTCATAGAGACGCCGTGCACCCTCCGGGGTCAGATCGTTGCCGGGATCATTGTCTTGCAGGGTTTTTTCCGAATAGGAGTTCCATCCGTCAAAGCTGGGGTACTGGCGGCGGGTAAAATCGTCCCAGGCGCCATTATTCGTGCCCGTATAGCAGACCGCCGGATCCATATAGACCCGGTTGAAGAAGGAGTAGGGATCATAGATCGAAGGGCCGAAGTGTTTGGCGGCCGGCGGGCTGTAGCGCAGGATCAGCGCACCGTTGAATCGGCCCGGTTCGCTCTCCTTGGTGATGACATTGACGAGACCGGCGCGCAGATTGCCATATTCGGCATTGAATCCGCCGGTTTGCACATTGATCTCTTTGACAGCGCTGAAGCCGACGGCGGTATAGGGGATATTGGAGCGTTCGTCGTTCAGGGAGATGCCGTCCATCATAAAGGCGGTCTGGCCGGCACTGCTGCCGCGCACCAGGATGCCCTCGCGGCCGGACTGGATCCCCGCCTGCAAGCTGAGCACCTGCCGCACGGTTTCGACAGGCATGCTCTCGATCTTGGCCGCCTCGATGCTCATCTGGCTGTTGGAGATATCGCGCACCACCAGCGGGCGATCGGCGACAACCACCACTTCCTCCCCCTGCAGGGTTTCCGCCTTGAGCCGGGCATCGCTCTGGGTGGTCAGATCGATCTCTACGCGCACAGCGCGCATCGTGACCGTGGCATAGCCCATCAGACTGAATTTGAGGTCATAGGTTCCGGGCGGGATGTTGAGAATGAGAAAACGCCCCTCCAGATTGGTCACCCCGCCGTACCCGCTTCCGGGAATGGTGACGTTGACCCCCGGCAAGTTTTCCCCACTCTCGGCATCGGTGACCATCCCCGTGATTTTGCCTGTTGTGCCAGCGAACAGCATCCCCGCCGCAAGAAACAGCAGAATACAGAGCAATGCGCGATGCATAGAATCCTCACCTAAAAAGAGGGCATGAACGGGCAATGACGCCACGACCATAGGGAGTGCAATCCGTGCTGCACCACCCCCTGGTCCATGATTACAGGCGGCGCGAACAATGACCATCGGGGAACAGCCGCGAGGGTGCCCCCGGCAGGGAGGCGGCGTGCGCCGCCCTCTTGCCGGAGGTATCCTTGCCCCCGGTCCTGCCGGAGTCAATGACACCCGCAGAGAAAAGCCTGTGCGCCTTGCGGCGCACAGGCTCTCTCCGGAAAAACGGCTACTTCATCAGAGTCATCTTCATGGTTTTGGCAAAGCCGTTGCCCTCGAGGCGGTAGAAATAGATGCCGCTCGGAGCCACACTTCCATCCAGATTGGTGCCGTTCCAGGATACCCGGTAGCTGCCGGCATTCTGTTCGGCGTCAACCAGATTGGCCACAACCTGACCCATCGCATTGAAGACCGTGAGGCGGATATGGCTCTTCATCGGCAGGTCGTAGGAGATGGAGGTCGTCGGGTTGAAGGGGTTCGGATAGTTGGCGTTCAGCGTGAATTCCGCGGGCAGGCCGCTGGTCGGGATTCTCTCGACCTTGACCCACTGCGAGCCGAACTTGTCGGTCGGGACGACGAAGACCGGGTTGGCATCGCTGATGGTGACGACACGGTTCATCGCAAAACCGGCTTCGTTGTCCATCGGAGTGGTGCCGGCATTCAGGGTGTCGGTGTAACCGGTGGAGTAGATGCCGTATTTGTAGTAGTGGCTCGCGGTCGATCCCGCCGCGAACAGAACCTGGGTTGTCCAGATGCCGTCGCCGGCGGTGGCATCGCCGTTGGTGCCATCATCGTACATCGAGATCAGGGTGCCGCCGACATCGGCAACACTCCAGCCCGCCCAGCCGCCGGTGCCGATCGGGGCAAAATCGCCGTTGATAACGACTTTTTCGACGGTCGGGAACGCCTTCTTGTTGTAGTAATCCTTGGCGCCGTTGGTGTTAACCGAGAAGGTCACGGTGACATCCTGGGAGAGCTTCTTCCCAGCCGGGGTCACGTTCGGCTTGAAAGCATCCAGGACCATATCCTCGCCGGTGAAGACGAAGGTATGGTTGTCTCCACCTTCCCAACCACCATCCGCAAAGTTGCCTTCCGGACGTCCGCGCCATTTCCAGCCCTGGGTCGTGCCGACGATGTCGGTGATGGCATGGGTGGCGGTATAGAGCGTCGGGACCACCAGGTCAGGCTGGGCGATCCACTCATCATTGTAGGCCCAACCATTGAAACCGCCGAGGACCAGGATCTGATCGGTGCCGGGGTTGAAGCCCTTGGCCAGCATGTCGGTCACATCCGCCTGGAAGGTGACGTTCGCGGTCTTGGTCTCGGTGTATTTGTCGATGTTGTTGTAGAAGGCCATATCCAGGACCTTGTCGACGCCCGGGACGGTCAGCTTGCGGTTGTCAATGCTCTCCCAACGATCGCCGGGCATCAGCACGTACTTGAACTCGAGCTGGGTGCCGACTTGATCACCCGGGAAGGTCTTGGTCAGGGCATAGACGCCCGCTTCCGCAGTGGGCAGGCACTCATCCGCATCACCCGCCCAGCCGTTGAAGCTGCCGCGGATGACGACCTTGTCGGTGGCCGGATTGAAATTGCCATACTGCTGCTGAATGCCCATGTTGATGCGGAAGGTGACGTTGACAGGCCCGCCCGCGGTTTTGACGAACATCTGCGCCGGAACATAATAATCCGCGCCGAAGCAGGAGACGTAGGCGGTATCGCCGGTGACGGTGAAGGTGACACCGCGCGGTTTTTCGCCAGCCGGCTGGGCCGGATCATTGGTCTGCCACTGGATGCTGTCGGTCGGAGTCAGGGTGACCGGGTCGATCTCATACCAGGTCATCGATTTGTAGGGGCTGGCAGAGGGAGCTTCATCGTTGTTGCCGCCGTCGATCCAGAGCTTGCCGGTGGCATAGTTCCAGTTCATCGAAGCCGTAGCCGCGCCGCGGCAGAGGGTATCGGGAACCGCGAAGGGGCTGAACTTGTCGGGACGGGTGTAGCGCAGCATGAACTTTTTGTCATAGCGGGGTACGTAGACGCTGAGACCGTCATCCGAGACCGCCAGGGTACGGCCATAGCCATCCTGGGAATCGGTGACATTGCCGAGATAGGAACCGTCGGCGCCGTAGGTCTCGACCGGGTTGCCCGGCAGGACGTAGCCCAGATAGATATCGCCGTCGACATCCGCCACCGGCGCGCAATACGAGGTCAGTTTTTGCGGGACAATACGCTGCAACAACTCGCCGGTTTTGTAGTCAAAGCGGTAGATATAGGGATAGGCCGTCCAGAGGACATTACCATCATGGTCCATGCCCAGTCCGCGATGGGAATTGTAGAGGGTGTCGGTCTGGCCGAAGCCGGTGACCAGGTTCGCGCCGCTCCAGGGCGTGGGGGTGCCATCCGGATAGAAGCAGAAGATCTGCCGGGTAGCACCGGTCGTGCCATTGGCCTTGGTGATCGTGCTGGTGGCGCCATACATCTGCAGCCAGACCTTGCCTTCACGGTCAACGATAATGCCGTGCGAACCCATGCCACCGACCGGTTTGAAGTCATCGGCCGGGAAATTCCGGACGAACACCCAGCCAGCCGAGGCCGCCATAGCGGAGAGCAGAACCAGCGCAATGGCCAATACTAACATTCTTTTCATGCTAACCTCCTTGTTAATAGCCTTTGGGAATTTAGGTAATGCCGTCCAGCGTCTCTGATGTCTATCAGCCTCCTTTCAGGATTCTTTCAACAACTCCGGAAGGCAGCCTATGCCTCCCATCTATTATGGAAAACCAGATGCATATCAGAGCGTTACCTCCCCCGCTCTCACTGCAAGCCGTAATAGGGGGCACTCTCTTTTTGCGTATTGATGCGAATGATGGTCTGCGCATACTTGATCGTTTCGCCTTCAAGCACCTGTTCGCGCGTCATGTAGAGATTCGAGCCCGGACCCCAGGCGAAGAGCAGCGTCTTGGGGAAAAACTGCCCGGGATAGAGGGGCTCGTACGAGCCGGTCGGGCTGACCAAAAAGATGGCTTCGGGGGCATCGGTCCCGACATACATATAGCCATCCGCGGAAAAGGTGATACAGTAGACGCCGTAGCCGCCGCCCACCTTGGCCGAGAAATCAAAGTACTCTTCCACCGCACCCAGGTCCTGTCCATTGAAGGGGAAGCGCCAGACCTTGTCCGCGCCATCCTTCTTGCCGGCGACATAGAGATAGCCGTTGTAGACCCGCACCGATTTGAGGTTGGCGGTGAAGGGGAACTTGGTGATGCTCTTGTCCGGTTTGATACGATAGATGTCGGTATTGTTGCCCACACCCCAAAGGTTGTGGTTAACATCAAAATCCAGGTCATAGATCGTGCCCAGGCCGGAGGAGACGAAAGTGGCCGGCTTGGTCGCGGCCGCGGCGATCGAGAAGATGCCCTTGAGATTACGCGCGCAATAGAGCACGTTGCCGGGGCCCATCTTCATGGCCGACCAGAAGGTCTCACCGCCTTTGGGGGCATAATCGACGTATTTCTCAGCGCCCGGGGTGACGATCTTGACGCCGGCACCGGCATTGCTGACCACCAGCGAGGCATAGACATTGCCGGTCGCGTCCGTCGCAATACCGTAGGGAATCTCGGCGGGGGTGAAAGTCAGGAGATTCACCTGTGCCGCTTCGAGCTTGTAGGGCCACTTGTTGCTAAAGATCTCGGCATTTTTCACGGCGATGCGGATGGCGATCGAGTCGGAGACATAGATCGGTGCACGCACCTTCAACTGCGTCGCCGAGGCCTCCACCACCGTTCCCTTTTCAGCGTTGAAATAGACAATATTGTCCTCTTTCACCGTCGAAAAGTTGGAGCCGGTGAAGGTAATCAGGGTCACCCCCGAAAGCGCCACACTGGCCGGCTCCACCGCCGAGATGACCGCCGGGCTGCTCGTCTTGGCGTTGGGATCGTACAAGCTGGACGGATAGTCGTTACTGTCGCATCCCGCCAGCACAAAGATCAAGGCGGCCACCAGGAAGATCGCCTGTAAAATGATAAATCTCTTTCCCATATGAAACGTCCTCATCTAATGATCAACGGATCAACCTTCAGTGAATTAGATGCCGAGCCTGCAGGTGAAGCGGTGGACATTATTGAACACATCCATCGGCGAATAGGAGTAATCGATGCTCACGCCGAAATTGGTGTTCACGCCGAAGCCGGCCGTGAACCCGTAATCATCCTGCCTGGTGATGTAGCCGGCGCGCAGGGCGAGCAGATCCATGAGCTTGTACTCGGCGCCAAGATTGAGGTATTCGGGAAAATCGCGCGGATGGACCGCATCGATCGAGAGCAGCAGGTTGTGATTTTTGCCGATCGCCGGAACCAGATCGAGAGCATCCATCGAAAATCCCACTTTGAAGGTCAAGGGCAGCTGAAAACCCTCACGCTCGTACTTGACTTCCTGAGAAAAATTGCGCACGCACATGCCGAATGCCAGACTCTTGAAGCCGGTTTTGTAGAGTGTGCCGAAATCAAAGGCATAGACGCTCTTGAGGTAATCCTTGTTATCCGTAACATAAGGCGCGGTATTGTTCAGGGGGATGGTGACATGACCGAGATCCTGATGCACATACTTGACCTGGCCGCCCACCGAGAAGCGGTCGGTCAGATCGATCGCATAGCCGAGTCCGATGGTCCACGCGCTCGGGCCGAATTTGCCGGTATCCAGAAAACCCTGCTCGTTATCCGCGACGACCGTGCCATCGAGATCGCCATAATCAATGGCCATGGCGCTGACGCCAAAGGTGCCGTACTGACCGCGGAAGGGCCGGCCAGCGAGTGAGAGGGCCAGATACTGGATATCTGCGATCCAGGTCATCTGCGTGAATGAGGCATCAAGATTCTTGATACTGCCGGCCATACCGGCGGGATTGTAAAAGAGCGCGGAACCGGAACCTTCCACCGTGGTGAAGGCCTCCCCCATGCCGGTGGCACGGGCATCGGTGCCGACACTGAGAAACTGGCATCCGGTCTGGGCGAGCTTTTTCTGAGCCTGGCCATCCGTATAAAAGGCGCCTAGCACCAGAAGAACGGATACGATACAAACGATCATACGCTTCATAATCCATTACTCCTTTATTGGAATTGCGTGTCTATAGCCTTTAGCGGATGACGACAAACTTGCGAATAGCTTTCTGGCCGTCGGGCGTTTCAAAGACCACGATATAGAGCCCGCTGACGACGGTCTGAGCCGAGGAGGTAATGGAATTCCAGGCTTCATCACCGCTGCCATTGGTGTGCTCGATGGTATTGATCAGGTCGCCACGCTCGGTAAAGATCTTGATCGTGCAAATGCCGGGAATGTTATAGAACATGATCCGGTCCGGTCCGCTGTCACCGAACTGCAGGTCCCTGGCGCGAATGCTGTAGGGATTCGGGACGATGCGGATATCCGACAACGATTCTCCCGCCTTGCGCTTGAGATTGGTCGGATTGATCGTCTTGGCATAAAAGATACCGCTGTGCAGGGAGCCGCCGGGATTGGCCGTGGTTTGGTTCTTGCTGCCATCATCAAAGGAGACGATATAGTAGTAATAGTCGAAACCGCGGATGGCTGTCATATCGTCAAAACTATTGACGACCTGGGGATTTTTGGTGCCCTTGCCGCACGCAAAAATCTCCTCAAAAAGGGTGTCGGGGGTATGGATGGCCCGGTAGATTTTATAACCGGCAAACCCCGGCCAGCTTTCGGCATTGTTCGACCATTTGAGCTGGATGCGGTCGCCGCCGCCGGCGACTTCGAAAAAGCTCGGGGCCGGCGGGGGTACCGGAATCTTGTAGCTGGCCTTGAAATTGGCGGCGGCGCGCTTGAAGGTCTTGATCAGCGAATCGCGGCCGGTGTAAACCCACTTGTCCTTGTACTCATCCTTGTCGGTGGTCGTCGAACCATCCGGCAGCACATAGGGGCCCTCTTCCTTGAGCCACTTGGCGCCGATGGTGTAGCAGGACTTGCGGTCGAGGCCAGCGATGCCCTCGGCCAGGACGATGTGAACGCTGTCGCCCGGCGCCAGGGTATAAGGCCCGAAGCCGGCGCACTGGGAGAAGCCGCCGACCGTGCCCAGATACTCATCCGCCGCCTGACCCGAGGCGATGACGCCATCGGCATGGCTTTTAGCCGGGTGGCCGGCGGTCATCGCCGCGTACTCCTGGGTCATCTTGGGCTCGTTGTAGGGATCGTTGCCCGAGGTGATGGTGACATCCGAACCCAGGTACTGCGTCGTCGTCGGCTGGAGCTTGTCATTGCTATGGTCGGTAGCACTCTTGTCGGCATGAAGCACGGCAAAACCTGCATAATGCGGCGCGGTCAGGTGGCCGTCGCCATTCTCGCGGTTGTCCGGAGCACCGATGCAGTCAAAACCGGCCTTGGAATGCTGGCCCTTCCAGCAAAAGAGCGAGAGGTACTTCTCGATCCCATCCTGGTCGGAGACCCACATGGTGTCGTTCATTTCATTGTGACCCCAGGCCGCCGACTGCGGCAGGATACTCAGGCCATAGACGCAGGCCTCCTTGGAGACCGCATAGCGGTGCTGAAAGAAAAAGACCACCCCGGTCAGGGTCTGATTGACCTTGGTGCCCTTGGTGTCGATGATGCCGGTATTGACAAAAGTGTATTCCTGAATAAAGTAATTGTCATGATACTGCTGGGCAAATTGATAGATCTTGCGCTTTTCGGTGATGCCCATCTGGGTATTGGCCACCGTGTACAGATAGCGGTCGGCGGTCAGGTTGGGATCGACCTCATCGACGAAATCCATCAGATCAAGCTTGCCGCCGGAGGTGCCATCGACATAGACCGTCGATTTGTCGTGGCGGCCGTAGAGCTTGAATTGGGAGGGCATCCATTCGCTCAACTCGTTGAGGACGCGCGGGCCGACATGCACCACTTTGAATGGATAGGTCTTGCCGGCAATCGGATCGTTGTAGTTGGTTGCGCCAATCCACAGGGCCTTGGCCGCCTTGCAGTCCTGATATTCAAACAAGGCCGGCCACTGCAGGCCGTCTTGCTGATCGGCCACCAAATGCCGCCGGCCGACTTCCTGTTCGTAGCCGGCGCTGGAAAACCAGTCATGCAGCATACCCGTAGCCAGCCATTTGGTGTCATCCGCCTGGACCGGATGAAGGGCCAGGAGCAGCGTGGCAACAAGGCTGGTCAGGATCAGTAGTGTTTTTCGTCTCATATCCATTCCTTCTCGATTAGGGGATGAGAAAATTAAAAATTGTAGTTCAGCGTGATGCCGAAAAAGATCTGCCGTGGATTGAAGAAATTGAGAAAGGTCTGATTCGGCATATCGATATAGGCCTTGTCGTCAAGTATCTTTTTAATCTTGCTGTCGGCTACTTTTTGCCACTGGCCCTCGACATACTGCATATAACGCCCGGACGGCCCTTCATAGTAGACGGCGCGCGTGCTGGGGGCGGTGACCGTATTCACATCCGATACCCACTCCATCGGTACGAACTCGACATCATCGTCCCGGTAATCGCCGGGCTGATCGCTGCCGGGGATATTGTTGTAGCCCAGATGACGGGCAATGGACTGGGGCAGATGGAGCGATTTCATGTAGTAATTATAATCATAGATGTCGACGTGGGCATTGCCGGAAAGGTACTTGTAGTTGATGGCATTGTAGACATCGACAAAGCCCTTGAGCTCGACCGGGCCGAGATCGAAGGTCTTGGAGAGTTTGAGGTTCAGGCCGTACCAGTCTTTATACTGGGTGTTGTAGCTGATGCCGGCGATATCCTGGGGATTCCAGGTCATCCAGTAGCCGGCAATCCACTGCGCCGTGGTCGTAAAATGCCAGTCGCCGAGGATCGCGCCGAAATCGGTGGGGGTGTTGAAATCCAGATAAGCCTTGACCCGCGGCCGCGGCCGCGGTTTGGACTGAACCGGATTGCTCTTGTTGTACTCGCGCTGCGCCGCGGGATCTTCATACTGGTAGGCGCGGCCGAAATAGCCGGAGGTCTCGACGCGGTATTCATAATTGACGTCGCCCACCAGCCACCGCCCCATCGTGCGGGAGAGATCCACTTCAAAGCCGCGGATATCCTCGTACGAGTTGTTGGTGTTCTTGTAATAATTGACCTTGCCGTCATAGCTGATGTAGCGGACCGAATAGGCCTGGTCGGTGATATCCTTGTAATAGGCGGCCATGTGCAGCAGGAAATTATTAAAGAGGGCATGATCGTAGCCTAACTCATAGGCGACCGTCTTTTCAAAGGGCACCGTCGGATCGCCATAGCGGCTCAGGGCATTGATGCCGGTGCGCTGCACGCGGTAGAGGCTCTCCGAGGTCGGGATCTGCCGGTAATGGCCGTAGTTGAAATAGAGTTTGGAATTCTCCGTGATCGGATGCGAAATGCTCATGCGCGGGCTGAGAATCCAGCGCGGCTTGACATCCTTGGATTTGTACTGCGCATCCAGGTTGCTGGTATATCCCTGGCCAAAAAAGGTCCGGTCATAGGTGGAGACATTATACCACTGGCTGTTGGGGGTATAATAATCGAGGTTGGCGCCGACAGTGGCAATAAAGCCTTCGTACTCCAGCTTGTCGAGCAGATAAAAGTTGCCACGGATGGGCTTCTGATTGACATTGTTCCAGAAGTTGCCCTCGGGCAGATAGGCGTTGTAGGCGCCGTAGGAGAGCTTGTAATCATCCATGACCACTTCGACGCCGCTCTTGATCTGATTGCGGCGATTGACCTGGCTGACCAGATCGAGTTTGCCGCTGTAGGTCATGTACTTGCTGTAATCGCGGGAGACGCCGACAGCGCCACCCATCATGAAATCACCGTCGATGCCATAGACCGGCGTGGTGCTGAAGCCGAAGGGGGCTTCATCGACGGAATAGCCGGGGATGATTTCGTATTTGGCGGTTTCGTCACGATAACCGCCGGGATTGGTGAAGTATTTTTTCTGCGAATATTTCAGCTGGAAATCGTAATAGGTGCTCTTGTTGATAAAGTGGGTCAGTTTGGAGGAAAAGGTCGAATAGAACCGCGAGGTCGGCGAAAAATAGATGTCGGTGTAGATGCGCGTCGGTACGGTGAATCCCGCAGAGGCCATCTGCGCCGCAATATCATCCGGGCTGCTCATGATCGAGGTGCCGCCGGAGAGACTGTAGTTGGTGCCATAGGTTTCACCGTAGAGGCCGCTCAGTGAGAGTTTCATCGAGGGGGTGATGTCGGCGCCGAGACGCAGCAGGGTGCTCTTGTCGAGCAGATCCTTGCGGGACATTTCAAAAAGGTACTTCTCGCTCTCCTGGCGCCCGGAGATGAAGAAGCGCAGGTTGCCGAGCTTTTTGCCGATGAGCGGCACCGGGCCGCCAAAGCCGAAATCAGCGAGATAATCGGGTTTGGTGATGTCGCCCTGCTTGCGGTGCTGCCATTTGAAGATGGTCTGGGCCGCTTGCGGGGTCACATCATTGGTCGGGTCGTCGTCGGTCAGCGAGGTCTGCGAGACGGCATTCCAGCCGTCAAACTCGGGATACTGACGCCGCGTATAGGCATCCCAGGCGCCGTTCTTGGTGCCGGTCCAGCAGACGGCATCATCGAGATAGGGGCGCAGCCAGTACGAATCGGCGCCAAAGGGCGAGACATCGCCGAAATACTTTTTCAGGTAGCTCTTGCCGGAATTCCAGGGCTGGGCGTTGGTCCGAAATGTGAAGGTGCCGCTGAGACGACTGGGATCGCCCTCGCGGGTGACCACATTGACCAGGCCCGAACGGACGTTGTTGTACTCGGCCCCGAAGCCGCCGGCCTGCACGGAGACCTGCTTGACGGCACTGAGAGGAACCTTGGCGATCGGGGTATTGTCGCGCTCATCGCGCAACGAGATGCCGTCGACCATAAACAGGGCTTCCTCCGAACCGCTGCCGCGGATCGAGAGGCCCGAAGTAACACCGGCCTGGATGCCGATGGCCTCGCCCACCGAAGAGATCGGCAGATTCTTGATCTGATCGGAAGTCACCTGCAGCTCGCTCGCCGCCAGGTCCTTCTGGATCACCGGCCGTTCCGCGCGCACCGTGATCTCTTCGCCCACCAGCGATTGTTCTTTCAGCCGGATATTCTGGTTGGTGGTCAGGTCGATATTCACCTTGACCCCGGTGACCGTAACCGGGCTGAAGCCGATGAAAGAGATCTGCAGGTCATACGTTCCCGGCGGAACATTCAGGATGGTGTAGTGGCCATCCAGATCGGTAACCGCGCCAAGGCTCGTGCCTTTGATCAGGACGTTGGCCCCGGGCAACCCCTGGCCCGTGGCCGAATCGGTGACCGAGCCGGCGATCTTGCCGGTCGTCCCCGCCAGAATCCAGGTTGCGGAACCGAGTACCAGCAGCAAAACCAGTAGCCGACGAAGCTTCATAACGGATTTCTCCTCTTGTTGAAAAGGTAGAGTGAATTGGGGGTATACGTGATGGCTGCCGCGTTGCAGGGCGTCCAGGAAGAGTAAAAAAAGCTGCATGCCGCTCCTTGCCACGCCCCCACAACGTGGAACATCTTGAAATATGGCGGACACCCATGGAGAGGCGTGATGAGCACACCCTGAAAACCTCCGCTGGCAGTGGAAGGCAGTTGGTCACTCATTGCTGAGAGCAGTAGTTCGGTGCGAGGCTGATGACCCTGAAATATCCTAGGATCAATATTCATAGTCTACCACTTTTCCCCCACAAAGTCAATACTTTTATTAAAGCAGATCACTCGCCAGTTCGGCCAGCGGCGACCGCTCCCCCTTTTCCAGCGTGACATGGGCATACATCCCATGACCGTGCATGCGGTTGATCAGATAATTCAGCCCGGTCGACCGGCTGTCGAGGTAGGGGGTGTCGATCTGCGAGGGATCGCCGGTGAATACCACTTTGGTGCCCTCCCCCGCCCGGGTGATGATCGTTTTGATCTCGTGCGGCGTCAGATTCTGCGCTTCGTCGACGATGAAATAGATATGATCGAGACTGCGGCCGCGAATATAGGCCAGCGGCGCAATCTCGAGCTTGCCGCTCTCGAGCATTTCGCCAATGCGCTGCGCCCGCTCATCACTCTCCTTGAACTGGTTGCGGATGACGCCGAGATTGTCATAGAGGGGCTGCATATAGGGATCGAGCTTGGATTCGATGTCACCGGGCAAATAGCCAAGATCCTTGTTCGACAGGGCCACCACCGGCCGCGCCAGAAAGATCTGCCGGTACTCCTTGCGGCGCTCAAGCGCAGCCGCCAGGGTCAGCAAGGTCTTGCCGGTGCCGGCCTTGCCGCTCAAGGTCACCAGCGGCACCGCGGGATTGAGCAGGGCGTGCAGGGCAAAAGACTGCTCGGCATTGCGCGGCGTAATGCCGTAGGCCTGCAGCTTTTCGACACGTTCGAGCATTTGGGATTGGGGATTGTAGCAGGCAAGCACCGATTTGCTGGCGTTGCGGAGGATAAAGTATTCGTTGGCTACAGGATCTTCGATCTCCGCTTCGGCAGCAGCGATTTCAAAGGGGGTGGCAAAGAGTCGGTTAATGATCTCCGGATTGACTTCCTCGATCAACCGCTTGCCGCGGTAGAGTTTGTCGATATCCTTGATCTTGTCGGTGGTATAATCCTGGGATTCCAGTCCCAGAGCACGCGCCTTGAGCCGCAGGTTGACATCCTTGCTGACCAGAATGACCTGGGCGGCGCGTCCGGATTTTTGCAGGGAGAGAGCGGCACTGAGGATGCGATGGTCGGGGCTCTGTTCCAGGAACGCCCGATGGACTTCCGGCTCTTCATCAAAGAGGGTGAGAATGGAGATATGGCCACGCCCTTCGCCGAGGCTCACACCCCCCTTGACCAAGGCATCGCCGGGGAAGGTATCGAGCAAACGGACAAATTCCCGGGCGTGATAGTTGATAAGATCCTGACCCCGTTTGAAGGCGTCGATCTCTTCAATGACGGTGATCGGGATGACAATGTCGTTTTCCTGGAAAAAAAAGATACAGCCGGAATCATGCAGAATAACATTTGTATCAAGGACAAAGGTCTTCTTCAACGCCTCCTCCTGCGCACACTCCATTAGCACGGTAAAATAATAGTAAAATTAAAAATATGCAAGTTTTTTCTACCCGGCCGCCGCAAAACCTTTCCGGCTGCCACGCCGCTGGGTAAAACCCGGTTTAGCAAGATAGCGGGTACGGATACAACCAGCATACCTTGCCGGATTCCACTTCAGCTAAACCTGCTGCGGTAAAAAGGCGGACACGGGTACAGCCGGCATACCTTGCCGGATTCCACTTCAGCTAAACCCGCTGCGGTAAAAAGGCGGACACGGGTACAGCCGGCATACCTTGCCGGATTCCACTTCAGCTAAACCCGCTGCGGTAAAAAGGTTGGCACTCTGCGAAAAAATGCGTATATTAAAGTATTCTCAGCATCCCGTCATTTCCTTCCAATCCGCAGAGGCCCCCGGCGTCATGAGGTTTGTCGCTGATCTCCATATCCATTCCCGCTATTCCCGCGCCACCAGCAGCCAGCTGGTCCCGGAGCAGCTCTGGCGTTGGAGCCAGCTCAAGGGCGTTCAGGTCATTGCCACCGGGGATATCAGCCATCCCGCCTGGCTCGAGGAGCTGCGCGCCGCACTGGATCCGGCCCCGGCTGCCGAAGGTCTGTTCACCCTGAAACCCGCCATTGCCGCAAATCTCGCCGCGGCTGTGCCCCCCGCCTGCCACCGGGAGACCTTTTTTATCCTCTCCGGGGAAATCAGCAGCATCTATAAAAAGGATGGCGCGGTACGCAAGGTCCATTCGGTGGTCTTCCTCCCCGGCTTTGACGCCGCCGCACGGTTCCAGCAGCGCCTCGAACGGATCGGCAATATCCGCTCCGACGGCCGGCCCATCCTCGGTCTCGATGCCCATGACCTGCTGGAGATCGTCCTCGAAACCGATCCCGGGGCGCGTCTTGTTCCGGCGCACATCTGGACGCCGTGGTTTTCGGTGCTCGGCTCGCAGTCGGGATTCGATTCCCTCACGGCCTGTTTCGGCGACCTAACTTCGTATCTTTTCGCGGTCGAAACCGGCCTCTCCTCCGATCCGCCCATGAACTGGCGCCTCTCGATGCTCGACAACCTGACGCTGATCTCCAATTCCGACGCCCATTCCCCGGAAAAACTCGGCCGTGAGGCCAACCTCTTCGACACCGAGCTCTCCTACCCCGCCCTCTTTGCCGCGCTCGCCGGCCAAAACGACGGCACCTTTCTCGGCACCATCGAGTTTTTCCCCGAAGAGGGCAAATATCACATGGATGGCCACCGCAAGTGCAGCCAGATGATGCGCCCCCCCGAGACCCTCCGCCACAGCGGCCTCTGCCCGGTTTGCGGCAAGCCGGCCACGCTTGGGGTCAGTTACCGCGTCGAGGAACTGGCGGATCGCCCGGAGGGCTTCCGGCCGGAGGGCGCGCGGGCCTTCCACAGCCTGATTCCCCTGACTGAACTGCTCGGCGAGGTCTATAGCACCGGCCCGGCCAGCAAAAAGGTGCAGGGTCTCTATCACGCCCTGCTGCGCGATCTTGGCCCCGAGCTGTCGATCCTGATGGAGATTCCCTTGCTGGAACTCGAGCGCACCGCAGGCCCCATGGTGGCTGAAGCCATCCGCCGCATGCGCAGCGGTCAGATCGACGCCCAACCCGGCTACGACGGCGAATATGGCCACATCGCGTTGTTCAAACCCGATGAGCGCGCCCGTTGGCTGCAGCAGGCCGCCCTCTTTACCCCACCCTCGGCTCCTGTTCTGGCGCCTGAAGCCGTACCGTCTACGGGCGACAACCACTCCCGCAGAAAACGGCAGCGCGCCGCCGAGGAGACCCCCGGCCCCTGGGGCCTCAATGCCGAACAGCTTGCCGCCGTGGCCCATCGCGACACCCCCCTCATTCTCCGCGCCGGCCCCGGCACCGGCAAAACCCGGACCCTGACCAGCCGGATCGCCCGCCTGCTGGCGGAGGAGTACGCCCGCCCCGAGGAATGCCTCGCCATCACCTTTACCCGCAAAGCCGCCGCCGAGATGCGCTCACGCCTGGAACAGATGATCGGAGCGGAAAAAACCGCCGCCCTGCGCATCCACACCTTTCACGGCTTCGGTCAAGAAATCCTCAGCGCGGCCGGCGAGTGCTTTGGCCGGCACCCCGGATTCCACCTCATCGATGCCGAAAACGACGAATCCTTCCGCCAGGCCGTCTCGACGCGCTGCGGCGAGCGGCTCAGCGCGACCGCCCTGCAGCGCATTTCCGCCCTCAAGGGACTGCTCTACACTCCGGACACCCTGCCGGAGGAACTCGCCCACACCCTGCCGGCTGCCCTGCCCGCCCTTTTCCGCACCTATGAGAGCCTGCTCGTAGAATGGAATGGCGTTGATTTTGATGACCTGATCGCCCTGCCGGTACGCCTCCTCCGCTTCGACGCCGAACTGCGCCGCCGCCAGCTCGAGCGGGTCCAGGTCATCGCCGTCGATGAATTCCAGGACATCAATACCGCCCAGTACGAACTCTTTCTCCTCTTTGCCCTGCACGCCCGTGATGTCTGCGTCATCGGCGATCCAGATCAGTCGATCTATGGTTTTCGCGGCGCGAGCCCCGAATTCTTCGAGCGCATGCAGCAGGATTTCCCCACCGCGAGCCGCATGAACCTGCGCCAGAATTACCGCTCCACGCGGCCCATTCTTGCCGCATCGTCCGCCATGCTGCGCCAGGGCGCGGCGCCTGCCCCCGAGGATATGCTGATCGCCCGCCTCGAGTCGGACCTGCGGATCCAGCTGCACACCGCGCCTTCGGATCTGGCCGAAGCGATATTTGTCGTGCAGGAGATCGAATCCCTGATGGGTGGGACGAGTCACTTGGCCCTGGACAGCAGCACCGCACCGGCAGGCGACGGAAGTTACAGCTTTGGCGACTTTGCCGTTCTGCTGCGCAGCCGCTTGCTCGCCGCGCCCCTGGAGGAAGCCTTTGCCCGGAGCGGATTGCCCTTCAAACGCCTCGATGACGAGTATGAAAAGGATCGCGCCGATTTGGCCCGCGGCGCAACCGCCGGCACCGTGGCAACCAGCGAACCCGCTGCAGCGGGCCTTGATCCGCGCGGCGACCGCATTCAATGCCTGACGCTGCATGCCGCGAAGGGGCTGGAGTTCCCGGTGGTCTTTATCATCGGTTGCGAGGAGAACCTCATTCCTTTTTCCCTCGGCGGCGGTGGCGATCTGGAGGAAGAACGCCGGCTTTTTTATGTCGGCATGACCCGGGCCCGCGAGCGCCTCTACCTGACCAACGCCCGGCAGCGCATGCTGCGCGGCCAGCGCCATCTCCAGACCCCCTCGCGCTTTCTCGAGGACATCGGCCGCCCGCTGCTGCAACGGCATCATGCTGCGCGGCAGCGGCGCACCCCCAGCGATCAAATGAATCTTTTCTGACAGGATGACGTATGAAACCTATCGATTTGCGCAGTGATACCGTTACCAAACCGACCCCGGAAATGCGCGCCGCCATTGCCGCCGCTGAGGTAGGGGATGATGTTTTCGGCGAGGACCCGACGGTCAACCGGCTCCAGGCCAGGGTCGCCGCTCTCTTGGGCAAGGAAGCGGCCCTCTATGTCAGCAGCGGCACCCAGAGCAATCAGCTGGCGATCAAGAGCCATACCGAACCGGGTCACGAAATTTATTGCGAAGAGAACGGCCATATCTTCAACTATGAGGCCGGCGCCCCCGCCGCCCTGTCGGGCGTGCAGGTCCGCCCCCTGCCCGGTGTGCGCGGGGCCATCACCGCCGCCCAGATCGAGGCGGTGCTGCGGCCACCGGACCACCACAATCCCCAGTCCCGCCTGGTGGTGCTCGAAAATACCCACAACCGCGCCGGCGGTGCGATCTTTCCCTTTGCCGAGATCGAAAAGATCCACACCCTGACCCGGCAAAAGGGGCTCGCCCTCCATCTCGATGGCGCGCGGCTCTGGAATGCCCATGTGGCCACCGGCATCCCCTTGCTGGAGTACGGCCGTCTCTTCGATTCGATCTCGGTGTGCCTCTCCAAGGGATTGGGAGCCCCGGTGGGCTCGGTGCTCACGGGATCGGCTGAATTTATCGACCGCGCCCACCGCTACCGCAAAATGTGGGGCGGCGGCATGCGCCAGGCCGGCCTGCTCGCCGCAGCCGGCCTCTACGCCCTCGACCATCATATCGCACGCCTCGCCGACGATCATCGCCATGCGCGACAGATTGCCGATACTTTTTTAAAATTTCCGCCGATCGAGGTCGATCTCGAAGCGACGCAAACCAATATCGTCATCGTCGAGCTGAGAAAAAGTGGATTAAATGCGCCCGATTTGGTTGTTAAACTGAAAGACAAGGGTGTGCTTTGCCTGGCCACGGCCCCGACCCGCCTGCGTCTCGTCACCCATCTCGACGCCGACGATATGGCGATCACCGAGGCCTGCGGCTTGATCGAGACCGTCCTGCGCAACCTGTTGTAAGAGCAACCTATAATTCACACGCTCCATCATCCATCAACCAACCCTTTTCAAAAAGGCCCGTTTCCACCTATGCCAACGCAAGTGCAGCTCATGACCAAGAAAAAAAAGAAAAAACCTGCCGAGACCAGGACCAAGGAATCGATTGAAAAGTACCTGGAGGAGATCGGCGGCTTTTCGCCGCTCCCCCCGGAAGAAGAGATCGCTTTGGCCCGGCGTATTCGCAAAGGCGACGAAGAAGCCCTGGACAAGCTCGTCAAAGCCAATCTGCGCTTTGTCATCAGCGTCGCCAAGGAATACCAGGGTCAGGGATTGCCCCTCCAGGATCTGATCAGCGAGGGAAATCTCGGCCTCATCAAGGCCGCACAGCGGTTCGATGAGACCAGAGGCTTCAAATTCATCTCCTACGCCGTCTGGTGGATCCGGCAATCGATCCTGCAAGCTCTGGCTGAACAGTCCCGCGTGGTGCGCCTCCCCCTCAACCGTGTCGGAGCGATTAACAAGGTCGGCCGCGCCCTCGAAGCCCTCGAGAAAGAATACGGCCGCGAACCCAGCATGGATGAAATCGCCACCCGCATGGAAATGAGCTCCTTTGAAGTGGCGGATGTCCTCAAGACCTCCGCACGTCATCTCTCTCTCGACGAACCGTTCAAGGAGGATGAGGGCAACAGTCTCCTCGACGTGCTCGAAAGCGACCGCTACGAGCCCCCCGATGGCACCCTGATGCGCTCCTCCTTGCGTGAAGAGATCGAGAAGGTTCTCTCCACCCTCAAACCGCGCGAAGCGGAAATAGTCAAACTCTATTTTGGGCTGGATGGCGACCGTCCCTTGACTCTCGAGGAGATCGGCGAATACTTCACCCTGACGCGCGAGCGCGTGCGCCAGATCAAGGAGAAAGCCCTGCGCCGACTGCGTCACCGTTCGCGGCTCGAGCCGCTGCGAAAATACCTCGGCTGAAATGCAAAAGCCCTGTCACATGACAGGGCTTTTTTTTGACGCGGTGGTCCTGAACTCAGACCTTGCGGCTCCCCGGCTTGACGACGGGAATCCCCTGGGTGCAAAGGGGACAGACCTCGGGCGGGTGGGTGACCACCTCCATCCTCAGTGCCGCAAAAAAAGGCACATCAAACTGCGCCCGGCCGGCACTGCGGTCGACGATAAAGGCCGCACCTTTCACCTCGGCGCCGGCCTCGCGCGCCAGGGCGATCACCTCCTGGACCGAGCCGCCGGTGGTCACGACATCCTCGACCGCCAGGCACTTTTCGCCGCGGTTAATTTCAAAACCGCGGCGCAGGGTCATCCGGTTCTCTTCGCGCTCGGCAAAGATCGCCCGGCAACCCAGCAGCCGTGCCACCTCCTGACCGACGACGATCCCGCCGATGGCCGGCGAGAGCACCACCTCGATCCCCTCCCCGCGAAAACGCTCGGCGATCAGCCGGCAAAAGGTCTCGGCATGCTGCGGGTACTGCAGCACCTTGGCGCACTGGAAATAGTTGGGGCTGTGCAGACCCGAGGTGAGGCGGAAGTGGCCCTCCAGCAGCGCGCCGCTCTCCTTGAAAATTGTCAATGCCTCGTCGTTGGTCATCTTTTCTCCCTTTCCTGCCAGCAAATCGCCGCAGGCCGGATGGAACCACCCGGTCTTCTTTTTCACCAGATCGTACACCCGGACAAAATCGACAAGCTCACCGCCTCTCCCCCGCCCGGTTGAGGTCATCCCGGGTCGTCCGGGCGGCTCTGGCGGCAGCCTCCCGGAAATCCTCTTCGGCTGAGGCGTAGAGGATCGCCCGGCTGGAGTTGAAGAGGGCACCGCGCCCGGCGCGGCCGGTCCCCAGCCGCACCGAGGCTTCGAGATCCCCGCCTTGCGCGCCGATGCCGGGGATAAGAAAGGGCAGCTCCGGAACCAGCGTGCGGATCGCTCCGAGCTGCTCCGGCTGCGTCGCCCCCACCACCAGGCCGCAATTGCCCCGCGCATTCCACTGCTGCACCTTCAGGGCAATGGCTTCATATAACGGGCGGCCGCCGCAGTCGAGGTGCTGAAAATCGCGCGAGCCCGGATTGGAGGTGAGACAGAGAAAAAAGACGCCGCGCGCTTCCTCCTCAAGAAAGGGCGCCACCGAATCGCCACCCATCAAAGGATGAACCGTGACCGCATCGGCCCCCAGCTGCCCGAATACGGCGCGCGCGTACATTTTCGAGGTGTTGCCGATATCGCCGCGTTTGGCATCGGCGATGCGGATGACATCCGCCGGCAGATAGCGAAAGGTTTTTTCGAGCGCCTGCCAACCGGCGAGTCCATGCGCTTCATAAAAGGCGGTATTCACCTTGTAGGCCGCCGCGTAGGGGGCCGTGGCATCGATGATCGCCTTGTTGAAGGCAAAGAGGGGATCGGAGTCGTGTTGCAGCTCCGCCGGGATCTTGTCGACCACGCTGTCCAGACCGACACAGAGCAGGCTCTGCTTCTCCTGGATCACCCGGTCCAGCTTTTCGGAGAAATGCATCGCCTCTCCTTTCTATCCGTGGATCTTTTTATGGAGAAATCCCGTCAGATCGCCGATCTTCATGCGCTCCTGCTGCATGGTGTCGCGATCGCGCACGGTAACCGTTTCGTTCTCCAGGGTTTCGGTGTCGACCGTAATGCAGAAGGGCGTGCCGATTTCGTCCTGGCGGCGATAGCGGCGGCCGACAGCGGCACTCTCATCATAATAGACGGCAAAATAGGGCTGCAGCATCGCCTCGATCTGGTGAGCCACCTCGGGCATGCCATCCTTTTTGACCAGCGGAAAGATACCGGCCTTCACCGGAGCGATGGCCGGATGGAAATGAAGCACCGTGCGCGTGTCCTTCTCCAGCACCTGTTCCTCGAAGGCATCGCAGAGGAGGCAGAGCATGGTGCGGTCGACGCCGGCCGAGGTTTCGATGATGAAGGGGACGTAGCGCTCGCGCGTCACCTCATCGAAGTAGCTGAGATCGACGCCCGAGTATTCCTGATGGCGCTTGAGATCAAAATCGGTGCGGTTATGGATCCCTTCGAGTTCCTTCCAGCCGAAGGGGAATTCGTACTGGATATCAAAGGCCGCGGCAGCGTAATGCGCCAGTTCATCGGCACCATGCTGATGAAAGCGCGTTTTGTCCGGATTGATGCCGAGAGCCGCATAATAGGCCTGGCGGTCCTGCTTCCAGGTTTCGAACCACTCCATGTCCGTGCCCGGCTTGACGAAGTATTGCATCTCCATCTGCTCGAACTCCCGGGTGCGGAAGATGAAATTCTCGGTCGTGATCTCGTTGCGGAAGGCCTTGCCGATCTGGCCGATGCCGAAGGGCACCTTGAGACGGCTGGAGTCGAGGACGTTCTGGTAGTTGACATAAATGCCCTGGGCTGTTTCGGGGCGCAGGTAGACCACACTGGCGCTGTCCTCGACCGGTCCCATGAAGGTTTTGAACATCAAATTGAACTGGCGGATATCGGTCATCTGCCCGCCGCATTCGGGGCACTTGCCGGGATCAGGGACCATATCGGCGCGGAAACGTCGTTTGCAGACCTTGCAATCGACCATCGGATCGGTAAAGCCGGCGACATGGCCCGAGGCCTCCCAGACCTTGGGCGCCATGAGGATGGAGGCATCCAGGCCGACCACATCGCGGCGGCGGCGCACCATCCAGTGCCACCAGAAATCCTTGACATTGCGCTTCAATTCAACCCCGAGAGGGCCGTAATCATAGCAGGCATTGAGGCCGCCGTAAATCTCGCTTGACTGAAAGATAAAACCGCGGCGGCGGCACAGGGAGATGATTTTATCCAGGGTGTTGGGGGTCGGATTGGCCATATTCTTGTCCTTGTTCTTCCTCGTTGGATTTTTGCAAATGGGTCTGTAATTTTTCCAGATAGGCGACGCTGCGCAGAAAACGCAGCGGCTCGAGATGCCAGCGCATGTTGGCCAGCAGGAACTGATCGAGTTCCCGTCCAAGCTCCGGATCGATGCGCAGGCGCACACTTTTTTCCAGGCCGGCATGACCGAGATAATGGAGGGCCTGAAGCGCCCGTCGCGAGAGCGGCTGCCCCTCCCCGGCCATCCCCTCGCAATCGCCACAGCGGTAGCCGCCGCTGCTGTAATCGAAAAACTGCCGCTCACGCAGCTTTTCCTCCCGGCAGCCCAGGCACAACCGGTACTCCCCCCGAAAACCGGAAAGATCCAGATAGCGGAGCATGAAGGCGCGGACGATCTGGCGCTGTCCGTGCTCCACTTCGTCCAGCAGCAGCAGACTCTCCAGCAGGAGGCGGAAGAGCGCCGGATTGGGATGCGCAACCGCCTCGTTGCGTTCGACGATCTCGCAGGGAATCGCCGCCAGGGCCATTCTCCCAAGCTCACCATGGAGCCCGGGGAAGGGATGCACCGCCTCCGCCTGGCTGAGATACTGCAAGTCCCGCGTTTCGTACCGGTAAAAAACGATCTGGATATGGGTCAGCGGCTCGAGCACACCGCTGTAACGCGATTTAAGGCTGCGCGCCCCCTTGGCCATCACGCTCAGGCGGCCGTAATGCAGGGTATAGAGCGAGAGGATTTTACTGGTCTCCCCCTGCTTTCGCGTGTGCAGCACGATGGCCTCGGTCTTGCTCAGGGGCATGGCAGCGGCCTCACACAGTCTGTGCTGGCGTCACGTCCACGAGGGCGTTGGCCATGGCGATCCAGTCGCCCACCCCGAGATCCTCCGGCCGTCGCGTGAGGTCGAAGGCCGCCAGAGCCTCGAGCGCAAAGCGGTCACGCAAGGACTTGCGCAACATCTTGCGGCGCTGCCCGAAGGCTGTCCGCACCAGACGGCGGTAGAGGGCTTCGTCGCGCAGATCGCGCGTATGGCGGTCGGAAAAGCGCCAGCGCACCAGAGCGGAATCGACCTTGGGACGGGGCTTGAAAACCGTCCGCGGCACATCCAGGAGTATCTCCGCATCGGCAAAGGTGCGGCTGAAAACCGAGAGGATGCCATACTCCGGATCGCCGGCAGCGGCGACGATCCGCTCGGCCACCTCCCGCTGCATCAGCAGGGCCATGTCGACCAGATTGCGGCGCCGGTCAAAAAAGTGAAAGATGATCTGCGAGGTGATATAGTATGGAATATTGCCCACCACGCGCAAGGGAAGATCCCTGGAGAGCGTCATGGGCTCCATGTCGAGAATATCGCCCTCCACCAGCCGGAAGTTGGCCCTGCCAAAGAATTTCACACGCAGGATCGCGGCGAGCTGCCGGTCGATTTCGACCGCCACCAGCTGCCCGACGCGCGGCTGCAACAGCTCCGTGAGCAGGCCGGTGCCCGGTCCGATTTCCAGCACGGTATCCTCGGGCCCGAGCGCCAGGGCATCGGCGATGTTGCGCAAGACGTTGCCATCGACCAGAAAATTCTGACCAAGACTCTTTTTAGGGCGGATGGGGTAGCTCATGCCGCGGACCGGTTTTTGGTGACCATTGCCTATAACATAGGAGAATTTAAGCAAAAAAACCACTCTTTTTATGCGCCGCAGCCGCCGCGCGTGACCATCCGGTGCCCGGCTGCAGTCGCGGCGCAGCGGTTACATCCCCGGCGTTTGTTCATCGGCCCGGTTCGATCCCCTCCCTTGCCGAAAGGGGTATGCAGGCCGTTGCGATGTCTTCCCCGGCATTTGTTCATTCGCCGGCGCGATCCCCTCCCTTGCCGAAAAAAGTATGCCGGGCAGTGGCGATTTCATCCCTTGATTTTATGCGCGCGGATGCTGATATTACAGTATGAAGATCTCCGCCGCACACCTGATTTTGGCCCTGATGGCGCCGGCAGCGCTCCTGGCGCAGCCGGTCGTCATCAACGAGGTCGCCTGGATGGGCACCCGCGCCAGCGCCAGTGACGAATGGATCGAACTCTGCAACACCACCCCGGCCGCTGTCGATTTGCAGGGCTGGCATCTGGTGGCCGCCGACGGCGCCCCGGCCATCGCGCTCCGCGGCGTCATCCCGGCCGGCGGCTTTTTTGTGCTTGAGCGGACCGATGACCAGACCATCGCCGACCGGCCCGCAGACCAGCTGTTCACCGGTGACCTCAAAAACAGCGGGGAATGGCTGATGCTGCGCGACACCGACTCTGTGCTGGTCGACCAGGTACGCTGCGATTCAAGCGGCTGGTTTGCCGGCAGCAACACTACCAAAACCAGCATGGAAAAAAAACACCCCGGCATTGATGCCATGCAGCCGGAGAGCTGGGCGGCCAACGACACCCTGACGCGCAACGGCCAGGATGCCCGGGGATGGCCCATCAACGGCACCCCCGGTGCGGTTAACAGCGCCTACGATCATGCCCTCCCGGCCGGCCGCAACGACCGCCGCTCGCCCGCCCGCCTGGCGGCGGCCTCCAGCTCTCTGGCTGCCTGGCCCAATCCCTTCAATCCCGACACCATGCTGGAATGGAACTCCCCTGATGCGGGAGTGATCGAGATCCTCGATCTGCGTGGATGCAGCGTGCGCTCCTGGATCACCCGGCGCGGCCACACCCGCGTTTTTTGGGATGGCTGCGACTGCAACGGCCGACCGGTGGCATCAGGGATCTATATCTGCCGCCTCCGCCGTGATAACGGCATCGCCGCCTCACTGCGGCTCGTCCGCCTCCGCTAAAGCGCGGGCCCACGCCCGCCGCTGTGCAGAATGAGATTGATTTTTTCCGCGCAAAATTCTAGATTACAGTATCCAAAACCGGGGGCATAGAGCTGTCTTGAGGAGGCTGGATGAAACACTACATCCTTTTCATCGTACTGAGCCTGCTGTGCACAGCAGGCGGGAGTAATGCCATGTTCCAGAGCGATACCCTTGCGGCAGCCAAAGGCCCGATCGTTTTAACCTTCATTGGCCATGGCAGCCTCATGATTCAGTTCGGCAAAATGGTGACCTATATCGATCCGGTTTCGGAGTATGCCGATTATGCCCGCATGCCCCGGGCGGACCTGATCCTGGTCACCCACGCCCACTCCGACCATCTCGATCCCAAAGCAATCCGGCAGCTCCGGCAGCCCGCCACCCGGATGGTCGCCGCACCGGTGTGCCATGACCTCCTCCCCGAAGCCGACTTGCTGCGTAACGGCGAGAACCTCCGCATCGGGGAACTCGAAATCTTGGCGGTGCCGGCCTACAATCTTCTCCACAAGCGTCCCGACCAGCAGCCTTTTCACCCCAAAGGCGAGGGCAACGGGTATCTCCTGCACTTCGGCGGCAAGAGCATCTACGTCGCCGGCGACACCGAAAACATTCCGGAAATGAAAGCCCTCAAGGGCATCGATGTCGCCTTCCTGCCAATGAACCTGCCCTATACCATGACCCCGGAAATGGTAGCGGATGCAGCCCGGGCCTTTCAGCCGCTGATCCTCTATCCCTATCATTACGGGAATACCGATGTCCGCAAGCTGACCGAGCTGCTCAAGGGTGAAAAAATCGAGGTACGCATTCGCGAGCTGCACTGACGATCCCCGGAAGAATTGCCGGTGGCGCGGGTGAGGTGAAGAGAGGGGATGGGGATTCACAAGCGGCAGGGCAGAAAGGCCTTAAAATAGGAATGGGCTCCTTGCAGAGCCCATTCCTGAAGCAGGGAGCGTTGCCGGATCCACCCCGCGAGGGGGCCGGCAGGCTGGCATCAGTAAACGCTGGCCGCCGCAAAACCTACCTTGCTGATACCGTATTTGATACGCATATAGCCGGCTTCCCCCCAGCCGGTCCCCCAGCTGTTGCGCAAGATCCAGGCCCCCGCCGCATCATCCCAGCCGACCAGCAGAATGGCGTGGTTGACGCTTTTATCCGCCGAGCAGCTGAATCCTCCTCCTTTGGCCTCTTCCTTGTCAAAAACCCCGCCGGTATAGGCCTGAAAGTAGGGACCGACATAGACGGCAGCCGCCACCGGCCCGATCTGATAGATGGCCTCTTTGATCTTTTGCGTGTTCGCGATCTGGTTATCCCCGTCGACATACGCCCAGCCGCTCGCCTGGTAGGCATAGGTCAGTCCGGACGGGCAGGGGACGTCAGAAGCGACATAGGGGAAAAGGGATTCCAACACCGCGCCGGGGCTGATCAGCATGTCAAAGGCCCACCAGCCGCCGCCACAGCCATATCCCAGGCTGTTGCAGGAGACCAGATATTGCTCCGAGAGGTCGGCGGTCACGCCGTTCCTAGCCAGGAGGAAGCATTCAAAACCACCGGCGCTGCCAAAGGCCCAGCAGCTGCCGCAATTCCCCTGATCGCGGATCGCTGTCACCCCGTTGTGATCGCGCCAGTCCCAGGAAGCCGGCAGGGATACCGCCGCCTTTAATCTGGCCGGAGCCAGTTTGGTCAGATTCTTGTCCCTGGCCGTTTTCCACCATTCCATCGGCGGTTTGGCACCGCACAATTGCGCGATCGTACGCGTCATGGCACTATTGTAGCCGACCTGGAATGAGAGCTTTTGTTTGGTAATGTCTTCTCGCATCCGCTGCAGCTGCTGGCGCATCGCTGGAAGAGCCTGGCTCTCGTCAAGACCCTGCGCCTGAACTCCGGCGCCGATCAACAGCAGAGCAAGGCCCAGCAGCACGAACAATCTCTTCATAGCCACCTCCCTTGTTGCATTTCACATGCTGCACCATTTCCAGGAAGATTTAGTTGTGGATGACCAGGGTGACGGAAAAGGTTTTGGCGGGTGCGGCATCCCTCTCCCAAGGACGCCGGTATTCCATGATCAGGGGCGTCCGGCCAGTGGCCATCGCCTGGAAATGGAAAAACTGCTTGCCCGGGGCGCCGAGACGCTCACGCTCCCCGGGAATGAACTCCTCGCGCAGCAGCCGGACATGCGCGGTATCGTGCTTGTCTACTTGCCAGGAGAAGCCCGTCGATGGATTGCTCTCGAGCTCGACGACAAATTCCTGACGTACCTGACATTTGAACAGTTTGCCCTGATCTTCGCGGGTAAGCAGGTTCGCTGGCGGATTCTGGGAGCAGGTCAGCAGGATCATGCCGATGCAGAGCCAGGTCTCGATGAAGATCATCGCTACCCTCCCTTGTGGATTGAACTGGAGGGCGAGGCCGCCCTTCAAGGAAGTGTATCATTATTTTGCATGAAATGCAAGCAAAATCACGCTATTTCGTTGCGGCTGCGGCGAAAGTGTGATGCAGATCCAACATTGCTTTTTATCTGTCGGGATCGTACATTCTCCCAGCCCAAGACCCCAGTTACTGCGAAAAGGAACCCCATGAAACGGATCGCCCCGTCTATCCTCCTCCTGCTGTGGACCCTCCTGCCCCCTGGCGCGCACGGCCAGATCAACATGGAGCGCTTCCGCCGCGCGACGCCCAACCGGGGATTCGAGGGCAACCTCGACCTCGATCTTACGATCATGACCGGTAATACCGACTTCCGCATGATCGGACTCAACAGCCGCTTCAACTACAACTGGACCAACGCTTACACCTTTCTGGTGCTCAATGGCGGGATCGGCTGGAGCGGGGGGGAACGCTTTATGGACCAGAGCACTGCCCACCTGCGCCATGTCTTCACCCTGAGCCGCCGGTTACAGCAGGAATCCTTCCTGCAGTTTGACAACAACCGCAAACGCAACCTGAGCGGACGCGAACTTGTCGGCATCGGCCTGCGCGCCCGGCTGCTCTCCGCACGGCTGGCCAAGCTCCGCTGCGGCGCGGCCTGGATGTACGAATTCGAGCGCTATGACCTGGCCGCGGGCAATCGCCACCCGCGCGACCTCAAAACCCACCGCCTCAGCAGTTATCTCACCTTCGAGCTGGGCCGCGAAAGCGGCGTCACTCTGCTCAGCGTGACCTATTTTCAGCCGGCGCTGGACCATTGGCGCGACCACCGTCTCCTCTCCGAAAATGCCCTGGCGATGACCCTCACCTCCTTCCTCTCCTTCAAGTTCAGCTTCAACTTCCGCCGCGACAGCCGCCCGCCCGACGGCGTCAGGAAGCTGGATACCACCACCAAATCGACTTTCTCGGTCAAATTCTAGGGCATAAAAAAAGGCGTCCTCTGCAGCAGGACGCCTGTCGGGCCCATCGTCCGGATCACCGCTTCACATAGGAGCCCACGCGCAGGGTGATGCCGGAAAAACTGCTGGCCGAGGCGAGCGGCTCGACAATGGTGTTGGCAGCGATGCGGACATCGGGCGGAAGGGTGGCGCGTTTGCCGATCACCGTCAGGCCGCTGTAGAGGTGCTCGGGATATTTTTCATTGGGTTCATCGGCCTCCTCGCCGCCGGCAACCGCTCCGGCGCCGATATGGGCGTTCTTGTCGGCGATCACGCGGAAGAGCCGCGCCCTCTCCTCCACGACCGTGTCCTGCATGATCACCGAATCGATCACCTCGGCCCCCTTCTTCACCCGGACACCCGGGGAGAGGATGCTGTTTTGCACATAGCCTTCGATCCGGCATCCTGCCGAGACCAGCGAGTTGACCACCCGCGCGCTGCTGCCGATATGCACCGGCGGCCGGTCGCCTTTCAATCCCTCCTCATCCACATTGGTACGGATGCCCCATTCCTGCAGCCGCAGTCCCGATTCAGGCAGGAGGATATCCATGCTCGCTTGCCAATAGGCCTTGATCGTCCCGACATCCGCCCAATACCCCTCGAAGGGGTAGGCATAGACCGCTTTGGCGGTAATCGCATCACGGATGATGTTCTTGCCAAAGTCATGGCCGCTGCGCTTCGCCAACGCCTCCTGGAGATACTGGACATCGAACACATAGACCCCCATCGAGGCGAGATTGCTCCTGGCTTTTTCCGGTTTTTCCTCCCAGTCGACGATACGGCCTTCTTTATTGGTAATGCCAATGCCAAAATGGCGCGTTTCCTCCCAGGGCACGTGCATCATCGCAATGGTGATCTGGGCTTTTTTCGCCTGATGGAACTCAACCATGGGGGCATAATTCATGCGGTAGATATGGTCGCCGGAGAGAACCAGCAGCCGCTCGGCATTATAATGATGGACGAACTGCATGTTCTGCGCCACGGCGTCGGCTGTGCCGCGGTACCAGTCATAGTCATCGATGCCGGTCGAGGGGGGCAGCACTTTGGCGCAGCGGCTGCGTCCGACCAGATCCCAGGAGTCGCCCGAGCCGATGTGACCCATAAGCGAGTAGGGGCGGTACTGGGTGAGGATGCCGATCTGCTGGATGCCGGAATACATGGCATTGCTGAGGGTAAAATCAATGAGCCGGTAGCACCCGCCGAAGGGCACCGCCGGTTTGGCGCGCATCCAGCCGAGAACATTAAGGCGACTGCCCATGCCGCCGGCAAGCAGTAATGCGACCGTATTTCTCATTTGATCGTCCTTCCGTTGGCAATGGTCAGGCTTGCGAAATCGGCTTCTTTTTTATTGGGATAGAGGATGCAGTTGCGGCCGATACGCATACCGCCGGGCAGCCGCGTATTGCGGCCGATCAGGGTGATCCCGGAATTGAGCAGGTTGGGATATTCCTTGTTGGCACCGCTCTCCTCGCCGGTCCCGATCACCGCATTGGGCCCGATCGCCACCTCAACATCGGCGATGACACGATCCAGCTGCGCCCCCTGTTCGACAACGGTATCGAACATCAGGATGGAGTTTTCGACCGAGGCGCCGGCCTTGACGCGCACCCCGGGAAAGAGAATCGAATTATGGACCTTGCCCTGAACCTCGCAGCCATGATGCAGCAGGGTCTTGCTGCACTCCGCCCCGGCGCCGATCAGTGCCGGCGCGCGATCGCGGATGCGCTCATTATCGAGATTGGTGCGGACCGGCCATTCATCAATACGCAGCAGCGGCTGGTCGGCGAGCAAATCCATACTGGCGGCATAATACTCATCGATGGTGCGGGTGTAGCCCCAGGGCCCGCGGAATTTGTAGCCGAAGACTTTATTCTTGTCGATCAGCGCCGGCAGAATATCCCGGCCGAAATGCTCGGTCGCCGGGGGACGCATCATCTCATCAAGAATGTGACGCAGCGTCTCCCGGTTGAAAAGATAGATGGTCATCGACGCCCAGGGCGATATGGCTTCGGTTGGTTTTTCCGCGTAACGCGTCAGCCGCCCGCCCTCGGGATCGTCCCCGGCGATGACGCCCTGGCCGAATCGCTCCCGGCCATCGGCGGCGACCTCGACAAACGCACAGGTGAGATCCGCCTCCATTCGCTCATGAAAGGAGATCATGGCCTGATAGTCCATTTGATAGATATGATCCCCGGAAAGGACGAGCACATAATCCGGATTATGACGCTGGATGAACTCGCGGTTCTGATAGACGGCATCGGCGGTTCCGGTGTACCAGTCGGAGCTCTGCGTCCCCTTCATCGGCGGCAGGATGGTGATGCCGCGCTGACTGCCGATCATGTCCCAGCCCGCGCCGGAGCCAATATGGTTGATAAGCGAATCGGAACGGTATTGGGAGAGGATGCCAACCCGCTCGATGCCGGAATGCAGCAGGTTGCTGAGGGGAAAATCAATGACCCGGAAGAGCCCGCCAAAGGGCAGTGCCGACTTGGGGCGGTAGAGTGTGAGCACCGAGAGTTCGTCGACCCGGCCGCCGGCCAGGATCAAAGCGAGGGTCTTTTTCATGCGCCTTCACCGGTAAGGGTTCAATCGGAATTCGGGGATTTCCGCTGCGCCGCAACCCGAGGCTGGGCACAGCCAGGGCTAAAATATCAAGTTTTCCTCAAGAACGCAACAGCATTCTGTGCCGCAGCCGGGCGTTCTCGGGGCCGAGGTGTTCGCTGCGCTGAAGCAGCGGCTTCTCCGTGCAACGGCCGGCCCCTTAGCGGTAATCCCCGCTCAGCTGAAAAGCCGCCCAGAAGGCCGGATAGGGATTGATCTCCGCCGCCACGACCTGCTGCGCCTTGCGCAGCGCCTCGGGACGCGTATCCCCCGCCGCCAGGTTGCGGAAGAACCGCTTGATCAGCACGGCCGTGGCCAGATCGTCCACCTTCCACAGGCTGGCGAGCTGCGAAGCCGCCCCCGCATAGGTGAGACTGCGGCTGAGCCCGATCATTTCATCGCCGCTGCGCAGCGTGCCGACGCCGGTCTCGCAGGCACTCATCGCCACCAGGTAGGCCTTCATTTTGAGGGCAAATATCTCGTGGGCCTCCAGCCGGCCGTCGTTGCTGCTGTCCGGCGCCAGGAGCAGGGCCGAGAGGAGGGGATTGTCCTCATCGAAGAGGCCGTGGCAGCTGAAAAGCACCAGGGGCGGCGCAGGCAGCGCCGCCCGCAGCCGGGTTTCGCTCGCCTGTGCGCCGGTATAAAGCGTAACCGCCGGATAATAGCGCTTCAGGCTCGTCACCTCGCGCTCCGCAAAGGGCAGATCGTACTGCCGCTCGCCCAGGTCGGGATCTCCGAAGGCCAACACCTCCATCCTCCGTTTCTCCTGCCCGGCAAAGACCTCCCCCTTGGCCAGACAATGGGCGAGCACCGAAGCGCTGGCGGCAAAGGAGAGGGTATGGTCGACGCCGAGAAAATGTTTCTGCTCATCCATAAGCACGGCGAAGGGCAGATAATGCAGCGTGCCGTGCGGCAGGATGATCAGGTGTTTGCAGCGCGCAATCTCCCCGCCGAAGGGCTTGATCAGCGCATCGTGCAGCGCACGCGCAGTCTCCTCTATCGTCAGCTGCCGCGTCAGGGTCCGGCGCAGCAGCGCGATCTGCTCGGTGAGCGCCGCCTCGCCAATATCGACCCGCTGCAGCTGGATCGCCTGCCGGGTGACCAGCCAGATAAAGAGACGATCCCGCTGGAGATGGTAGACCAGCATCGCTCCCTGTTCCGGGACCAGCTGCTGGATGGCCTCCCGGCCAAGGGGCTGGACCTCCAGCAGGGTGGAGAGTTCGGGACTGGCAGTGCGCACCTGGAGGAGGTGCTGCGAATAGGCGTGGCGCAGGGTCTCGATCCGCTCCTGCAGCTGGCGCAGGTGCTGCGTCTGCTGCGGAGCCTCGTGTGCCTGGAGATAGAGCGCCTCGCTTTGGGTGCGCGCCAATTCCGCTTGCAGGCTGTCGCCGGCGGCAGCGAGCCGGGCATCGGCTGGATCCGCAAACGGGATCTGCCGCTCTCCGAGCAGATCAAGAAAACCGCGGCTGCGCGCCCGCTCCGCCACCTCCAGGGCTTCGCCCGGCCGGTTCTCGGCTGCGAGCACCCCGATCAGGGCGCTGTAGACCTCGAGCTTGTCATCGATAAATCCTGCAGCGTACTCTTCGACGCGGATCCGGGCGCGCATCCCCTCGATGATCCCGAGACTGGCGTAGAGCGCTGCAATCTGCGCGCTGCGGTTCTTTTCGGCATCAAAGAGATCGGCAAGCTGCCGCTGCGCCCGCCAGGCGATCTCCGGCATAAAGAGCGCATCGGCCATGCCGGCCGCTGCCACGAGATTGGCCCGCGCCGAATCGGGCGCGCCGAATCGCCGCTGCAGCGTCCCCAGGACCAGCAGACTCTGTGCCTCATTGCGACGGTCCTGAATCTCGCGGCTCAGCGCCAGTCCCTGTTGCGCCAGGATCAATCCTTCCGGACCGCGGCCGATGAGGCCATAGATGGCGCCGAGATTGCGGTAGTCATAGGCCAGCCCGCGCCGCGAGACCAGCAGGGAATCCTGGATGCGCGCCTGCTCGAAACTGGCGCGAGCCAGCTCGAATCGGCCATCCGCACGATAGATCATGCCGAGATTCTTCTGGATGGTCGCCTGATTGAGGCGGTCGTCAAGTCGCACGGCGATCTCGAGAGCTTTCTGTTCGAATTCGAGGGCCTCCTGCGGCTGACCCAGACTCAGGGCCAGCAGACCGCGCGTCGCAAAGGCGGTCTGGAGGAGCTGGTCGTCGTGCAGTTTGGTAAAAGTCTCAAGAGCCACGGTCTGGTTCTGCAATGCGGACTGGTACTCGCCCATTTTCCACTGCACATTGGCGAGATTTTGCCGGGAGAGCGCGATCTCTCTCTCATCGCCGACGCGCAGTGCGCTGGCAAGGGCCTCGCTCTGGGCCCGCAGGGCGGCGGGATATTCTCCCATCTTCTCGCAGGTAATGCCCAGATTGTGCAACGCATCGATCAAATCACTTCCAGCTGCTTCGGCGCGGAAAAACTCCAGCGCGCGCTCCTGCAGCTCCAGGGCGGCGCTGTAATGGTCCCGGTAGAGGAACTCGATGCGGCCCTTGTCGCGCAAGCACTGGCCCATGCCGAGGCGCTTGCCGATCTTTTCATAGAGCGCATAGGCCTGGTCGAAAAGGGCGATCGCCTGGTCGTACTGCCCGCCGCGCTCGAATATCAGGCCCGTCTCACGCAGGGAGGCGGCCTCCTGTTCCTGCAGGCCGTATTTCTGCGCCAGTTCGGCATACCGCTTCTTGACGGTGATGCCCTCGTCATATTGACCATTACGGGTGTAAAAATAGGCGAGATTGTTGAGACTGTTGGCGATGGCATCGACCTTGCCTGAGGCCTCAGCGGCCAGCAGGACCCGTTGCTGGATTTCGATCGCCTTGTTCCACAGACCTCCGTTGACCGCCGCCTCGCGAATGCGCTCCTCCAGCCGGGTTTTGCTCTCGGAATCCCCCTGACGATCGGCCATCTGCATCGCCTCCTCATAAAAGACGATGGCATCACTCCACTCGCCCAGCCGGAAGGCACTGTGGCCACGGCGGACCTTGCCGGCAAAACCCTCGACCGCAAATTGCTGCTCCTCCGCCTCGGTCATGCCCCCAAAGCCATAGAGCTGGAAGCGCCCCCACTCGGCGAACGCCACACCGCGGCGCGAAAACTCGGCCTGCACCTGCGCCAGGGCCACCGCCGGCGGCAGGCTCCTGAGCCGGGTATAAAAGAGGCCGAAGAACTCACGCTCCTGCTCTGCATCCCCGGGCCACAAGGTCGTGAGCAAGGCCGGCAAACCCGCATAGATGAGCCCGCGTTCCCAGGCGATAAAAGGCTCGCTGCCGGCCGATCCGGTGAGCGGCTGGGAGCCCGCCAGCGTGAGGAGGCCCGCCGACAGCCCAATGCTGTATATCTGTTTGACGCTCAGGACCGCCGGCGCGGCGCCCGCCACCCGGAACCCGATGCGAGAGTCGAGCGGATCGACCCGGTTCCACGCGGTCTCGGCCCGGAGGTGGATCAGTTCCGCCAATCCCAGCAGACTGGTTTGAGCGGGATAGCTGTTGGTCTGATCGCCCGGCAGCGGCAGGGTGACCTTGTACTCCTCTTTGACCAGGTCGGCGGCGAGACCGGGATCGCCGGCCATATAGATCTTGCCGCCCTGCAGCTTGCGCTTCTGCGCGGCGTAGTAATAGCTCGTCAGGCTCGAACTCACCGAGACCGCCAGCTCGCGGCTGCCGGCGGCCTGCACGGAGGCACTCCAGGGCAGCCCGAGCATTGCCCCGTCGGGAACGACCACCAGGCGCTGCACCTCCCCGGGCAAGCGCAGCAGAGGGGCGAGTATCTTTTGCCACAGCGGATGCAGCAGGATCGCGGCCAGCTGCGCGGGATCGCGCCAGCTGCGCAGGGCCTCCGCCACCTCCGCGCTGGTGCATGGGATCTCCTCCATGGCAATGGACTGCGGTCGGATGGTCCAGACCAGCAGCCTGGCCGGAAGCAAATGATAGAACACCACCGCCTCACGGTTCTGGACGCTCCGCTGCAGTTGCAGCAGCTCCGCCGGCTGGACGCGCACCATGCCCTCAAGCTCGGGGACCTCGGAACGGACCTGCTGCAGGATCTCTTCATACTCCTGCTGGCTTGCGTCCCGCTCCTGGCGCCAGGCCCGGATCTGCTTGGAGGAAACATCGCTCTGGCTGCGGGCGCGCAGCAGCTCGCTGTTCAAGCCATCGATCTTGCTCTGCACAAAGCGGGCGTTGCCGAGAAAGATCTTGTGCCGCTCCTTGCGCAGCTCGATCTCCTCCTGCCGGCTCAGATCCAGGAAGACCTTGGCGCGCTGCCGCTCGGCGAAGACCAGGGCGCCTTTCTCATCCCCCATCTGCGCCAGCGCGGCGATCACGCGGTTGTAGGGCTGCAGACGCACCTGGCGCAGGTCCGGCGCCATCGCCCCAACGGTTGCGGCGGGATGCGCCTCGAGCAGATCGACAGCCTCCAGATAAAATTCAAGCGGCACCTTCTGGATGGCATACTTGATCTTGCTGTCGCGTCCCATCCGCCCGAGCACATCCCCGAGAGCGAGATCGATGCGCCAGGCGAGATCATATTCGCCCTGGCGCAGCGCCAGACGGCGGCAGCGATTGAACTGTTCCCAGGCCCGTTCATCGTCGCCCGAGGAACGGGAGACTTCCGCGATGGCATACGTGGCGGCCAGTTCACTGCGCTCCAACCCGTAGCGCCGGCTGAGTTCGAGGGCCTCATCGAGATAGCTTTTGGCTTGCCCGAGCTGGTCGAGACGCGTCAGTGTGGCCCGAATTCCGCCCGCAGCCGGCTCCAGCTCCGGCCGCGGCGCTTCAATGAGCAGAACCTCCGCCAGCTGCAGTAGCAGCTGCGAGCGGTCACGGCCATAGAAGAGCTGGGTTTGCTCGAGAAACTGCAGCGCCCCCCGCAGGACCACCGCCGCCGAATCGGCATACGTCCGGCGGGCCTCACCCGGGGCGGCCAGGCTCTCCCGCCCAAGCCGCTGCTGCAGGTCCACTCCGGCCGCGAGGCGCCCAATGTTCAGGCTGTTCAGGATCACCCCATCCGCTATCTTGTACTCCTGGCAGAGGCGAAGCGAACGCGCATAATGGCGCCAGGCTGCGGCGTAATCTCCCTTGAGATACTCGATGTACCCCAGATTATTTTCAAAGGTCGCTTCGGCGCGATAATTCTTGCGCTTGTGATAGATCACACTCTTTTTACGGACAAAGTCGATCGCAGTATCGTACTCCTTGCTCTGCTGATAGCTGTCGGCGAAGATGGAGAAGAGCAGCGCGCGCTCGTCCTCGGTGGTAAAGCTCTTGAGGGAATTCACCCCCATGGTGCTGAAATCGATAAAGGGCACCGGGAAATACCAGCCGAGAAACCCAATCTCCATGCGGCTGCTTTCACCCTTGATCTTTTTGATCTTGCCGCTGTCCAGCAGCTCCAGGGCGCGGCGCGCATAAACGATGGCCTCCCCCGCTTCGTTGAGACGAAGGTAATTATAGGCCACGCTGCGGTAGCTGCGCATGAGATCGAGGAGGTTGTTTTGCTTTTTTTCGATCTCGGCGGCAGCCTGGTAATGATCGATCGCCGTCTCGTACTGTTCGCCGATCTCGTAGAGCAGGGCGAGACGTTTGGTATTGAGCAAAACCAGCGCCTCCTTGTCCATCGCGGTGTAGAGGTCGATGGCGTGCTTGAGAAATCGGGGGCCGTTGTCCAGGTCCTCGGTCACGAGCGCACAGTGGCCCATGCGCTCATAGATGAGGGCCTCGCGCTGCTTGTCGGTGAAGGTGGAATCGTAGCGCAGCTTGATCTGATAAAACTCATAGGCCTTTTCGTAGCCGAATTCCCCGAGACTGTAGTAGTTATTGGCAAGATTGAGGGCGAGATTGGCCTCGAGGCGGGGCTCCTTGTTTTCGTCGTTGAGGACGATCGCCTTGTTGAGCTCATGAATGGCGCGCTCGTAATAGCGGGCCGGCTTGCGCTCCTCGTAAAAGGTGAGACGGTGATAGATATCGACGACCGGGGCCTTGAGCGCATTCCAGGCCCGGGTCAGGGGATGGATGCGTCGCGCCCGCTGCCGGGCTTCATAGTTTTCCATCATCTCGAAATTGAAGGCGATGGTCAGATAGCCGGGGACCATTGTATAGTCGTAGGAGAGGGCGCGCGCGATCACCGCGCTGGAACGATTGACGAGGAAGGTCGGGTCGAGGCCGTCGGGATCGTTGTACAATTCTGCTTTCTCGGTGCCCTTGTAACTGTAGGCCAGTCCGAACGCATAGGTGAGGATATTGTCTTTGGGATGGAGGATGTTGAGTTGGCGGTATTCGTCGATGGCCTGGTCGATCTTTTTCTGGTAATACATGCACTCCAGATAGCCGCGATGGGCGTGGAGATTGCGCAGGTCCCGCTCCCAGGCATTGCGGTAGCGCAGCGCTGCAAGCTGCAGGTCGCCGCTGGCGCGCAGATGATCGGCCGACGAGAGCAGGGCCGCGACGAGGCGGTCGGAGGCCAGTTCAGCCAGGTCGGGCCGTTTTTCCTGCTGCTGCGTTCTCAGCTGATCGAGCAGGGCGAGCGCGGTGGCGCTGTCGCCGATTCGGAGGTAGGCCTCGGCGCGGCTCATGCGCGCGGCGAAGACCTCATCGACCAGCTCGGGAAAGAGCGTCTCGACGGCTTCGAACTCGCGGATCGCGGCGCGGTAATCCTTGCTGGTGAGCAGGAGGTTGCCGATGCGGAATTGCGCCTCCGCCGCCAGCTCGGGATAGCGGCTGTACTGGCCGGTGATCTCGCGGTAGCGGGCGATAAAGGCCTCGGTGCCGCTGCAGCCGGCGATGAGCAGATCGAGCACCCGGTCCCTGGCCGGCAGCATCCACTGGCGCTGGTCGGGATAGGCGTCAATAACGCGGAGATAGGCCTGCACCACCTCGCCGGAGCTGGCAAAGCGCCGGAAGAGGTCGCCGATCTTGAGCTGGCTCGCTGCACAGGCGTCCCGCTCCCCCGGATACTCTTTCTGGACGCGGGCATACTCCTGAAAGGCGCGGGTGTTGTCGCCCGCCTGAAAATAGAGATCGCCGATGGCCAGACGCCCTGCCGCGGCCGGCGCACTTTGATCGGCATAGCGCCGCAAAATATCGTCCACGCCCGCTTTGAGCCGGGCGATCATACGTTGATCTGCGGCTTCCCCTTGCGTCTGCAGCCCGAGCAGGGCCAGCTCGGCCCAGGCCGCGGTTTGCCGCTCGGCCCCATAGCGGCTGAGCACCAGGTCAAGGCAGGTCCGGGCCAGGGTCTCATCCCCCTTGAGCATGGCGGCCACGCCCATGCCATATAGCGCCTCGGCCGTAGAGCGGCTGCTGTCGGGATAAAATTCGGCCAGCCGGCGCAGGGCGAGGATGCGCTCGCTGAGGAGGCGTTCTTCCGCCACGTCGGGCTGCACCTGCCGATAGCCGATCAGCAGAGGGCCCAGGTACCAGCGCGAGGCCCGCTCCGGCAAGGGGAAGGCCGCTTCCGCCCAGCTATACTGCTCCGCCGCGGTCGCCGCGCGCGGCACCGGTCCGTCGAGGGGGATAGACCAAATGTCCAGATTGCCGCCGCGATCGGAGGAAAAATAGACCCGGTTATCGCCGCCGCACCAGGGCTGCATGATGGTGTCGTTATCGCTGGTGAGGGGCATCGCGCTGCGGACAAGCGCGGGATTGAACGTGGGCAGCAGCAGGGCCGCCAGGGGCTCCACGGCGAGGGTGGGCTCCTCCGGCGCGGATGCCGGCGACATGCTCCAGAGGGTGCCGCGGTCGGCCGGCGTCAAAAGGGAGTCGCCGTTGGTGTCCCGGTCAAAGCGCAAGAAGACAATACGGCTGGCATCGGGCGACCAGGTCGGAAAGCCGTCGGCGGCACCGCCGCGGGTGAGGCGGTAGGCTGGATTTTCACGGGGATCCCACCAGGAGGAATCGGCCTCCTCGCGCGGCCGGGGACCGTGCAGGTTGATCAACCAGATATCGCCGCCGCAATCGGGACCGGTGCGGAATGAGGTGAAGGCGATCAAATCCTGTTTGGAACTCCAGGCCGGATGGGTGCCTCCCAGGAAGGTCAACTGGCTGGTTTTGCCGGTATTGTCATTATGAAACCAGATTTCATCGCGGCCGCTGGCATCGGAAACCCAGGCGATCTTTTTGCCATCGGGGGCGACCGTTGGATAACCGTCGAAACCCTGGTAGCGGCTGATTTTTTCCGGCTCCCCCTTGGGGATCAGCTCCCCCTTGACTTCGCGAAAGCGGATGCGCCAGATGTCGCCGGCGGCATCCTCCTTTTGCGAAACGAAAACCAGGGCGCGGCTGTCGGGATACCAGACCGGATAAAAATCATCGGCCTTGTTGAAGGTCACCTGGCGCGAGCGGGTGCTGGTGGTGCTCTTGATCCAGATGTCAAAGTTATAGGTCTGCCGGGAGACATAGGCAAGGTACTTGCCGTCCGGAGAAAGACGCGGGGAGAGGTCGATATCGGGATGGGTGGTGACCTGGCGTAGATCCGGCTGCTGCGCCAGGAGCGACGTCGTCGGCATCAGCTGCATGAGCAGCGCCAACCCGGATATGAGGAGAAACCGGCGTTTCATGCGGTCTACTTTCCCTTTTCCACCCAGCTTCCGTCCGGATTCTGGATCATCGTGCCGGCCGGTGAGTTATCGTAATTCAGTTTGGCAAAGATCTCGTTGGCTTGCACGTTCTCCGCCGTGTTCTGGTTGACGCTCAATGCCCGCTCATAGATGACCAGGCGGTCCTTGTTTTCTTCGCTGACGATCTGGTCGACGTAGAGCCGGAACTCCGGATCGCCATCGTAGCGGGAGTTCGCAAGAGGCTGCAGCAAGCCGCGGTTGTTCTCGCCGACGACCTTGCCGGCCTTGAGCTCATCGACCTCATCCTTGTTGAACTTGCGGTTCTGCACCGCGTCCATCACCTCTTTTTTGCTGCCGGAGAGTTCGCCGGCGGGCGTCGAGCCGACCGCGCGTGACGAGGCGATCAACCAGCTATCACTCTCGATCTGCTGGTAGGAGCCCAGCACCTGGTTTTCCAGCGCCGTCTTTTCACCGGTTACATTCAGTTCCGGGGCCTTGACGCTGCAGTGCAGAAAAACCAGCGCCAGCAAGGCGCATCCCCAAAGAGGTATTCTGTGCATAGATCCTCCAAAGCGGTGGTGCCCGGCCGCGCTCAGCGCGCGGCTGTACCTGTGCCGGATGCTCTCAGGAAAAAGTCCAGCGGAATGCGCGCCAGCTCAACCTTGCCGCCGCTGAGGCGCATCGGAAAATACCAGGGCTGGTCAAAAATGATTTCAGGATAGAGATAGCCATGACGCAGCACAAAGGTCATCAATTTGGGCTTGAAGCCCTGGTTGATCAACAGCCGCGTTGAGCGGATGCTCGAATCCTTGCCCTGCGGGTCGAGGGAGCGCAGGAGATTGTCGGCCACCCGCGGGCCGATCCGGGTGATATAGGCCTGTCCCTCCACTTTGATGCCGGCGGCCAGGTCGAGGCCGGTGCCATGCAGATCCAGATTGGCATTGATGATGCCCTGCCTGGTCTGGCGCTGGCCCTTGGGGAGCAGCAGGTCCGAGTTGATATTGGCAAAATGGGCATTGATGTCGAAACTGGCCTTGCGCAGATCGCCGGCCGCCAGATCGACCGCCACCCGGCCGCCCATATTGCCGCCATAAATCCGGGCCATCATCTCCGGGATCTCCAGCCGTCCCCGCCCGGCATCCATCTCAAGATCGATCTCGTCGACGGCATACTCCCCGAACTCGACACGGGCAATATGCACGTGCGAGAGCCCGGGCAGCCGGTTACGGTAATAGCCGCGATAGACCATATAATCCATCAGTGCGGTGCTTGGCGTGGCAATCTGGTAGGCGGGACTGCCGATGAGCTGCTTGTTCACCAGATCCACCTCCTGCTGCAGACGGATATCAGCGTCCACGTCGCGCACCAGCAGGTTGCCCGGCATGGAAAGCGAGAGGGCCCGGGTGGTGATCTGCCCCGTGATCCGCGCCAGGGCGGTGTCCGCCTCGACGCCGAATTTCATGTGGCTCTCCCCGCACAACCGGATACCCTGCGGCAGCCGCAGGGTATCGGCGATGCTCTGCTGCAGTTCAAACTGCGCCTTGACGCGCTTGGCCTGGTTCAGGCCGGTGAGGTGCGCCTGGAAACGGGCGCTGGTAAAGAGATCCGGTAGGTCGAGGCGGCCCTCCGCGTCCATTTGCGCGGCCGGATCCGCGCTGGTGAGGCTGAGCGTGAGCCGGTTTTGATGAAAGGCCACGCTCTCGCTCCGGCCGGCGCGCAGGCTGTCAAGCCCGATCTCCATCGCAGCGCGGAACCCGTCGCGGCTGCCGGCGCTCACCCGGGCGTCGATGCCGAGACCGTTGACCATCATAAACTGCGCCGGAGCGGTGAAGGAGGTGTTGGCCGTGGCCAATCGCGCCGTGACCGCATAGGCGATCTCCCCTCTGGCCATGGCCACCCGGCCGCCGCCGCTGAGCGTGGTCGTCCCGGTCAGCTCGGCTTCGGCGAACGCTCCCCGCAGCGCTTCGGGAAGGTACTGCCACACCGCTTCATGGCGGACGAGGATCCGCCGCAGCTCCAGATCGGCAGCAAGCTCCGGCGTCAGGCGGATGTCGGCTGCGGCGCTGCCCTCGACCATGCGGTTGAGCGCGAAACGCAGGGAATCGACGTGCAGGGCGGCAAAGGTGGTATCTGTCCGCGCCTGCGCCGCGAGCGTCAGGTTCAGGTCGCTCAGGAGGGTCGGTTCTTCATTGAGACGCAGGGTCAGCGGCGAGGTCGTGAGGCGCAGCATCGCCTGGATGTCGGCCAGAGAATGGATGCGGAAGTTCAGCGCCGCATCCGCCTCACCGGCCATGGCCAGAGCCGGATAGCGGCCAAAATCGATCCCGGTCAGATGCAGCTCACCAGTGCCGCGCAGATCGTTAAGGCTGGCGCCGCCGCGTAGATCACAGCCCCCGGCCAGCGTCATGCCCATCAGATTGTTGATCTGCAGGGTGCACAGGGCTTTTTCGGGGCGCAGCAGCCGGTTGACCGCCGTCTCGGCCGATAAGGTGACCGCGCCGGCGGTGAGCGCCTCCCCGGCCGGCGGCAGGAAGTGGAGACTGTCGCAGGTGACGCGCAGCTGTATCGCCGCAGCCTCCAGACCCGCCGGCATGACGCGGCCGCGCAGCGTGGCCGCGGCGCCGACTCCAAAGAGGCGTAGCGAATCCCGGTTCATGCGCAGGCCGGCCTGTGCCAGCTGCAGTGGAATCTCCAGATCCATGCCCCCGGTCAGGGTGCCGGCCAGGCGGGCACCGCTGCAGGAGAGCGCCGCCCGGCTATCAATCCACTGGAGATCAGGCAGGGTTCCACCCGGCAGCAGCTGCCGCGCCAGATCGAGCGCATCGGCCAGCGGGAGGACGCCGTAGGGCAGGCGCAGCGCGAAACGAGGCGTCCTGAAGAGGCTGTCGGCTTCGCCCTCCAGGTGCAGCCATTTCTTGCCCTCCAGAGCCAGAGTGAGAGAATCGATGCGGGCGGAACCGTCATGGCCGTCGCCATGCACGGCGAGGACCAGACCCAGTGCCGGGGGAACCGGCGTAGTCTTCAACCCGGCGCCGGAGCGTTCCTCGATGACCAGATCCCGCAAGGCCAATCCAAGAGAGAAGCCGATGTCGCGATAGCTGTGCACGCCAAGCCGGGCCTCAAGATCCATGGCTCCCCGCAGGCGCAGGGAGGCACCACTGTGCAGGTCGCTCTGGCCGACCTCCAGCGGGCTGCCCGTGCTGCGCAGCTGCAGCTGCAGATGCAAGGCGCTGTCATTGGCCAGAAATCCGCGCGCAGGCAGGCGCACCTCCTCGAGTGAGCCCCCGAGATCACCGATATAGATCTCCTGCCGCGTCAGGGTGTCGGCCAGCACCACCTTGATCTTGCAGTCGCGCAGGCGGAAAGAACGCAGATCGATCGAAAGGGGGAGATCGGTGCGCGCCAGTGCCGCAAAATCGACCGCAGTGGTATCGAGCATGTCAACAAAGATCTCCATCTCGGGTTCGATGATCTCCAGGTCGGTGAGATGGAGCTTGCGGTCGAGGATATCGGCCAGCGAATAGTGCAAAGCCACCTTTTTCACACGCAATTGGCGGAAGACAAAAAGGTCATAAGGGGCGGAGGCATCGGGATAGGGCAGCAGCGCGACATCCTCGAGGATCAGGCCGCGCAGGGGATGAATCCAGACCCGTCCCATCGTGAGCTGGCGGTTGAGGTTTTTAATGGCCGCTTCGTTGAGCATGCTGCGCAGACGGTCTGGCGGGTAGAGGAGCCGCAGGGTGACTCCCGCCGCCAACACCACGAAAACGAACGTGATCAGGGAAAAAAGGAGAAAACGCAGCAAACGCTTCCACCAGGGACGCCGCTGGCGCGGACCTGTGCGGGGGGCTCCGTTTTCATCTGCTGGATTCATGCATCACCTCTGGCGTCAAACCGTGGCCGGGTGTAGTTCGCGGGAGAGACCCGGGGGGCACGGTGCGAGCGATCAGGATCGGGCCTCGAGCAAAACATCCTGCTCCAAATTCAAATCGGGGGGTAAAACGCGCTTGAGCTGCTCGGCCGACAGGGCCACAAGCGGACTGATCTCCAGCCGGAAGGCGAGGGTGCCATCGCCGTTGCGTTGGGGCGGGCGGCCGCAGGCCGCGAGCCAGCCGGCATAAAGTTCGCAGAGATCGCGCCTGGCCGTCGCCGGCGAATCATCCCCCTCCTTGTTCTTGATCGGGCTGAATTCGCTGCGCCGCTCGGTTTCGAGCACCATGACCCGGCTGGCGTAACTAAAGGCATCAAAGATGAACTGCTCAAACTTGACCGCGTTGAGACCGCCGGGCGCTTGCGCCGCGCCCTGATCGGGGACACTGGCCATTGTTTTGTGGGCAATGTGATAGGGCAGCTCGATATGCTGCCGCATGAGGCGTTCGAGAAAATCGAGCGAAAAGAGGTGGATGGCGATGCTGCCCTGGCCAAAGAGCAGTTTGCCCTCGTCGTCGCATGCGGTCTTGAGAGCCTCAGGCAACTCGGTGTACTCGACCACCTTGTACATCCCCGCCGCGAGGCCGATGTTCCCCAGTTTCTCCCAAGGGTCGCGTTTGTAGACCGTTTTGGCCGACATCTCCGCGGCCATTTCATCGTGGAAACCCAGAAAAACAGGATCGGCGATACGGGCAAGCACATTGTCCACCTGGAAATAATAGAGGAAGCGGATGCCCCGCTGCCGCATCTCCTCGAGGAGGTGGTGATGCTCAAGCGCATAGAGCACACCTCCATGGCCATCGGGCGCGAGACTCAGCTTGCCTTTTTCCTCGAGCAGAAGCTGGCCGCGTGGATCGAAGACAGGGAGCATGCGCTGCGGGAAAAGGCGCACGCTCTCCGGTTCCTTGCCGAAATAGCCGTTTTCCCGGAAGAAGGCACCGGTCTCCTGATGGTTGGCCGGGCTGGTCATGACATACAAGGGCAGGGTGCGGCCGAACCGCCGCTCCAGGGCAAGGATTTGCTCCGTGTGGTACTGGAACAGGGTACGGCCGCTGATCGGGCCGAGAGGAAATTTGCCCTTCGGCCCGGAGAAGCCAAGACGGGTGCCCTGGCCTCCGGCGACAACGAGCGCAGCCACAGCCCCCTCAGCCAGCAGGGCCTCGCCGCGCTGCCGCGCCCGGCGCCAGGTTTGCTCTTCAGCACGAGTGCCGGGCAGGGGAATATGGGCCAGGGGCGTGAACTCATCCAGTGCGCCGGCGGCGAGTTCCTCCGGCGGCCATTGGCGCGCGCGCAGGGCCGTGATGAAGCGTTCATCCAGGTCGTCCAGCTGCGCGAGCAACTGCGCCCGCCCTGCTGAATCCAGATCATCCCAGAAGCGCAGTACCCCGATCTGGCCCCACTCCGTCAATTTCTCCCGCATCCGGCGCTGCCGGCTGGTCAAGGATTCCATACCTGTTATCTCTTGTTGCCCCTTTTGCGTGCCCCCGTTGGTTTGCCCCGGCGCAAGGCGAGATCGAGCACCTCGTCGAGGGTGTTGACAAAATAAAAGGTGATCTCTTTTTTGGCGTGCTCCGGGATCTCTTCCAGATCATCGCGGTTGCGAGCCGGCAGGATCACCTTGCGGATCCCCGCCCGCCGCGCGGCCAGCACCTTTTCCTTGATGCCGCCGACGGGCAGCACCTTGCCGCGCAGGGTGATTTCGCCGGTCATGGCGACATCGCTGCGCACCGGCTGCTGCAGAATCAGCGAGACCAGTGCCGTGGCGAGCGTGACACCTGCAGAAGGACCATCCTTGGGGATGGCGCCGGCCGGCACGTGAATGTGCAGATCGTTCTTTTCAAAAAAGTCCGGTTTGATGCCCAGTTCCCCGGCGTGGGCGCGGATGTAGGAGAGTCCAGCCTGGGCGGACTCTTTCATGACGTCGCCGAGCTGTCCGGTGAGCATCAGCCCCTTGGTGCCGCTCATGCGCGTCGCCTCGATAAAGAGCACGTCGCCGCCGGTCGGCGTCCAGGCAAGCCCGACGGCCACGCCCGGCTCGCTGGTGCGTTCCGCCACCTCCGCATAAAAGCGCGGCGGTCCGAGCAATTCGACGACCTGCTCCGGTGTGATGGTATAGGGTCCGGGTTCTCCGGCCGCCACCTTTTTGGCCACCTTGCGGCAGACGGTGGCAATCTGGCGCTCGAGATTGCGCACCCCCGCCTCGCGGGTATAATCACGGATAATCCGGGTGATCGCGGATTTCTGGAATTTGATCTCTTTTTTGCGCAGACCGTTCTCCTCGGTTTGGCGGGGCACCAGATAGGTCACCGCGATCTGCACCTTCTCCTCCTCGATATAGCCGGGCAGTTCGAGGACCTCGAGGCGGTCACGCAAGGCCGAGGGAATGGTGTCGAGCACATTAGCGGTGGTGATGAACATCACCCGCGACAGGTCGAACGGCACATCGAGATAATGGTCGGTGAAGGAAAAGTTCTGCTCGGGATCGAGCACTTCCAGCAGCGCCGAAGAGGGGTCGCCGCGGAAGTCCTGCCCGATCTTGTCGACCTCGTCGAGCATGAAGATGGGATTGTTGCTGCCGGCGTTCTTGACCCCCTGGATGATACGTCCGGGCAAGGCGCCGATGTAGGTGCGGCGGTGGCCGCGGATCTCCGCTTCGTCGTGGACGCCGCCGAGGGAGATGCGGATGAAATTTCGTCCCATGGCGCGGGCGATGGAGCGGCCGAGCGAGGTCTTGCCCACACCCGGAGGGCCGACGAAACAAAGGATCGGGCCCTTGGTATTCGCCTTGAGCTTGCGCACGGCAAGATACTCGAGAATACGCTCCTTGACCTTGATCAGATCGTAGTGGTCGGCATCGAGCACTTCTCCGGCGCTCTTGATATCCAGGTTGTCCTCAGTGGCCTGGGCCCAGGGCAAGGCGACCATCCAGTCCAGATACGTCCGGGCCACCGTATATTCGGCGGCTCCCGGCTGCATTTTGCTGAGGCGATCCAGCTCGCGCAGAGCCTCCTTTTCCGCCTCCTCGGGCAACCGGGCGGCCTCGATCTTTTGCTGCAGCTCCTCCATCTCGGCGGAGCGTTCGTCGCCGATCCCGAGCTCTTTCTGGATGGCGCGCAGCTGCTCGCGCAAAAAGTATTCGCGCTGATTCTTGCCCAGCTCGGTCTGCACCTTGTCCTGGATTTTCGAGCCCATCTCGAGAACCTCAAGCTCGCGATTGACATAGACGGTGAGCCTTTTCAGCCGCTTCTTGACATCCACCGCCTCGAGAATCTCCTGCTTTTCGGCGAGAGCAAGATTGAGGTTGGACGCCACCAGATCGGCGAGCTTGTCGGGATTGGTGGTATTGACGACAACCACCTGGAGCTCATCCGGGAGCTGCGGCACCAGGCTGACCACCTTTTGAAACTGGATGGCCACATTGCGCTTCAAGGCTTCCAGCTCGGTGGTGGAGGCAAACTTTTCCGACAGGGTCTCGACCTCACCGATCATGTAGGGGGTTTCCTGTACCAGGCTCTTGACCTTGATGCGCGAGAGGCCCTGGACCAGGATGCGCAGCGAGCCATCCGGAAACTTGAGCATGCGTAAAATGACCGCGGCGCAACCAAACTCAAAAACGTCCGCAAATCCGGGATCCTCTACCTCGGCTTCACGCTGGGCCACCAGCCCGAGGATGCGCGAGCCCGCGATGACATCATTGATCAGCTGCACCGATTTATCCCGTGCCACCACCAGGGGGGTGACAATGTGCGGATAAACCACCGTATCACGCAGCGGCAGAATGGGCAGCTGCTCCGGAATCCTGGTCACATTGATCTCTTCAGCCGCTACAGTCGCTGGGGAATCCATCAAATCATCCATACCCACTCCAATCTCCAACCCATTTTTAAGAGGTGTCGGCCTCGTGCGGTCAAGAGGGCTCGCCGAATCCGCTGATCGGGATCTCGACAGCCCGTTCATCCTTGGAAATGACCACCTCAAGCACCCCGTCTTCAAGGGTTGCGGTTATGTCGTTGTGCTCAACCGTCTCCGGCAAAGCGATAATGCGCATAAAGTGACCATATTGCTGCTCCAGCTGATGGTAGTAAATCCGCTCTTCCGGACGCTTCTCCAGGCGGATCCCGCTGACGATCAGCTTGCCGCTTTTGAGCTCGATACAGATGTTTTCGCGGCTCACGCCGGCAAGTTCGATCCGTATCCGCACTTGCCCCTCACTCTCGAATATATCGGTGTTCGGCTTCCACCAGGAAACCATCGGGGAATCGATATCCGAGCAGGAGTAGGGGCAGCGCTGCTGTGCCGCGCTGCCGCGATCGCTCATCTCGCGAATGATACGCAATACATGCATAGGCATTTCTACAAGCCTCCCTCATAACTCCCCGGTAACGATGTCGGGGTTCTGCAAGGTCATGGTGCAAAACAGATAATCCAGATTGGCGCGCAAATATTCCCACTTATGCGCCGCCCGCAGGGGAGGGCCGCCGATCCAGAACCTTTTTTGGTCCTAAACTAAAAAAGGTGAACCACCTGCTGTCCACCTCTTAGTATACATAAATTAGCAAAAAAAGAAAAGTACTTTCACTTCAGGCCTTGAAGATAGGATCCAGGTGACGGACCGGGCAGGGATGCCCGCCATTCTGATACTCACAGTCGCCCCAATAAAAACATTGCACCGAGCAGATGGTGTCGCTTTCCCGTATCTGCTGCGCCGGATACTCCCGGTTTTGCAGGCGGATCTCGCGCAGAACCCGATGTTTCTCTCTGAAACCGGCCCAGCCGCTCTTTTTGAGCAATCCGGCAGCGATCAGCTTCGCCAGGCTCCTCGCCGCGCGGGAATGCGGATCGTCGATGACAAAGGGGCGCAATTCCTTGACCGCGCGGCGCACGCTTTCATCATGTTCCACGTACCCCAGAAAATCTAGCTTGAGCGAGAGCAATTCTTCGGCCGCCGTGCGCAGCGCCACGCCCTCCTTGACCTCCTCGTCGGCATGGACCATATTGAGAATCAGGCCCGGGGTAAACGAGGCGAGAAGGGAGCTGATCCGGTTCGCCGTCGCACTGTCTCTGACGGCCAGCTCCTCGAGGGCACTGCCAACTGATTGCGCCATCCGTCCAGAATCGGCAAAGATCTCCTGTTCGAGATGAAGAATGGTGTCCGGGTCATCGCGAAACTCCCGGGTCAGCTTGCGCATGAGGGCGATCTTGAGAAAGTTGAAGGTCTCCTGAATGGCCATCGGCTCGGGCGTGGTGACGGCGAGACCTTGGTCTGCGGCAAGGAAAAAATCGATGACGTTGAAGGAGGATCCGGCGCCGAGATCGAGCAGGATGAAATCGGCATCGATTTTACGCAGCTCATTGATAAAGCGCAGCTTTTGCGAATAGCGCGGATTGGCCAGTCCCAGCGTGCCACAAGCACCGCTGATCAGCTTCAGGTTTTCGACCGGAGTGTCGAGGAGAATATCACTCAGGCTCTCTTTTTGCAGGGAATAGAAATGATAAAAGGTATATTGCGGTTCCAGGATCCCCATGCAGGTGTGCAGGTTGGCGCCCCCGAGATCGGCATCGACCATTACGACCCGGTGCCCGAGGGTGGCCAATCCTATGCCGATCGAGGCGGTGAGTACGGTTTTGCCGACCCCCCCTTTGCCGCCGCCGATGGCGTAGACCACCCGTTGCGACGGTGCATCCGACCGGTCCGGAAAGAGCTTGCGCAGTTCTTCCATTTGCCCGGCTCGCACCCAATCCTGGCTGCTCTCGCTGAAAACAAGGTCATCCCGGTCAAACGATCCTTCGCTGACCAGCTTCCGCAATTCAGGATAGGAATACGGACCAAGTTGCTGATCCTTGATCTTGATGAAGACGGACATGATGCATTGATTCTTTCTTCAAGAGTTGCGCAACGTTTGCAGACTCTGTCCGTTTTGGCTGTATATCCCCCAAAACCCCCAAGCCTACAGGATGTTAATCTATTACAATTAGCGGCAATGCCCGGCATGTGCGGAAAAGAACGGCTAGTTCTGTTCCGCGGCCGGCTCCTCGGTGCTGATTCCCAGCTCCACCTCTTCCTCCTCACTCTCCTCCTCTTTATCTTTGCGCTCGAGCAGATTCACGCCATCCTTGCGCTTGCGCAACGCAAGATAGGAAAGCACCGCTCCCGTGTCAAGTGTGGCAAATCCATAGGAGAGGATCCAGCCGCCCAGCAGGAGCAATCCGCAAGCGTAGAGGTAGCCTGCCACGGCGACCGTCGGACGTGCCAGCTCCTGCACCGGCAGATAATAGAACTCCTGGGTGAAGAAGAGATAGGGGGTGAAGCCGCGGAAGAGTGTAAAGATGATCCCCTCGGCAGACGCACTCCAGGCCTGCACCAGGGCTTGCCCGTTATTGGCCAGATCGGCAAAGTTGCTGCCCATAAAGTACGCGAAGAGGTAGTTGGTCAGCACCACCGCCTCCTTGCAAAAGGCGGCAAAAATGCCTAACGCCGCGAGTCCGAAGAAGAGGGAAACGAATCCGTAGAGCAGCAGTCGCCAGGGCTCCCTCCAGGTCAGAGCGAAGAGCTGAAAGATCGCCTCGAAGGCATCCTCGTCGGTGGTGGCGACGATGGCAGGGGCCAGAAACAGGGAGGTGCCAAAAACCAGGCCGATGAAGATCAGCAGCAAAGCCATGGCAAACCAGAGGAGCGTAAAGAGCGCCATGCCCAGTTCGCCGGCCCAGGGTATCCGCCCCAGGAGGCCGATCAGGAAGCCGCCGCCCATAAAAAGCAGGATCAGCAGCCCGAGGGCGAGCGGTGTCATGATCACGGCGCCGAACTTGCGCCAGGCAAAATTGTAGGCCTGCCGCCAGCTGTAAAAATGCTCCCCCTTGGCCGACATGTAGACCGCCCGTGCCACTGCCGTGTGGGCCAGCAGGGTGATCGCAAACGCCGCGACAGCACCCAGTCCGTGGAGCAACCAGCTGTACCAGGGCAGCTCCGCTCCGCCGCCAGCGAGGAGGGGGAGAATGCCGAAACGGCGCCAGAGTTCACCCGGATGGCCGCCTGCTGCGATCAGGCCCAGGTAGGTTAAAAGAGCATAGATCAGCCATCCCATGCCGAGGCCGGCCAGCATGATCCACATTCGCTGCAGGCTGAGCGCCAGACGCGGTGCCCGAAAGAGATCGCGTAAATCAAAATGAAGTGTGAGCATGGTTTGCCTCCATCCTGGTACGCCCCACCGGATGCATGGGGATAGAACGGATTTAAGGAACTATCATAGCGGACGCAGGCGCCTGCGCTCAGCCGCTGCACGCCGCAGCTTGCCGCAGCGCCGCATCCTCCAGCGCCGTCATGATCTCTTTTTGCGCCGCATCCCCGTCCTCATAGCCGAGGAGATGATAGAGGCCGTGCGCGGTCAGGCGCTGCAATTCATTGCCGAGAGTGACACCATACTCCTGCGCCTGGCGCTCGGCCGTCTCAAGGCAAATGTAGACCTCGCCCTCCAGGAGCGGCGCATCTGCTGCAGTCAGATTGAACGAGATGACATCGGTGCTGTAGGCGCGCTGAAAGAACCGCCGGTTCAGGGCGATGATCTCACGTTCCGGTACCAGGATAATCCGGACATCCCAGCCCTTGCCAGGCCCACGGCCGGAAAGGACCAGGCCGCCGATCAGCCCGAGGCCGCCCACAGCCAATCCGTTCCGCCGCGTCTGGTCGATCACCTGCAGCTGCCGTCGCGGTTCGCTCAAGGTTGCTGCCCCTCCTCGTCACCGCGGCTCTGGCCCGGATAAGGAATACGGCGATGAAACCGCGCATTGAGGATCTTTTGAAAGGCCTCGGAGATGCGCGCCAGATCCTGCAGCGTCAGCGGTGAATGGTCCAGCTCGCCGCTTTTGAATCGCTCATCGATGATCTCATCGACAATGGTCTTGATCCGGCTGAAGGAGGGATCGCGCAAGGTCCGCGAGGTTGCCTCGACCGCATCCGCCAGCATGACGATGGCGGACTCCCGCGACCTGGGCCGCGGCCCGGGATAACGGAACTCGTCCTGAGGCACCGGCTCGGAGGTCCGCTGCGCCACAGCTTTCTGATAAAAATAATGCATCAGGCTCGTGCCGTGATGCTCAAAGATAAAATCCTGGACAACCTTCGGCAGATGGTATTGCTGCGCCATCTCCGAGCCGCGGCGAACATGATTGAGCAGGATCAGGGAACTCATCGTCGGCGCCAGTTTCTCCTGAGGATTGCGCCCGCGCATCTGATTTTCGACAAAATATTCAGGCTTTTCGAGCTTGCCGATGTCGTGGTAATAGGAGCCCACCCGCGCCAGCAGACCGTTGCCGCCGATCGCCTCGGCCGCCGCTTCAGCCAGATTACCGACCGAGAGCGAGTGATGATAGGTCCCCGGCGCCTGCATCGCCAGCTGGCGCAGCAGCGGATGATTCAAGTCCGACAGCTCGAGCAGGGTCATGTCGGTGGTCAGATGAAAGGTGCGCTCCAGCAGCAGCACCAGGGCATAGGCGATGATCGGCGAGATAAATCCATTGATGAAACCAAGACCCCAGTCGCGGAGAATCTCGTGAAAGGTCTGGTAATTGAGGATGTCATGCATGGTGATCGAGAGCAGATACGCGCACATCACCACCGCCATGCTGCGTAACACCCAGTTGCGCGAGCGAACCCGGCTCACCGACAGGATCGCCATCGCTGAGACGAAAACGGAAATATAGGCTATGCCAAACTCATTGCCGCGCATGGCACCGATCAGCAAGCTGACCGAAATGGCATAGAGCAGACCGACGTAAACGTCAAAAAAGATGGTGACGATCATCGCACCCGCCGCCACCGGGATGAACAGGGGCGAGAGGTTCAGCTGCGTCACCAGAAAAGTCATCGCCGCCGGCAGAAAGACGATCAGCCCGATCAGCAACACCTGCTTGGGCGCGCCGGCAATGTCGCGCCGCCCCTGCCACAGGAAGAAGAGCAAGATGCTGAGGATGAACAGCGTGTTGCTCCATTGGCCCACGGCATGGAGGAAACGATTGATCAGCCCCCGGCCCTCACCGCGCTCGCGCTTGGCTGTGGCATAGGAATTCAGCTTTTCGATGTGCTCCCGGGTGATGCGCTCATGCCCGTCAATGATGCGCTCGCCCGCCAGCACCTGGTCCTTGGCCAGCGGCACCAGGGCCTCGGCCTCGGCCACCCGGGACTGGGTTTCCTGTTGATCGTAGAGCAGGTTGGGGGTAAGGAAGGCCTCCATGAGCTGAAAGGCAATTTTGATCTGGCGCTCGTCGAGCTGGCCATTGCCGCGCAGCTTGTCCAGAAGCTGCAGCTGGCACTCCCTCGGGCCGAAGTAAAATTCGCTGTTCTCGAGCACCTCACGCCGTTCGCGGCGGATCGAAATCTTGGGCGGCATGGGCGAGAAGGAACTACGCTCGACATTGAGAATGCCGAGCGTATAGGCTTCCCGCAAAACTTTTTCGACGGCGGTGGCGATTTCCCGAAACCGGTACCATTGCCGGTTCTCGGCGGCACCGCCCGCCGGCGCAGCGGCGAGGAGATTGTGAAGATCCCCTTCGGAAAGTGTGACCCCGGTTTCCTGAAAAACGCGGCTGACCTGGTCGGCCGTGACCGCACCGCTGCGCAATACCATGCCGGCCCGCTGCACAAAGAGCGTGAGACGTTCAAGCTGGGCAGTGGCCACCTCCTCATCGCGGGTGAAGACCGGCGCCACCTCGCTGCGCGCCCGCTGCAGATCCGCCTGATATTCATCGTGGCTCTTGTTGACCGGGAAGGTGAACGAGGCAATGATCTCGGGGCCGATATAAACCCGGCCCTCCCGCAGATCGGTGAAGCGGAGGGATTTCTCGCCCGGGAAAAGGAGTGCGATCACGGCGGCGAGGAGCACGACACCCAGGAGCGCATAGCGCACGCTGCGCAGCCGGGCGATCCAGTTCCCGCTGCCGCCGCCGCGAAGCTCCTTGTTCTTGCTGCCATTGATTCCGGCCGATTTGGCCGGGGTCTTGTCAAAGCGCTGATTCATCAGGCCACCGTTCCCACAAGGTCAACTCTGCCGCAGATTTTCATAAGCCTTGATGATCTGGCGTACCAGCTGATGGCGGACGACATCCCGTTCGCCGAGATAGCAAAAGCCAATGCCGTCGATCCCCCGCAAAATGGACTGGATCTGCACCAGGCCCGAGATGCTCGTTTCCGGCAGATCGATCTGGGTGATATCGCCGGTGACGATGGCGCGAGAATTGACCCCAAGGCGGGTCAGAAACATCTTCATCTGCGCCGCTGTGGTGTTCTGCGCCTCGTCGAGGATGACAAAGCAGTTGTTCAGCGTGCGGCCGCGCATGTAGGCCAGCGGAACGATCTCGACGACCCGCGTCTCGATCAGCCGGCGCAATTTGTCGCCGGGGATCATGTCGTGCAGGGCATCATAAAGCGGCCGGAGATAGGGATCGACCTTTTCGCGAAAATCACCGGGCAGGAACCCCAGGCTCTCGCCCGCCTCTACAGCGGGCCGGCACAAAATCAGCCGATCCACGAGATGATCGCGCAAGGCCGCAACGGCCATCGCCACCGCGAGAAAGGTCTTGCCCGTGCCCGCCGGGCCGATCGCAAAGACAATGTCGTTCTTGTGGGCGCTGGCGACATACTCCTCCTGGCCGGGGGTACGCGGCTTGATCACACCGGTCTTGGTGTAGACGAGCACCGATTCGGCATCGGGGGCAGCGCTTTCACCCCCACCGCCCTTCTCGCTCAGCTGCAGCACCGCCTCGATATCCTGAGGAATCACCCTGCCATTGCGGTTGGCCAAATAGACCAGCTCACTGATGACGCGCTCCGCTTGTTCCACCTGCTCGGGCATGCCCCGCAGGATGATATCATGGCCGCGCACGATCACTTGCGCCTGCAATTCGGCTTCGAGCAGATGAAGATTGGCATCCTGGGCGCCGAGAAAATCGACCGGATCAATGCCGCGCAGGCTGATTCTCTTCTCAATGGGTTGCAGTTCGTTCAAGGGGGTATCCCTTATCCTCCATCTTTACAAAAAAACTCCCGGTCTCTAACCGCAGGCGGTAAGACCGGGAGCTGTATATTCGTTCGAGCTCGGTGCGTCACTCATCCCCGCCGCCTGAGATCAGGAAAGGGGAAACAGACGGGCGAATACAGCAGCTGCTGCATCAACCCCAATCGACCCACCGCTCGCAGCCGAAAATGCGGCTTCTATCGGGGAATGATCAGCACCGTATGCGGGAAGATGCGCTGGGAATCTTCGCCGATGACCGCTTTGTTCTTCTGGTAGATCTTGGTCCAGGCGGCAGGATCGCCGTAGACGGCCGGATTGGCCGCAATCTTTTTCAGATTATCACCCTTGACCACCAGGTATTCATCGGGACCGCATTCGCGCTGGATCTTGAATTCCTGTTTCGGGTAAATCAGATCCGGATCCTTGATCTGCTCCTTGTTGTAGGAGTAGATGCGCATCCACTGCATCGGATCGGCATAAATATCCTTCTTGCCCGAGATCTTCCAGAGATAATCGCCAACAACCACCGTGTACATATCGTACAAGGCCTTCGGCATCTTGTTCTTCAGCTGTGCGATCTTGCCTTCGAGGGCCGCGATCGCATTCTGCATCTCGGTCAGGGCATACAGCTTGTCTTTTTTCAGCTCGGCCAGCTGCGCCTCGGCAGCCGCGAGCTCATCACGTTTCTTGAACAGCTCTTCCGGAGAAAGCGCCAGCAATCCATCGATCTGGGCCTCCAGGGCTTTCACCTTGGCTTTGTACGCCTCATAGCCGGCCTGGTCGCTTCCGGCACTCTTGAGGATATCGCTCCACAGCTGGCCGGCTTCAGCCTGCGCTGCAGTGCTCTGGGTGGTCAAATTGGCACAAGCAGTTGCACATTCCTCAGCCGCTTTCTTGGCAGCGACTTCACGATCTTGCCACGATTTGAGCTGGGCACGGTATTCATCCATGCTCATTTTCTTATCCTGCGCATACGTCAGCTGCGCACCCATAAGGAGCAAGAAGGAAAGCACAAGTGCTAAAGAGACCATGAGCTTGCCTGAAAATCTCATTAGCTTCCCTCCACAGTTATTGTGTGATGGTATCATCGATAATGGAATTATTGCCATTCGGAGAGACGTTTCTCGACCGTGGCTTTCTCTTGCTTCAGACTCTCGACCTTCTGCTTCTGCTGGGCCAGCTGCTGTTCAAGTGCAGCTTTTTCCTTGGCGCAGTCAGCGGCCTTCGTTTCCGCGGCCAGTGCGGCCTGCTTGGCTTCTTCAAGCGCTTTCAGCTCTTTTTCGTTGGGGTGGTTATGGCAACCCGCCACCAGGATAAAGGCGAAAAGCAGCAGACAAACAGCGGCAATCCGGGGGATCCAGCGTGATGTGCTCTTCATGCAATACACCTCCTTTCAATCCGTTGCTTTCAAGCCCATAAAGGTGCTTGTAACTCGATGATAAAAATGATAAATGTGCCTCTGGAAACAGCCAATTCAATGTCCGAGTCATTTTAACAATAATTTGGCTAATAGTCAAGGATAAAGATATTTACTTAAGCTTTTCACCGGGGGCCGGCGCCTCCCCCTTTTCCAGCAGCAAACCCAGCTCATGCAGCTGGGCCTCGCTGACGGTCGAGGGGCAGCCATCCATCAGCGACATCGCACTGGCGGTCTTGGGGAAGGCGATCACCTCGCGGATGGACTGGCACCCCGCCAGGATCATCACCAGACGGTCGAACCCGAAGGCTATACCGCCATGCGGCGGCGCGCCATAGCCGAAGGCCTCGATGAGAAAACCGAATTTCTCCTCAGCCTCGGCGGCCGCGATGCCCAGGGCCTCGAACATGCGCGCCTGCAGCTCGCTCTTGTGGATACGGATGCTGCCTCCCGCCACTTCCATCCCATTGAGCACCAGATCGTAGGCCCGCGCCTTGGCGCGCCCGGGATCGCTGAGCATCAGCTCCTCATCGCCCGGACGCGGCGAGGTGAAGGGATGGTGCCGCGCCACATAGCGCCGCTCCTCCGGACTGTACTCGAAGAGGGGAAAATCGACGATCCAGGCCAGGTTGTAGACCCCCTCGGGGATGAGCTTTTCCTGGGCGGCCAGCTTTAAACGCAGATCGCCGAGAATCAGCCGGGCCTTCTCCGGGGCATCGGCTACCAGCAGGAGGAGATCATCGCCGCTGGCCCCCATGGCCTGCATGATCGCGTGGCGCTGCGCCTCGCTGAAGAATTTGGCCAGCGAGCTCTCCCAATCGCCCTGTTTGAGCTTGATCGCGACGAGGCCGGCGCCCCCCTGCTCCTTGACCCATGCGGTCAGGTCATCGATCTGCTTGCGCGAATAGCTGCCGCCGCCGGGCAGGCACAGGCCCGCCACCAGGCCGCCGCCGGCCACGGTGTCATGGAAGACCTTGAATTCGCTCTCCGCCACCAGCGCCGAGATTTCCTTGATCTCCAGGCCGAAGCGTAAATCCGGCTTGTCGCTGCCGTACCGGGCCATCGCGGTGTCGAAGGGGAGACGCGGCAACGGCAGCGTCAATTCGACGCCGAGGACCTGGCGAAATATCTCCGCCATCAGCCCTTCGACGATGGCAAAGATGCCCTCCTCATCGATAAAGGACATTTCGACGTCGATCTGGGTGAATTCCGGCTGGCGGTCCGCACGCAGATCCTCATCGCGGAAGCAGCGGACGATCTGGAAGTAGCGGTCATAGCCCGCCACCATCAGCAGCTGCTTGTACTGCTGCGGCGACTGCGGCAGGGCATAAAAGCGGCCTTTCCAGACCCGGCTTGGCACCAGATAGTCGCGCGCTCCTTCCGGGGTGCTTTTCATCAGAATCGGGGTTTCGATCTCGACAAAATCATGCCCGGAAAAATAGCTGCGCACGATCTGGGCGGTACGGTGGCGGATGAGCATGTTGCGCTGCATTTCGGGCCGGCGCAGATCCAGATAGCGGTATTTGAGCCTCAAGTCCTCCGTGACACTCCCCTCGCCGCTGATCATGAAGGGCGTGGTCCGGGCGGTATTGAGCACCTCGAGCGCGCTGGCGGCGATTTCAATCGCGCCGGTGGCCAGGCGGGGATTGACCATCCCCTCGGGACGGGATACGACCTCACCGTTCACGGCCAGTACATATTCGCTGCGCACCTGTTTGGCGGCTTCATAGCAGGGGGCATCCGGATCGATGCGCACCTGGGTGATGCCGTAACGATCCCGCAGATCCAGAAAGATCAGTGAGCCGTGGTCGCGGCGCCGGTCCACCCAGCCCATCAGGGTGACCATCTGGCCCAATTGGGCCGGCCGTAACGCTCCGCAAGTATGTGTGCGCTGGGTTGTCATAGGGGCTGTTTTCTCCATCCTGCAGGTGAAAAGGAAACCGGATCAGGCATCCCGGCAAAATTAAAACGGCACCCGGTGGGGGGCGCCGTCCTTAATTGGGGAATCCGGACCGGGACGGGCACAGCCTGCGGCTGTACCCTGTCCAGCCGGGCTTAATGCAATTCGGCAACTTGAATACGGTTCATGGCGCGCGCCAAAGAAGCCTGGGCACGCGGCACGTCAATATCGGGAGTATGCTGCTCCAGCCGGGCCATGGCGCGGTCCCGGGCCTGCTTGGCCCGCTCGATATCGATCTCGCCGGCCGGCTCGGCGGTTTCAACCAGGATCTTCATCTGGTTTTCCATAACCTCGCAAAAACCGCCGCTGGTCGCATAATAGCGCATGCCCGCAGGGGTTCGGGCTTCGATCACCCCGACCTTGAGGGCCGTCAGGAAGGGGGCATGATTATACAGCACGCCAAAGTACCCGGCCACGCCGGGCGCCTTGACATGCACCACCTCTTCCTTGCCGACGACCTTCGTCGGGGTCACAATTTCCAATGTAAAGGTCTTGTCCATATTCTCTTGAATTCTGGCGGTAAATGAGGCAGCACGCCGCGCAGCCTAGGCCTCGCGGATTTGCTTGGCATTTTCGACAGCCTCGTCAATGGTCCCCACCATCCAGAAGGCCCGCTCCGGCAGATCGTCATGTTTGCCTTCGACGATCTCCTTGAAGCCGCGGATGGTCTCTTCGAGCTTGACATAGCGGCCCGGACGGCCCGTGAAAGCCTCCGCCACCGCAAAGGGCTGCGACAAAAAGCGCTGCAGACGACGGGCGCGGTTGACGGTAACCCGGTCCTCTTCGGAAAGTTCCTCCATGCCGAGGATGGCAATGATGTCCTGAAGATCCTTGTACTTTTGCAGGATCTGCTGCACCGCCCGCGCCACGTTGTAATGCTCGTCGCCGACAATGCGCGGATCGAGAATACGCGAGGTGGAATCCAGCGGATCCACCGCTGGATAGATGCTCATCTCCGCCAACGAACGCGAGAGCACGGTGGTGGCGTCGAGGTGGCTGAAAGTCGTGGCCGGTGCCGGATCGGTCAGGTCGTCGGCGGGCACGTAGATGGCCTGCACCGAGGTGATCGAGCCCTTTTTGGTCGAGGTGATGCGCTCCTGCAGCAAGCCCATTTCGGTGGCCAGCGTCGGCTGGTAGCCCACCGCAGAAGGCATGCGCCCGAGCAACGCGGAGACCTCGGAGCCGGCCTGGGTGAAACGGAAGATATTGTCGATAAAGAGGAGCACATCCTTGCCCTCTTCCTCGCGGAAATATTCGGCGATGGTCAGGGCCGAGAGGCCGACGCGCAGACGCGCACCGGGCGGCTCGTTCATCTGGCCGAAGACCATGGCGACCTTGGACTGCGACAGCTCCTTCATGTCGATGACGCCCGAATCCTGGAATTCGCGCCAGAGATCGTTGCCCTCGCGGGTGCGCTCGCCGACGCCGGCGAAAACCGAAAAGCCACCGCGCTGGATGGCGATATTGTTGATCAGCTCCTGGATCAGCACCGTCTTGCCGACGCCGGCGCCGCCAAAAAGGCCGGTCTTGCCACCCTTGGCGTAGGGCTCGAGCAGATCGATGACCTTGATCCCGGTCTCGAACATCTCGGTTCGGGTTTCAAGCTCCTCAAAGGTAGGGGCGTCGCGGTGAATCGGCCATTTCTGCTCCACCTGCAAGGGGCCAAGATCGTCAATCGGCTCGCCGATCAGGTTGAGGAGACGGCCCAGGGTCGACTTGCCCACCGGCATCTTGATCGGCGCGCCGGTGTCCACCACTTCCTGACGGCGCTGCAAACCATCGGTCGAATCCATGGCCACGCAACGCGCCGTGTTTTCCCCGAGATGCTGCGCCACTTCCAGAACCAGCCGCGAGCCATCCTGGCGCGAATATTCCAGTGCGGTGTTGATCGCCGGCAGCTTGCCGCCTTCAAAAAAGACGTCCACAACCGGTCCGATGACCTGCGCTATATGACCAACATTAGACATCCCATACTCTCCTGACAATCGATAAAGTGAAAATGCGTTCAGCCTCGGAGCGCCTCGGCGCCGCCGATCAGTTCGGTCAATTCCTTGGTAATGGCCGCCTGACGCGCCTTGTTGTAATAGAGCACCAGTTCCTTGATCATATCCGCGGCGTTGTCCGTCGCCGTGCCCATCGCCGTCATGCGCGCGCCGAGCTCTGAAGCGTGCGATTCGAGCAGGATGCGCCAGAGCTGAATGTGCAGATTCAAGGGACAAATCTCCTGCAGCACCCGCTCCGGAGAGGGCTCGAAAATATAGCCCACCGGGAAGCGGTTCTCCTCGGGCACAAGCGGCACGATGGGCAGGAGCTGCTCGACGATGATCTTTTGCTGGACCGCGTTCTTGAACTCGTTATAGACGACCATGATCTGGTCGAATTTTTTGGCGGCATACCAGGCCGCCAGCTCATCGGCGATCCGCTGCGCCTGACTGAAATCGAGCTTGTTGAAGACATCCACGTGATGCCTCAGGACGCCAACATCACGACGCGTCAAATAGTCGTAGCCCTTGCTGCCGATGGTGACCACGCCCGGGTTGAGGGCCGCGCTCTGGTGGATTTCCTGCAGGGCGCGGCGGCTGATATTGGAATTGAAACTGCCGCACAAACCCCGGTCGGCGCTGACCACCACATAGCATATCCGTTTGATCTTGTGCTGCTCCAAAAGCGGATGCTGGTTGCGCTTCATCCGGCCGGCAATGTGGCCCAGCACCGCCTCGAGTTCACGGGCATAGGGCCGCGCACTGAGGAGCTGGTTCTGCGCCTTGCGCAGCTTGGCAGCAGCCACCATCTTCATCGCTTTGGTGATCTGCTGCGTGCTGCGCACGCTGGCAATGCGGCGCTTGATGTTCCGTAAAGTGGCCATCGTTTATTCCGCCGCGTACATCTTGATGAATTCCTCGCATGCCTTGACCAGCTGGGTCTCGATCTCGGCCGTGATCTCCTTCTGCTCGCGGATGCCGCGCAGCACACCCTCATGCTGGGACTCCATGAACCGATGGAACTCGGCTTCGGCATGGGTGATCTTGTCCACCTCGATCCCGTCGAGATAGCCTTTGACGCCCAGGTAGATCACCGCCACCTGTTTTTCCACCGCCAGCGGTGCATATTGGCCCTGGCGCAGCAACTGCACCATGCGCTGGCCGCGGCCAAGCTGCTGCTTGGTCGATTTATCGAGGTCGGAGCCGAATTTTGCAAAGGCCTCCAGCTCGCGGTACTGCGCCAGATCGAGACGCAGGCTGCTGGCGTACTTTTTCATCGCCTTGATCTGGGCGTTGCCACCGACGCGCGAGACCGAGAGTCCGGCGTTGATCGCCGGCCGGATGCCGCCGTAAAAGAGGTTCGGCTCGAGGTAGATCTGGCCGTCGGTGATCGAAATGACATTGGTCGGAATGTAGGCGGAGAAATCGCCCGCCTGCGTTTCGATGATCGGCAGGGCCGTCAGCGAGCCGCCGCCGAGCGCATCGCTCAACTTGGCCGCCCGCTCGAGCAGACGCGAATGGAGATAAAAGACATCACCCGGATAGGCCTCGCGTCCCGGCGGCCGGCGCAACAGCAGGGAAACCTGGCGATAGGCCCAGGCGTGCTTGGAGAGATCGTCATAGGCGATCACCGCATGCTGGCCGTGGTCGCGGAAATACTCGCCCATCGCCACGCCGGCATAGGGCGCAATATACTGCATCGGCGCCGGGGAATCGGCCATGGAGGTGACGACGATCGAATGGGCCATGGCGCCGTAATCCTCGAGCGTCTTGACCACCCGCGCCACCGTCGAGGCCTTCTGGCCGATCGCGACGTAGATGCAGACGACATCGGTATCCTTCTGGTTGATGAAGGTATCGACGACCAGGGCGGTCTTGCCGATCTGGCGGTCGCCAATGATCAGCTCGCGCTGGCCGCGCCCGATCGGGATCATCGAATCGATCGCCTTGATGCCCGTCTGCAGCGGCTCCTTCACCCCCTGGCGCTGTGCCACACCCAGCGCCTTGCGCTCGATCGGACTGAAGGCCTTGGCGTTGATCGGTCCCTTGCCGTCCAGCGGCTGGCCCAGGGGATTGACCACCCGGCCCAGCAGTTCCGGACCGACCGGCACCTCGACCACGCGTCCGGTACGCTTGGCGATATCGCCTTCCTTGATCAGACTGTCTTCGCCGAAGAGCACACAGCCGACATTGTCTTCCTCAAGATTGAGCGCCATGCCAAAGACACCGTTGGGAAACTCCACCAACTCCATGGACATGACGTTCTCGAGGCCGTAAACGCGGGCAATGCCGTCGCCGACTTGCAGGACTTCACCGACCTGCTCGACATCGATATGCTTTTCGAACTGTTCAATTTGCTTTTTCAGAACCGAGGTAATTTCTTCGGGTCTAATTTCCATGGTTATAACCTGCTATCTGAAATAGGAGATGAGTATCGTGCACTAGAGCGCGGCGGCTTTCACCTGCCGCAGTTCCTGGCGCAGTTGATTGAGCTGGTGGCGTAAACTGCCATCGATCACCACCCCGGCGAACTTGATGATGACGCCACCCAGGATGGTGGCATCCACCTGGTTCTCCAGCACGACCTCCGCGTGGAGATACCGGCCCACCTGCTGACGGATCCGATCGATCTGCCCCGCATCCAGGGGCACCGCCGAATAGACCTGGGCGCGAACCCGGCCGATGCTTTGATCGTAAAGCTCGCCATAGGCCGTGACGATCTGGCTATAGTACGCCTGTCGCCCCTTCTCCACCAGCAGCTGGATAAAATGGCTGAAGAGGGGGGTAACCTGGTGCCCCAGCAGTTCCTTCACGGCCGCCTGCTTCGGCTTTTTCTCCACCTCCGGCGACATCAGAAACGCCCGGATGCGCCCGTTCTGCTCCAGCATGCCGGCGAAGGCGTGCAATTCCTCCAGCACCGGCCCGGTTTTGCCAGCCTCCTGCGCCAGCCCGAAAAGGGCCCGCGCATAGCGCCTGGCCAAGGGATGCGTTCTCAATTCAGTCCACCGAGTTTTTGCAGCGATTCGTCGATCAACCTCTGATGATCCCGGGCATCGAGAGACTTGCCGACCAATTTGCTGGTGGCCTGCATCGACAGTTCGACGGCCAGATCACGGATCTCCTCCATGGCCTTGTCGCGACTGAGATCGATCTCTTTGCGCGCCCGGGCGATCAGCTGCTCCGCCTCGGCGCTCGCCTTTTTAATGATTTCATCCTTGGTCACCTCGGCCGCCTTGCGGTTGCGCGCCAGTATCTCCTGCGCCTCCTTGCGGGCGGCGTCGAGGATCTGGTTTTGCTCGGCCAGGGTCTTCTGCGAGGCAAGCCGGGCCTGCTCCGCCAGTGCCAAAGACTCGTTGATTTTCTTCTCCCGCTCGTCCAGCATGCTCAGGATGGGCTTCCAGCCCACCTTGGTCAAAGCGAACAGGAGCAGGAGAAAGGTCAGCGTGGTCCAGAATATGGTACCACCCTGGGGGGTCATCAATTCCATAACAGCATACCCCGCGTTGGTTTATTTGAAGCCGAGCAGCAGACAGATAACCACCGAAAGAAGGGCAACGCCTTCGATCATGGCGGCGGTGATGATCATGGTGCCGCGGATTTCGCCGGCTGCTTCGGGCTGACGCGCGATGCCGCTGATGGCCGCACTGGCCAGCTTGCTGATGCCGAACGCTGCCGAAAAGGTCACTGCCGCAGAACCAAAACCCGCAGCCAGATAGGCAAACGCAGTGGGATTCATAGTACTACCTCCTGATCCAAGAAATGTGAGTATGTGGGTGATGATGATAAAGCATAACCCTGTACCATCCGGCCTGACTAATGCCCTTCCGATACCGAGGCGCTGATAAAGACCGCCGAGAGAATCGTAAAGACATAGGCCTGGATGAGTGAAATCAGCACCTCCAGCACGGCGGAGAAGAGAATGATCGCCAGCGGAAAAGCCGAAACCAGCCAGTTTTTAAAGAAAAAGATGACCGTCAGTAAAGCCAGAATGGTGATGTGACCGGCGATCATGTTGGCAAAAAGACGAATGGCCAGAGCGAAATGTTTGGTGATCATACTGATCACCTCGACCGGGACCATGATGAACTTGAGGAGAAAGGGAATGCCCGGAGGACTGAAGGTGGCCAAATACCCGAAAAAGCCATGCTTGCGCACCCCGGCGATCTGCACCATGAAAAAGGTGAAGAGCGCCAGCGTCGCGGTGACCGCAATATTGCCGGTCGCCGTGGCGCCGTAGGGCACCAGCCCGGCCAGGTTACAGAGCAGGATAAAAAAGAAGGCCGTCAGCAGATAGGGGGCATAGGCCGCACCGGCATGGCCGAGATTCGGCTTGATAATATCGTCGCGCAAATAGGCCACCAGGCTTTCCAGCGCATTGGCCAGCCCGTGCGGGACCAGCGACGGCCGCCGGAAGGCCACATAAAAAGCCAGGATCAGCACCGCCGCGACAATCCACATCCACAGAATATGATTGGTGATGGAGAGATCGATACCCCATACCGTCGGTAGCTTGATCACCGGGTGGGGCAGGACGTGGTGCATGATGAAACCAACTCCGCTCTCGCCCTGCTCCGCGGCATGTTTGGCCGCCTGCTGCACGGCCTCGCCATGCTCCGCGCTATGCTCAAGGATCTGTTCTATCATGATGATTGGCGTGTTTCTCTTTCAATTCCGAGTTGATAAACCTGATTTCATGATACTGCAGAAATAGATAATATAATATAAAGGAGACGAGAAAACCGATCAACGGCCAGTGCAGCACCGCGATCACCAGCCAGGCCACTGCAGCGAAGACAAGAAACCGCAGCGCCATGCCCCCAAGGATGACGGCATAAAACGTCTTGATCTTGCGATGGAAGGCCCATCGGATCGAGATCAGGCTGAAGAGGATATTGCCCAAGCTGATCAGGTAGCCGAGCACATAGGAGCGGGTCATGCCGGCTCCGCCGTAGCGATGGACCACGATGAATAACAAGAAAAAAACCGGTACGGTCCAGCCGACGATCCGCCAGACCCGAAACGAGGAGGTCATGATGATTTCTTGTCCGTGCGCTTCTGCTTGATGGCGGGATAGACCGTTTTGTATACATTTATAAAGCCGGCGGTTCCGCCCAACAGGACTCCGATGAGCAGCAGGATCGGGGTCGTGTGCAGCTTCTGATCGAGCCAGTACCCCAGCACGGTGCCGAGGAGCACCGCCACCGCCAGTTGCATGCCCAGATCCATATATGGCCCGATGACCAATCGCTTCTTGTCATCGCGTTCATCCACGGAACCGCCTTACTTGATAATCGCCTCTTTGTCGGCGCTGCTTTCCGTCTTGCTGCCACCGCGTGTTTCGGACATCGTGCACTTGCCGTCGAAGATCGCGCCTTCGTCAATGACCAGCTTGCCGGTCTTGAGTTCGCCGCGCAACTCGGAATGGGCCTCAAGAACCGTCCGGCCCGGGGCCAGTACCGCACCGGTGATCTTGCCGCCCAGAACCAGATTCTTGACATGCACATTGCCCTTGATTTCCCCTTCGGCCCCAACGATCAGCGTATCGCCGGAAACAACATCACCAACCACCTTGCCATCGATTCGCAGGCTGAGCTCCACCTTGATATTGCCATCTACCACAGAGCCCTTGCCAAGAATCGTGCTCAGCTCACCCGGTTTCTCGATGCTTTTCATATCGGCACTTCCCTGTTGATGAATATCTTCCACCCGGCATCCGCTTTACATCCGGGCAAACGCCAGGATGTAGTCAGCGGGATTGAGGGCGACGCCATCTTTCCATAGCTCAAAATGCAGGTGCGGCGCGGTGCTCTCTCCCGAAGAACCCACCAGAGCAATGTGGTCACCCTTGCGCACCAGCGTGGACCGCGGCACCAGATTTCTCTGGGTGTGACCGTAATAAGTAAAAAAGCCGTCACCGTGATAGACGATCACCATGTTGCCCAGATCCTGCGTCCAGCCCGAAAAGATAACCACCCCGTCCCCGGCTGAACTGATAAACGCGCCCCGCGGCGCCGCGATATCAATACCATAATGCGCCGTCCCCTCCGCCGAATAGTTCCGGGTCAGGACGCCGGCCACCGGCAGATAGGTCGGCAGACTCTTCAGATACTCGTGGATGCCGATCTCTTTGGATTGCTGGAGAAAACCCAGCTTTTCACTCAGATTGACCTCCACCGGCTTGATCCGCTCCCGGCGCGATTCCGGGACAGGCTCGGGAGGCAGGCCGCGCAGCGGTGGCGAACTCATGGCCTCCGAATCGAGCGATTGACTCTCATGCGTGCCGCTCAGCCCCAGGGCGCTGCGCAACTTGGCGTCGGTCGCTTCGAGCTTTTGAAACAGAGCGGCCAGCTCATAGACCTTTTTGCTGTTCTCGATCAGCTGGTCGTTCACCTTTTGCAACCCGCTGTTGGCCACGGCCAGACGCGCCCACTGCAGGTAGGCCACCACACCGAAAACCAGGTGCAACGCCAGGAGGATGCCGGCCCAGCGCAGAAATAAGAGTTTGCGCACGGAAAGGCTGTAATGCCGCGGCTCCGCCTGGTCGTCCGGAATGACCAGGATCTGCACCTGGCGGCGGCGCCGCAACGCCCCCTTGAGGGGCTTATGCAAAAATGGCAGTTTCATAGAGGCTGCACGTGGAATCAATCACCGAGGATGAGCGCGACAATCCGCTCGAGTTCGTCGGAGGAGTAGTACTCGATTTCGATCGCGCCACCCTTGCTTCTGCTCTTCATCGCTACCTTGGTGGCCAGTCGGTCGCGCAAACGACCTTCCATCTCAGCCAGATATAAATTCTGAACCGAAGGTGTGGCTTTGGTGGGGGTGCCTTTGCCCTTTTCCGGCTCCCGCACCATCTCTTCCACTTTGCGCACTGAAAGATTGCTGGCGACGATTTTTTTCCACAAGGCCAGCTGCTCTTCACTGCTGCCGAGCGCGAGCAAGGCGCGCGCATGGCCAAAGGAGATCTCGTTGCTCTGGACACTCTCCTGGATGCGCCGCGGCAGCCGCAGCAGCCGGAGAAAATTGGCCACACTGGTACGATCCTTACCGACCTTGACCGCCACCTCTTCCTGGGTGAGATGGCATTCATCGATGAGCCGCTTGTAGCCATTCGCCACATCGATGGCATTCAAATCTTCACGATGGATATTCTCGATGATCGCCAGCTCGAGCATCTCCTCATCGCTCTCGACCTCGAGAAGATAGGCCGGGATCTGGGTAATTCCCAGGTCGCGCACGGCGCGCAAACGGCGCTCGCCGGCGATCAGCTGGTAGCCGGCACCGTGGCGCCGGACGGTGACCGGCTGCACCAGTCCCTTTTCGGCGATCGACTGCTTCAGCTCGGCAAGGCGTTCGGGATCGAATTTTTCCCGCGGCTGGAAAGGATTGGGGGCGATCTTGTCGATGTCGATCATCTGAATGCCCTGCGCGGCGGCCTCCCCTGCCGGTCCGGACTGCATATCAGGAATGAGCGCACTCAGCCCGCGTCCCAATGCCTTCTTATTCGCCATTCTTGATGATTTCCTCTGCCAGGCTCATATAATTTTCCGATCCCGAGCACACGGCGTCATAGAGAATGATCGGCTTGCCGAAACTGGGCGCTTCGCTGAGGCGCACATTGCGCGTGACGATGGTATCGAACACCCGCCCCTCGAAGTAGCGGCGCACATCTTCGGCAACCTGCCGTGAGAGATTGAGGCGCGCATCATACATCGTCAGCAGCACGCCCTCAATCGCGAGATGTTCGTTCAGGTGCTTCTGCACGAGCCGAATCGTATTCAGCAGCTGCCCCAGCCCCTCCAGCGCGTAATACTCGCACTGGATCGGGATCAGCACCGAATCGGAGGCGGTCAGGGAGTTGATCGTCAGCAACCCCAGCGAAGGGGGACAGTCGATAAGGATATATTTGAATTGATCGCGCACCGGTTCAAGCGCCCGCGCCAGCCGTTGCTCCCGCGAAATCGCCGAAACCAGCTCAACCTCGGCGCCAACCAGACTGATCGAGGAGGGGAGCAGCTTGAGATAATCGAGTTGGGTGTCCAGCAGGAGGGATTGCGCTGCGTGCTCGTTGATGAGCGCATCGTAGATCGTCGCCTGCAGCGCGCGCTGATCATAACCATAACCACTGGTGCTGTTGGCCTGAGGATCCATGTCCACCAGCAACGTCGGGTATTCGGCTACGGCCAAAGCCGCGGCCAGATTGACCGCCGTTGTGGTCTTGCCCACGCCCCCTTTTTGGTTTGCTATGGTTATAATTTTGCCCATGTAGGGGGCTTCCTCCATTTTCTAATATATTGCATTAATATAATCCCGGCGAAGTTCAAAATCAATGAAAAGTTTCTCCTCCCGGCGGCACAGCCCGGACGGACTTTGTCCTTGACATTAACGGCAGAAACATGTAATTTTTCCCGCCGGAACACCCCCTCCGACCCCGTTCTCATCATCCATACACGCTGCTTAACGACTCCCAATCCAAGAGGATCTGCCATGATTAACCTCTTCAACAAACTGGTCATATTCTTCCTGCCGATCATCCCCAAATTTATCGTCCGGATGGTGGCCAAACCCTACGTCGCTGGCCCGACCCTGGACGACGGCATCCGCGTGGTGAAGGAACTCAACAACAAAGGCATCTGCGCCACCATGGACGTCCTCGGCGAAAGCGCCAACCGCCTCGAAGAGTGCCAGGAGGCCATCGACGACTATTTCAAGGTGCTCGAAAACATCGCCGCCGCGGGACTCGACGCCAACATCTCGGTCAAACTGACCCAGCTCGGTCTGCTCCTCGACAAGGAACAGTGCTACCAGAATATCCGCCAGATCGTGGCCAAGGCCGATGCCCTCGGCATCTTCGTCCGCATCGACATGGAAGACTCCCCGGTGACCAGCGACACCATCGAGATCTTTATGCGCATCAACGACGAATTCAAACGCACCGGCATCGTCATCCAGGCCTACCTCCGCCGCAGCCTCGCCGATGTCGTCCGCCTCTCCGCACGCAAAACCAACTATCGCATCTGTAAGGGGATCTATATCGAGCCGCGCAAGGTCGCGTTCAAGGATAAGCAAACCATCAACGACAACTATGGCCTCCTGCTCGATACCGCCTTCTCCATGGGCAGCTATGTCGGCATCGCCACCCACGACGAACGCCTCTACTGGAAAGGGCTGGAATTGATTCATAAACACCAGCTCACCCCGGACCAGTACGAATTCCAGATGCTCCTCGGCGTCGACGAAGAGCTGCGCGATATCATCCGGGCCTCCGGCCACAAACTGCGCATTTATGTGCCGTTCGGCAAACGCTGGTATGCCTACTGCGTACGGCGCCTGAAAGAAAATCCGATGATGGCCTGGTATATCGTCAAGGCCATGTTCGGCTTGAGGTAACCATGACCCCTTCTGCCGAGGAGCGGATCCGGGAACTGCGCGATCTGATCCATTATCACAACCATCGCTACTACGTACTCGATGACCCCGAGATCTCGGATGCGGAATACGACCGCCTCATGCGCGAGCTCATCGGCCTCGAGCAGCAGCACCCCGATCTGGTGACCGAGGATTCGCCCACCCAGCGGGTCGGCGGTGCCCCGCTCGAGGCCTTTGCCCCCGCCCCGCACGCTCTGCCCATGCTCAGCCTCGATAATGCCCTGGCTGTGGAGGAATTTCTCGCCTTCGACCAGCGCACCCGCCGCACCCTCGGCCAGGAAACACCCCTCGACTATGTCTGCGAACCCAAGCTCGACGGCCTCGCCGTCGAGCTTGTCTATATCGACGGCCGCTTCACCCTCGGCTCCACCCGCGGGGACGGCTATACCGGGGAGGAGATCACCCGCAATCTTAAAACCATCAAGAGTATCCCGCTCAAACTCCTGCATCCGCCAACGGGACGGCTTGAGGTGCGCGGCGAGGTGATTCTCGGCAAGGAAGAATTCGCCCGGCTCAACCGCGACCGGCAGGAGCGCGGCGAGCCGCTCTTCGCCAATCCGCGCAATGCCGCAGCGGGCTCGTTGCGTCAGCTCGACCCCCAGATCACCGCCGCGCGCCCCCTGGCCATTTTCTGTTACGCGATCGGCCAGGCGGATGCCTTTCCCTTCACCACCCACGCCGAAATGCTCGCGAAGTTCAAAGCCATGGGACTGCGCGTCAACCCCCTGATCGAGCGAGTCAGCGGCGCCGAGGCGGCCATCGCCTACCACCAGGCCATGGGGGAGCGCCGCAGCCGCCTGCCCTACGAAATCGACGGCATCGTCGTCAAGGTCAATCCCGTGACCCAGCAGGAGCTGCTGGGGTCCAAGAGCAAGAGCCCGCGCTGGGCCATCGCCTTCAAATTTCCCGCCCGCCAGGAGGTGACCCGGATCCTCGATATCCAGGTTCAGGTCGGCCGCACCGGCGTGCTCACACCGGTGGCCATCATGCAGCCGGTCCAGGTCGGCGGCGTCATCGTCAGCCGCGCCACGCTGCACAACCAGGACGAGATCGACCGCAAGGAGATCCGCATCGGCGACTGGGTGGTCGTCCAACGCGCCGGCGATGTCATTCCCGAGATCGTCAAGGTCATCACGACCCGCCGTACCGGCACGGAACAGCCCTTCCTCCTCCCGGAACGCTGCCCGGCTTGCGGCAGCCAGACCGTGCGGCCGGAGGATGAGGCGGCGCGGCGCTGCATCAATGTCGCCTGTCCGGCGCAGATCAAGGAACGCATCTTTCACTTCGCCTCCAAACGGGCGATGGATATCGACGGCCTCGGCGAAAAACTGGTCGAACAGCTCGTGGAATCCGGCCTGGTCAAGGACGTGGCCGATCTCTATAGCCTGACCCCGCCACAGCTGGCCGGACTCGATCGCATGGCCGATAAGTCGGCGGCCAATATCATCGACGCCATTGCCGCCAGCCGTACCCGCCCCCTGGACCGCCTGCTCTTCGCCCTGGGCATCCGCCAGGTCGGCGAACACGTCGCCCGCGTGCTGGTGGAGGCGCTTGCAAGCATGGAGGCCCTCATCCATGCCGCACCGGAGACGCTGATGCAAATCCACGAGATCGGCCCACAGGTGGCCGAAAACGTGCACGGATTCTTCGCCACCCCCGAAAACCTGCAGGTCATCGAACGGCTGCGCCAGGCCGGCGTCGCCATGCCCCCGGCCGTCGCCCGCCAGGGCACGCGGCTGGCCGGTCAGACCATCGTCCTCACCGGGACGCTGGCCTCCTTCACCCGCGAGGAGGCGGAAAAACTGGTGCTCGAACAGGGCGGACACCCGGCATCCTCGGTCAGTAAAAAAACCACCTTCGTCGTCGCCGGAGAAGCCGCCGGAAGCAAACTCGACAAGGCCCGCGAGTTGGGCATTCCCGTCCTCAGCGAGACAGAATTCAAGGAAAAGATCGGACTATGAACAGAAAACCCCGTTTCGGGATATGCGCCCTGCTGCTCGCCCTCACCCTCCTCACCACCCACTGCGCCTCCAGCCGCAAGCCCGGCCAGCTCGCCTTCGTCAGCATCGAGGAAGAAATGGCGCTGGGCCGGGAGATTTCCGTGCAATCCGGACAGGTGCTTCAGACGCTCCGCAACCAGGAGGTGGGGCGCTACCTGAACGGGCTGGCGGCCGAGATCGGACTGCAGTCGCACTGGAGCGGACTGACCTACACCGTGCATGTGATCAATGCGCCCGACCTGAATCATTTTTCGCTTCCGGGGGGACAGATTTTTCTCTACCGCGGACTGATCGAAACTCTGGGGAACAGCGATCAGGTCGCGGCGGTGATCGCCCACGAGATCGCCCATGTCGCCGCGCGTGATGGCGTCGAACGCCTGGCCGCCAAGTATGGCTGGGCGGTAGCCGCGCAGAGCGTGATCGGGCAAAATCCCGAGATCGCACGGCAGCTGCTCATGACGCTGTACACAAAGGATACGATACTGGATTATCCCAAGCCAGTGGAGCGCGAAGCTGACCGAAAATGCGCCACTTATCTGGAAAAGGCCAATTTTGACCCAAACGGACTTTTAGAGATGCTGCGCGTGCTGCGCCAGGCCGAATCCGGCCATGCCGCCCTCGTGCGCTTGCTGCGCAAGACCCACGCCTCAGCTTCTAGCCGATATCGTCATGTTTCCAATGAGGTTAAACTATTGGCCTCCCCCGCTGTCAACGCCCATCCCCAGGCCGATTTTCTGCAGATCAAGGCCATCCTCGCCAAAATCCCCTACTGATCTTCACCGCTTTTTTCCCGCCGCTCTGCACTTTTTGGCATGCTTGTTGTTATAGGCATGGCATACGTGCAAGCATCTTGAGACAGGCAGCGCCGCAGGCAATACCAGGCCGTACATGTAGTGGTTGCATCGCGTCTGAGCGTCCTTTGGAGTGGGACTTGCCATAGCATCTTTTACGGCCTGGCGCCTGTCGCTTATCGCCGGCACCTTGAGCAGCAGAACAGGTCTGAGTGAGCCTGTCGTTGACATAGCATTTAGCCATCCCCCGCGGGGGTATGGCCGGGGCAAGGCAGCCTGTCCAGCTCTTCTTGCCCCGCAGAACCTCCCTCCTCCTCCTCAGATGCCAAAACTAAAAAGCCTCCGCTGAGCACACGGAGGCTTTTTAGTTTTTGGCGCATCCCCGGCGCCGCATCTCGAGCCGGCCCGCCCGGTTCGCACCTTTCCCACGCATCCTGCGCATCACCCTCGCATCGCGAGTCCTCCCGCTTCTGCCCACACCCCTCCTGCGCATCGCAAGTTCTCCCGCCACCGCCTGCACCCGGTCCGGAGACCCGGCTTAGGGCCGACGAATCCCGAGCTTTTGCACCTTCTTGTAGAGATTGGTACGGTCGATGCCCAGCGTCGCCGCGCTGGCCTCCATCTTCCAGTGATGCGCCTGCAAAATCTGCGCGATGTACTCCTTCTCGAAGCGTTCCCGCGCCTCCTTCAAGGTCGGCATGCCGGCATCTCCGGCGGGGAGACCCACCGTCTGCTTCAGTTCCTCCTCCGAGAGCGCATCCCCTGTCGTCAGGACTACCGCCCGCTCGATGCAGGAACGCAGCTGGCGCACATTGCCCGGCCAGTGATAGCTCATCAGGATACTCAGCGCTGCCGGGGAGAGTTCGCCCAGCCGTCGGTTGTGACGTTCGCAAAACTGGCGGAGAAACTCCGCGCTCAGTTCCGGGATGTCTTCCTTGCGTTCCCGCAGCGGCGGCAGCTGGATATCGACCACGCAGACGCGATAAAAGAGGTCCTCGCGAAAGAGCCCTTTGCTGATTTGTTCGGTCAAATTCCGGTTGGTTGCGCTGATGATGCGCACATCGATGGGCCGCGGCCGGTTGCCCCCGACCGCCTCCACTTCATGCGACTGCAGCACCCGTAGCAGTTTGGCCTGGGCCGACAGGCTCAGATCGCCGATTTCGTCCAGAAACAGGGTGCCCCCGTCGGCCTGCAAAAATTTGCCGTCATAATTCTCCACCGCGCCGGTGAAGGCCCCCTTGCGATGGCCGAAGAGCTCGCTTTCGATCAGGGTATCGGGGATCGCCGCGCAGTTGACCCGCATAAACGGACCCGCGCTGCGCTTGCTGCGCAGGTGGATCGCCATGGCCACCAGTTCCTTGCCCGTCCCGGTCTCGCCGGTGATCAGCACGGTACTCTCCGTCGGCGCCACCCGGTCGATCCGCGCATAAACCGCCTGCATGATCCGGCTCGTGCCAACCATCCGGTAGCGGTTCATGATCTCGGCGGCCATCCAGTTGTTCTTCTGCTCAAGGTGCCGCCATTCCAGGGCCCGCTCCACGGTCAGCAACAGGCGGTCAAGATTGACCGGCTTTTCGAGAAAGTCAAAGGCGCCGAGGCGGGTCGCCTGGACCGCACGGTCAATGGTGGCATTCCCGGTAATAATCACCAGGGGTAAACCCGGCGCCAGAGCAGCGGCCCGCTCCAGCACCTGCATGCCGTCCAGCCCCGGCATGGCAAGATCGAGCAAACCGATGGCCAGGTCGCCCTGGGCGAGTAATTTGACCGCTTCATTGCCATCCCGGGCGATATCGGTTTCGTAGCCTTCTCCTTGCAACGCAGATGCGAGTTGGACGGCGAAAGCGGGATCATCTTCAGCAATCAGAATCCGTCCCTTGGTATGCTTCATCACCCTTTCTCTCCCCGGCTAATGCAGGGGCAACCGGACGAAAACGGTTGTCCCGCTGCCTTCACGGCTGTCGATTTCGATACTGCCGTTATGGGATTCGATAATGCTCCTGGCCAGAGACAATCCCAGTCCTGTTCCGGAGGAGGAGGTTGAGAATCCCGTCTGGAAAATTTGTGGCAAGTCTCCTGCGGCAATACCACGGCCGTTGTCGGATATTTCCAGCAGGGCCGTGTCACCCTCCCCATGCGTGGAGAGCGGATTCTTTTCGCGCAAGGTGGAAATATTGACGACGCCCTCGCCTTGCATAGCGGTGATGGCGTTGTCCAACAGATTGTAACAGGCTTCCTTGAATTGGCTGATGTCGATATGGACCGGCAAGTCGAGCGATTCGAAATGGGTCCTGAGTTGCACCTCATCGGGTATGCGCGGCAGGTATTCCTGCAACGTCTCCTGCACGACCCGGGAAAAATCATCGGGGACGAAGACCGGGGGTTCGAGGCGCGCAAATTTCATAAAAGCGTTGATCGTATCACGCACGCGCTCGATCTCATGGAGGGCGGTCCGCGTCATCTCATCATAGGCCTGGGCCCGTTCCGGAGAATCTTTCCTGTAGGCGCGTTGCAGGCGCTGGATGGCCAGCAGGACGGTGGCCAGAGGGGTCTTGGTTTTATGGGCCATCCGCTGCGCCATGGCCGCCCAGATCTTTAGGCGCTCCTTCTCCGTACTCTCGGAGAGATCGATCAGCAGAAGCATGACAAACGCGGGCACCCGCTGAATGCGGAAAAATTCCGCCGCAGCCTTCTGAATCCGGCCTTCGCTGGTCAGCTCCAGTTCATGCTGCTCGTAGACCTCCTGGCGCTGATTGAACAGTTGCAGTAGCGAAAGGATCTCTTCGAGATGGGCGGCCCGCAACACCTCCACTGCCGGATGTTTCAGCACGCTTCTCCGGTCCTGGCCGATCATCTTTAAAAATCGGGGATTGCAATGGCTGATACGCTCCCGGCCGTTGATCAATGCGAAACCGACGCGGTTGGAAGAAACCTGGCCTGGAAAATGTAACAAGTAGTGCAGCCTGAGGCCCCCCGCCAGGAGAATAAGGAGGAAGAGAAGAATCAGTCCAGGCAGGATCAGCGCCAGGGTGGGCCCCAGCACGATACGTCTGCCGAGCAATAAAAAACCGGGAGGATTCTGCGCAAGGATTTTGCCCGCCGGAATGCTCAGCTGGCAAAGACGGGTGCCATCCAGCAGGCTGAAGCTCCGCTGCGCGGCTTGTTGGCGGTCGTGTGCCGCCATTTTGAAATGGCCAGGATTCTTCAAGGACATCCAGGCAATCGGATGCAGAGCCGCATCGGTCAGCCAGAGTGCGGGAGGAGTATAGGTTACAAAAAATAACTCCTCCACACCATCAAGATCCAGATCATCGGCCAGGACCGGCCTCGTCCGGCCACTGTTCCGGGCTTCGGTCTCGATCGTGAGCCGCGTGCCTACCGGGTCATACCGGATGACGGCCACATGATCGGTGAGATCGCCGGCGATGATCTCCGGCAGCCCGTCCCCAGCCAGATCACCTACCTCGAAGGCGTAGAATGGATCGATATCCGCTGCGTTTTCCAGCGCCGCCTTGACCGAGAGCGAACGCCCATCCAAGACTTGAAGCAGGACGCGCAGCGGGCTGCTTTGCACCAGGGAGAAGGGCGCGGCGATGATCTCCGGCCGGGTGTCTCCGTCCAGATCGACGACACGCACATTAACATAGGAGGATTCCCCGCCATAGGCCTTGGCCGCCAGAAGACGGCCATCCCCCGCCAGCACCGCAACATAACTGCTGTCCCGGCGAAAGCGGCCGAAATCGGCGCCATCCGAGGCCCCCCCGAGCGTCACCACCAGCTCGATCGCACCATCGCCATTCACATCAGCCGGCACAACCTGTTCGATCATGGGCGCAAAATGGTATTCCAGCACACGCTGCCGGGTTGCCAGATCATAGGCCAGCAGGGCGCGCGGCTGTCGATCCGCCCCGGTATTGAACCTGGCGATCAGCTCCGGGCGCTCATCTCCATTGAGGTCGGCGGAGGCGAAAACAAGCAGATTCCCACTCCAGATTCCGTCGCCGGAAAAATCCTCTCCCCCCAGGGTCGCCAATGAATCGATCCGCTCCGCCCGGTGGTTGTAAAGATCGATCCAGCCGTGATCCCCGGCACGGCGATAGGTGGCAAAACGGCAGCGCCCCCTGCCGCCCAACGGAAAAAAATGATAATCCTTGGGATCGAGGAAAAGGGGATGGCCCGGGTAGGTGTACCGGGAACCGGCAAGTTCACGGATGGCCAAAAACAGGGGCTGGTTGGTGTCGGTACGCAGTTCGCACCTCTCCAGCTGGCCATCCGCATCAAAGTCATCGAGAATGAAATCGTAGACCTGGATGGCCGGATCAACCTCGGAGAGCCAGTCATCCAGGCGTGGTACATCCTGCGTCTGCCAGAAAACAGGCTCCGCTGCGCGGGCGCGCACCAGGGCGCAGCTCAGCAGCGCTGCAGCAGCCAGAAAGAAGCAACCTGCGGTTCGCTTCATCCCCCTCCTCCTCAGCTCAGCGCATCAGCACCATTTTTCGCGACACCATGCCCCCATCCCATTGCAGCTGATAAACGTAGAGACCTGCGGGATTGGCGCCGGCGTGCCAGACGACCCGGTGCAGGCCGGCGCTCTGGGAACCATCCACGAGCCGGGCGACGTTCTGCCCGAGGCTGTTATAGATCGTCAACTGTACCCGCCCGGAGCCGGCCAGGGTGTAGGAGATCGTGGTCTCCGGATTGAAGGGATTGGGATAATTCTGCCGCAGGGCATAGTCCACCGGGGCAGCCGTCGTAACGGCGGCTACGCCGGATTCGATCCGGCAGGCGCTCTGCGCCAGATGATAGAGAAAAAGATGGCCCACCGCGGCATACCAGACTTCGGAACGGTTGCTGATGTAGGTGAGGTGCTGCCAGGGATAGCTTTTATCCCATTCCACCACATTGGGGTGGCACATCAAATAATAGACACTGTGATCGGCCAGGGCTGTATCAAAAGCACCGTTGAGATCATTGAGGTCATTGCTGCCGATTCCCCAGCCCAGCTGTGAAGCCGGCGGATCGAAAGCGCGCGTCACCCCGGCGTTGGTGAACATCTGCAGGGTCTCATTCCAGGCCGGCCAGCCGAAAAAGTTGCTGGTATAGAGACGGCCGAAGAGAAACTGGTTCACCGTCAGCAGCGAGTCGACGATCCGGTCGGTGCGCCCGTTGGGGGCGATCCAGAGGTAGACATATTCGCGCAAGCCCGAAGCGAAGAGCGCCGGCAGCTTGAGATTGCGAATGATATCCTCCTTGTTGCCCGTGATCTCCGCACCGTAATTCTTGTAAGGGAGAGAAGGATGGCTGCGGGAGTGGCACGCAGCTTCGACCAGCCCCGAGTCAAGCTGGGCCTGGATATAGGCGTAGACACTGCCATCCGCACCCCCCGAATTAATGCCGCAGCTGACCCAAAGGTTGAAGGAGCGCAGGATGTGCAGAGCGCGCTGGAATTTGGCCTTGCTCCATCCGGCCATGTCATCGGCGCTCAGGGTGACCGCCATGCTGCGGTTGTCGTAGTAGGGAGCGATCCCGCTGCACGTGACGGGGAGGGCCTGCCCTGCAGCGTCGGTGATCCTGAGCATCAGCGAGTCGCTCTCGTCGGAAAATCCCGCCGAAGCCAGGACCGTGGCGGCCGTCTCATCATAGCGAGCAGCGGCGATGCCGTTAAAAAAATCCCCGCTTTTTTTCTCCGGCAGCAGTTGCCAGGAGGCGCCCGTCCGATAGCGGTACCAGGCCTGCAAGCCGCTCTGCGCGGAGGGCAGATGCAGAACAAAGGTCAGGGGATAAGCAAATCCATAGTCGACATGGGCCTTGGAGTCAATGGTGACCTGCACCTCCGTCGCTGCGGAGTGAATGAGGAGGATCTTTTCCTGGGCGGTGAGGAGCGTGGAGCAGAGTAACAGCACCCCCATCGCGCCGGTAGCTGTAAAGCGAGGTATCATGGTATTCCTTCCGGGTAGCCAGGCTTTCATATAAACTACACTTTTTCATATAAAAATCAACCACTTTAACGGCTTTTGGCCGCTTTTAATCGTCTTTTTTGAAAACATTTTTGCTTTTTTGCGTAAAATGACTATACTACATAAAAAGGAGGAGCTATGCAGATTCAATTTATTGCGCCCTTTGAGAGAGCCTATAATCGGATGAAATCCGCGTTGTTCCAGCCCTTTGATTTGCACAAGTGGATGGTGGTCGGGTTCACCGCGTTTCTCGCCGACTTGCTCGACGGCGGCGGGGGCGGGGGGAACGGCTTCAAAAAGCAGAGCGCCGGCGACTGGGGGGCCATTCTCAGCGGCCCTTACGAGGCCCTCGACTGGCTTAAAGCCAAGCCCGAATGGATGCTGCTGATACTTTTCGGCGGCCTCGCCGTGCTCGCGCTGGTCCTTATCTGCCTCTGGCTGAGTTCCCGCGGCAAGTTCATGTTCCTCGACAATGTCGTGCAGGATCGCGCTCTGGTCTCGCGGCCCTGGCATCAATACCGTGATCTGGCGCATTCTCTCTTTCGCTGGCGCGTGGCCTTCCTCGCCGCCATACTTTTGCTCGCAGGCGGCACCCTCTACCATATCTGGCGCATCGCTTATGCCCGCTGGACCGAATCCGGTGATCTTTGGGCGCTCCTGCCTTCGCTTCTGGTTTGGGGCGCCTTCTTTGCCGTCGTCGTCCTTGCCCTGGGCTACATCAAACTGCTCCTTGATCATTTCATCGTGCCGCTGATGTACAAGCATACCCTCACCTGTACCCAGGCCTGGGAGCGGTTCCTGCCGCTGCACTGGCGTCACCTCGGCAGTTTTGTGCTCTATGCCCTTTTCATTCTCGCCATCATCATCGCTCTGGGGGTCCTGGTGATCCTGGGCGGACTCTTCACCTGCTGTATCGGATTCATCCTCCTGATCATTCCCTACATCAGCTCCGTGGTGCTGCTCCCCTTCAGCTATTGGATCCGTACCTTCAGCCTCGAATTCCTCGCCCAGTTCGGCGACGAGTTCTCTCTCCAGACCGGGCATCCGGTTGAAGAGACCGCCATCCCGCAATAATACACCTGCGCCGCGTCCCGATCGTCATGGGAGTGATGCTACATCACTCCCATTTTTTTATGGGAAATTTTCCGCGAAACTGCGTGTTTAATCCATCAGAATAACCTTGCTTCTGATGCCGCACTTTTGTAAAATTTTAATCTATTAATTATAATGAGAGCTGCTCAATGATCCGAATGAAGCACCTGCATTCAGTGGTTGTTGTTTTCACCGCCGCCTCCCTTATCGCCCTGTTGCCGCGGTACGCCGCCGCACGGCAGTATTCAGCCCCGCCCGAGCCGCAGCCGGGTGTGGTTTCCCTGGCGCTCCGCGAGCCTGTTTCCGGTAACGCCATTTTGAACCGGACCGGGCAAGCGAGCCTCGACGCGACCCTGCGCGCCCTGCAGATTTATAACCTCGAACCCGTCGTCGCGACCGCCTCCGGCCTGCTGCAGAAGAGCAGCCATCGCACGCGCATCGATAACCTCTATAATGCCTTCTATTCCGGCGGACGTCCCCCCGAAGAGGTGGCGCGCGCGCTGTCCCGGGATCCGGCGGTGGAATTCGCCGAGGCCCGCTACGAGGCGATCTTGACCGCCACGCCCAATGACCCGCTCGCCGGCAAACAGTACTATCTCGACAAAATCAGACTGCCCCAGGCTTGGGACCTCTGCAAAGGAGAGCAGGGATCGGTGGTTATCGCCATCATCGACGGCGGTACCGATATCGCTCACCCCGATCTGGCAGGCAACCTCTGGACCAACAGCGGCGAAATCCCCGGCAATGGCCGGGATGACGATGGCAACGGCTATATCGATGATCTCCACGGCTGGAACTTTGCCAACAACAGCGCCGATCCCTCCAGCCTCTTCTCGGGAACCCTGTACAGCAGCCACGGTACCCACACCGCGGGCGCGGCCTGCGCCGTCGCCAACAACCGCCTCGGTATTGCCGGCGTCAGCTGGAACGCGCGCTTGATGGCCCTCAATGCCGGCACGAAAACCGCGGATGACAAGATCGATGCCCTCAGCATTGACAAGGCGATCGCCTACGCCACCGCCAATGGCGCCAGCATCCTGAGTTGCAGCTTCAGCGGCGTCTACTCGGAAGTGACGCACCGCCTCATCCGCTATGCCGAGGAGGAGGGGCTGATTTGCGTCGCAGCCGCCGGCAACAGCGCCAGCCTTGCGGATGCCGTCTTCCCGGCCAATTACCCCGGTGTGCTCGCGGTGGCGGCGACCGACAGCTCCGACCTGAAACCCTATTTCTCGAATTATGGCCCCACCATCGATGTCACCGCCCCGGGCGTCGGGATCTGGAGCACGATCGCCGGCACCGGCTACGAAGGGCCACTGTGGCAAGGCACCTCAATGTCGACGCCCATCGTGGCGGGCGTGGTCGCTCTGGTGATGACCCGGCATCCGGAGTGGAGCGGCTTGCAGGCCGCCGAACAGGTGCGCGTGACCGCGGACAACATCGATACACGCAATCCCGCCTACGCCGGCCAGCTCGGCCATGGCCGCATCAATGCCTGGCGCGCCCTGAACGAGTCCTGGCCTTCCTTGCGCATCACCGAGGTTCAGTTTACCGACCAGGACGGCGATAGCCTGATCGAACCGGGCGAGACGGTGGCCGTGAGCCTCTCCCTGACCAATTACCTCACCGCGGCGCAGAACCTCACCCTCAAATTGAGCGACAACAGCCCCTATACTACCTTGATCAACAGTACGGCCACCCTGCCCGCACTGGGCGCCGGAGCGAATACCGTATTGCAGCAGGCCTTCTCCTTCAAGGTGGCCAGCGGCACTCCCAGCAATCATGCGATCGACTTTGCCCTGACCATCTCCAGCGGCGAATACCAGGATGTCGACCATTTCAGCCTGACCGTTCTGCCCTCTTTCGCCGATATTGGCATCAACAATCTCTTCACCACCGTCACCTGCATTGGCCGGATCGGCGCTGCCGATCCCAACACCGGCGGCACCGGCATCGGCCTGGTCTATAAATCGGGCAGCAGCCTCCTCTTCGAGGGCGCCCTCATCGCCGGGACGGGAGCGGATCGGATCGTCAATGCCGCCCGCGGCATTCTGGATTACACCAACAGTCAGATCAATGATGAGGATTTCACCGCTGCGGAGAACGGCGATGTCCGCGTCGCCACCCCGGGGCAAACTCTCGATCAGGAGAGCAGTGCCATCTTTGACGACCACACCGCGGCCAAACCCCTGAACATCCGCATCACCCAGCAGACCTTTGCCAGCCGGGAGCAGCGCTACGCCGACATCGTCCTCTTCCGCTATACCATCCACAATCTCGGCGCCCAGCCGCTGGAGAATTTCCATTTCGGCATCTTTTGCGATTGGGATATGGATGCTACCAGCTATGCCACCAACGTCGCCGACTTCGATGCCAGCCGCCGCATGGGCTATGCCTATGATACCGGGTCAGGTCCCAAGACCCATGTCGGCGTGGTGCTCCTGACCGCCGGCGGGATCTCCTACCGCGCCATCATGAACGACAATGCCGATCCCCTCAATCCCAGCTGGGCCCTGCATGACGGCTTTACCGATGCCGAAAAATGGCAGGCGATCAGCGGCGGACTGGTTCAGATCAGGGTCGGACCGGCCGATATCTCCAACGTCATCGCCTCCGGTCCGCATTCGATTGCCGGCAACGGCGACCTCATCCTCGATTTTGCCTTCATCGCCGCCGACGATTTGGCCGGCTTGCAGGCCGATGCGGACAGCGCACGCACACTCTGGCACGATCTCTTCACCACCGGCGTCGTCAGCCCGCCCGCCACCGCCTTGCCGGCGCAATGGGCCCTTGAGGCCAATTACCCCAATCCCTTCAATGACGGGACGACGATCTGCTACAGTCTCCCGGCCGCCGCGCCGGTCCGTCTGGAGATCTACGACCTCGCCGGACGGCGGATCCGCGAACTGGTCGATGCAACCCAGCCGTCCGGCTATCATGAGATCCATTGGGATGGCCGCGATCAGCTGGGCCGGAGCGCAGCCAGCGGCACTTACCTCTGCCGGCTGCGCAGCAGCGGCCGGGAACTTCACCGCAAACTCTTGCTGCTGCGATAAAGACGCCGCGCCGGCAGCAAGTTCACCGGCGCCAAAAACCGCCGGCACGCGGGTGCTGCTGCGATAAAGACGCCGCGCCGGCAGCGTCCCGGCCCGCTGCAGCACAGCGGTTTGCCACGGCGCTAATTCCAGACTCCCGCTTGCAACCCCGGAGGCCTCCATGGCTGAGCCCCGATTCTTGTCCCGGCTGTTGATCCTCACCTGTGCGTTCCTGGGCCTGCGCGCCACCGCCCAGCCGGTGCTGTTTTCCCCTCCCAAAAGCCCGCGCATCGCCAACTATGATATCGCCGTCCGCCTCGATATCAGGACCCATCGGCTGCACGGACGTGAGATCCTGCGCTGGCGCAACACCGCAGCGATGCCGCTCTCCGAACTGCAATTTCACCTCTACCTCAATGGCTTCCGCAACAGCCACTCCACCTACATGCGCGAATCCGGCAAGGGCGGCCGCGCATCCCACGATGCGGAGGAGTGGGGATATATCGAAGTGGATTCGCTGACCAGTGCGGCCGGGGAAAACTGGCTGCCCCTGACCTCCTTCATCCAGCCCGACGACGGCAACCCGGAAGACAAAAGCGTCCTGCGCCTCCAGCTGCCGCGCCCCTTGCCGCCGGGAGAGACCCTCACCCTGCACCTGGCCTTTACCGCCCAGCTGCCGGCGCCGCCCGTAGCGCGCACCGGCATCAAGGAAGAGTTTGTCATGGCCGGCCAGTGGTTCCCCAAGATCGGCGTCTGTGAGAACGGAACATGGAACTGCCACCAGTTCCATGCCAACTCGGAATTCTTTGCCGATTTCGGGGTCTACAACGTCGATATCACCGTGCCGCGCGGCCATATCGTCGGCGCCACCGGCCTCGAGTTCGCTGTTCAGGACAATGCCGACAGCACCATCACCCACCGCTATCATGCCGAAGATGTCCATGATTTCGCCTGGACTTCCAGCCCTGATTTTGTCGTCTTCACCGGCCGCAGCCGGGGCGTTGCGATCAGCGCCCTGGTGCAGAAGGATCATGCCCGCCAGGGCGCAAGATATATCAAGGCGGCGGAGACCGCTGTCGCCTGGTTCCATGACCAGTATGGCGAGTATCCCTACAGCCATCTCACCGTCGTCGATCCCCGCCGCGGCGCTATGGCCACCGGCGGAATGGAATACCCCACCTTGATCACTGCCTGGGGCGCCTACAGCATGCCGGCGGGCCTCCATCCCCTGGAGATGGTGATCATGCACGAATTCGGCCATAACTATTGGTACCACCTGGTCGCCTCGAATGAATTCGAAGAGGCCTGGCTCGATGAGGGGATCAATACCTTCAGCGAGATCGGGATCCTTGCCGACACCTACGGCGAGAGCGGGAGCATGGTGGATTTCTGGGGCCTCAAACTCGGCGATACCCAGCTGCAGCGGCTCGGTTATATCTCCCAACCCGGGCTCGATCCCGTCCTTTTGCCCTCGTGGCAGTACGCTTCGAACGCCAGTTACTCCAGCATGTCGTACAACAAGCCCGGTCTGGTGCTGCTCACTCTGCAGAATTATCTCGGCCGCGAGACCATGAACCGGATATTGCGCACCTGGCTCGCGCGCTGGCAGTTCAAACATCCCCATACAAGCGATTTCATCGCGGTGGCCAATGAGGTCTCGGGGCAGAATCTCGACTGGTTTTTTGACCAGGCCCTGAACACCACCGCCGTGCTGGACTATAGCGTCAGCAGGGTCAGCAGCGAAAAGGTGAGCAAAGGCCGCGGGTTTGATTTGGACCTCGATATTCCCACCTCCGCCACGACAGTGCCGGGAACGGGGCAGGCGGCTCAGGATTCCAGTGCCCTTGCTGCGGATACCACTGGCGTCCCGGCAATCTCGCCGGCCCCGGGAGAAGCCAAAGGCACCGTCTTTGAAACCCGGGTGGAGGTGCGCCGGCTCGGCGACTTTATCTTCCCGGTTGAAGTGGAGATGATCTTCGCCGGCGGCGATACCGTCCGCGAAAACTGGGACGGCCGGGCGCGCTGGAAACGCTTCATCCTCACCCGCCCCACCCCGCTGGTCTCGGCGGCCGTCGACCCCGAGAACAAAATCCCGCTGGATGTGCAGCTCACCAACAACAGCCGCACCATCGATCCGCAGCCCGCCGGTCTCAACAAATGGACCGCCCGGCTCCTGTTCTGGACGCAGTTTCTCTTTGATGCGCCGCAGGTGCTCAACCTGCTCACCGCTTTCTCCATGAACCTGTAACCGGCACTGAGGAACTCTATATGCTGCTCCATGCGTTGCGCGCTGCCCTGGTCCGCCTCGTTGCTCTCAAGCGGCTGTGGCTTCTCTATTATCTGCCCGGCCTGATCCTGGCCGCCCTGGTGGCCCTGCCCGCCCGTTCGATCATAGCGGCGTGGGCCGGAAATACCCTCGCCGCCGCCCGGCTCGGGGAGGGCTTCGATGCGACCTTTTTCATCGAGCTCTTTGCCTTCCGCGGCAGCGCCTTGACACCGCTGCTGCTCCTGCTGCTCCTTCTCGCTCCGCTCTATGGGCTGCTGCAGCTCTTCTTTTCCGGCGGCGCGCTTAAACTGCTCGGCAGCGATCACCCGTGGCGGCCGCGCGAATTCTGGGATGCCTGCGGCCGCTATTTCGGCCGCATCTTCCGCCTCTTCCTCTGGAGCCTGCCGCTCCTGCTGGTGCTCCTGCTGCTGCCCTTTCTTGCCAATCTAGTCAAACGCCTTTTCTGGGGAAAGGATCCAGGCGATGATATCACCCTCTGGTTCAGCTATGTCAAGATGGCGGGCCGCTTCGTCAGCCTGATGCTCTGGAGCCTGTGTTTCGATTATGCCCGCATCCTGCTGGTCGCGCGGAATGAAAAAAAGAGCCGCCGCCTGCTGCGCCCCGTCTTGCGTTTCGTCTGGAGCCATTTCGGCCGCCTCTTCACTCTTGCGCTGATCCTCGCCGGCGTCTCGTTGGCCGGCCTTCTGCTGTATCATCTGATCGCCCGGCAGCTCGGCGCTTCTGCGACCACTATCGTCTTGCTCGTCATCTGCCAGCAACTTTTCATGCTCTTCCGCGCCGGCATGCGGCTCCTGGGCCTGGGCGCCCAGGTGCAGCTCTATTTGCGCCTCAGTGGCAGCCGGGCGGAACAGGCCATGGCCTGATCCGGAAAGGAGATCTACTTTGACCCAAACAGCTATCGACTCCCTGCCCGTGTTGCACTGTCCCAGGGTCGCAAGGCCGCTGCGGCTGACCGGCACCCTGGAGGACCCTCTCTGGAAGGATGCCGCGGCGGTTCACCTCGTCGAGGCGATCAGCGGCCAGCCCGGGCGCTTCTTCACTCTCCTCCGCGCTGCCTGGAGCGAAGCCGCTCTCCATATCGCCTTTGATTGCCAGGATGATTATGTTTGGGGGGATATTCTCGAGCATGACGGTCCCATTTATGAGCAGGAGTGCGTCGAGATTTTTATCAATCCCTCCGGATGCGCCCATCAGTATTTCGAGATCAATGTCAGCCCGAAAAATGTCGTCTTCGACGCCTGCATCCTGAATCACCGGACGGAAGAGCAGCCGGATGCGCCCTTCACCGGCCTGCCCGGCTGGGAGGCGGAAGGTCTGCGCACCGCCGTCGCACTCCGTGGCCTGCCGGACCGCCCCGGCATGGCCGCCGGCTGGAGCGCCGAATACGTCATCCCCTTCGCCGCCCTCTGCGGGGCGCCGCACCAGCCGCCACACCCGGGCGACCTCTGGCGGGTCAATTTCTACCGCATCGATTCGCCGCAGCCCGGCCATCAGGAACTCTTTGCCTGGAGTCCCGTGCTGCTCGGCACCTTTCACCGGCCGTGGCGTTTCGGCTATCTCCGCTTCGAGGCATGACTCCGGCTGTGAACCTCCCGGATCTCATCCTCGCCGCATGTGCCGCCATCCTCGAGCGCGGCCGCTACGCCGATGCGGTCCTGCAGCACTGCTTCAGGGAGCAGACCACCCTGGCCCGCGTGGAACGGGCCGCCATCGCTGCAGCGGTTTACGATATCATCCGCTATGCGCGCTGGCTGACCGCCCTCGAGAGCGGGGATCCCGCCGCGGCGCCGGTGGTGTCGCCGACGTTGTATGCCACCTGGCAACTCTGGCGCGGGCAGCGCCCGGCGGCCACACCGACGGACCGCGAAATCATCGCGCGCGCCGCGCGTTTCGCCACCCTGCGGCCCGTGCGTGAATCCCTTCCGGACTGGCTCGATCAGCTCGGCGAGCGTGAACGCGGCAGCCGCTGGCAAGCGCTTCTCGCGGCCCTCAATCAACCGGCGCTGCCGGTTCTGCGCGTCAATGCCCTGAAGACGAGTATCGCTCGGGCCGCCGCTGCTGTTTCCGGCCACGGCGCAGCCTGCCATCGAGTGGATAGGGCACCGGATGCCCTGGCCCTCGAGGGATTTGCGCCGCTGTTTTCCTGGGAGGAGTTTAACAAGGGATGGTTTGAGATGCAGGATACCGCCTCACAGGCGGTGAGTCACTTTGTGGAAGCCCGGCCGGGCATGCGGGTGATCGATGGCTGTGCCGGTCATGGCGGCAAAACCCTGCACCTGGCCGCCTTGATGCGCAACCGCGGCCGCATCATCGCTCTCGACACCGCGGGAGAAAAACTGGCGGAACTCGAACGCCGCGCCCGCCGCGCCGGCGCCGGATGCATCGAGGCCCGCCCCATTACCTCGACCAAGACCATCAAGCGGCTGGCCGGCTCGGCCGACCGCCTCCTGCTCGACGTGCCCTGTTCGGGAACCGGCGTCTGGCGCCGCAATCCCGACGCCAGATGGCACCTGCGGCCGGAAGAGCTGCCCCGGCTGCTCGCGCAGCAGCAGCACATCCTGAGCTATTACAGCCGCATGGTCCGGCCGGGCGGCCGGCTCGTCTATGCCACCTGCAGCCTCTTCCCGTGCGAAGGCGAGGATCAGGTGGCCGCCTTTCTCGAAACCGCACGGGGGAGTTTTACCCTGGCCGCCACACAACGCCTCGATCCGGACACCAGCGACGGCGACGGTTTCTACATGGCGGCGCTGGTACGCCGCTAAACCGCCGCAACCCCCTGCTCCGCTCGCGCCCGCCGCAACGCAAAGCCGCTCCAGTCCCGCCCACCACAACCCCGCGTGACGCCGGCTCGGCTCCCGCTCAGACCCGCAGGAATATCTTATGCTTGTAGAGCAGATAAAGCACCAGCCACATGCAGAGCAGAGCGGCGGAGCTGAAAACGACCGGCTGGAAGGCCTCGGGGAAAAGCCCGGCCACGCCGGTGAAGAAATAGCGTCCCATCTGATCGAAATTGACGATGCCCGAATTGAGCATATAAACGGTGATGGAGTTGAGTCCGATGACGATGAAGGGGAAAGCCCATTTTTTATAGCCACGGACATCGATGATCAGATAAAAAACCGCCAGCAAGATCAGGCTCCAGCCACCGGCATAAAGGACAAAGGAGCTGGTCCAGAGGTTTTTGTTGATCGGGAATACGATATTCCACAGCTGCCCGAGGGCCAGGCCGGTCAGACCGGCGGCCAGCAACAGCAGGCCCTTCCGCAGCGGCGGGAGATCGAGTATTCTGCCGCGCAGCAGCTGCCCGGCGAGCACGCCGAGCAGGGCGGTGCCGACGGCGGGAATGGTCGAAAGAATCCCCTCCGGATCGTGATTGCCCAGATAAAGCACCCCCGGGCAAAACAGCCGGTCGATCCAGCCCGCCAGACTCCCTTCCTGCGTCAGTACACCTGCTCCGAATCCCGGCACCGGGATGAGCTTCATCATCGCCCAATACCCGAGCAAAATGCCGGCCAGCCACAGGGCCTGCCCCCTCGGCCGGGTGTGCAGAAAGATCAGCGCGGCAAAGAACCAGCCGAACCCGATGCGCGCGAGCACGCTGGCGTAACGCTGCTGGGCGAAATCGAAACGCAGCAGACCGTTGTAAATGGCCCCGAGGAGGACCAGCACAATCAGGCGCATCACAAGGTGGCGGTAGATGCTCTTCATGCTCTCGCCGCGCTCGCGCCGCTTGGCCAGTGAGAAGGGCATGGAAACACCGGCGATGAACAGGAAGAGCGGGAAGATCATGTCGTAGAAGTGAAAGCCGTTCCAGTCGACATGCTCCATCTGCGTGTGCGCCCAGACAAAAACCGGCCAGCCTGTCCAGGCGGCAAGAGCCGCGATGAGCCACTCCCCACCGGCGATCCAGAACATATCAAATCCCCGCAACGCGTCAAGTGAACTCAGACGCCCGGATGGTGCTGTTCCCTGGGTCATAGGCACTCCTGTATGGGATATGAGGTAATGCTCCGCCCCAATTGAATAGATGTATCCTGGTACACGCTCGTGCTCTGAACATCAATACGAACAGGGAATCAGGCCGGCTTCAGCTGAAACTCTCCTCGACGAGGCGGACGGCCGCCGCCACCTCAGCGCTGATCTGCGTCCGCAGCGCCTCCGCTTCCGCGCGTGTCGCCGTTTTGAAATCGGCATCGCCCAGCCCGGCCAGGTTGATGCAGACATTGAAATAGGCGCCTTCGGCCGCGGTCTGGCCGGCCAGAGCAGCAACCCCGGCGTCACTGATCGAGTTCTTGTTGCCATGCTGCACCGCCTTGTGCGCCAGTTGTACCGCCGGCAGGCAGCGCCGCAGCACCGCCAGGGGCACCAGCGTCGCACCGCGGGTCGCCGCTTCAATGGCGGCGGCGCGCGCCGCTTTCTCCTCGTCGCTCTTTTTCGGCAGCTTGAACGCCTCCATCACCTGGTTGAAGGCGGCGGTGTCCCGGTCGACATCGAGGAGGAAATCATCCTTGAGCGTCTGGGCCGCGATGCCGATCTCCTCCATCTCCTGCGCATGGGCTTCATATCCCTTTTTGCCATGTGTCAGGGCGCCCACCATGGCCGTGAGCGCGCTGCTCAAGGCGCCGCACAGCGCCGCAACACTGCCGCCGCCGGGTGCCGGGGCCTCGCTCGCCAGCAGCCGCGTGAATCCGGCCAGAGTCATGCTCACCAGCGCCCCCTGCTCGCGCAGTTGATACTCGATGATCTTTTTCTCGGCGGCAAAGGGATAGAGCTCGTCCAATCCCAGCGAGAGCACAGCGATATGGACCAGCTCCTCCTCCGCCACGCCGGTGCTCCGCCCCTGCTTGCGCAGGAAATAGCGCCCCGCCTCGAGCATCGCCTCAAGCGGGATCAAGCCGACCAGTTCACTGCCGGTCACCCGCGCGCCCATCTCCTCCGCGAGCCGGCAACAGGCATCGAAGACCAGATGCGGCGGCGTGATCCGGTAGTTGGTGAGGTTAATCGAAATCTGCGCCCGGCCGAAATCCTCCATATACCAGCCCACCGCCTTGCAGGCCTGAAAGAGGCCGGGATGGCGCAGCGCCTCGCCGGCAGCGTCGCGGAGGATCTTGCCCTGTTCATCCTTCTGCGGGCGGCCGGTCTCGCGGATCCGGCCGGCGATCTCGTTGGCGAGGCGCGAATCGCGGGTATTAAGGTTGATATTATAGGCAATGAGAAATTCGCGCGCGCCGATGACCGTCGCCCCCGCCCGGGCATGAAATTGCGCCGGGCCAAAATCGGGCTGCCAGGCGGGATCCGCGAGCTTGTCCGGCAATCCCTCATATTCGCCGGCGCGAATGTCGGCGAGATTGCGGCGCTGCGGAAAAGCCGCTGCCGCCTCATAGAGATAGACCGGAATGGCCAGCTCCCGCCCGACCCGTTCGCCCACATGACGCGCCAGCTCGGCGCATTCGGCCATGGTCACGCCGCTGACCGGGATGAACGGACAGACATCGGTGGCCCCCATGCGCGGATGGGCCCCCTTGTGCCGCGACATGTCGATCACTTCGGCCGCCCGGGCAATGGCGGCAAAGGCCGCCGCCGCGACCGCATCGGGAGCGCCGACAACGGTCATGACCGTGCGATTGGTATCCTTGCCGGCATCAATATCGAGCAGCTTGACCCCCTCACAACCCCGGATCGCTGCGGCGATCTGCTCGATCCGGCCCGCATCCCGGCCTTCACTGAAATTGGGAACACATTCCACCAGCTTCATTGCGAATCCTTTGCAGTAAATTCCTCTCCAACGGTGCCTGCTGCATAATATACAAAACTATTCCCTGCAAAGCAAAAGCTCAGAAATCGATTGGAAAAATAGAGAAAAATTCGCATTTTCCAGTGTAATCGCGCTTGAATTGAATTTCGAACCCTCATACAATCTGGAGGTTTCATGGGGATCGGTTCCGCCCTCTCCGTCGTACCCTGGAAAAATGTTCTCGCCGCCCTCCCCGCCATTATTCGTACCGCACGCGAACTCATGGCTGCTTCGGGCAAGCCCCGGCAAATGCCCCGCGCCTTTGCCGACACCCCCGAGGGCGTCCTGCAGCGGGTGGAACGGCTGGAGGAAAACGAAGAACTCCAGGCCGAACTGGTCAAAAAGATGTCCGAACAGCAGCAAAGCCTGGCCGAAGGGCTGGAGTTCATGGCCTCCCGGATCACCGCCCTGCTCTGGATCGCCGCCCTCGCCCTCATTCTCGCTCTCGCCAGCTTTGTCCTCGTCCTGCTCAAATAGCGCCCGGATCAACTCCAGTACCTCATAAAAAAAAGGCCTGACAACTTGGTCAGGCCTCTATCCCTCTCCGCTATGGGCTCCGCTGGCTGGCGCCTCAGGGCTGTGGCGTACCGCTCGAATCCGGCCAGACGGGCGCTACCTCGATCTTGAATCCATGACGGCCGCTGCTCGCGCCTTGCCGCTGCAGTTTGCGCAGAAAAGCTGTATCGCTGTAGGCGCGCGCCACCTTTTCACCCCAGGCGGCCCACTCCTGCGGCATGATGTTCACCCGCAGCGTATCGCCCGGGTGGCCCGGCAGCGGGGGCGGCGGGACACTCGCCCCCCAGCGCAGCCAGCGCTTCTTTTCCAGATCGCGCAGCTGCATGATCAGGAGCGAATCCCGGCCGACGAGCGCGTCGCGCAGCTTGAGATCGACCATGACCCGCAAGCCGCTGTCGCTGGGCTGAAAATGATAGCGGCTTTCCCACTCCTTTTGCTTTTCCTGCTTGCGCGACAGCAGCTCCATCTGCTTCTGGAATTCCTGCATCGCCTTCAGCCGCCGTGCCATCTCTTCCTTGGACCATGTGGACGGCGTCAGCCGCTCCGTCCCGATCTGGAATCCGCTTGAGGCGTGCGGCACCTCCCGGCCGCGGATCATCGCCGCCGGATCGTCCGGCGCCGGCGCCGCATGCGCCTCATCCAGCATCTTCAGGGCATCGGCCGATGAGATGACCGAGTCGCGGCTGCGCAAATTGAGAATCCGCGCCGCGACCTTTTCCACCTTTTCCGGCGCGATCGCCTGCTCCTCCGCCTCATCCACAAAGGTCTTGTAACGCGCCTCGAGACGATCCTTTTCGACATCATCCTGAACCGCGGCAAAGAGCTGCTCCCCGAGGGCCTCGAGCGTGGGCCGCAACACCTGCTGGCGTATTTTTTTATCGCTGGTCAGGACGATAAAAATGAGAGACGAGAGGGCCAGCACAAAAACCGTGATGGCCCCTTTTTGCAGCCATTGCATGGGACTACCTCGCCGCTTCCGTTAAGGCTGTTCTATCTATCAGACTCTGCAATTACAAAAAAGTTTCAGCTCTTTTGTATTTTTCCCGAGGCCGGCCGCGCTTGCCGGCTCATGGCTGCAGCAGCTGCTTCTGCCAGGCGCGGGCTCTGGAGATAGCGCGAACCGGTAGCGGCGCGCGTTTGCGGAGCGGGACGATCACCTTCAGGGCGCGGGGCTTGACCCCGATCTCAACCGCGCGGCCGGCCTCGACGGGTTCGCCATCCACATGAAACGGCCCCGGTTTGGGCCGCGAAATGCGCAGGGCCGTGGTCTGATAGCGCTCGTATTCCCGCACCTCCTCGATGCGGCCGGTAAAGAGCTTGGGAAGGTGAATGAGCGCGCGAACCCAGGTGATGTTGCGGATGAGGCAGACATCGAGCAGACCGTCATCCGGCTCGGCCTTGGGCGAGATGATTGCGCCCAGGCCCCATTGTGGTGTGTTGGCAACAGTCACCAGCAGGGCCGAGCGTTCGACCGTCCGGCCGTCGAATTCCAGCCGGAAAGTCTCGGGCCGGAAAAAAAAGAACTCGCGCACACCGATATAGAAATAGGGGAGTGGGCCACGCAGGCTGCGGTCATCAAAGAGCTTGCCGACCAGGGCATCAAAACCCAGCCCGGTGACGATAAAAAAGATACGATCCTGAATGGTTCCGGCATCGATGGTGCGGATCCGGCCATGCAGCAGGGTGCGAACCGCGCGCCGGATGGCCATGGGAATGGAGAGGCCGCGCGCCAGGCCGTTGCCGGAACCCGCGGGGATGATCCCGAGCGCGGTGTCGGTGAAGAGCAGCGCTGAACCGACCTCATTCACCGTGCCATCACCCCCGATCGCCACAACCGCGTCATACCCCTCCGCAGCAGCTTCCTGCGCCATCTCGTGGGCATGCCCCCGATAGGCGGTCTCGACATACTCATAGACGAAAGGCGCCCCGGCCAGCTCGCTGTCAATCACCTTGCGAACGAGCCATGGCCGCCGCATCAGTCCCGATTTGGGATTATGAATAAATTTGACTTTTTTCAGTTCCACGTAAAGGTCCCGAACAAGTTAAACATCATCCAGAAATATCGCAATTTTTCCGCAATTTTTCAATCAGATTCAAAAGGGGGAGAAGCTGGGGATGCTGGAGGGTCGATGTGGCCCTCCAGATAGGTTCATCTGGACTGCAAGGCCCGCTGCAAACTGGCCAGCATCTTTTCAGGGGGAATAAAGCCGATTTCACGCAGATCGGCCAACTCCTCCCCGGAGGGGGCCAGGTAGAGGAGCGTCGGCATGCCACTGACGGCAAAATGGTTCATGAACGCCCGGGTCTTGGCATCGGGCTTGGTGCAATCGACCTTGACCAGGGTGAAATTCGCCAGCAGCTCCTTCACCCGGGGATCGCTAAAGGTCTCACGGTCGAGCTGCTTGCAGGGAGCGCACCAGTCGGCGTAAAAATCGATGAAGACGGGTTTGCCTGGAGCCGCCAGTACTTCGGGACTCTGATCCGTGTAGTGGATCCAGGGCAGATCGGAAGGTTTGGCATGTATCGATCCGTTGAGCCAATGCAGACCCAGAAGAATCATCAAGGTCCCGATAATCTTGCGAAACCAGCGGAATCCCCGCGTCTGCGCTTCATGGCCGATAAAACCGAGCAGCAGCCCCGCAACAACTCCAAGCAGCCCGAGCAGGAAAAACAGCCGGTCCTGGATCAGCTCGAGCTGGGGCGTCACAAAATAGAGCGCCACGCCGATCAGCAGAAATCCGAAGAATTTTTTCACCCACAGCATCCACATGCCCGACTGCGGCAGGCGATCGAGCAGCCCGGAAAAGGTCGCCAGGACCAGATACGGCATGCCCAGCCCCAAGCCCATGGCAAAAAAGAGTAATCCCCCCTTAGCCACCAGACCCAGCTTGGCCACCAGTCCCACCAGGCCGATAATGATGCCCGCCGCACACGGGGCGATGATCACCCCGACTGTCAAACCCATGATCAGGGCGCCCCAGAGCCCCTCGCGAGCGCCGCCGAAACGGGTCAAAAGGCTGGTGGGCACATTGATCTCAAAAGCCCCGAACATGCTCGCCGCCATCAGCAAAATGATGGTGACCACCACCGCGACAAACCACGGGCTCTGAAAGAGAAATCCCCACTGCTTGCCGGCCAGCCCGGAGAGAATCCCCAGCAGAGCGAAGGAAAGAGCGATACCGGCAAGATAAAAAAGGGCATTGACCAGGCTCGAACCACGGCTGCGACCGCTGCGGCCGCCAAAATAGCTGACCGTCAACGGGATGACCGGATAGACACAGGGCGTCAAATTCAGCGCCAGACCGATCACAAAAAAAGCGGCCAGGGCGTAAAATAATCCCTTTTCCAGGATCTCCAGGGCGCGCCGTTCATCCTGGGTCAGCTTCAGCTCCTTCCCCTCCCCCCGCATAGCGGCCGGATCCGCGCCGGAGGTATTCTTCCCGCCCCCGGCGCCAAGGGAGGCCTTCTCCGGCACAGCCGCAGCAGCCGCAGCAGCCGCCGGGAGAATCTCCAGCGGCAGGGAAAACCGTTTCTCGGCGGGGGAGAAGCAGAGATTCTCATTGCAGCCCTGATACGAGAGTACGCCCTCGAGGACGACCCGGCCGGGCGCGGCTTGCGGCAAAATCCGGATCGGGCAGGAAAAATGCACCTCGCCCTCATAGACCGAGAGTTCCTCGGGATAAAAGGCGAATTTCCGGTACAAGGGCTTGGGGTAAAGCACCGTCCCGGTATGGAATAGGGGAGAGGGGGTGAACTGCAGCTGGGTGGGGATGAGAAAATCAGCGGTGGGCAGGCTGGAGTTGATATGCAATCCGGAAGCGATCCGGGCGGTCACATCGACCTGAATTTCGCCCCCCGCAGCGGACTGCACCGGCGCCAGACGCGCCGTAAGGGCAAGAACCTCCGGCTCTGTGAGGCCCTGTGCGGTTACGGTGCCGGCGGCCAGCAAAAGAAAAAGGAAAAAGAACGCTGTTCGTTTCATACACGTCCCAGACCGGTAGATCGTCCTTTGGAACCGATATAGCCTTCATTGCGGGCATACTTTTCGAGAACCTTTTGCAGCATGCGCCGGCCGCGAAAAAGGCGCGACATCACCGTGCCGATGGGACGGTCGATAATCTCGGCGATCTCCTTGTAGGCAAATCCCTCGACATCGGCCAAAAGAATAACCATGCGGAATTCATCGGAGAGCTGCGCCAGCGCGGCTTTGATGTCGTCATCGAAGAGTTCCGCATAATTGGCCTCATCAAAGCCGCCCCACTCCTTGACGGCTTTCTGCGCATCCTCGCTCTCGAGGCCGAATTCGACCTTGTCCAGCTGCACTTGCTGGGGGGTGCGGATCTTTTTGCGGTACTTGTTGATGAACGTATTGGTGAGAATTTTAAAGATCCAGGCTTTGAAATTGGTCCCCTCCTCGAATTTGCTGAAAAAGCGGAAGGCGCGCAGATAGGTATCCTGCACCAGATCTTCCGCTTCTGCGGTATTGCGCGTCATGCGCAGTGCCGTGCTGTAGAGGGAGTCCATATACTCAAAGGCGATCTCTTCAAATCGCTTCTTTTGTTCTTCAGTGATCACAGCGGTCCCGTATTAAGCGAGAATGACCATCCTGTCACTTACACATCCCGTCAAACCCAATATCTATAAAATACTAAATAGTGCGCGAACAAGTCAATCAGTATTTCACCTACATTTGCGATTCATCTTTCCAACGGGTAATGCGCCATTTCTGATCAAAGGCGCTCTTGCGCATGTTGAAGATGGCGTTACCGGTGAGATTGAACTCTCCCCGGCTGCCGAAAAGATGCAGATGCAGGGTTTTGGCTAGCTCGGCGGACGTCGCATCGACGTTCTCGTAAATGGTCGAATCCCAGACCAGGGTGAGGGTTTCGAAATTGCGAAACAGCCGACCGGTGGTTCTGAGCTCGACATCGCGATTCCAGGAGGCATAAAGGCCGGAGGAACCCAGATTGGGATCGAAATAGACAAAAACGAAGGAGCTGTCGAGCAGGCCGTCGTAAACCAGCGAATCCTTCAGCGTATAGGCGTAGACAAAATTCTCAAGCACCTCCTCCGGGGTCGTCTGCCCGGTGATGCGCAAGCCGCCGCCGGCATTACGCTCCAGCTCCGGCGCAAAGGGATTGAAACAGGCGGCGTCCAGCAAGGCCAGCACCAGCAGCGCCAGGGACCCTCTCCGCACCCACGGGCTTTGCGGCGGCCGCTCTTCCATCTCTTACCATCCGCCCTGCTTGAGGATGGCCGCTGCCTGCGGCATCAAACCCTCTGCCGCGATCACCTCCGGATCTTCACTGCGCAAGACCTGGTAATAGTGCTTGCTGTCCCACAGCGAACGCGCCACTTCGGCCTTGACCATGGCCTTGATGAAGACCTGATCTTTTTTGTAAGCCTCCTCGCTGAACTCGATCTTGTTCTTCTTGAGCAGCTCCTTGAGGTCGGGGACGATCTCCTCCCCGACGCTGTATTTGGCGCGAAAGACTGCGAAATTGGTATACTTGCCGCGCAAGGCCGTGCCGTATTTCGAGCCGAGCTCGAAGAAGATCCGGCTGCCGAAAAGGCCGTTGGTGAAACGGGTGATCCGCTCCGGCTTCAGGGTGCTGTCCGGGGTAATGCCGCCGCCCCCATAAACCACCCGGCCGGCACGGGTTCTGTAGACGGTGCGCCCGGAATCCGCCGCCGCCGGAGCGTTGGTATCCTCATCGTCGTAGCCCGCAGCATAATAATCGGCCAGTCCGTCAGTATAGGGCCGTTGAATCAATCGCCCGCTCGGCGTATAATAGCGCGCTACCGTCAGGCGCAGCGCCGATCCATCCTTCAAGCCGATCTGATTCTGCACCAGCCCCTTGCCGAAGCTGGTCTGCCCGACCACCAGACCGCGGTCGAGATCCTGGATCGCCCCGGCGACGATCTCCGAAGCGCTGGCCGAGCCATGACTGATCATGACGATCATCGGCATCCTCGGCTGATCGCCGGCGTCGCTCGAAAAGAAATCCTCATCGGCGCCGCTGAGACGGCCGCGGGTGTAGACGAGCTTCTGGCCGGCAGGGATGAACTTGTCCGCAACTTCCACCGCTTGCTCGAGGAGACCGCCGGAGTTGGAGCGCAGATCGAAAATGAGCCGCTCCATGCCCTGGCTGCGCAAATCCTTCAGCGCCGTCTCCAGCTCGTCCGATGTGGTTTTGGCAAAGCGGGCCAGCCAGATGTAGCCGGTCTTGCCATCGTCCATCATAAAGGCCGAGTAGAGGCTGTTGATCGGAATTTTATCGCGCACGATCTCCACCTCGAAGGGCTCGGCAAGCGAGGTGCGCGAAATCACCACCTTGACCTTGCTCCCCTTGGGACCGCGCAGCTTTTTAAAGACCTCATCCTCGGTGATCCCGTAGGCGGAGGTCCCATCGATGCGCACGATCTGGTCGCCGGGCAGCACGCCCACCGCCTCCGAGGGACCGCCGGGGATCGGCGAAACCACCGTCAGGATCTTGTTCAGGACAATGAATTCGATGCCGATGCCCTCGAATGAACCCTCGAACTGCTCGTTGACCTTCTCCAGACTCTTTTTGGGGATGTACACCGAGTGCGGATCCAGCTTGGCCAGAAGGCCCTCGATCGCGCCGGTGATCAGCTTGTCGCTCTCCACCGGCTCGACATAATAACGCTTGACATAGGCGAATACCTCGACAAAACGGTCAAGGTCGGCCCGAATATTATCCTGGGGATAGGCTTCGTTATCCCCAAAGTGGGTGAAGGCGATACCGATGACCAGGCACACCACCGACAGGCCCAAAAAGCGGAGTATGTTTTTGTTCATCTTGCTCATTTCACTTAGGTAGGGTTCATCCAACACCGGGCCGGCTTACAGCCGCCCGGCTACAGCGCGGGCGACATCGAGGCTGGTGCTCACTCCGCCCATATCATAGGTGCGCACCCGGCCCTCGGCGATCACCGCCGCACATGCCGCCTCCAGCTTTTGCGCCATGGCGGTCTCGCCCAGCCAGTCGAGCATCAGCTTGACCGTGAACAACATCGCCATGGGATTGACCTTGTACTGGCCGGCGTATTTGGGCGCCGAGCCGTGCGTCGGCTCGAAAACGGCGTAGCGATCGCCGATGTTGCCGCTCGAGCTGAATCCCAGCCCGCCGATCAACTGGGCGCAAAGGTCGGAGATGATATCGCCGAAAAGGTTGCTGGTCACCAGCACCCCGTAATCCTGCGGATTCTTGATCAGCCACATGCACATGGCATCGATGTTCGCCTCCCACAGGGCGATGCCGGGATACTCCGCGGCGATCTTGCGCGCCTCGCGCACCATCAGACCGCTGGTCTCGCGCACCACATTCGGCTTTTCCACGACGGTAACGGTTTTATAGCCGTACTTTTGCGCATATTCGAAGGCATCGCGGATAATATTGCGGCAGCCCTGGCGGGTATTGATGCGCAACGAAACCGCAATATCCTCAAGAGCCACCGACTCGAACCGCTTCATCTTTTTGTTGTGCTTGACCAGGGTCTGCATCACCTCGGCGGGCAGGGGATGAAATTCAACCCCGGCATAGAGATCTTCGGTGTTCTCGCGAAAGACCACGATATCGATATCGTCGCGGAAATTGAGGGGATTGCCGCGGTAAGCCTTGCAGGGACGAAGGTTGGTGCGCAGATTGAACTCCTGCCGCAGCCGGACGATCGGACTGGCGTAAATGAATCCCTTGCCCTTCAGCTCCGGAGCCAGCTCGGCTTCGGCCTCTTCCTTGGGTTTGGAGGTGATCGCGCCGAAAAGGGCGCAGTCGGTGCTTTTCAGCAGATCGGTGGTGCGTTTGGGAAGCGGATCGCCCTCCTTGCACCAAAAGTCCCAGCCGATATCTCCAGGTATATATTCAGCGTCCAGCGCCAGCTTGTCCAGAACGACCTGTGCAGCATCCATCACATCCTTGCCGATGCCATCGCCCGGCAGTAGGGCAATTTTGTACTTGGCCATGGGTCACACCTCGTTTTGTTTGCCGTCGTTGAAATCTAAAATTTTATTATACCTATTTTCATTTGTCTATGCAAGAAAAAAAATCACGAGCCGAGGGAGACCGAAAAGCGGTGCGCCCGCCCCAGCTCCTCCTGAAAGGGGACCCAGGCATAATCGATGGCGATCTGTCCCAGGTGCACGCCGAATCCGGCGCTGAAATCGCGCGAAACGTAACCGGTCTGATACCCCGCCCGCAGGGCCAGCTTCGGCAGCGGCCGGATCTCCGCCCCCACCTGCAGATGACTCTGCTGATGCCGGATCGCGACATAATCGGCGGTCAGCAGCCAGGGCGCATCCGCAGCGCCCAGTGGCAGGGCATAGGCGATACCCGCCCGCAGGGTGTGCGGCAGGGTGATCTTTTGCGTCACCATTTCCTGTGTTGCCCCGAGATGCTGCGCCACCACCCCGGCGGTCACGGCCTTGAGCGGGGTCCGGCAGAGAAGTCCCAGATCGACACTGTAGCCGCTGGCGGCTTCGCTCAAGATCGTTTCATTGAGATAGCGCAGATTGCCCCCCAGGGCGAGATTCTCCCCGAACTTGCGGGCGAAGGTCATCCCGAAAACGACATCATGCGCGGAAAACGTGCTCAACGGCTCTTCGCTGGGATAATAGCGCTGCTCGATATCGGGCACCGAGACGACAAGGGCGTGCACGCCGAAAGTGACGGAGCGGATCGGGAAGAGCACCGCCGCGGCGTCGTGGGATACCTCCTGGATCCACTCGTTGTGGGCCAGATGCGCCTGGAAGCGCCCGGCGCCGGCAGCGCCTGCCGGATTCCAGAAGGGGGCGCTGGCATCACCGGCGACGGCGGCGAAGGCCTCGCCCATCGCTGCGGCGCGTGCGCCAGTGCCGATCTGCAGGACGGCAAAACCGCTCTGCCACTGCGCCCGGACTGCGGCGGCCTGAAGCAGCAGCACCAGCAGCACGCCGGCTATCCTCTTGGTTTGCACACTCATCGTCCTTCCCGTCTTCTTGGTTGACATCATAGATTCACGTTCCAGGAAAAGATATGATCCGCGCGCGGCGCCTCGCCGGGAGCGGCATAGGCATAATTCAGCATCATCGATTTGCCGTAGACCTTGAGTGCGACGCCGAAACCGGCGACCAGCTGCCCGTCGTCCAGGCCGAGGCGCACAGCGCCGGCCTCCGGCAGCACCGCTTCGGCGCCAAAGTGGTAGCGCGGATTCTGCTTTTGCGACTCCTCCGCTTCGGCGGTGACCAGCAGCCAGCGCAGCGGTGGCCGCCAGGCCGCGGCCAGGCGCGTCGTTCGCGGGAATTTGTCGTTGACACTGGTGCCGCGCTCCCAGACCTTTTCGGTATTCCAGGTATATTTGGAGAGATTGTCGCGCAGCACCACGCCGAGGCTCAGATCCTCGCAGAGCCGGTAGTAGGCGCCGAAATCGACGCCAAGCCCCATCGAGGTGATGGCGGATTCGTCGTTATTGACCCCGGGCATGCGCCCGTAGAGAATCTTGCCGCTGACCCCCAAGGAAAAGCGCTCGGCCGGGCTCAAGGCGAACGAGAGAAAAAAGGCGTTCTCGGAGAAGGAGTAGTCCTGGGTATAATTCCCGGCCAGGTCGCGCCCCTCGATGCCCTCCACGCCGGCGTGGATCCAGGCCAGGGCAAATCCGGCACGCAAGGGTGCCCGCTCCTCGCCCCCGGCCGCCCCGGGGCGGACCGGCTGGGCATAGCCGATGTAATCGAGCTTGCGGTCGAGCGGCAAAAAGGCATACGACAGCGCCGCCTGCCGCCCCTTGAGATGCGGCAGCAGCGCCGGATTATAAATCCCGGCGAAGGCATCCTCGGCCACCGCCGAAAAGGCATCGCCCATGGCTTTGGCGCGCGCCCCGATGCCCATGCGCAAAAATGCACCGGCATAGCCGCCATCCCCCTCCGCAGCCACAACGGCCTGGGCCAGCAGCACCAGGGTGCCGGCGATCGCACATACTTTCTTCATCATGTTCCCTTATCCTGAACCGTCTAGTTTACGACCAGCACCTTGCCCCAATAGGTGCCGTCCCCCTCGATCGCAACGCTGTAGAAATAGGCGCCATTGGCCACGAGATCGCCATAATCGTTGCGGCCATTCCAGAGTTCGGCGCAGTCGGCCGGGCCGATGCGGTAGGCATCCTGCACAACCGTGGCCACCAGATCCATCGCAAAGTCGAAAACCTTCACCGTTACCCGCGTCGCAGCCCGGGTGTTGTATTGAAAGCGGATATAACCGTCGCCGCCGAGCAGATTCTGGCGCATCGGCGAGAAGGGGTTGGGATAGGCGTAGGTGCGCGCCTCGCCGCCCTGCCCGGTCCTGACAAAGGCGCGCTGGATGTCCCAGGTGAAACCGTTGTCGGCGGTGCGCGCCAGGCCATCGGCCATGCCCGCCCACAGCACGCCATCACGGGCAAAGGCGGAATAGGCCTCGGTACTGAGGACCCGGTCGCCATCCTGCGCATCGCGCATCACGGGGTAGAGGTACCAGCGTTCGCCCAGGTCGAAGGAAACATAGAGGCCGTTGTCGGTAGCGACATAGACCACCGAATCATCAAAGGCAAAATTGTGCGCCTTTTCATCGCGCAGAACCGTGCTCCAGGTCAGCCCGCCATCCTGCGAGAAGGAGACCGCATTGTATTCGCCCTCCCCTTCAGCGGTCCAGGTCGCACCCCAGATGATCTCCCGGCCGCCGGTCTGCTGCAGGCCGAGCCCGACGACAAAATTGCCGGAGATCGGCTCCGGCTGGCTGACATGATTGAAATTGGTCCAGGTGGCGCCGTTGTCGGTGCTCTTGTTGATCCCCTCGGCGGTGCCGATCCAGAGCGTGCCCCCCCCGGCTGTCGCGGAAAAACCGCGGTGGTTGTAGCGGCCATAGGGATCAAAATTGAAGGTATCCGGCGGCGCTTCGCTCCAGCTTTGCCCCCAATCCTCCGATTTAAGCACGCCCCCGCCGTAACAGACGATCCAGACGGTGTTGGCGACGACCGCGATATCATAGGTCAGGTTCTGGATCGGCGTGGCACCGGGCTGCGCCACGTGCCGCCAGGTGGTGCCGCCATCGAAAGAAAAACTGATGCCCGTCCCCTTGGGGAGAGCCGCGGGATCCACCTTGGTGACGGTGTCCGTGGCCGTGGCGACGATCAGGGTATCCCCATGCACCCAGAGGGCGGCGACGCTGCCATGTCCCAGTCCCGCTGCCTGCGCATAGCTGGTAAATTCGTTGGTGGCCAGATCAAGCCGGCTCAGACCATTGCCCGTCCCCAGCCAGAGATGGCCATTGTCGGCGGCGATATCGGTGATGCCATTGCCCGCCAGGCCGCTTTTTTGCGCGGCGGCACCGCCGAGGCGGTGTGTCGTGATCACCCCGGCAACGAGAATCGCGGGAAGCAGGGCCATAAAAATGATCAGCTGTCTCATTCGCATCGGTTTCATACTCTTGGTTAAGTGAAATCATCGGCCGCAAGTAAGAAGCGCAACGGCCGGGTCAAAAACAGCCAGCCTGAACGTTGGCAGCCGGCGCACTTGCACAGTTTGGCGCGCAGGCCATGCGGCAGCGCGGTCAACGCAGGGGGCGGAGCGTTACTCCAGCATAATCGAATGCGTCACCAGCTCGCTCTGCTGACCGGCCCAGTCCTCAGCGACAAAGGTGAGGCGGTAGGCCCCCAACGCTTTGCTGGCATCGAAGATGACGGTCATCGAATAGACCCCGTCCCTGGCCACCTGGTCGCCGCGATACCCGAGGTCCCAGCGGTTGATGTCCAGCGCGAGACCATTATCGTACATGACAAAGGGATTGTTGTTGAAGCCGCTGCCGTCGGGATTATAGGCGCGCAGCAGCACCCGGTTGACGTCTTGCAGCCCTTGCGGTTCCTCAACCTGGATGGTGACCAGATGGGTGCTGATGCCGCTGGCCGGGCGGGTCACCGATTCGGGGGCACTGAGACCGATCAGGAGGGGGGCCCCGTTGACCAGCACCATCTCGGCACTGCGGACAGCGCTTTTAAGCCCGGACTTGTCCACCGCCGTGAAGGCAAAGGTGTAGGCACCGCTCTTCCGGGCACAGAAGGTGCGGTCGACCGCCAGCGTGAAGAGGCCGTCGGCGGCAGTGATATCACCATGCGTGCCATCGTCATAGAGCAGAGTATCGAAGGCTGCCTTGCCCGTTGCGCTGCCGCGAACCTCCACGCGCGCGACATCGCTCGCGCCGCTCGAATCCGTGACCATCGCCTGCAGCAGCCGAAGGCCGCTGAACCCGCTTTGCAGGGTGTCCGGCAGGATGAGCCGGGTGAGGACCGGCGCGCTCAGATCTCCGCTACGGCGGATCTCCTCGAGAGGCTCGCCTGCGCTCTGACCGCCCTGGAGAGCCTGGAAGTGGAGCCGGTACTCCTGGCCGCCGGCGGCCGCCGGCTGCCAGTGCAGCAGCTGCGTGAAAATGCCATCGAAGGCCACCCGGTCGCCATCCAGCGAATGCCGCGCCCCGCCGTCATCGTAAAGATAAAGCGTCCGTTCCGGCGCCGCAGCGTTCAGGGGCGCCGCCTCCAGCCGCACCGAATCGGCGGCGCCGGAGACAGCGATCTCGATGCGGTAAAGCTGCTGCGCGCCGAGCTTTTCGGGGAGCAGAACCTCTTTCAGCACCACCGGCGCCGTTGTCGGCGGCGTGGGCAGATCCCGCGTGCTGCAGCCGGCGAGTAACAGCATGGAAAGCAAGAGCAGAAAGGATCGATGCATACAGGTTCCTGAAGGTTAAAAAAAATCCGAATGTCCAGAGCGAAGATGGCATGCACGCTTCACCCGGAGACATTCGGATAACTAAAAAAGCGCCTTAACCATTCGTCAAAGAGAGCGAGATGACCATCACTGCATAGAAATCTTTAACGAAGGTAAATAGGCGGCCTCCTCATCCAGTTCAATTAAGATATTATAAAATAACCACAAAAATCCTATTAGTCAAGCACTTTCTGGCGGTGCACCAGCCACTGCAGCAGGGCGGCATGATCAGGCAAGATCAGATCGGCCTGCGTCAGCTCCTCGGGCGGCAGGGTGGTCTGCAAGGCCACACAAAAGAGCCCGGCCGCTTTGGCGGCGCGGATGCCCATGGGCGCGTTTTCGACCACCACACACTCCCCCGGCGTGAGCCCGAAATGGCGCATCGCCGTCAGATAGGGATCGGGCCAGGGCTTGGGCTGCGCGAAATCCCCGTCGCCAAAGAGCGCATCAAAACGGCTGAGTTCGTCGCCGAGAATGTGCTGCAGATTCTCCCGCGAGGTCCCGGTCACCACCGCCGTCCGGATGCCGGAGCGGGAGGCATACTCGACGATCTCGAGCGCGCCAGGGTAGATCGGCGGCGTGCTCTGGCTACGAAAATGGCTATTTTTAAGCTGCGCCAGCCGGCGCGCCTTGGCCTCGTCGATCTTTAAACCGCCATGGGCGCACATCTCCTGCGCAATGCGCCAGGCCGGCTCACCCTCATGCCGCCGCAAGACCAGCGCCACCGGCTCGATCCCCAGCGGCGGCAGCACTTCCTGCCAGGCGCGCATATGCCGATCGGCTGAATCGGCGATCACTCCGTCGAAATCGAACAGCAACGCCCGGATCACCCGACCTCCTCCAGCAGCGCGGTGAAGTGGCGCAGCAGCGGCGCTTCATGCACCAGGTGCAATCCCTTGACCTGCTCGGGGTGGCGCGCGACCTCGATCACCGCCTCGGCGACATACTCGAGATGCCGCGAGGTATAGACCCGCCGCGGAATGGCCAGCCGCACCAGCTCGAGCTCGGGGTACTTTTCACCACCCTGATCATCCTTTTCGCCAAACATCAGCCCGCCGATCTCGACCGCGCGGATGCCCGCTTCGCGATAGAGCGCCACCGCCAGGGCCTGCGCCGGAAATTGCGGCCGCGGAATATGCGGCAGCATCGCGCTGGCATTGAGAAAGATGGCATGCCCGCCGGCAGGCTTGACGAAGGGAACCCCGGCCTGATCAAGCCGGGCGCCCAGGGCCTGGACCTGGCCGATGCGGTAGGTGAGATACTCCTCATCCAGTCCCTCCCCCAGGCCGCGGGCGATGGCCTCAAGGTCGCGCCCGGCAAGGCCGCCATAGGTGGGGAAACCCTCGAGCAGGATCAGCAAATTCTTGACCTTTTCGCTCCACGCCTCGTCATTCAGGGCGAGAAAGCCCCCAATGTTGACCAAGGCATCCTTTTTGGCGCTCATGGTGCAACCATCGGCATGCGCAAAAAGTTCCGCCGCGATCTCCGGCAGGCTCTTGTCCGCATAGCCCGGTTCGCGCTTCTTGATGAACCAGCAGTTTTCAGCGTAGCGGCAGGCGTCGATGATGAAAGGCTTGTGATACCTTTTGGCGATGGCACTGATCTGGCGAATGTTCTCCATCGATACCGGCTGGCCTCCGGCGCTGTTGTTGGTCACGGTGACCATCACCAGCGGAATCTTGTCCGCGCCGTGCACCTGAAAGGCGCGCTCGAGCCGGGCGGGATCCATATTGCCCTTGAAGGGATGCTCCTTGTCGGGGTGCATCGCCGCGTCGATGACCAGATCGAGCGGCACGCCCCCCTTGTGCAGAACATTGGCGCGGGTGGTGTCAAAATGGATGTTATTGGGGATCAGATCGCCGCTCTTGATCGAGGTCGCAAAAAGCAGATTTTCGGCCGAGCGCCCCTGATGCGTGGGGATGACATGCCTGAAACCGAAAAGGCGGCGGATGGTTTCCTCGAAGTGGAGCCAGTTCTTGCTGCCCGCATACGATTCATCGCCGAGCATGATCCCGGCCCATTGATGGTCGCTCATCGCCGAAGTGCCGCTGTCGGTGAGCAGATCAATATAAACGCTCTCCGCCGGCAAGGCAAAGAGATTGTATCCTGCCTCCCGGATCAGGCGGTCGCGCTCCTCCCGGGTGGTGCAGCGCAGCGGTTCGACAACCTTGATCCGGAAGGGTTCAACAGGGAATTCCATGACAGATCCTCATCAGGGTTTCAACGGTTCAAAATTCATAAAATCGGCATGATGGATGATCACTGCCTCGGGCGTCCGGTAGCCGCCATCCCCTTCTTTGGCATGCACGGCGATAATATGGACGATCTCGTCGGGAAGATCGTAACGCGCGGCCAGATTGGCGCCGCTGAAGGGATGACGCAGCAGTTTGCCGTTGCTGCTCTTGGTGAACTTGCCCTCCACGCAACGGTATTCGAGCAGCTTGCCGATGTCATGCAGCAGGCTGCCGCTGACGATCAGATCCATCGAGAGGGTGTAATAGGGGACATAATGGGCCGCCAGAACCCGGGCCGCTGCGATAGCCGTCTGCGCCACCGCCTGAACGTGGGTACGGTAACTAACCCTGCAGTCGGGGATGAGCAGCGTGAAGGGGATGCGGTCGAGATCCTCGGCCTCCCAGCCGCCGCGCCGCATCGCTTCGAGCCAGCAGGCCAGGGTATTGGCGCGCAAAAGGGGATCCTCGATCAAGCCGAATTCGGGAAAGAGCGAGAGCACTTTTTTTTCCATGGGGGGACCTATCTGTGTTCGGTTTGGGATTTCATGACGGCGATGGCACGGTCGACGCCAACCAGCATGGCGCGGGCGAGGAGCGCCCTCCCGACGTTGATTTCCTCGACCAGCGGGATGCCGGCGATATCGCGGATGTTCTGATAGCCCAGACCACGCCCGGCGGCGACACCGAGCCCCAGCTTGTTCGCTGCGGCGGCCACCGCACGCAGCCGCTCGATCTGCTCGTTGAGGAAACCGAGATCTTCCGCACCCGCCAGCAGGGTGGTATTGAACTGGACATAGTCAGCACCCGCCCGCGCCGCCGCGCGCACCTGCGCCGGATCGACCGCCACCAGAGCGCTGACGACAATGTTATGGGCGCGCAAAGCGGCCGCCGCCTCTTCGAAATAATCAAGCGAGGCCTCGACGTTGAGCGCAACCTCCTCCCCCTCGTTCTCCTGGAGCACCGGCAGAAGCGTCACCATGTCGGGCAACAGCTGCAGGGCCTTCTGCACCATGACCTCCTGCAGGGGAATGGCCAGGTTCAGATGGCTCTTGACGACCTCCTTCAGCACCCGCAGATCGCGGTCGTCGATATCGGCGCGATCCTCGCGCAGCTGCACCACAATGCCGTCGATGCCGGCCAGCTCGGCCGCCATGGCCACCTGCAGCGGATCCGGTTCTTTCTTGCGATTGAGATTGCGCAGCCGCGCAACCTGATTGACACAGAGACATAACCTGGGCATGACAAACCTCGCAATGGGTTCAATTCACCGCGGCAACCCCAACGCCATGGCCCTGCAACGGACGCGGGCGCGGGGCGTTAAAACGCTTCCGAGATGTAGACAAAGCGGATCCCCTGTTGCTCGAGGGCGGGGATCATCCGCTCCAGCACCCGGTAGGTGCGTTTGCGCATATGGCCGATGGCGATCACCTGGCCTTGCCGGGATGCCATCGCTGCCGCCTTGTTCATCTGCGCCTCGATAAAATCCTCGTCATCCTCGGCATCAAGAAAAAACTGGTTGGACGCAGCGCGGACGCCGGCCTCCCGCGCTGCCGCCAGGGCCACACTCTGCGAACTGGTGCGGCTGTCGATAAAAATTTTATTCTGCCGCTTCAACTCCGCCATCACCGTCCGCATCATCGCCCGGTCCTGGGTGACCCTGGAGCCTTCGTGGTTATTGAGACCGAGGGCGCCGGGCAGCTGTGCCAGGGCTGCACGCACGCGCAGCCGCACGGTTCCGGCATCCTGTCCGGCAAGCAGGGTATAGCCTTCATCCGACCATTTGGCTTTGTTCGGCTCCATGGGCATGTGGACCAGGATCTCCCGGTTCGCCAGCCGGGCATCCCGCGCCACCAGACTGGTCGCTTTCAGGCCGGGCAGGATCGCGATCGTCAGCGGTTTGGGGAAAAAGAGGAACTTTTTGGCCAGATCATTGTAGGCGTAGCCAAAGTCATCGATGATGATCGCGATGCGGCCGGAGACGACATTGATCGACTCACGCCGCATCAGGACGATACGGCAGGCCCAATCGCCATCCACAGCGACCGTATATTCCAGCCGCCCCTTGCGCCGGTCCTCAACGATGCGCAAAATCTCGCCGTCGACCTTGTCGAGCTCCTCGATCAGGGTAAAGGTGAGACGGTGAATGTTCAGGTCGCGGGGAATCGAGGCGGAAAAGGTATCTTCCGACTTGCGCACCGCTGGTGCCTGCATGCGGTAGGCGTCCAGCGCCTTGCGCAGCGCCTCGCCCACCTGATCAACCTCTTCCTGCGAAGCCCGGTCGCGCGGATCCGCCGGAGGCTCTGCCTCCGGATGGGGTTGAACCCGGGGTTCGCGCCCTGTGGTCGCCCCGCTCTGCTGCTCTGCCGGCGGCCGCCCCTGCTCCGGAAGCACCTGGCGCTTGTCCGCCGGGGACTTCCAGAGAATATAGCCGTTGATGACCAGCAACAAGAGACCGAGGGTGCCCAGGGCCCAGTGCAGTCGCGTTCTCTTATCCATGTCTATTTGCCATAATAGGCGCGCAACGCGCTCCAGGTGGGATGATCGCCGGTAGCGTGGTCCGCCCAGCTGCGGATGTACCAAAGCTCCTCGCTCGACCGCACCAGGCGGAACTCCGCCTGGCCTTGCATGCGCCGCGGGGCCTCATCCTGATGCCGGTGTGCCACGGTCAACACATACTCCTCCACCAACACCACCGAATCCTGAAAGGTATTCTCCTGGATGAGGTTCAAGGTCAGCGAGCTGACCGAATCGGCAGGCACGTAGGCCAGCAGCTGGTTGAGATAATTGCGCTCGCTCTCCTTGCCCCAGCGGGAAAAAAGCCCGGGATTGGCCGCCCCGACCGCTGATTCCGGCACATACGAGAACGCAGCGCGCACCTGGGCGCTGTCGGCCAGGCAACGCAGATAATTCTGGCTGTTACGCTCCGCAATCGCCGTACGCAGGTTGATCATCACCAGGCTCGGCGAGGTCGGCTGCACCCAGGTCGACTGGGTAGTTATGGGCGTTTCGGGTTCACGGGTGCTGAAGGGCGTTTTACAGCCGACCGCCAGCAGCCCGAGCGCGAGCAGCAGCCAGACGCGCCCGGAGGAGGCGAATCGCCAGCCGGCGCGGATCGCTGGGTCCGGATCCGGCGGATCCATGGTCAGGCACTGCAGTCCCATGGACCGCAGCGGCAGCCCCATGGCCCGCAGCAGCCGCTTCATGGCCCGCAGCGGCAACTCCGGAGCCGGGAGCGGCCGGCGCCGCCGCCTTGATCTCGCGATGCGCACGAGGGCCATCCTACTCGATCGTCCGCTGATAATACTTGAGCGAGTTGGGCTTGACCGGGCATTCCTCGGCGATACGAAGCCATCCCAGCTTGCCCTTCGCGCGCAGGTCGAAGAGTCGCGGCACCAGCTTGTCGCGCAGCTCGCTCAGTGACATCGGATTGACGTAAATCTTGGTCCCCCCCTCAAAGCCGGCCGGAATATTGACCCGCCACTTGATCAGGATATGCCAGGGAATGGGGATGATGCTGTCGTTGGGCATGTAATACCACTCTTCATTGCACGAAATCTGCGATCCTGTCGCCGCATGAATGGCATGGACCAGATCGCTGACCCCGCGCAGCTCTGCAGGGGTGTGCTCCCGCGGACGGCAGTTGACACTCTTGGAGTAGATCGCAATCGTCGGATAGCGGTGCCCCAGATCGACGAAGGCCATCGCATGGTCGTTCTCACAAATCACGTTATTATTGAGGGCGGCAAAATTGGCAGCATATTCGTTGTACATGTTGCGGTTGGTGACCATCAGCTTGAGCTCGCGCTCCAGCGAGACCCCCCACTCGTCCAGGCCGACGATCTGGGTGTGGAGGTGATCGAAGGAGGCGCCGGCCTCCTTGCGCCAATTCTGATAGACCGCAACGTAGCGGCAGTACCGGTTGTCAGCATAGACCTCGTTCATCGCTTCGATCGTGAAGCGGAAATACTGGTAATGCTCCTCGCTGGAGAGCTCGCCGGAGGAGGCCAGCTGGGTATCATATTCGGCGCCCTCGACAAAATGCCGGCGCGGCACGATCAGCTCATGCCCGCCCCCGAAAAAGGCATCCGCCAGCTCGATCTTTTCGTCCTCGGTCACCGCTCCGATCTCGGCATCGCTCAATCCGGAGTATCTCAGCTTGAGATTGACGATCTCCAGCACATGCTGCCGCCCCTCGGGCAGTGACAGATAATTCTCCTTCCAGGCGCGGTTCTTCTCGTTGAGATGATACTGGAAATTCTTCTTCCAGTAATTGATCGAAACAATCTCGAAAAGATTGGGGATGCGGCGAAACTCCGCCGTCCCCTTGACCACCTCCACCGGGCTGAGACGGGACTGGGTCACCCATTGCCCATCCTGGAGGACGAGGCGCGCCTTTTCCGGGGGTGTCATCAGATAGCGCGCGGGACAAAAATTGCAGACATCGCGGTGATCGCCCTTGATCCGCTGCGCTGTATCGGGAATGCCCGTGAAGATCGGCCGGTTCTTGCGGCCGGGAATGTGCCAAACCTCGGTGCCGGTGAAGGGATTGTACTGCTTCTCGGTGCCATCCGGCATCATGCGGATCATCGCACCATTGTGATTGTTCATGTGCACCTCAGTTGACAAACTGCGCAACGAAATAACGCGCGGTCAGCGGCTCGCCGGTGGCCCGCTTGATCATCTCATCCCAGGGATAGAGCGCCCCGGCGGCGAAAACCCGGCTCCGTAGCCAGGCTCCGGCCTGGACCGAACCGACATAGCTGGCACTCTTGCCCCCACCCTCGGGCAGCACCGACTTGACCAGGCTGGCATGCAGCTGCGAGGCCAGCAATTCCCCCAGCACATAGTTATGATAATAACACGGCGCAATCGTAAAGTGAATCTTGGCCGCCCAGTCGGGCTCGTCGCGGCCGGCCGGTTTCTTGATCCCCTGGTATTTCTCCACCAGCGTCCACCACAGGGCATTCAGATCCTGATCGGGATCGGCATACAGCTCTTTTTCAAATTCGTACATCACCATCGCCCAGCGCGAAAAGATCAGCTGCTTGAGCCGCGCATAGGTGCCGCTCACCTGCTCCAGCTTCAGCCGCTGCTCCGGCGGCAGACCCAGCATCTGCTCCATCCACCACGGATTACGGCTGAGGCGGCCGAAAAAGTTCGCGATCGCTTCGGTGGTGAAGGCATGGGCCTCCTGGCGCAGCAGCCAGGGCAGGGAACGATCCAGGTAATAGCTATATACCCCGTGGCCCGCCTCGTGCAGCATGGTCTCCATCCAGCGCTCGCTGTCGGTGAGATTGCAGAGAATACGGACATCCCCGGCACGGTCGATGTCGGTACAAAAGGCATGCGGGTTCTTGCCCTCGCGCTCATAGAGATCGCTGCGGATCAGAACCGAATCGATCGGCAGACCGATGCCCTGGTAGAACCGGGCCGCCAGCTGCTTGACATCCTTGCCGGCGTAATAGCCATCAAGATCCACATCCTGCAACATCGGCGATTCCTGGAAAAAGGGATCCTGATAATGCCAGGGCTGCAGCTCCTCGATGCGAATATGAAAGCGCTGCGCCAGCTCGGCATCGAGCTGCTGCTTGAGGGCAAAAAAGGGCGCATTGGTGAGATCATAGAGCTCCTCGAAGATCTTGTCGAGCTCCTTTTGATCCTGCTCACCCGCCGCCAGCGAGAGGGCATGGTAATTCCTGAAACCGAGTTTTTGCGCCGCCTTGTTGCGCAGGCGGACCAGCCGCAGCAAGTCCGGGGCCACCGCGGCACCCACCTGCTTGCTCGCCAGCCAGGCCTCCCGCCGCACCGCCGTGCGTTTCTCGGTTTTCAGGATCGCCTCGATGTCGTTGCCGGTGAGCCGCTTTTTGCCGGCGGTGCCGCGGAACGTGCTGAATTGCTTCTCCACCTCCGCGCTCAGGCTCGTGATCTCCCGCAACAGCTCCGGCTCCATCTGGTTGGGTAGATAACTCAGATAGAGGAGTTCAATCTCGCGCGCCAGGACCGGATCCTTCAACCCGCCCTGCTCCTTCATCTTTTTGATAAAGGCATACTCTTCGGGATTGCTGTAAATCCGGCGCTTTTGCAGCTCGAGTTCGGCGTAGCGGTCATAGGCTTTCGCCTCGCCGGAGGTAGCCGCCTCCCAGTAGGCGAGGTTGGCCGCCTGGGCCACAGGGGCGATCCTGGCGACATGTTCATCGATGAAGCGTCGGGCAGCCCGGGTATTGTGGCCATTGCAGCCGGGCAACAGGAGGGCGCAGCACAAGGGGATCATTAGGTATACTCTCACGATCAAACTCCATGATAATCTATAGAGTTATCTCTGCTCGAACCGTGAATGGTAATTGGTATTATAATAAAATAATCGCCGATTTCCAAGGCAATTTTCTCCCCCTTGCGGCGGCATTGCCCCGCGACATGGCCGCCCCTCCCGCTGCCCACCAGCCCTGCTCGTAAACCCGGCCCAAGACCCGTGCGTGCACCCGCCGTCGTCCACTGCCCGCGGGATCCAGCAAGCCACATTTTGCTTGCTATTGGTGTCCAATTTCTTTATTCTACCCTGTAGTTCAGTCCGCGGACCATCCCGGGAGGCCGTATGAAATGGTATCGTTTAGGGGGCTTGCTGGTTCTGTTCGCCTGGGGTCTGGCTCTGGGCCAAGCCGCGCCGGTGCGCAAGGGCGGCGTGAACCTCGCCCGGCTCGCCCTCATCGACAAGGCGGTGCAGCTGGCCATCGATCGCGGTGATATCCCCGGGGCCGTCGTTTTGGTCAGTCACGGCGGCGAAAAGGTGCTGCACCGTGCCTATGGCAACTGCCAGCTGGTGCCGGACACCCTGCGGATGCAGCCGGAAATGATGTTCGATCTCGCCTCGGTGACCAAACCGGTCGCCACCGCCACCTCGATCATGATCCTCGCCGAGCGTGGCCAGCTCCGCCTGACCGACCGGGTTTCGGAGTATGTACCCGGTTTTTCACGCTACGTCCGTCCCGACAGCACCCTGGCGGAGGAGGCGCGCATCTGGCACCTGCTCACCCATACCTCCGGCCTCCCCTCCTATACCAACGCCGACAAGGCGGCTGAGGTACTTGGCACTCCCTGCACGACCGCGGCCCTGGTGGATTATATCGCCAAACTCCCCAAGCTCAGCCCTCCCGGCGAGGCCTATACCTACAGCTGCCTCGGCTTTATCACTCTCAACCGCATCATCATGGCCGTCACCGGTCAGGATGTCAGCGCCTTCGCCAGGGAGAACATTTTCGAACCCCTCGGGATGCACTATACCACTTTCAATCCCGACGAGACTCTGCGGCTGACCTGCGTGCCCACCGAGGTGCAGGCCAACGGCTTGCCCCTGCGCGGCATAGTCCATGATCCCCTCGCCCGCCTGCAAGGGGGGATCTCCGGCAACGCCGGGCTCTTCTCCACCGCCAGCGATCTCGCGCGCTACTGCCAGATGATGCTCAATGGCGGCATCCTCGGCGAGACGCGCATCCTCAGCCCGGTCACGGTG
>DAOQAG010000002.1:0-149610 GCA_035353815.1 bacterium
GGCGCTGCCTTCGATCGCGCCGCTGCAGATCCGGTAGCGGCGCATCCGCAAGATCATCCGGGCGGCGCTGCCTGCGATCGCGCCGTTGCAGATCCGGTAGCGGCGCATCCGCAAGATCGTCCGGGCAGCGCTGCCTGCGATCGCGCCGCTGCAGATCCGCCAGGCCAGAGCCCGGAGCGCAAGATCCGAAATATTTCCCGCCGCATTTTGTTATATCGATAACAGGATGCGGCGTTTTTCTTTACATTCCCACATGCACAAGGATGAACTATGAAAGAAGAAACCCTTGCCATCACCGGCATGTCCTGCATGCATTGCGCTGCAGCGGTGCGCCGGGCTCTGGAACTCCCCGGCCTGACGGCGCTGGAGGTGACCATCGGCAGTGCCCGGGTCAAATATGATGAAAACATGATCAGCCGTACGCAAATCGTCGCCGCCATCGAAGAGACGGGATACCACGTTGTCTGATCCGGCCGCACAGAACTCCGCAGCCGCAGATCCCGCCGCTGCCGGGCGCTGGTCCCTGCCGGTCAGCGGAATGACCTGCGCGAGTTGCGCGGCACGCGTTGAAAAGAGCCTGCAAAAGATTCCGGGCTTGAGTGCGGTCGCGGTCAATCTGGCGACGGAAAAAGCTTCGTTTACCGTGACCGATCCCGCTGTTCAACTGGACGAGGTTGCGGCAGCCGTCGCCGTCGCCGGGTATCAGCTCGAATTGCCCGCTCGCACCGTTGCCCGGGAAGCCGCATCGGCGGCCGCCGACCAGAGCGATGCGGCGGGCGCAATGCTGCGCCGCGATCTGCGGATCGCCCTCTCTTTCTCCCTGCCGGTATTCCTCATCAGCATGGGCATGGCCCTCCCCAATTTCCATGCGATTTGGCCCTTTGCGATGGAGGTCACCAACAAGATCCTGTTCTTGTTGACCACGCCGGTGATGTTTTCCCCCGGCGCCCGGTTTTTCCGGATCTTCTGGCGTAATTTGCGCCATTTTACCGCGGATATGAACAGCCTGGTCGCGATCGGCACCGGTGCCGCCTATGGCTACAGCACCCTGGCGGTGCTTTTTCCGCAGTGGCTCGGAGAGGCCGGTGCGGCTCCGCAGGTCTATTTCGACTCGGCTGCGGTGATCATCACCCTCATCCTGCTCGGGCGCAGCCTCGAGCATCGCGCCAAAAAGCAGACCGGCGCGGCCATCAAGTCCCTGCTCGAATTACAGCCGAAAACCGCCCGCGTCCGCCGCGGCGAGCGAATCGAGGAAATCGCGATCACAGCGTTGCAGGTGGGAGACCGCGTGGTGGTCCGGCCCGGCGACAAGATCCCGGCGGACGGCCATATCACCAGCGGCTCTTCCGCCGTCGATGAAGCCATGGTCAGCGGCGAAAGCCTGCCCGTCGACAAAAAGGCCGGCGACGCGGTGACCGGCGGAACCCTCAATACCACGGGCGCCTTTGAATTCACGGTCACGGCTGTGGGCAGCGCTTCGGTGCTGGCGCAGATCATCCGCATGGTGGAGGAGGCTCAGGGCTCCAAAGCGCCGATCCAGCGGCTGGCCGACCGCATCGCGGCGCTCTTTGTCCCGGCCGTCACCGTCATCGCCCTGCTGACGCTCGTTGCCTGGTTGTTCTTCGGTCATGTCTCCGCCGCTGCGGCGCTGATCCCGTTCGTCGCGGTGCTGATCATCGCCTGCCCCTGCGCCCTCGGCCTGGCGACACCCGCAGCGATCATGGTCGGCACCGGCACAGGAGCGCGGCGGGGCATCCTCATTAAAAATGGCGAAAGCCTTGAGATCGCCCACCGTATCGATACGATCATGCTCGATAAAACCGGGACGATCACCCAGGGCAAGCCGCAGGTAACAGAGATCCGCAGCGAGGTCCTGCCGGAGGAGGAACTGCTGCGTCTTGCGGCGGCAGTGGAACAGCTTGCCGCGCACCCCCTGGCGGCGGCTGTGGCCGAAGCCGCACAGGCGCGGGGCCTCATCCTGCCGCCATGCGAAGAATTCGCCAGCACCACCGGCGCCGGCGTCAGCGGCCGGGTGCAGGGGCAGCTGATCCACATCGGCCATCAGGCGTTCATGGCGGAGCACAGTATGGATACCGGGAGCTGGCAAGCCAGCGCGCAGCACCTGGCCGAGGAGGGCAAGAGCCTGCTCTTCGTGGCGGTCGATGGCAGGATTAGCGGTCTGATCGCCGTTGCCGATGTCATCCGGCCGGATGCAGCGCCGGCGATCCGCGCCTTGCGGCAGCGTGGTATCCGGGTGGTGATGCTCACCGGCGATCATCCGGCCGCAGCGGCGGCAATCGCGCGCGAGGCGGGCGTGGATGACTTTATCGCCGGGATCCGCCCCGAAGCCAAGGCAGAGATGGTGCGGCGAGAGCAGCAATCCGGCCGCATCGTCGCCATGGTCGGGGACGGCGTCAATGACGCTCCGGCGCTGGCTCAGGCGGATGTCGGCATCGCGCTCGGCAGCGGCGCTGACGTGGCGATCGAATCGGCGGCGATCACCCTGGTGCAGGGCGATCTGACCCGGGTCGTCCGGGCCATCGACCTCTCGCGCCGCACCATGCGCACCATCCGGCAAAACCTCTTCTGGGCCTTCTTTTATAATATCCTCGGAATCCCTCTGGCCGCGTTGGGCCTGCTCAACCCGATGCTGGCCGCTCTGGCCATGTCCTTCAGCTCGGTCTCGGTGCTCACCAACTCGCTGCGGCTGAAACGCTTCAGACCCGCCGTCCTCTGATCCCGCCAGGCACCACGATGAAAAATATGTAGCTTTTTTGCCAAAATGAGCTTACTTTTCAGGTACTTTAGGATAAGTCGGGCGGCTTTGACGGGCGGATCCAAGGAAAACGGGCGCACTGGAGCAAAGCGAACGACAACGGAAAGGACCTTGTTATGCTCAAAGGACATCCCAAGGGATTGCTGGTTGCCTTTTTCGCCAACATGGGGGAACGGTTCGGCTTTTACACCATGGTGGCCATCTTCATTCTCTTTCTTCAGGCCAAATATGGCATGAATGCGGCAGCCGCAAGCCAGGTCTACGGCATCTTTATGTTCTTCGTCTATTTTTTCCCTCTTCTGGGCGGCTTCATTGCCGACCGCGTTCTCGGCTTCAGCAAGACCATCAGCATCGGTCTGGTCGTGATGTTCATCGGCTACATGATGCTGGCGACACCGACCCCGATGAACCAGGGCTTCGGCCTGGTTGTCGGGGCACTGGCGGTCATCGCTCTCGGAACCGGCCTTTTCAAGGGAAACTTGCAAGCCCTGGTGGGCAAGATGTATGAGCCGCCAGAATATGCCGCCAACCGCGACCGTGCCTTCAGCATCTTTTATATGGGCATCAACATCGGCGCCATGATCGCCCCCACCGCGGCCGAGATGATCAGCAACTGGATCCTGGCGAAAAAGTCCTTCCACTATGATGCCCATATCCCGGCTCTGGCCAACCAGTTCCTTAATGGTGAACTCAAGGATCCCGGCGCCTACCTCGCGATTGCCCGGGCGCAGGATCCCGGCGTCACCCTCTCGACCCTGGGCAACTTTAGCCAATCCTATATCAATCAGCTGAGCCAGTCGTATCATTATGCCTTCAGCATCGCCTGTATCAGCCTGATCATCTCCATGCTCGTCTTCTGGATCTTCCGCCGTTATTATCGGGACGCCGACTATATGGTGGGCGGCGCAGCGAAAAAAGATCAGCCCGCGCATGTGGAAACCCTGACCCCGGCACAGACGCGCGAGCGGATGATCGCACTGGGACTGGTCTATTTCGTGGTGATCTTTTTCTGGATGTCGTTCCATCAGAACGGTGTCACCATGACCTATTTCGCGCGCGATTACACCCAGCCGGAGGTCGGCCGTTTCACCAATCTCTGGTTCGATCTCTTTGGACTGCTGCCGGTCTTTTTTGCAGCCCTTGGCCTCTATTATGCCATCCGTAAATCGAGTTCCTCCCGGGTGCGCCTTGGCGGGGCCGCAGCTGCCCTCCTCTTTCTGGTAATCGCCTGGTTCCGCTACACCAGTTATGGGCCGGTCAATCCCTTTACGCCGCAAAAATTCCAGCACTTCAATCCCTTTTTCATCGTTGCGCTGACACCGGTGGTCGTGGGCATTTTTTCGTGGCTTAACGCCCGCGGCAAGGAGCCCTCCGCCCCGCGCAAGATCGGCTTCGGCATGCTCCTCACCGCCGCCGGCTTTCTCATTCTCGTCCTGGGATCGCTTGGCTTGCCCAGCCCCAAAGAACTTGGCGGACAGGTCGCTCCCGCGGCTCTCCTCGTCTCCCCCTACTGGCTGATCAGTACCTACCTGACGCTGACGATCGCCGAACTTTTTCTCAGTCCCATGGGCATTTCCTTTGTAGCCAAAGTGGCGCCGCCGAAATATAAGGGCGTGATGCAGGGTGGCTGGTTCGCCGCTACCGCCTTAGGCAATTACCTGCTCTCGGTCATCGGTTTTCTCTGGATGAGGGTGCCGCTCTGGAGCCTCTGGATCATTCTGGTGATCTGTTGCCTGCTCTCCGCTGCCTTTATCTTTTCGGTGATGAAGCGCCTCGAGCGGGCCACACAAAATTGAGCATGTGCGGCTGCTGCCGCGCCCGCCTGGGCCGCGGCAGCAGGCCGCAGAGATGAGTCATGACACCCCTCTACCTCGATCAGGACATCGCCGCCTTCGACAAGCCCCCGGGCCTGGCCTCCATTCCGGAACGCAATCTCAAGGCAGAGTGCCTGCTGCACCTGGCGGAGGCGGCGCTTGGCCAGAAACTGTTTATCGTCCATCGCCTCGACAAGGAGGTGAGCGGCCTGATCTGTTTCGCGCGCCATGCGGCGGCCCATCGCTGGCTCAATGCCCGCTTCGCAGCCCGGGAGGTGGAAAAACGTTACCTGCTCCTGGCGCTCGGCCGGATCGAAACCGGGACGGGGCAGATCGACGCCGCGATCCGGCAGTTCGGCTCGGGGCGGATGGGCATCGATCCGGAACGAGGCAAGCCCGCGCGCACCCGCTTTACCCGCATCGCGTGCTACGCCAATGCCACACTGGTGCACGCTTTCCCCCAAACCGGGCGGCGGCATCAACTGCGGGTGCATTTTTACAGCATCGGCCATCCCATCGCGGGCGACCGCCGCTACGGCGACCGGGACATCCAGGCCGCCTGGCCGCGCCTGATGCTCCATGCCGCGGCGATGGTCGTCCTCACACCCGCGGGCCAGCGGCTGGAACTCACCGCGCCCCCTCCCGATTCCTTCTCCGCCCTGCTCGCACGCCTCGAGCCGCTGCAGACCGCAAATCCTGATTCGCAGGAGGTCGCGTGGACAAACTGCATTTAGGCACCTGCAGCTGGAAATACCCCTCCTGGGCCGGACTGGTTTATTCCGCGCCCACCGGCATCGATTACCTGCAGGAATATGCCCGGAAATACACCACCGTTGAAATCGACCAGTGGTTCTGGTCGCTCTTCGATGGCGGCAAGATCCAGCTGCCCAAGGCGGAGGAGGTCGCAGCCTATCACCGGGCGGTGCCGGAAAGCTTCCGCTTTACGATCAAAGCGCCCAACAGTGTCACCCTGACCCATCCCTACAGCCGGGGCGGTGCTCCGGCCGCTCCCAATCCCTTTTTCCTCTCGGCGGAGGTGATGCGGGATTTTCTCGCCCGCCTCGAGCCGATCCGGGAGCAGCTCGGCGTGCTCTTGTTCCAGTTCGAATATCTCAACCGGCAAAAAATGGCCTCCCCGCAGCAGTTTCAACAACAAATACAGGCCTTCCGCCAAAGCCTGCCGCGGGAACTGCCTTGCGGCCTCGAAATCCGCAACGGACAATGGCTGAATCCCGCCTTTTTCAAATTCCTCCTGGAGGCTGCGCTGCGGCCCGTCCTGCTCCAGGGCTACTGGATGCCACCCGTGACCGAGCTCTTTGCCCGGCACCGTTCACTGATTCTCCGCCATCCGGTGGTGGTGCTTCGGTTAATGGGGAGTGACCGCCAGGGCATCGAAAAGGAAGCCGAGGGCGCCTGGGACCGGGTGCTCTGGTCCAAAGAGGAGGAACTGCCCGGCATCGCCGCGATGATTCGCGAGATCCTCGCCGCCGGCGTGGAATTGTACGTCAACATCAACAACCACTATGAAGGATCGGCGCCGCGCACGATCGCCAGGCTGCTTGATCTGCTCGGCGGCGTAAATTAAGGTTGCGAAAAAGAGCAGATTTCCTTAGCTTTACCAGGAATTATCAGCAAGGAGCATCAGATGAAATACTACCCTATGATCGGCCTGATCATGGTCTTCGGGCTCGTCGCCTGCGAAAAGGATTCGGTTTCAGCCGATAAAAAGAGCGTGGACAAACCAGAGGGCTGGCAGCTGGTCTGGTCCGATGACTTTACCAGCAACGGCCTGCCCAACGCAGACCGCTGGGGATACCAGACCGGCGGCAGCGGCTGGGGGAACGATGAGAAACAGTACTATTATGCAGAGCGGCCGGAAAACTGCCGGGTCGAAAACGGGATGCTGATCATCGAGGCGCGTAAGGACAACTATGAGGGCCATACCTATACCTCCGCCCGCCTCGTCTCACGGGGCAAGGGGGACTGGACCTACGGCCGCTTCGAGATCCGCGCCAAGCTGCCTGCCGGGCGCGGCACCTGGCCGGCGATCTGGATGATGCCCACTGAATCGACCTATAGCAGCGGCGGCTGGCCGGATAACGGCGAGATCGACATCATGGAACATGTCGGCTACGACATGGGCATCATCCACGCCTCGATCCATTCGCTCAAATACAATCACAAGATCAATACGCAAAAGACCGCCACTCTCCGGGTTCAGGACGTTGCCGCCAAGTTCCATACCTATATCCTCGAGTGGGATGCGGCGCAGATCAAGGCCTATGTGGATACCACCCTCTATTTCACCACCGCCAACGAGGGCAAGGGGTGGGAATACTGGCCTTTCGATAAAGAGTTCTACCTCATTCTCAATATCGCCGTCGGCGGCAGCTGGGGCGGAGCCCAGGGCATCGACGACACCATCTTTCCGCAGCAGATGGTGATCGATTATGTCCGCGTCTATCAGAAGGCGGAATAGCTGCAGCCGCAAGAGGAGAGCCTGTCATGGCGGAGAGAGGGAGAGCAATGAAGGTGTTGCTGCAAGCCGGGCTGCTGCTGGTGCTGCTGGCGGCCGTCCCGGTACTGGCGGAGAAGGGCGATAAGGAGAAATCGCGCAACGCGGATGTGGTGGCGCCGGATGCCGCGGTGCACGCCGCCTATGAATGTATCTCCGGAGCGGCCGGCCGCGAGCGCGACTGGCCGCGCATGCGCCATCTCTGGCTGGATGGCGCCCGCATCATCCTCTCCTCGCAGGAGTACGCCGGCAAGCGCCGCTGGGAAAACCTGGATCTGGAGACATTCATCAAACGGGTCTCCGTCTACTACCGGCAAGAAGGCATTTTCGAGCGCGAGATCGCGGCGACCGTACATCGGTTCGGCAATGTGGCCCAGGTCTGGAGCACCTTCGAGGTCTGCAAGGGCGCGCCTGACGGGCCGGTCATCGGCCGCGGCATCAACGCCTGGCAGCTGGTCGAGACCGAGGGCCGCTGGTTGATCGCCCAGCTGATCTACGATTTCGAAAGCGACCGGAATCCCCTCCCGCAGCGCTACCTCCAATAATCATTTCCGTTTCTCCCATCATGAGGTTTGCATGGCCGAAGAGCCCTCTTACCATATGACGCCCGAGGAATTCCGCCGCCTCGGCTACCGTATGATCGACTGGATCGCCGCCTACCAGGAACGTGTTGCACAACTGCCGGTACTCTCCCGCGTCGAGCCCGGGAGCATCCGCGCGCGATTGCCTCTTGCCGCTCCCGAACAGGGCGAATCCCTCGATGCAGTCTTTCGCGATCTCGAGGAGATCCTCCTGCCGGGCATCACCCATTGGCAATCCCCCAATTTTTTCGCATTTTTCCCGGCCAACAACTCCGGCCCCTCGATTCTCGGCGATCTGCTCTCCGCCGGCCTTGGGGTGCAGGGCATGCTGTGGGCGACCAGCCCCGCCTGCACGGAACTGGAGACGCACGTGCTCGACTGGATGGCCGATCTTCTCGCCCTCCCGGCAGGATTCAAATCCGGCACCGCCGGCGGCGGCGTCATCCAGGAGTCCGCATCCAGCGCGGCCCTCTGCGCCATTCTGGCTGCGCGTGAGCGGGCGACGGGGCTGCGCAGCAATGAAACGGGCTGCGACGGCCACCTCACCGCCTACACCTCGACCGAAGCGCACTCCTCGATCGAAAAGGGGATCAAAATCGCCGGGATCGGCCGCGCCAACCTGCGGCTCATCGCGGTGGACGAGCGCTGCGCCATGCGCACCGGTCTGCTCGAAGAGGCCATCCGGGCCGATCTTGCGGCCGGACGCACGCCCTTCTTCGTCAGTGCGACGATCGGCACCACCGCCGCCAACGGCCTCGATCCCCTCCCCGAGATCGGCCGCATCGCGGCAGCGCACGATCTCTGGTTTCATGTCGATGGCGCCATGTCGGGTACAGCCGCACTCTGTCCCGAATTCCGCCCGATCCAGGCGGGGCTGGAACTGGCCGACAGCTACTGTTTTAATCCCCACAAATGGATGTTTACCAATTTCGACTGCGACTGCAACTACGTCCGCGATCGCGCCGCCCTGATCCGCGCCCTGAGCATTCTGCCGGAGTATTTGCGCAACCAGGCCACCGAATCGGGTGCGGTCATCGATTACCGCGACTGGCAAGTCTCGCTCGGACGCCGTTTCCGCAGTCTCAAGCTCTGGTTCGTCCTGCGCCATTACGGCCGCGAGGGGCTGCAATATCATATCCGCCGCCATGTCGCCCTGGCGCAGGATTTCGCGGCCCGGGTAGCGGAGCATCCCGATTTCGAGATCGCGCTGCCGCCGCCGCTCAATCTTGTCTGCTTCCGCCACCGTGGCGGCGACCAGGCCAACCAGTACATCATGGACGAGATCAACCGGAGCGGCCGGGCCTACCTCACCCATGCCCGAATCGCCGGCCGGTTTACCCTGCGCCTCTGTGTCGGCCAGACGCAAACCGGGCCGGAGCATGTCGAGGCGGTCTGGCAGCTCTTGCAGGAAGCCGCGGGCCACTGGCAAAAGCAGCAAGATAAGAGGAAGGATTCCGATGACTAGTTCCGAACATCCCGCCATGCAGCCGCTGAGCGGAAAAGGCGGCCTGCCGATGCTCGAGGTCGCCAATGAGCAGGCGAAAGCTTTGATCAGCCTCTATGGCGGCCAGGTGCTCTCCTGGGTGCCGCGCGGCGAAGAGGAGGTGCTCTTTGTAAGCGAAAGAAGCCATTTTACGGCGGGTCAGCCCATCCGTGGCGGCGTTCCGGTCTGCTGGCCCTGGTTCGGGCCGCATGCCGCGGACCCGGGCAAACCGATGCATGGATTTGCCCGGCTGATGACGTGGCAGCTGACCTCCAGCGTCACCCTGCCATCCGGCGCCAGCCGTATCGAGCTGATGCTGACCGAGTCGCCCGAAACCCTGGCGCTTTGGCCGCACCCCTTTCGACTAGTGCTCCGCATGGAGGTCGGCAGCCACCTGCGCATCGCTCTGACCATGGAGAATACCGGAGAGGAACCCCTGGCAACGACTTCAGCCCTGCATTCCTATTTCCGGCTCGGCGAAGCCGCCCATGTGCACATTACCGGACTGGATGATACCTTTTATATCGACACCCTGCAGCAGGATTTGCACACCCTGCAACGCGGCAAACTCCAGGTCAACCAGGAGATCAACCGCATTTACCTCGATACCGCCGGCCTCTGCATGATCCATGATCCCCTCCTGGAACGACAGATCATGGTCAAGAAAGAGGGCAGCCGGTCGACGGTGGTCTGGAATCCCTGGAGCGAGCGCAGCCGCAGCATGGCCGACCTGGGTCCTGAGGAATACCAGCACATGGTCTGCATCGAAGCCTGCAATGTGCGCCATGACGGGCGCACCCTCGCCCCGAGTGCAAGTCATACCCTGGCGACGGAGTTCGCGGTGATCCACTGAATCCGGGTCAGGCAGCGCGTAAGTTACCCGACCCGGCGCCAGCGGGTGAGGCCGGAAACGAAGGCGGATAGTAACCGGATTTCGGGGGTACACGGCACGAGATGTCAGGTGGGAACAAGATTTCGGGGATATACGGCGCGAGATGTCAGGTGGGAACAAGATTTCGGGGGTACGCGGCGCGAGATGTCAGGTGGGAACAAGATTTCGGGGGTACACGGCACGAGATGTCAGGTGGGAACAAGATTTCGGGGATATACGGCGCGAGATGTCAGGTGGGAACAAGATTTTGGGGGGTACCCTGTCCTCCATTTTCTGCTTGCATTTTTAATATTATTTCTTTAATTTATTCGGCTAAAATCGACATTTCGAACTATTCATACATGAGCAGGAGCGTTTTCCATGTCGAAAAAATGTGACATTTGCGGCAAGGGCCCCCAGGTCGGCCACAACGTCAGCCACGCCCACAACCTGACCAAAACGCGCTGGATGCCCAACATCCGCAAGATGCGCATTGTCGAGAAGGGTACGCCCAGGCAAGCCTATGTTTGCACCCGTTGTCTGCGCGGCAACAAAGTCACCAAAGCCATCTAAGCCGCACCACCCGCTTTAATAAAAAGCCGGATCCATGATCCGGCTTTTTTTATTGCGCCGCTTGCCAGCTCCGCCATAACTGCGCCTTGTCCAGTCCGTTGTCGATAAAATCCCAGGGCAGGGGTTCCTCGAAGCTCTTGTCGCGGTGGATCCAGGTGGCAAAGCGTGGCGAGATGCCACGCCAATCTTCCCCCCTTTCTATCGCCTCCACCAGGGCCTCGCCGGTTTCGCTGCTGCCGAGGGCAAAGAGCGCCTGGAGAAGTTCCTCGCGCGCACTCTTGCGCCCTGCTTGCACGCCCTCGATCCGGTTCAAAGCGGTCAGCAGAGAATTGCGTTTCTGTTTGATCTCTTTTTCTGTCGCCATTGGCGCCCATTGAAAGGGGGTCCAGGGTTTGGGCACGAAGGTGTTGATGCTGACCCTCACTTCGCGGCGGCTTCCTTTGCGGCAAAAGCGGTGCGCCACCTGGCGCGTCAGTGTGACCAGCGCCTCCAGATCCTCAGGCTGTTCGGATGGAAGACCGATCATGAAATAGAGCTTGATCTGGCGGATGGGGGACTCGCCGATGCGTGCCGCGGCGTCGAGGATCGCCTCTTCGCGCAGGTCCTTGCGGATCACGGTACGCAGGCGTTCGCTGCCGGCTTCAGGGGCAAGGGTGACGCTGCGGATATCACTGGCATCGAGGGCTGTGAGCAGGCTGGCGGAGATCCGGTCAGCGCGCAGGGACGAGAGGCTGACCGGGTGGCCGCGCTGCAACAGCGCCGTGCACAGCTGCTCGAGGGGGCGATAGTCCGACAGCGCCGCGCCGACCAGACCGATGCGGTCGCCCGGCCGGGCATGGCGCTCGACCTCGCTCAGGACCGCCTCGACCGGCCAGGTACGGAAGGGATGGTAGAGGTGACCCGCGGCGCAAAAGCGGCAGCCCCGGCCGCAGCCGCGCCCGACCTCTACCATGAACATCTCGAGGTGCATGTGGGGTGTGACCACCACCGAGGTGGCCGGAGGATGATCCTGCAGCAAGAGATAGCGGCGGCGGATAGTGCGCGGCGGTGGTACCAGGCCATGCACGGCCGGCACCCAGGCGCCTTCAATCTGCGCCAGCCGGGCCAGCAGATCATCTCGGCTGCCGCCGGTTTCGAGATGTTCTGCATGACAGCGGGCAAAGTCGGGGATCATCTCCTCGGCCTCGCCGATGAGAAAGAGATCCGCCACGGGCGCCAACACCGTGGGATTATAAAAGGTCGCGACGCCCCCCATCACCACCAGAGGATCGCGCTCGCTGCGCTGCCGGGCGAGCGTCGGAATGCCGGCGCGTTTGAGCAGGGCCACCACGGCGGGATAATCCATCTCGTAGGCGACGGAAAAGGCGACGACACGGAACTGGTTAAGCGGACGCTGGGATTCGAGAGTATGACACAAGGCCGCGAACGGGCCTTCCAGCTGGAAGGCCCGTTCGCTTTTGAGGAGTGGCTGCTCGTTGAACAACCGGTAGACGGTCTGGAAGCCCAGACTCGACATCCCGGTTGCGTAGCTGTTGGGATAGACGAGCGCCAGTGGAGTGGGGCCGGTGGGAAAATTTTCATGGCGGCGGCTTTCTGCGCTGAGCAGTTTCCTGGCATAGGCCCGGAAGGCCCCGACCTGATCAGCCATACCATCCGCCTCCGGTTAAAAGTACCGGGCGCGCCGTGCGCCGTACCGTACTAGAGCAGTTTCCAGCGGTTGCGGCGGCACGCCGGGATATCGAATTCATTGTCATCATGGCCATTGCCGCTGCCCGGTTCGATCGTCACATCCTGGAGGGTGCGCTCGACATCCTTCCAGGTGTAGGCGGGTTCCGGACGGCTGGCCGGCGACGGTGTAGCCGGGCGCGATTCCGGCTGCTGCGGACGCGGGCGGCTCGCCGGGAGCGTCGTACGCTGCTGCCAAGACGGATTGAGAATATCCCGGCTCGCTTCCTTGCTCACATGCTCATTGATCTCCTCGATCCGGGTCACGGCGGGGATCTCTTTCTCCAGCAAACCGCCCTGCTCGAATTTGGCACTCGTCCAGTTGGTGCTCTCCCGCGGACGGCGGACCGCACTCGAGAGTCCGGTGGAAATGACCGTGATCCGCATCTCGTCGTCGAGGCTGTTGTCGATGACCGCGCCAAAAATGATGTTGGCGCGCGGTCCCGCTTCCTCAAAGATGATAGTGGTGGCGGCATTGACCTCCGCCAGGCTCATCCTCGGCCCGCCGGTGATGTTGACCAGCAGTCCCAGAGAACCGGCGATGGAGACATCCTCGAGCAACGGACTGTGGATGGCCTGTTCGGCGGCGATCTTGGCTTTATTCTCGCCGCGGCCGATGCCCGAGCCCATCAGGGCATCCCCCGCCTCGCTCATGACAGCGCGCACATCCGCAAAATCGAGATTGACCAGTCCGGGCACGGTGATGAGATCCGAGATACCCTTGGTCGCGTTGAAAAGAATCTCATCGGCATAGCGGAAGGCCTTGTCGAGCGGCGTATCGGTCGGCACAATGGAGATCAGCCGCTGGTTGGGAACGACGATGAGGGTGTCGACGCACTCTTTGAGGGCCAGGATGCCCTCGTCGGCGCGCATCATCCGTTTCGGCCCCTCGAAGAGGAACGGCCGAGTGACGATGCCCACCGTGAGAGCCCCGATATCCCGGGCGATCTGGGCCACGACCGGCGCAGCGCCGGTGCCGGTGCCGCCACCCATGCCGGCGGTGACGAAGACCAGATCGGCATCGGCCAGGGCATCATACACGGCATTGCGGTCTTCTTCGATCGCGCGCTGCCCCTTCTGGGGATCGGCGCCGGCGCCCAGTCCCTGCGTGGTCTTGGTGCCGATGCGAATTTTGGTGGGCGCCATGGAGTACTCCAGCGCCTGTTCATCGGTATTGATGGCAATAAAACCGACGCCTTTCAATCCCTCGGAGATCATCCGCGTCACCGCGTTGCCGCCGGCGCCGCCGACGCCGACCACCTTGAGGACAGCGCTGTTGGGATTCACATCATCGAAATCAAAGGTCAAATTCATAGCCCGCTCCCTTGTGCTAAATAGATCTTCCATCAGACCTATCCCTTGTCCGTTGGATGATTTGGGTGGCATACCTTACCCCTCTCTTAACATGCCCGGCTGCCGGAGCTATCCCTTCTCCAACGCCAGGCCGGTACAACCATCTGCCGGAAGAGTTCCGGCAGGCCTGCATGATGTTACAATTTACGGTCGAACAGCTGTTTGAATTTGCCATAGAGCGAAGTGAAACTCTTGCGCCGCACCTCAACGGCCTCGTCGCGGTGCTTGAGGGCGTACTGGATCAAGCCGACGCCGGTGGCACTTTGCGGGGTTCCGGCTTCATTGATCATGCCGGTAAAGCCCGCGGGATGACCGATCTTGACCGGCATGTTAAAGATCTCTTCGGCCAGTTCCATGGTGCCGGGCAGCAGCGAAGCGCCGCCGGTCAGCACCAGGCCGGTGGTCATCAGATTGATATAGGTCGATTTCTTCACCTCTTCGTAGATGATGGTGAGGATTTCCACCATCCGCGGCTGGATGATATCGACCAGCAGCCCGCGCGAGATCCGCCGTGAAGGCCGGCCATGGATGCCCGGGACCTCGACCACCATCTCCTTGTCGCCTTCGCTGTGCAGCGCGTGGCCGTTTTCGATCTTGAGGCGCTCGGCCGATTCGATCGGCGTGCGCAGCATGATGGCCAGATCGTTGGTCACGTTGCGGCCGCCGAGCGCGACAACCGCGGTATGGCGGATGCAGCCCTCATAAAACAGGGCGATATCGCTGGTGCCGCCGCCGATGTCGACGAGGATGACGCCGAGTTCCTTCTCATCATCGCTGAGCACGGAGTAGCTGGAAGCCAGGGGCTCGAGCACCAGATCGGCTGTGGAATAGCCGGCTTTCTCGATACAGCGATAGATATTTTGCGCCGAGGCGATCGCGCCGGTGACAATATGCACTTCAGCCTCGAGGCGCACCCCGTTCATGCCGATCGGGTCGCGGATGCCGCGCTGGTCGTCGACGATAAATTCCTGAGGCAGGATATGGATCACCTCACGGTCCAGGGGCAAGGCAACAGCGCGGGCGGCCTCGATGACCCGGCGGATATCTTCCTGATTGACCTCGTTATCCTCGCCCGAGATGGCGACGACGCCGCGGCCGTTGATGCTGCGGATATGATCACCGGCAATGCCGGCGTAGACCATATCGACCTGCACATCGGCCATCTCTTCGGCGCGCTCGACCGCCAGCTTGATCGACCGGACCGTCTTTTCGGCATCCACGACGATGCCGTAGCGCAGCCCCTCCGAAGGAGCAGTGCCGACGCCAATGATCTTGATCTCCTGGGCTTCATTGACCTCGGCGATATAGCAGCCGATCTTGGTGGTGCCGATGTCGAGCCCCGCAATGATATCGACTTCTTCCATAGAGCAATCCTTATCTGGAGGTTCCGGTCACGATTTCTTCTTGACAACGATCTGGCTGGCCATGCGCGCATCCAGACAGCGGATATTGCCCATCAGTGTGGAAGGCCCAAGCTGGGCGAAGAAGACATCCAGATTCCTCGCCTTGGCTTTGAGATCGTCCTGGCCGAGAAGCACCGGCAGCATGCCAGTCTGGGAAAAATAGGCCACCAGTCCGAGTTCCGGATCGCAGTGGACTTCGGAAAGTTTCTGGCCCAGCAGGGAACTGCGATCGTTCACTTGCGAGATGAGATCCATGGCCTGATGAAAGAGGAATCCGTCCAGCTGCCGGGTTTTGGGATTGAAAAGCAGGCCCGGTCCGGTGATGACCGGAAGATTGGGAATCGGGGCATCCTCCTGCAGCGTGAGGACGTTGCCGCGATCGTCGATGCCGCGAATGTGGCCGGCGGCGAGCAGGGCGACCGGACGACCTTTTTTGCCTTGTGCCTGCAGGAAGAGCTTGCACTCGCGCGAACCGAGGGTCAGCATGCTTTTCTCCGCATCGGCCCGGCGGATCTTGTCCTCCAGCTTTTCGCGCAGCTCATCCTTGTCGACATACTGCAGGGCATTCTGGGTGGCCATCTGATCGATGGAGAGAACCGGTTCCTCGCTATCGTGCGCTTCCAGCAGCTGCTGACTGATAAAAAGTCCCGCCACCACGGCAAAGCTGAGAAAGAGCATCACCTTGCTGTATTGAAGAACGCGTTGGCTCATGCATCCCCCTTTTGCGAAAGGTCCAGGTCCATCACCGCGCGGGCGAGGTCGGCGCCGGCAGTGGTGAAGGCCGTCTCCCGTGCGATACGCCCCATGATTTGGCGGCGCGGGGCGTCGTTGATCAGGCCGAGCAGTTCGGCCACCAGATCGTGCTGCGGCAGTTCTCGCTCGAGGATGACCAGCGCTGCGCCCCGGTGCGCCAGGGCGAGCGCATTGGCCTCCTGATGATTTCCGGCCGCAGCGGCAAAAGGAATCAGGAGGGCCGGCAGCCCACACACAGCGATCTCAGCCAACGTCAGCGCCCCTGCCCTGCTCATCACCACATCCGCCGCCCTGTAGGCCAGGGGCATCTCGGTGATGAAATCTGTCCTCCACACCCGTTCCTCACACCCGACAAGTGCCTGCCGTACCGCTTCCTGATTCCATTTTCCGCTGCTCCAGATGAGCTGAATCTCCGACTCTGCAAGCAGACGTGATAAATATTTGATAACCAGTTCGTTAATGACGCGCGCACCCTGGCTGCCGCCGAACACCAGGAGTGTCGGCCGCGCCGGATCGAGGCCGAAATAACGCCTGGCCTCCGCCGCGGTCGCGCTGACCGAAAAATCGCGCACTGGATTTCCGGTGGTGTAAACGTTGGTCCTGCGTTTGAATAAGGGACGCGCTTCTGCAAAGCCCAGATGCACCTGATCGACCCAGCGCGCCAGCAGACGCGTGGTGACGCCGGGAAAACTGTTCTGCTCCTGGATGAGCGTCGGGCGGCCGAGCAGATGCGCCGCAAAGAGAATGGGCCCGCTGACATAGCCGCCGGTACCGACCACGACGCGCGGCCGCAAACGCATGATCAGCGTCAGACTCTGCACCAGGCTCCAGAGGAGCAGGAAGGGCAGGGCCAGATTGATCCAGAAGCGGTGCCGGGCAAAGCCGCGAATGGCAATGAGGTGCAGCGGATAGCCCAGCTCCGGCACAATCCGGGTTTCCACGCCGCGGCTGGTGCCGGCAAAGTGGATCTCCGCTTGCGGCGACAATTTCCGCAGTTCCGCCGCAATGGCGATGGCCGGATAGAGGTGCCCGCCGGTGCCGCCGCCGGCAAAGAGATAGGCCGGAGCCTTGTCCGCCGGGCGCTTCATCGCACGCTCCGGCGCAGCGAAACTGTCTTGCGCATCCGGGGACGCCCGGCAAACAAACGCGACGGCTCGGGAAAGGCGCGTTCGCTGACGCGTTGGCGGTATTCCCGCCAGCCCGGGCTCTTGGCATACGCCGGACTGCCCTGCGCCGAGATATTGAGCAGCAAGCCCAGGGCACAAAGGTGCGTCACCAGGGAGGTGCCGCCGTAACTGAGAAAGGGCATCGGAATACCCGTCGTCGGCAGCAGGCCGATGACCACTCCCGCATTGATCAGGGCATAGCTCGCATAACAGGCTGTGATCCCCCCCGCCAGATAGCGACCGGTGGCATCCGGGGCCTGCCGGGCAATGATCAGGCCACGATGAATGATCATCAGAAAGAGCAGCAGCACGCCGATCGTGCCGATCAGGCCATATTCCTCGCCGATCATGGCATAGATAAAGTCATTATGCGCCTCCGGCAAAAAGAGATATTTTTGCCGGCTGCCGCCGATGCCCATCCCGAAGATACCGCCCTGGACCAGGGCAATGATCGACTGCTTGAGATGCGGGTGCATTTCCCCGCCCACGGAATGGAGGTGGTCCGTGATCCGTATGAGCATGTACTTGTTAAAGCTGGCATAGAGCAGCGCCAGGCTCACGGCGGACAGGGCTGTGGCGGCGAGATAGCTGACGCGAATCTCCGCGATAAAAAAGAGCGAGAAGACAGTGATCATGGTCAGTGCCGCGGTGCCCATGTCGTGCTCAAGGGCGATGGGTCCAACGATCAACAGGGCCAGTCCGAACAGCTGGATATAGACCGCCGGGTCATCGAGGTGTTCGCGCCATTCGTGTAGTTTGATCGCCAGCACCGTGATCAGGGCATAGCGCGCAAAATCCGAGGGCTGAAAGCTGAAGAAATAGAGATTGATCCAGCTCCGTGCCCCGTTACGCGGGGTGATAAAGGGAATGTGCAGCAGCAGGATGGCGAGCAACACCAGGGAGATCCAGAACAGGGGCCAGGCGAATCCGAGCCACTCATGGTAATCGCGCCGCGCGATCCATACCATGAGCATCAGGCCGATCACGATGCGCGCCAGCTGCTTGGTAAAAAAGTAGGCGCTGTCGCCATAGCGCATCTCCGAACGATACGAGCTGGCTGAATAAATCGTCGCGGCGCCGAGAATGATCAGCACCAGGATGCAGGTCAGGAGGGCGAAATCCGTGCGCGCCCAGTCCATTTTTTTACGTGCTTCGATCATCTTATTTTGAAAGTGGTTAGAGTCAACAGTGCCAGAATAATGCCCACGATCCAGAAGCGGGTGACCACCTTGGGTTCGGCCCAGCCGCTGAGTTCGAAGTGGTGGTGGATCGGAGCCATTCGGAAGATCCTCCGGCCGGTCCGTTTGTAATGGCCGACCTGGAGGATCACCGAAAGGCTCTCGATCACGAAAATGGCGCAGATCAGCAGGAGGAGGAGCTCCTTTTTGACCAGCACCGCTACAGTACCGATAGCGCCGCCCAGCGCGAGGGCGCCCGTATCGCCCATAAAGACCTGCGCCGGATAGGCGTTGTACCAAAGAAAGCCGAGAGAGGCACCGAAAAGCGCCGCGCAAAAGACCGCCAGCTCGCCGGCCTCAGGGAGGTAAATGATATTGAGATAATCGCTGAAATCGACGCGGCCGGTGACGTAGGCGATGAGGCCAAAGGCAGTCGCGGCGATGGCGATCAGGCCGATAAGAAGCCCATCCAATCCGTCCGTCAAATTGGAGCCATTGGACATGGCGGTGATGACAAAGGCGACAATGAAGATATAGAAAATGCCGAACTCCAGCTCAAAGTTCTTGAGAAAGGGGATGGTGGTCGAGGAGCGTTCGGCGGCTACCGTCGGCAGAAAATAGACGACCAGGCCGACGAACAGACCGATCGTGACCTGACCGGCCAGCTTGTAGCGTCCGATCAGCCCCTTGGGCATTTTTTTGACGATCTTGAGGTAATCGTCCAGCAAACCCAGCATGCCCAGCCACAGGGTGACGATCATGACGACCCAGACACAGGTTTCGCCGACCTTGGCCAGAAGCAGGGTGGGCAGCAGGGTGCTGACCAGGATCAGTATGCCACCCATACTTGGCGTCCCACGCTTGCTGAGATGCGTTTGTGGTCCGTCCGCGCGCACCTCTTCGCCGATCTGCATTTCGCGCAACTTGCGGATCAGGGCCGGCCCGATGAGCAGACTCAGAAGCAGGGCCAGGAGCGCTGCGCTCGCCGCACGAAAAGAGATATAGCGGAAGAGATTGAAAATGATGAAATCTTCCTTCAAGGGCGCCAGCAAGTAGTACAGCATGAGTCCATCCGCTATTTAGAATGATTCGTCAGATGACGCTGAGCCGCCGCCACCAGGGTCTCCATGCGCATGCCCCGGGAGCCTTTAAAGAGGAGGACATCGCCGGGCTGGATCGCCGCATGGAGGGCCTCTTCCAGCTCCGGTTTGGCGGCGAAATGGCGCGCCGCCAGGCCGACTTCTCCGGCCCGCTCGAGGGTGGCGATGGTTTCATGCCCGTAAAGCCAGAGAGCGTCGATATGGAGCCCGGCCGCCAGATCGGCGAGCTTGCGATGTTCGTCGGTGGAATAGCTGCCAAGTTCGAGCATGTCGCCCAGGATCGCAAAACGCCGGCCCTGGCCTGGCAGGGCGAAATCGGCCAGGGTCTGGAGGGCGGCGGCGCAGCTGCCGGGATTGGCATTATAGGTGTCGTTCATCAGTACGACGCCGCCGCAGCGCAGGAGCGCCATGCGCTGGTCCACGGCGGTCAACGCCGCCAGGCCCGCAGCGATTTCCTCAGGCTTCAGCGCGAACTGCACGCCCACCGCCGCTGCCGCCAGGCTGTTGCCGACATGATGGCGTCCGCTTACCGGCAGCTTGATCTCCTGCCCGAGCAGGCGCAGGCTGTAGCAGGCCTCCTCATCGCAGCCGAGGATTTCGGCGCGGAGATCGGCGGGGTGTTCGAGCCCGTACGAGAAGGTCCGCGTCAGCGGGTAGTTGCGGTTGCGCAGGATCGGGTCGTCGGCGTTATAGAGGGCGAGGCCGTCCGGCTGGCAGTGATTAAAGATCTCGAACTTGGCGCGGGCGACGCCGGCCAGGTCGTTGAAAAACTCGAGATGGGCGAAGCCGATATTGGTGATCATCGCCATGGCGGGCTTGACCAGGCTGCCGAGCAGATCGAGTTCGCCATAATGATTGGTACCCAGTTCGGTGACGAGAATCTCGTGCTCATCGCGCAGGGCCAGAAGCGTCAGGGGAACGCCGATATGGTTGTTGTAGGATTTGGCGTTGCGCAGGACGCGAAAGCGCTGGGACAGGACGGCATGGATCGCCTCCTTGGTGGAGGTCTTGCCGACGCTGCCGGTCACGGCGATCACCGGCAATGAAAAGGTGTCGCGGTAGTGTGCTGCGGCGCTCTGGAGGCCCTTGAGGGGATCCGGGAGGACGATGAGGCGCGCCGTGTCAAGATCTCTACTCTGGGCTTCGCGCCAGGATTCAGCGACCATCGCCGCCGCGCCGCCGGCGGCGAGGAAGGGGCGGACATAGTCATGGCCGTCGAACCGCTCGCCCTTGAGGGCGACAAAGAGATCGTCGCTCCCGGCCGTGCGCGAGTCCGTGGAGACGCCGCCGAGGCGGCGCGGCAGCTGCTCCGGAGTCCCGGTCCAGCGGCCGCCGGTCCAGCGCGCGATGTTGGCCAATATCAAGTCCGCGTACGCCATGGTCTACTCAGAATATCAAAAGTTTTCTCAGATCGATGGAGGATTCGCAAACCAGCAGCACCTGATCGCCGGGGTGCGCCTGACGTCCCGCCGGCGGCTGCTGCGAAACCACCTTGCCGCTGCCGCTGACCACCGCGGTGATGCCCTCAGCCGCGAGGACATTGACCGCGTTGCGGATGGGCAAGCCGGTCACGCGCGGCACCAGGCGCCGGGCCGTTTCGCCGGAATTTTCCCGGCAAACCAGGCGGATGGTGGCGGGAATTTCGATCTCCACGCCGGCCTTGGGCTGTTGCTCGACGACCACCCCCTGGCGGCCGGCAATATCCAGCTCGAGGTTAAGATCCCCCGCCATTTGCACCGCGGCAGCCCGATTGAAACCGATAAAGTTGGGCACGATCCTGCGGTCCTGTTTGACAAATTTCAGATCCAACTCTTGACCCTCCTCCGCCTCCACATCAACCCCTCTCTGGAACAGGATCTGCTGTGAAATACGCTTGAAGCACGGCGCAGCAACATCTCCTCCCAGATAGCTCCCTTTGGGATTGTCAATCATCACGTAGATCACCACTTCCGGCTGCTCCTTCGGGAAAAAACCCCCAAAGTTGGCAATATACTGCCCCATGATATAGCCGCCGCCGCCGCTGCGCACCATGCGCGCCGTCCCGGTCTTGCCGCACACCGTGAGGCCTTCGAGCTGGGCCTTTTTGGCCGTGCCCTCTTTCACCACATCCGCCATCATCTCCTTGAGCATCGCCGCGGTCTCGACGGAAATAACCCGGCGGATCGCTTTGGGACGGTTCCGCTCCTGTACATGCCCCCGGGCATCCTGGATCTCGCGGATCGCATAGGGGGCGAGCAGGGTGCCGCCGTTGGCAATCGTACAGAAGAGATTGGCCATCTGCAGGGGCGTCACCGCGATCTCATGCCCGAAGGACATGGCATAAGGCGTGTATCCCGACCATTGCGACATATCGCGCAGCTGACCGCCGGCCTCCCCTTCCAGCCCGACCCCGGTCCGTGCCCCAAATCCAAAATCACGCGCATAGCGGTAGACGATGCTCTTGTCCTGGTCCCGGATCGATTTGGCCATGCCGATATTGGAGGACTTGACGATCACATCGTGCATCGTCAGCATGCCGTAGGGATGAACATCATGGATCGTCTCCCCCATCACCTTCCACTCGCCGTTTTCGCAAAAGATCTTGTCCGTGGGGCGATAGATCCCCTCGTTGAGCAGCCCGGCCATGGTCACCAGCTTGAAGGTGGAACCCGCCTCAAACTGGTCGGTGATAGCGCGCAGCCGGTACGAGGAGGGGGAGTATTTGCCATAGGCGTTGGGATTGAACCCCGGCTCCGACGCCATGGCCAGAATCTCGGCCGTCCGGGGATCCATGATGATGACGACGCCACTATCGGCGTTGGTCTCCTGCAGGGTGCGGCGCAACTCCCGGTGGGCAATGCTCTGATAGGCGGCGTCGATCGTCAGAACGACATGGCCGCCGGCTTCGGCCTGCTGCATCGGGTAATCGGGATGATAAAAAGTGTATTGATTGCCCACGGCCGTCTTTTGCTTGACGGCATAGCCCGGCACCCCGTACAGCACCGACTCGAAGCGTTTCTCGACACCGCTGATGCCATGTCCGTCCGCATCCATAAAACCGAGAATCTGGCTGCCGACCTCGCCCATCGGATACTGACGCGCGTACTCCTTGATGATGCTGACGCCCTGCAGCCCCAGAGACTCCACGGCAAGACCGGTCTGTCGCGACTCGCGCCGCGCGAGGTAACCGAAGGAGCGATCCTTGCGCAGCTTGGCCTGCAGCGTCGCAGAGGAGATTCCGAGCACACGGCTCAGCTTGCGCGCCGTTGTACCGGGATGGACGATGCGCAGCGGGTATGCACCGATCGAAACCGAGGGGACATTGATCGCCAGCGGCCGCATGCGGCGGTCATAGATGGTGCCGCGAACCGGATCGAGCCGGACCTCCTGCAGATACTGCTTCTCAGCGAGCAATTCGAATTTCTCCCGCATAAAGACTTCGATATAGAGCAGGCGCGCGATCAGAATCAGGATAAAAAAATAGAGCAGCCGGTAGTACAGATGCAGCCGCGACTGATCCTGACGCTGCTGTTGGGTGCGGTTATGGGTATAGTTCATGGCAAGTCAGCACTTCCGCGTCTTACGCCCCGGCCCGGCCGGTCAGCGCTGCCAATCATCCAGAATATCCACGATTTTATCGATGATGTTTTTCTCTTTGAGCCGGAGCGTGGGCACAGGTACCAAACGGAGATCGCGCCGGGCCAATTCGTCCATACGCTGCATCGAGCGCAGCTCGTCGATGTGCACTTCCAACAGCGCATTCTCTCCCTGCAGGGTGAGCAGTTGCTGCTGCAGCTCGCCGTTGCGCCGCAGTTGATGATCCACATTCACCTTCTGCCACACCTTCATAAAAACCAGCAAGGCGATGATCCCGAGAACGATAAATACCTGCTCGCGGTTGCGCAGGTATTGGCTCTTGTGCGGCCGGGAATGATATCGGGTGCTGGCCATACGCATGGGATCAGGCCTTCTGCAGTTTTTCAGCCACGCGCAGCTTGGCGGAACGCGCGCTCGGGTTCAGGGCCACTTCCGCCGCGGTGGGCACCACCATTTTGCCGATTATCTTCAGGGCCGGCACCGCACCACAGACACACATCGGCAACTTCGGGGGACAAATGCAGGGATTGGCCTGCTCGCGCAAGTACTCCTTGACGATCCGGTCTTCGAGAGAATGGAAAGAGATCACCGCGAGCCGGCCTCCCGGGCGCAGGGCTGCCAGCGCCTGCGGCAGAAACGCCTTGAGATTGTTCAATTCATCGTTGACAAAGATGCGCAAGCTTTGGAACATACGGGCGCAGCTTTTGATGCCGAAGGGTCCCGGCACGATCGCGCGAACGATCGCGGCCAGCTGCCCGGTGCGCTCGATCGGGCTTTTGCTGCGCGCGCGCACGATGGCCCTGGCGATCCGCTGCCAGGCGCGTTCCTCGCCCAGGGTACGGATGATCTCGCCGAGCCTGCGCTCGTCAAATTCATTGACGACCGTGGCGGCGCTGATTCCGCTTTGCGGATCCATTTGCATGGATAGCGGCCCATCGGCGGAAAACATAAATCCCTTCTCCGGATCAGTGATTTGCAGGGTGGAAATACCCAGGTCGGCGAGAATGGCATCCACATGGCCCCGATCGGAATCAGCCAGAAGGGTCTCGAGATCGCGAAAATTCCCGTGCACAACCTGGAATCGATCTGTGTAACTGGCCAGCCGCTGCCGCAGCCTCCGCAAGGCCTCAGGATCTCTGTCGATGCCCACAACCCGTCCCGCGGACGGCATCGTCTGCAGAAACGCCTGCAGATGACCGCCGTCGCCGGCCGTTACATCATAGACCAGCCCGGCCTGGTGGATCCGGAGCAGCTCCAGGATCTCCCGGACCATGATCGACTGGTGATACCCTTCCATGGCACCTCCCCGCAGCTCAATTGGACTCCGGGGAGGATGAACCCGACGCGCCGAGTGATATCCGGCTGAAAATGGCCTGGATGGTCTCCTCGCTCGCCCGGGCATCTTCCTGATAGAGCGCCGGGTTCCAGATCTCAAAGACCTCTCCACACCCCACCACCAGAACCTCGCCATCAGCAGGCAGCTCGGCATATGCTACCAGATTCTCCGGAAGGATCAGCCGCCGCTGCTTGTCGAGTTCGCAATCCGATGCAGCACCGATGATATGGCGCTTCATTATTTGCTTGGATTTCTCATCTACATTTAATTTATTTAAGGAGGAAACCAGGGCCTTCCATTCGTCCCGGTAGTACCCGGTCAGGCATTTGCCGATGCCGCGGGTGATCTTGATCCGATCGCGCAGGAGGTCTTCCTGCGAATAATAGAGCTTCGCCGGCAGCGCAAAGCGCCGGTTGGCATCCAGCGTGATCGTATAGGAACCGGAAAGTTCGGCCATGGTTCGTTGCCACCCCAAACAGAAAGGGATGATCTCCTAAAAAAGCCTAAAAGTAGCAGTAAATCTCCAAAAACAACCATTTCTTACCATAAGATAGCTTATTAGCTGTTAAAAATCAAGCAAAAAAAGCATATTCGTGCTTTTTTTTGCCCCCCGGGGGATGCTCCATCCGGCCATCCGCATGGCGGTTATCTCGTATATTCTCAAAAGCCTATCGTAACGGCAGCTTTTCTGCCAGACCAGGGAGTCCTTTCATGCCCTCTCGTCGTCAGTCCCTGACGCTCCTCCTGCTTTTCACCGCTGCCGCCGCTGCAACACCCTTGCGTCTGCCCTGCGAGCGCTACCAGCTCGGCAACGGCCTGGAGGTGATCCTGCATCAGGACCATTCCGATCCGGTGGTTGCGGTGGCCCTCCAGTATCACGTCGGCTCCAATCGCGAGGTTGCCGGCCGCACCGGTTTCGCCCATCTCTTCGAGCACATGATGTTTCAGGAGTCGGAGCATGTCGGGCAGGACCAGTTTTTCAAAAAGATCCAGGGCGCCGGGGGGGAGCTCAACGGCGGCACCAATGCCGACGGCACGGTCTACTTTGAAACGGTGCCGCGCAACGCCCTGGAGATGGTCCTCTGGCTCGAATCCGACCGTATGGGGTGGCTGTTGAGCACAGTCACCGCGGCGGCCCTGGCCAACCAGCAAGGCGTTGTCCAGAATGAAAAACGGCAGAACTATGACAACCGCCCCTACGGGCAAACCAGCTATATCATCGGCAAGCTGCTCTACCCTGCCGGGCATCCCTACAGCCGCGAGGTGATCGGCGAGATGGCGGATCTGCGCAACGCCACCCTGGCCGATGTGCACGACTTTTATAAACATTGGTACGGGCCGGGCAACGCCACGCTGGTCGTAGCCGGGGATTTCGAGCCCAGCCAGACCCGCACCTGGATCGAAACGTATTTCGCGGAAATTCCGGCCCGGCCGGAGGTGCAGCCGCTCCCGCCGATGGCGGTCCGGCTGGAGAGCAGCCACCGTGCCAAGTATGAGGATGGCTTTATCCGCTCCCCCGAGCTGACGATGGTTTTCCCCACCGTCCAGCGCCTCACCCGGGAGGGGCATGCCCTGGATTTTCTCGCGGAACTGCTCGCCGGAAACAAGAAATCGCCGCTGTACCAGGTACTGGTCGAAGAGGAAAAACTGGCCCCATCGGTGCGGGCCTGGCAGTCGAGCCAGGAAATCGCCGGGACCTTTTCCATCCGGGTGCGCGCGTTTCCGGAGGTCGAACTCGGACGCGTCGAAGCGGCGATCCAGCGCGCCCTGGCACGGTTCGAAGCCCGCGGTTTCACCGCCCGCGATCTGGAGCGCTGCAAGGCCGGCCTGACTACCAGCTGGTACACCCGCATTTCAAGTGTCCTGGGCAAATCGATGCAGCTGGCCTGGTATAATGAATATGCCGGTTCGCCCGACTATATGGCCACCGACCTGGAGCAGGCCCAATCGATCACAGCGGCGGAGATCTGGCAGGTCTACACCACCTATATCAAGACGAGACCCTTTGTCCTGACGAGTTTCGTGCCCAAAGGCCGCAGCGATCTCGCCGCCCCGGCCTCCCTCCCCTTCACGATTCCGGAGGATCCCGGCGCTGCTGCCGCCGCAGCCTCCCTCCCTGTGGCGATCCCGCAGGACCCCGCCGCCTCTGCCAGCGCCACCACAGCTGCTGCAGCCAAGCCCGCCGACAGCCCCGCGCCATCCCGCTTCGATCGCGCCCTTGAGCCTGCTCCCGGCCCCGAGCCCTCGCTCCATGCGCTCCCGGTCTGGCGGCAGCAACTCGACAACGGCATGACCCTCTCCGGCATTACCCAGCGTGAGCTGCCGCTGCTCCAGGCGGCGCTGACACTCAAGGGCGGCGCGCTTCTGGACGCCGCGGGCAAGGAGGGTACGGCCTCTCTCCTCGCCCGCCTGATGATGGAGGGGACGCGGACGAAAACGCCCGTCGAGCTCGAAGAGGCGATCGCCGATCTGGGCGCGACGATCTCAGTGGCCGCCTCCGCCGAAGCCATCACCATCAGCGCCACTTCGCTCTCCGCCCGCTGGCCGGCGGTGATGGCGCTGATGGCCGAGATCCTCCTCGAACCGCGCTGGGATGAAAAGGAATTGGCCCGCCTCCGCCAAGAGGCTGCGGAAAATATCCAGCGCAGCCAAAGCAATCCTGCCACGGTCGCCAACCAGGTCATCAACCGCCTCCTCTACGGGGAGAGTCATCCTCTCTCACGGCCGGTGGAGGGCACCGCCGCGAGTGTGCACGCCTTGAGCCTGAGCGATCTGCAGGCCTACTATCGGGACCATGTCAGCCCGTGGCAGGCCCATCTGGCGATCGCCGGCGACATCGATGCGCACCAGGTTGACAAAACCCTGCGCACCCTCGAGAAACGCTGGAAGGGCGAAGAATCCGAACCGCCGCTGCCGCCTGCGCCAGCACCCGGCCAGCAAGCCCGCCTCTATTTCATTGATTTCCCGGGAGCGAAGCAATCCGAGGTACGCGTTGGGCATCTTGCCCTTTCCGCGCGGGACGCGGATTATTTTCCGGCCACGGTAATGAACTACAGGCTCGGGGGATCGTTCAACGGCCTCCTCAACCTGATTCTGCGCGAAGAGAAGGGTTTCACCTATGGGGCGCGGTCGCGTTTCAGCGGCGGGATGGGCCCCGGGACCTTTATGGTCACGACGAGCGTCCAGTCCGGCGCGACGCTCGAGACCCTCCGGATCATCCGGGAAGAGATTCAGCGCTACCGCCAGGGCATCCCCGATGAGGATCTGCGCTTCAGCAAGAGCGCCCAGCTCAAGGCGCATGCACGCAGCTACGAGACGCTGCGGGCCCAGGTCGGTCTGCTCGAACAGATGGCCTTGTACCATCTGCCGGGGGACTGCATCGAACAGCAGGAGGCCTTTCTCCGCAGCCTCAGTAATTTCCGGCACACGGCCCTGGCACAAAAATATCTCCATCCGGAACAGTTGATCTATCTGGTGGTGGGTGACGCGAACTCCCAGCTGGCATCGCTGCGGGAGCTGGGACTTGGAGAACCGGTGCGGCTCGACAAGGAGGGTCAGCCGATCCGCTAAAAAAAGATCCGCCCTGAAGGCGACTTCAGGTCATCACGCGTGGCCGCGTGCCGGCAGGAGGATCAGCCGATCCTCCCTCAGATAGAGCCGCCCATGGAGGCGACTCCAGGTCTGCATGTACGGCCGCGTCCAGCAAGAGATCTATGCACCAAAAAAAAGAGCTGTCCATTCGGGCAGCTCTTTTTTTTGGTGCTGTGAGGAGGAGAATCAGCAGATATAGGGGATAAAACGGCAACGAACGCGCGCGAGATAGCGTTGGTACTCGGGATCGCCGGTAAGCAGCCGTTCTTCAGCGAGCGCGCGGTAGATTTGTCCGGCGACGATCAAGGCGCCCTTGACCAGGTTGCCCCGTCCCGGATTGCCGAGTAAAAAAGCCGCCAGGAAAAGCAATTCCGCGGCGTAGAGGGGGTGCCGGACGAAGCGGTAGGCGCCGCCGGTCTTGATCCGGCGGTTGGCCGGCACAATGCCAAAGCTTTTGCCGAGGCTGGCCAGCGCCAGCAGGATGGCGAGGATAGCCGCCAACTGCAGCAGCAGGCTCAATGCTTGCCACGCCCCGGTGACAGACGCCGCAGGCCGCAGCAGCAAGGAAAGCACCACTGTGACGATGGCTGCGCTCCAGTCCAGGGGATTGCGTGAGATCTGAGCGCTGGAGCGGCGCGTGAAAAAGAGATAGACCAGCAAGGTGTTATAGCACAACAGCCCCCAACCCGCCGGCGTGTGCCAGCCGAGCCCGCTTTTAAGGCGGACGAGCAGGAATCCCAGCCAGAGGAGACCGAGGAAGAGGTTGATGGGGGTATGAAGAAACTGGATCCAGGCGCTCCGTTCCGCAGCGGGCACTGCATCGCTGCTCACCTGCAGCTGGTCGCCGGCATGTAACTCGCACAGCGGCTCCTCTTCTGCAGGCCATTCCAGGACATCCAGCGCGCCCTTGACCCAGGGGATGATCCGCCCCGGCGGCAGGGCCCGGTCGACGCGGAGGACGATGCCCCGGGCATCGAGAAAGGCAACGCCCAGGGGATAGGGCATAGAAAAGGTATGGATGCCATTGCAGCGGCGGATGAGCAAGGCCTTGGGGCACGGTGCCGTGAGCAGGGCCAGAAAACCGAGCAGGCGTTGACTCCACGTCCCGGCGCTGAACAGCCGGTGCTGCGGATGCTGCCCCGTGGAGAGATTAACGATCGGCATGAATCACCAGATCTTCAGGATGAGGATATCCTGCTTGGCCAGGCTGACGCGGAGATCGACCTTCTCGCTGGCGCCTGCGATCGTCTTGAACTGATAGCCGGGGCTGATCTCGACCTGTTCGGCGTCGAAGGAGAGAAATTTGCCGCAGATTTTTCTGCCGTCGCGGAGGTGGACCTCGGCGCGGCTGGCCGGCATCGGCAGGTTGCTGCGCAGGTCGTAGACCTGGTCTGCGATCAGCACCAGGGAAGGCATCGAGGTCGGTGCCGGATACCGGTGCAGCGGCGCGGCGCAGCCGAGGATCTGAAGAAGAATGAGGGTGGAGAGGAGGATGAACAGCCTTGTTTTCATGGGCGATACTCCGTGAATGGACTCAATTGCCGGCGAATGTCGAGAAGGTCTTCATGATGCTCATAAAGCCGGGGCCGAGAAGCACGATAAAGAGCGCCGGAAAGATAAAGAGGACCAGGGGAAAGAGCATCTTGATGCCCGCCTTGGCCGCCTGTTCTTCGGCGGACTGGCGCAAACGGGTGCGCAGGGAGTCGGCCTGGGCGCGCAGCGTATCGCCCACGCTGGTGCCGAGCTTGTCGGCCAGGATCAGGGCGCCCACGAGGATGCGCAGGTTTTCGACCTTGTTGCGTTCGCACAGGTTGCGCAAGGCCTTTTCGCGCGCCAGGCCGGTACGCATCTCCTGGGTGACCTGCAGCAGTTCCTGGCTGAGGACCGGCGTGCGCATGCCGAGTTCCTGCGCCACTCGCAGCAGCGCGGCGTTGAGGCCAAGTCCCGCCTCCATGCAGATCACCAGCAAATCGAGGGCGTCGGCCAGACTCTCCCCAATCTCCTGCCGCCGCTGAGTGATACGGTAGCGCAGCACCAGGTCGGGCAGCCGGAAACTGAACAGAGCAATGGCCAGGGGAGCGGCCAGCATGAGCATGGGCTGGGCGATCAAGCGGTGAATGAAGAGAAAGTAGCCGAGCAGGAAGAGCAGCAGGCTGGCGGTGCGCATCCCCATGAGCATGACCGGGGCCATCTCGTGCTGGATGCCAGCCTCGAGCAGCAGCTGCCGCGAACGGGAGTGCTCCTTTTCGTTGGAGCGGCCGATACGGCCGAGGCTCAGGAGCAGTTTTTCCAGGCCGGCGGGCAGGTCGCTCTGGCGCAGCGCATCGTGGATGGCGATATTGTCCGCAGCAGGGGCGGATGGGCTCATCAGCTGCCTGACGCGTCGATGGGTCGGATCCAGCCGGCTGCGCAACCGGCGCAGCAGCAGGAGGGCAAGCAGGAAAAAGGCGAGAAATATTCCGCCCAAAGTGATATAGAGAGGCATATCTCCCCCTATTGGAATTTGATACGAATGATCCGGCGGATAACCATAAAGCCGACGAGCTGCAGGCAAAAACCGACCGCCAGCAAGGTACGGCCGAAGCGTTCCTGCAGCATCGGGGCGATGTAGTCGGGATTGATCATCTCCAGCGCCAGCAAGGCGACCAGGGGCAGGCTGCCGAGAACCCACAGCGTCATCCGGCCTTGCGCCGTGAAGGTGCGGATCTGTCCCATCAGTTTGAAGCGTTCGCGAATGGTATAACTGATCTTCTCGAGAATCTCCGCCAGATTGCCGCCGGTTTCGCGCTGGAGCAGCACGGCGGTAACGAAGAGCTTGAGATCCAGGCTCTTGACCCGCTGCGTCAGATGCAGCAGGGCATCGCGCAGGGGCAATCCCAGGTTATTCTCCTCGAAGGTCTTGCGGAATTCCACACAGACCGGATCGGGGGCTTCGATGGCGACCATTTGCAGCGCCTTGTTCAGGGCATGGCCGGCGCGGAGTGAGCTGGTCATCATATCCAGGGCATCCGGGAAAGCGCGGACAAAGGCGCGCAGCCGGCGGCCGCGGCGGTAGAGGATGTAGAGCAAGGGCAGGGCCGCCAGGGCCACACCAAGGATGATGCGTGGCAGCAGCTCCTGCAGGTTCCTCGTCGCCAGCAAGCCGAGGGCCGCAAGTGTGATGGTCAACAAGACCACGGTCCCGACCGTCAGCGAGCTGTCGGCTTGCTCGAGGAGATGACGCAGTTTCTCCGCAAAGTTGAGGCGGTGCAGCACCCGGTTGAGGGCCGAGATATCGCTCAGGCGTTCATCGCGCAGCACAAAGGGCATCTTTTCGGCATTCAGCCCCAGGTCCGCGGCATAGCTGTTCAGACGCCGGTCGATCTTGCGCTTGCTGTTGAAGCGACGGTCATAGACCAGGGCCAGGAGCACCAGCATCGCCATCAGGAAGAAGAAAAAGAAAGCAAAAATGAGCAGGGTCATGCGGAGAGTTCCTCCTCCTGGGTCAATTCAAAACGGGGCTCGAACATCTCGTCGGGCAGTCTGATGCCCGAGGTCTCAATCTGTTCCACAAATTTGGGCCGGATCCCGGTGGTGCGAAAGGTGCCGACGACACGGCCGTCCTCACGGATGCCAATTTTTTCAAAGAGAAAGATGTCCTGCAGCGAGACGGTCTCCCCCTCCATGCCGACAATCTCCGAAACCTTCATCACCTTGCGGGTCCCGTCGCTGAGGCGGGAGATTTGCACGATGATATGGATGGCCGAACTGATCTGTTCGCGCATGGCGCGGTCCCCCAGGTTGGCGCCGGCCATCAGCACCATGGTCTCGAGGCGGCGCAGGGCGTCGCGGGGGGAGTTCGCATGCAAGGTCGTCAGGGAGCCATCATGGCCGGTATTCATCGCCTGGAGCATGTCGAGCGCTTCGGCGCCGCGCACTTCGCCGACGAGGATCCGGTCGGGGCGCATGCGCAGGGCGTTGCGCACCAGATCACGCTGCGCGACGGCGCCTCGTCCTTCGATATTGGCCGAACGGGTTTCGAGGCGGACAACGTGGATTTGCTGCAGCTGCAGTTCGGCGGCATCCTCCACGGTAATGATGCGCTCGCTGCTGGGAATATAGCCCGAGAGGATGTTGAGCAGGGTCGTCTTGCCGGAACCCGTCCCGCCGGAGACGAGGATATTCAGGCGGGCGCGGACCGCGGCCGCGAGCAATTCAGCGATCGCCGGGGTGAGGCTGTGCAATTGCAGCAGGTCCTCCATGGTCAGGCGGCGCAGGCCGAATTTGCGGATCGAAAGGATCGGGCCGTCGATCGCCAGCGGCGGAATGATCGCATTGACGCGCGAGCCGTCGGGAAGACGGGCATCCACCATCGGGCTGGACTCGTCCACGCGCCGGCCCACCTTGGAGACGATGCGTTCGATGATGTTGAGGAGGTGGACATTGTCCTTGAAGCGGGTGTTGGTGATTTCGAGCTTGCCGAAGCGCTCGACATAGACCTGGCCGGAGGTGTTGACGAGAATGTCCGAGATGGTGGGATCATGCAGCAGGGGCTCGAGCGGGCCGAGGCCGAAGGTTTCGTTGAGGATCTCCTCGGTCAGGCGCTCCCGATTGAGCTCGAAGGCCATCTCGCCCTCGGAGGCGAGGAGACTTTCGATGACATCGCGCACGAGCGAGCGCAGGGTTTCCGCCGGGATGCTGTCGAGTTTGCCGAGATCGAGCTTTTCGATCAGGCGCCGGTGGATGCGCTCCTTGAATTCATAATAGGCATGCACGCTGAGCAGATCGGTAGGGACGGGCATGCTTTCCCGCACGAGCGTGGCCGGGCTTGGGACGGCGCCAGGTCGTGCCATGCCCCCCGATACGTCAACCTTGAGGCGCTGCCGCAGACCCATACTTCACTCCTTTCGCCTGGTCCAGCGTTTGATCAATCCCGGGCCGCTTCTGGACGCCGCCGTAGTTTCCACCGGTTGATCCGGCAAAACGAGTTTTGCCAGCTGCATCACCTGCTGGCTGAAGGGGTGGCGCGGCCGGCTGAGGACGATGGGTTCGCCGACATTGATGCTCTCGATCAGGACGCCGTTTTCCTGGAAGGGGAGGCGGCATGCGATGGGGCGGTTGATCGATTTTTCAATGCTGGCCAATTCATCAGTCATCTTTTGCGGATAGCGGTTAAGGATGACGGCCACCTTGTCCTCCTCATAGCCCATGCGGCGGAAAAGGGCGAGCGTGCGTTTGAGGTTATAGACCGTCGAGACATCGAGCTGGGCGATCGCATAAATGGTATCCGCCTCGTCGAGGGCGCGGATGGTCACCTCATCAAAGTGGTCGTCGCTGTCGATAAAAATGAGATCGAACTCCAGCCGCAGCAGTTCAATGATTTGGCCCAGCGCCTCGGCGGTGATCATATCCGCCTCTTCCATATTTTCAGGGCCGGCGATGAAATAGAGACCGCTGCTGTGCCGGGCGAGGGTGGAGTGCAGCCGTGCGGAATCCAGGGTAGCGAGATTTTCGAGGATTTGCAGCAAGGTGATGCGCGGCTGCAGGTCGAGGAAAAGGGCGGCATTGCCCAGCTGCAATTTGGTATCGAGCAGGAGCACACGCAGGGGGCTGTAGTGGGCGGCAGCGACGGCCAGATTGGCGGCCAGAGTCGTCGTGCCCATGCCGCCCTTGACGCCGAAACAGCAGACCAGTTTCGCCTTGGCGGGACGCCCCGATCCGCCTTCGAGCCAGCGGCGCGCGGAGGCGATCGCCCGGTAGATCTCGTCGGCTTCGCCCTCAGGCAGCAGGAATTCGCGCGCGCCGGCGCGCATCGCACGGATGATCAGTTCCGGCCGGGCCGCGCGGGCGGTGCAGAAGAAGAGGGTGCCGGGAAAAAGGGCGCTCCATTTGGCGAGATGTTTAAGACCCTCCTCCCCTTCGCCGAGGTCAAGCAGGGCGAGCTGCGGGTGCAGGGTGGTGAGCAGCGCCTGCCCCGATTTCCACTCCTCGCTCCGTCCCGCCAAATGGATGGAATCCATCTCCTGCAGTAGATTAAATACCGTGCCGGGATCGTTCTCGCCGATGTATATCCAGGTACATTCCTTGTCCATAGTGCTCTTTTCTGCTGTTCATTCTACCAGGTGCACGCCATAGAGATAGGTATTGCCGCTGCCCCAGATCCCGTGTGTGAGCATCTCGATGAAGCGGCCATAGACATTTTTCCCCTGCATGTCTTCGACGAAAAAGACCGCCAGACCGGTGACGGTGATGGTGTTGCGCCCGGAGTCCGGTGGATATCGCTCATCATATAGCGGCACGATGCAGATGCGCGGGCTGGTATACCCCGGATAATCGGAGCCGACAACCGAGCTGCTGCTGTTGTCCCAGTACGCGCCGGAATCCCAGCGGATAATGGCGTCGACCCCCTGTTTGGTGGGGCCCACCATATTCCCCGGCTCGATCTGCAGGACATCGCCGATCTCCACCGTGCCGTCACACCCGTTCTCGATATTCGACCGGTATTCGCTGGCGCCGGAGATGGGCCGGCCGCGATTGACCGGCGGAAAATCGGAGGGGTAGAAAAAGCCGGGATTGGTGCCGGGCGCGCCGAGCTGGCCCGACTTGATCATCACGCGGTCGCCGAGGCTGAAGCCCATATCGGGAATTGCCCAGGGGCGGAGATGATCCGTACCGATGATCGAACCGAGTTCGGCCGTAGCGGCGGCCGAGATGTTGACGGTATTCATGCCCAAAGCCGAGGCAAAAAAGAGCGGCAGGGTTTGGTTTGAGGTGACCCGGATCCGGCTTGAACTGGGAAAGGTGATATCGCTATTCCCGACAGCAACCGGCTGCTGAATGCAGGTGTTCCGGCTGGCGAAGTCCATGGCATTCTGCGTGGCCTGGGTGCGGCTGGTCATCAATCCCGCCGCACCGGCCAGAGCAGAGGCATCTACACCGGCCTGCAGCTGATTGCGCGCCGTGAGCATATAGCCCACATCAATGGCCAGGGCGGCCAGGGCGAGAATGGCCAGCATGGAGGCGGCCGCCAGGACCATCGTGGCGCCTCTCTCCTGCCGGATGAAGCGGATACCCCTCATTTTGCTTCTCATGGATTCACACCTTCTGATGGCAATTGTGCGACCCCCGCGGTGATCCTGGGTGAAACCAGGATCATCAACTCACTCTCCTTTTTACTGAAATGCTCACTGCTGAAGAGCCGGCCGAGAACGGGCACCTTGCCGAGCAGCGGGACCCGGGAGAGTGTCCGGGCCTGTTCCTCGGAAAAGAGTCCGCCGATGATCAGGTAGTGGTTCTCCTTGAGATCGACATTGGTCTCGGTCTTGCGGGTGGAGAGCGCGGGAATGACAAAACCGGAGAGGGTGATGCCGTTCTCAAAATCAAGGCTGCTCACCTCGGCGGCCACCTTGAGATTGATCATGCTGGAGTCCAGCACCAGGGGTGTGAATTTCAGCTTGATGCCGAATTCCTTGAACTGGATGGTCACGGTTTGCATGCCCGCGGAGCCGGAGACGATCGGTATCGGGAACTCTCCGCCGGCCAAAAAGCTCGCCTCGGACCCTTCGCGCGCACTGAGGTTGGGTTTGGCCAGAACCGTGATGAGGTTGTTCTCTTCCAGGGCCTTGAACATGGCGGTCAGGTTCTGGGTCGGCAAGGCGATCAGCAGATCGACGGTCTCGGAGAGGCCGAGCGGGTCGCTCACGGTTGCGGCCTGGCCCGCAAAACTGCCCACGCTGATCCTTTCGTTGCCGAGCTTGCGGTCTTTGATGAGAAAATCGAGGCCGAGATCACGGATCGCCGTGCGGTCAATCTCGATAAAGCGTACCTGCAGCATCACCTGATGCAAGGCCAGGGGCTTGCGCACCAGGACGCGCCGCTGTTCATATCCCCCCTGGGCGTCCCAGACGATCAGGCTGGTGGAGCCTTCCGCCTTGCCGATGAGGACCAGTTGGGAGGCCGAAATCACATTGGCATCCGCCACCGCCGGATCGGCGATGGAAACACGGGTGATGCCGCGGCTGTATTCCAAAACCTGGGAATGCCCCGGCTCCACGGTCAGCAGCTCAGATTCCGCAGCCGCCAGGGAACTGACTCCTGCGACAAGAATGATGGCGCCCAGTAGTCGGGCCCCGATGAGTGCCAGAATGCGCAGCTTGCACAGCATCTTGCGGTGCTCCTTTCCGGTCCGGTTGTTCCTTACTTCTGCGGGTTGCTTTCTTTGGCCTGGCCTTCATCCAGCACGACCTCGGAACGGGTGCTGGAGCGATAGACTTCAATGACCTGTTTGGGGGGGTCTTTGGGTGGTGCCTCTTTGGCCACGACCGGTGCTGGAGGGGCCGGAGCGCGCCGCACTGGTGCGGGTGCCGGCTGATTTTTGCCGATAATCTCTTTCAGACGCACGCCGGAGGTCGCCGCTGCTTGCTGGTCGGTGGCATTGCGCAGCACCAACTGCAGTTTGCCTTCGGAGCTGGCCAAAGCCAGTTTTTCGGCCTGCGACGGGTCGACCAGCAGGGTGACCGACTTGACGGTGATCGGCTCGTCGTCCTTGGAATTGATGGTCTGGTCGACGGCAAGGACCTCGATATTCTCGAGAATCGTCGTCGTCGTCGATTCTTCCTTGTCGGTATTCGAGGAGACCGTCGCCAGGACATCGACGCGCGCGTGCGGCAGGATAAACCCGCTGACGCCGCTGACGACATTAACGGCCACGGTCATCGCCCGCATGCCGTCCGGGATGACGGCAGCCACCCCGCCGCCTGATCCCTTGGGGGCCAGGCGGGATTCCAGCACCACCTCTCCCGCGAAGAGATCGGCCTTGGTGACGCGGTCGGTCAGGTCCGCGAGATGCGAAAAGCTGCCCTCTGGAGCGAGGTTGGCGGGGAACTCCCGGCTTTGCAGGAGGGTTTCCGCCAGCTTGGTTCCCGCGGGCACATCCATCCGGGCCACCATGACCTGCCGGGTGGCGCTGCTTTTCTGTTCAAGCGCAGCTTTTTGATTCTGGAGAAAGGAGTAGGCGCCGAAGGTCGCCAGCACGGCGGCGATGAGGGCGAGGGGGATGATGAATTTGAGCTTGAGCAGAAACATTGCGGGTCTCCGTATTAACCTTCCCAATGCATGGTCGTGCTGCGGGTGAGGGCGATGGGACCGACCAGTCCGGGTATAAAGGCATTGGTCAACGGGGTATAGGTCCCGCTGACCGTCACGGTCACTTCGTTCGAACCGCCGGGGCCGCTGACCGTGACGGTGAGCCCCGACAGGGTGACGCTGCCCAGGAGGTTCAGGGCGGTGGCGCGTGCACGGCCCACGTCGGGTGCCGTCACCGCGGCGATGCGCGCACCTTCGCGTGCGGCTCCGGTCATGACATTCATCGTCTCCCAGAGCCGGCCGAATTCAATGATCCCGAACAGGACCAGGAGAAAGATCGGAATGACCAGGGCGAATTCGACCAGGGATTGTCCCTCCGGCCTTTTAAGCAGCCTCCTCATGGCAACACTCCTCTGACAATGATCCACACGGTTCCTGCGGCGATGGCCACACCATAGGGCAGCCGGACCTTGAGCAGGGATGATCCCGCCCGGTTAGCTCCCTCCCGGGCCGTGATCCATTGGCGGATCATCAGTCCCAGGGCGAGCACGCTGCCGGCAATGGCGGTACAAAAAATGGCGGCTAGAGCCAGCGGCCAGCCCAGTAGAGCCCCCACAGCGGCCATGAGCTTGACATCGCCCGCCCCCATGCCGCCCATGAAATAGAACAGACCCAATACCAGAAATCCGGCGGCAGCGCCGGCCAAGGCATGGCCCAGGCCGGACAGACCATGGACCAGCGCATGCCCCGCCAATCCTGCCAGCAGCGCGGGCACGGTGACCGCGTTGGGAATGCGGTAGGACTTGAGATCGTACCAGGCTGCGGCTATACTCAGGACGATCAGCGCGGTTATTTGCAGCGGATGCAGCGGAGCCATCTCCTCGTCCTTCCGGAAAGAGCGGGGACCAGGATCTCTGCAGGTGCTGGAGCCGGTCCCCCCGGTAGAATGGATAGCCAAACCAACCAGGCGGGCTAGAGCGCGCCGGCGATTCTGGTCAGAATACCGCCGATGTTCGTGCCCAACAGGGTGAGCATCGCAATAACGGCGATGGCGATCAGCACCAGGATCAGGGCGTACTCCGCCAGGGTCTGGCCTTCCTCACGATTGAAAAGCGCACGAAAGAATTGGATGACAGCTTGCATGGTACTCTCCTTTGCTAGGTGAAAAGTGCTGGTGGTTACTCATTGAGGTGCTGCAAGGATGCCTTTTTGTCCCCCTTTCTCCTGAGAGAATTACTCCCGGTTCGGATAACATCAAGATGCTGGCCAGGTGGCGGCAAACAGGTGTAATCGCCTCCCGGGGCCGTTGCAGAGCCAAAGGGTTCATCGCTTCTGGCGGATAAGTCTGGCGGGGGTGCAAACCGGGGTATCCCGGACCTGCGCACAACGGGTCAAGGCAAGCCCGCCACGATCTGATTATATAAAGCCGTCAGTTGTGTTCCGAATAGAGTGACCGCAGCGACTGCAGCCACGGCGATGAGCAGCAGGATGAGCGCATACTCCCCCAGTGTTTGCCCATCCTCCTCAATCAATAGCGCATGGAATGGCAGAAGTACACGATGCATGATCAATTCCCCGAAGCCATACAATGTGCAGGAAGAAAGGATCCCCAGGAAAACAGAATTCCCCCGGTTGGAGGGGAAGATAAAAAGTGAGAAAGGGGCCGGCTGAAAATGCCTTTTTAACTGCCGCCAAAATGAAGCATCAATTTGGGAGAACGCTTTCCGGGGAGAAAGGCGGATTCTCCAGGGCGATCCGGGCTCGTAAGCCGCTGATGCCTGCGTGCAACCCCCACGTGCCGGTCCCTTTCTGCACACCTGAAGCATGAAAGAGACGTCAACCTGAAACAGGAAAACTGAACCCTGTCTGGCGTATTTGTCAGAAGACATTGTTCTTGCAGAAGACTTGCAGAGTGGTAGAGGGTCGCAGGAGGAGTGGTAGAATGCCGGATGTCTACGCAAACGCAAGAACAGGCCAAACTACCCGAACCGGTTCGGATATCCCCCGCCCTTGAGAGCGGGCCCATGTCGTGCGTAGTAACAGTATCAGGCCCCACGCCTGTACTATATAGTATACTCAGCCGGGATGAAAAAGTCAACAAAAATTTGCACTTTTTTAAATATTTTTTTCATTTTCGCCATATGTCCTCATTTTCAGGGAAATCATCTTGAAATCAGCTAGCACTGATCTTGCCACCGGCACCCCGGCGGGAGAGTGAAGCGGGCGGGATCGGCAAAATATCCCTTGAAATATGGCTTAAAAAGTGTAAATTATTCCGCTGAAAATTCATTTAATTGAGGGAGTGTATGATCAAGATCAGACCACTGCGCGGCCTGAGGCCGCGCGACGAAATCGCTGACCAGGTTGCCGCGCCCCCCTATGATGTGATCTCTTCCGAAGAGGCGCGCACCATGGCGAAGGGCCATCCGATTTCCTTTCTGCACGTGAACAAGCCGGAAATCGATCTGCCGCCGACGGTGGACCTCTACTCGGAAGAGGTCTATGCCAAGGGGGCGGAGAACCTGCGCCGCTTCATAGCGGAAGGCATCCTGCAACAGGATCCGGTGCCCGCCATTTATGTCTATCAGCAAAAATGGCAGGGCCGCGTTCAGACCGGCTATTTCTGTCTGGCCGCGGTCGCGGATTACGATGCCAATCGCATCCGCAAACATGAGCTGACGCGGGCGAGCAAGGAGAAGGATCGCACCACACTGATGGACCGCCAGAATGCGCAGATCGGCCCGGTCTTTTTGATGTACGCCGCCGAACCCGTCCTCGATGGACAGCTGATGGCCGCCACGGCCGGCACCCCCCTGGTCCATTTCACCACCCCCGATCAGGTCCGCCACACCCTCTGGCGCATCGACGCCCCGGAGCGTATCGCCGGCATCGAGGAGGGATTCGCCCATCTGGACTACCTCTACGTGGCCGACGGCCATCACCGCTCGGCCGCGGCGAGCAATCTCTGCCGCGAACGTCGCGCCGCCAATCCGCACCACACCGGGGAGGAGCCCTACAATTACTTCCTCGCCGTGATCTTTCCCCACAACCATCTGCGGATTCTCCCCTACAACCGGGTGGTAGCCGATCTCAACGGCCTGAGCACAGTGGAATTCCTGCACCGGGTGGAGGAAAAATTCGTCATCGCACCGGCCGGAGCGGCTGCGCCGGAGGTGGCGGAACACACCATCGGGATGTACCTCGATGGCCAATGGTCCCTGCTCACTCCCAAGCCGGGCATCTGGAATCCGGACGATGTCCTCGAAAGTCTTGATGTCAACATCCTGATGAACCATATCCTCGCGCCACTGCTGGCCATTGGGGATCCCCGTACCGACCAGCGCATCGATTTTGTCGGCGGTATCCGCGGCACCACTGAGCTGGTCCGGCTCGTTGACTCCGGCAAGTTCAGGATCGCCTTCTCGATGCATCCCACCTCGATCGAACAATTGATGGCGGTGGCGGATGCGGGCCAGATCATGCCGCCCAAATCGACCTGGTTTGAACCCAAATTGCGCAGTGGACTGGTCGTCCATTTGCTGGACTGAATCGAGCACAGGAGCTGACCATGAAGATCATTTTAAGCGATAAATTCGACGCTTCCCTGCCGGGCCGCCTCGCCCGTTTCGGCGAAGTAAGTGACAATAAAGAGCTGATTCCCGAAGCCGAGGTCCTGCTCATCCGCAGCAAGACCAAGTGCACCCGTGAGCTCATTGACGGCGCTCCCCGCCTCAAGCTGATCATCCGCGGCGGTGTCGGCATGGACAATGTCGACCGCGACTATGCCAAAAGCAAAGGGATCAAGGTCTACAACACCCCCAACGCTTCAAGCGTGGCCGTTGCCGAGCTGGCCTTTGCCCTGATGATAGCTCTGCCCAACCATCTGATCACGGCGCACAACAGCACCGCCTCCGGCCAGTATCTCAAGAACGAGCTGAAACGGACCGAATTGCTCAACAAGACCCTGGGCATTATCGGCTGCGGCCGCATCGGCCTCGAAGTGGCCAAACGCGCCCGCGCCTTCGGCATGACCGTTTATGCCTATGATGTCGTGCCGGTCCGGAGCGAATACATCCACGGCCAGAAATCGCTGGCGGAGCTGCTGCCGCTCTGCAATTATTTTTCACTGCACCTGCCGCTGACCCCTGAAACCACGGGCCTGATCAACCGGGAGCGGATTGCGCTGATGAAGCCGGGGGCCCGAATCGTCAATACCGGCCGCGGCAAAACCGTCGTGGAGGCGGATATCGTCGCCGCCCTCGAGAGCGGCCAGCTCGCCGGCTATGGCACCGATGTCTTCTTCGCCGAACCGCCGGAGGGCTCGCCCCTGCTCACCGCCTCTCATGTCATCATGACCCCGCACTTGGGCGCCTCGACGGCTGAAAACCTCTTGCGTATCGCTGACGAGGTGGTGCTGCTGATCGAGCAGTACTCCCGCGGGGAGCTGGCCTGATCCACCGGAACGTGTACAGCTTACTTGAATACAAGGAGATCATTATGGGACGCGTCTATAATTTCAATCCAGGGCCCAGCACCCTGCCCCTCTCCGCTCTGGAAAAGGCCCAGGCGGAATTCACCGATTACAAAGGTACAGGCATGTCGGTCCTCGAAATGTCGCACCGCTCCAAGGATTTCGAGGCGATCCTCGCCGATACCCAGAGCCTGCTCAAGGAAATGATCGGCATCCCGGACAACTACAAGATTCTTTTTCTCGGCGGCGGCGCCAGCTTGCAGTTTGCCATGCTGCCGATGAATTTCATCCCGCAAGGTGGTTCGGCCGATTATGTTGTCACCGGCGAGTGGGCGAAACGGGCCATCAAGGAGGCCAACATCATCGCCCGGGGACATGCGGCCGCTTCCTCTGAGGACAAGAACTTTTCCTATCTCCCCAAGCCGGAGAGCTGGGATCTCGATCCCCAGGCCGCCTATTTGCACCTCACCTCCAACAATACGATCTTCGGCACGCAGTACCGGAGCTTTCCCGATCACAAGGGTAAATTCCTGGTGTGCGACATGTCCTCGGATATCCTCTCGCATCGGTTTGACATCAGCCCATTCGCCATGATCTATGCCGGCGCGCAAAAGAACCTCGGCCCGGCCGGGGTTACCCTGGTCATCGTGCGCGATGATTTCGCCGCCACGGCGCGCGAGGGGCTGCCGACGATGCTCTCCTATGCCACGCATATCAAGAACAACTCGCTCTACAATACGCCGCCCTGCTTTCCCATCTACATCATGCAATTGACCCTGCAGTGGGTCAAGGAGCTCGGAGGACTGGCGGCCATCGAAAAGATCAACAGCGACAAGGCTGATCTGCTCTACGCGACGATCGACGGCAGCAACGGCTTTTATCGCGGCACGGTTGAGACCGGCTCACGTTCGTGGATGAACGTGCCGATCCGCCTGGCCACGGAAGAGCTCGAAGCGGCCTTTATCGTCGAGGCCAAAAGCCAGGGCCTGGTCGGCCTCAAGGGGCACCGCTCGGTGGGCGGCCTGCGGGTGTCGATGTACAATGCGATGCCGCTGGCCGGGATCGAAAAGCTGGTCGATTTCATGAAGGCCTTCAAGTCCCGCCATTGATCACCGCAAAAACGCAAAAAAAAAGGCGCTGGGTTCAGCGCCTTTTTTTTTGCCCGATCGCGATCGCGGGGGCACAGGGTAAGGGTGGATCTGCCCGGCTGCGATCAGGTAAGCAGGGCAAAAGTGGATCTGACCGGCTGCGATCAGGGAAGCAGCGTCAGGGTGGATTTGGTCGACACCGCTTGCGGAAAGGTCATATTGGCGGGGCCGGTGACCGCGATGGTCATGTCCTGGTCGCCGCTGGTCTCTGAACCGACGAGCAGCCCCGTGGCCGGCGCGAAGTAGATCACGCCTTCCTGTTTGCCATCACCGTCGACGGTTACATTGGCGCCCATCTGGCTGCCGCTGCCGTTGAGCTTCATCGTCCCGGTGAAGGCGATCTTTTGGCAGGGCACTCCGGCATGCTCCTCCTCGCCTATCAAAGTGAAGGTCAGGGCCGGGGTGATGACGACGGCAATGCCACCCTGATGCACCGTATCCACCTGGGCATCGGTCCAGCTGCCGCCGGTGGCGATACTGGCTTCCGGCAGGGTGACCAGCAAGCGTTTGAAGAGGGTCGCGGGTTCGATGCCCATCTGGCCCATCATCGGATCGGCCTGGAGGGTATCGATCATCATGGACGAGAGCACCTTGCCCAGGGGTGAATGGACGATCTCGGCGCGTTTGTTGAGCAGCCCGCTCATCACCAGGGTGGTGTCCATGCGGAAATTCTTGATCTTGACACTGAGTTCGGGAAAGGAGACCCAGCATTTAAAGTTGCCCTGCTCGGTCACCCCTTGCGGCTGGATGGTCAATTTGGCATTCTGGCCCATCTCGGTGATCATCTCCTGCCCGTTCATCTCCATGGTTACCGTGGTTTGGGCGGTCAGGGCATAGGTATAGGTTTTTCCCGTTTCGTAGGCGTAACGCAATGTCGCCGGAGATTGCGCAAAAGCAAGAACGGCGCTGCAGAGCAAAACGGCCAAAACGACTCTTTTCATGGAATCCTCCATAAGATTATTTGCCCGGTTTTGCTGGCGGGACAAAAACCGGCTTTTGTTTGGCATTGGCGACCTGCCAGGCGACCCGGCTGCACAACTCCGCCACCCGGGCTATTTTATAGACGTTGCACTTGTCGGCCTCATCGCTCACCTTGTGGTAATCGGGATGCATCCCCGAGTTGAAGAAGAGGACGGGAATCTCCTTGCGCACAAAGGGGGCATGATCGCTGCCGCCGCGCAGGTACTTGTCACTGCTGAGATCAAGCAGGAATCCGGTCTTTTTATTCGCCGCGATCAAGGATTGCTGCAGCTCGCGGCTCGTCCGGGCACCGGTGACCGAAAGGGAGTCGAGCCGGTTCCGGCTGATCATGTCGAGATTGAGCATGGCAGCGGTCCTGGCGAGCGGCCAGAGAGGTTCGGCCACATAGTGGGTTGAGCCGAAGAGGCCTTCCTCCTCGCCGGCGAAGGCGATGCAGAGGATGGAGCGTTCCGGCTTTTTGCCGGCCCTCGCCAGGGCGCGGGCAACGGTCAGCATCCCCACGGTCCCGGAGGCGTTGTCGTCCGCGCCGTTGTAAATACTGTCCTGGCCCGCGGCGGCGTGATGAACATAGCCGGTATGGTCGTAGTGCGCCCCGATGATGACCACCTCCCCCTTGTGCCGCTTGTCACGGCCCGGAATCAGGCCGGCGACGTTATGGGCCTTCCGGATGATCTGGCGGGTGGAGGTGGAGATCTCCGCCCGGCAGCCGTCCAGCGCGTGCGAGTGCGGGGACATGGTGCTGTCGATGGCGGCCTGCTCGGCCTTCAGGGCGGCGATGCTGCCGAAGAGCTGGTTGATGCCCTCCTCCCCCACCTGGATGGCCGGAATCTTGTCGCCCTCGATCTGACCCAGGGTGACCGGCACTGCCTCGGCCGGGAATCCCGGAAAGAGGCTCGGCCAGGGAAAGCCGCGCGGCGTGAGCATGCGGTTGTGGAGGGGATCGGTTGCCAGCAGGATGCCGGCAGCGCCGTGCTCGATCGCGGTCTTGATCTTTTCATTGATGCGCGTGAAACTGACATCCTTGTGGATGAAAAAGGGACTGGCCGGATCGGTCTGGCGCGGCCCCCGCTTGAGGACAAAGACGATTTTGCCCCGGACATCGAGGCCGGCATAGTCATCATAGCCCAGCTCCGGTGTCGAGAGGCCATACCCGGCGAAGACGACCTCGCCGCTGCAGCCCTTGTTGGCGGTCATTTCGAAGGGCATGAACTCCTTCTTGATGCGATAATCGCGCCCGGTGCCATCGCGGCCGGTGATACGGCATGCATTACTGTCGCCAAGAAAAATCTGATGAAGCGTGATCTCCTGGAACCACCCGCCTGGCGGCGGCTGCAGGCCGTCGGCTTGAAAAGTTCTGGCGATAAAGGCCGCCGCGGTGTCGAGGCCGGGGCTGGGGGTACTGCGGCCGCGCAGGGAATCGGCGGCCAGAAAGAAGAGCTCTTGCCGGATGGCCTCCGGCTGAATGGCGGCACGGGAAGGAGCCGGCAGATCGGCGGCGCTGCAAGGGAGGAGCGCGCCGGCAGCAAGCGTCGTCAGGAGGACCAATGCAGATCGCATGCGCATGAGAGAGAGTTTCCTTGTCTGGCGGAATCGGGATTCGCCGGTGAGGTTCGCTTCGCTGAACAATATACTGCGCGCCGCGGACAAAAGCAATACTTCTGCAACAGCCGGCTGCGGGTGCGTAGGCCGGGCCGGCGCGGTAATTACTTGTGATTCAGCCACAGATTTGCTATATTCCATGCACCTCTTCCGGCATCCCATCAGCATACGCAGGCGCGGTCGGGAGGTTTCAGCGGCCTGCAGAATTGCAGCAAGATTGTCCTATTGCAGAGAATGGATCGCTCCCCTATGCCTCCTGCTGACCAGACGCGGCGTTTTATCTTGTATTACCTGGGCAGGCACAAATGGACCCTGGTCCTGGGGGGAATTCTCACCCTCCTGACGACGGGATTCCAGCTGGTCATCCCCCTGGTGCTCCGCTTTGCGATCGAGTATGCAGAGTGGCGCCTGGGCAGCGCCGATGCCGCACTGCCGGGATGGCTGCAAACCCTTATGAGCGGATACACTCCCCTCGTCGCCCTCGGGATCTTTGCCTTCACCATGGTGGGCATGACCGTCCTGCAGGGCCTCTTCCGTTATTTTCTGCGCATGGAATTGATTGGCATGTCGCGCCGGGTCGAATATCACCTGCGCAACGACTACCTCCGTCATTTGCAGAACCTCCCCGCCTCATTTTTTCAGCGTCACAAGACCGGCGACCTCATGGCCCGGGCGACCAACGACATGGAAGCGGTCCGCTCCATGCTCGGACCGGGGATCATGTACTTCGCCACAACCATCATTGTCGCGATCATCTCGATCGTGCTGATGGCCGGGATCTCCTGGCGGACCACTCTGTGGTCGCTGGCGCTGATGCCTGTTGTCGCGTTCATCGTCTACAACCAGGCCCGGCAGATCGCCCGCCTCTTCGACAAGATCCAGGAACAGTTCTCCAGCCTCACCGCCAAGGTCCAGGAGAATCTCTCCGGAATTCGCGTGGTCAAGTCCTACGTCCAGGAAGGGCACGAAGTCGAGGATTTTCGCAGCCAGAGTGAGGAGTATATCCAGCGTAATCTTAAACTGGTCAAGGTCCGGGCCGGGATGTGGACCTCCATCGACTTTCTTCTCGGCCTGACCACCCTGGCCGCACTGGTGGCCGGCGGACGCGAGGTGATGAACGGGCAGCTCAGCATCGGCGGCCTGGTGGCTTTCCTCTCCTATCTGGCGATGCTCGCCTGGCCGATGATCGCGCTGGGCTGGACTCTGAACATGTGGCAGGAGGGGCTGGCCTCCACGGCCCGCATCATGGAGATCTTTCGCGAGGAACCCGAGATTCTCGACGGCCCGGAAACCGACCTCAGCATCACCTCGCTTCACGGTGAGATCGAATTCCGCAACCTCTCCTTCGCCTACTCCGCAGCCGGACCTGCGATCCTGAGCAACATCTCGCTGCACATTCCCGCCGGCCGCACGGTGGCCATCGTCGGCGCCACCGGCAGCGGCAAATCGAGCCTGGTCAATCTCATCCCCCGGCTTTACCAGGCCGGCCCGGGACAGCTCCTGATCGACGGCCATCCCGTCGAGCGCATTCCCCTCGCCCTGCTGCGGCGCAGCATCGGCATGGTGCCGCAGGAGACCTTCCTCTTCTCGGAGACCCTCCAGGAAAACATCGCTTTCGGCGTGGAGGAGCTGCGCATGGCGGAGATCGAAGCGGCGGCCGAGACCTCGCAGATCCGCAGCGACTTTGACCAGTTTCCCGATGGCTTCGGCACCGTCGTCGGCGAGCGCGGCATCACCCTCTCCGGCGGGCAGAAACAGCGCACGGCCATCTCACGCGCCATCATCCGTCAGCCACGCATCCTGATTCTTGACGATGCCCTCTCCGCCGTCGATACCTACACCGAGGAAGAGATTCTCAAACGGCTGCGAACGATCATGGCGGAGCGGACGACCATCCTCGTTTCGCACCGCATTTCGACGGTCCGCGACGCCGACCTGATCGTCGTCCTCAAAGGCGGGTCGATCATCGAGCAGGGCCAGCACGAGGAACTGCTGGCGCAAAAGGGAGCCTATTGGGAATTGTACCAGCGGCAGATGCTGGAAGAATCATTGGCCGAGATCAGCTGAGGCATACGGTGACACTGCACGAAGAAGAGGTAATCGGCAAGGCCTACGACAGCCGCCTGATGCGGCGGCTGCTGACCTATCTCCACCCCTACCGCGGGCAGGTGGTCCTGGCCGTAGTCATCCTGATTTTCGGATCGCTGGCCGAGCTGCTCCTGCCCTGGCTGACCAAGGTCGCCATCGACCGCTACATCACCCCCAAACAGTTCCATGGCCTGCTGGGGCTGGCGGCGGTCTACTTTGCGGTGCTGCTTGTGCAGATGATCTTCATCTTTTTCCAGACCTTTATGACCCAAAAGATCGGGCAGAAGGTCATGTACGACATGCGCAACGAGATCTTTGCGCATCTGCAGCGCCTGCCCCTCTCCTTTTTCGACCGCAATCCGGTCGGGCGTCTGGTCACGCGCGCGACCAATGACGTCGAAACCCTCAACAGCATGCTTTCCAGCGGTGTCGTGAGCCTCTTCGGAGATCTCTTTGTTCTTTTCGGCATCATCGTCGTCATGCTGATCTTTAACTGGCAGCTGGCTCTGCTCTGTTTCGCCGTGCTGCCCCTGATCTTCGCCGCCAGCTCATGGTTCAGGGTGCATGTGCGCGAATCCTTCCGCAAGGTGCGCCTGCGCATTGCCCGCATCAACAGCTATCTTCAGGAAAACATCATGGGCATGGCGGTCGTGCAGATGTTCAACCGTGAGAAGAAGAACTATCGCCGTTTCGATGAGTTGAACAACGATTATCTCCAGGCTTATCTCGAGACCATCTATTACTATTCGGTCTTCTACCCCCTGGTCGAGCTGATCAGTTCACTGGCCCTGGCGATCATCCTCTGGTACGGCGGCATCCGGGTCATCAACGGCGCCCTGACCATCGGCGTGGTGGTCGCTTTTGTCCAATACACCCAGCGCTTTTTTCAGCCGATCCGCGATCTCTCGGAGAAATACAACCTGTTGCAGTCGGCCATGGCCTCCAGCGAGCGCATCTTCAAACTCCTGGACGAGCCCGAACAGCCCCCGGTGCCCGATCACCCGGCGGAAATGCCGCCGCCCTGCGGCGCGATCGAATTCCGCGAGGTCTCGTTCGCCTACAACACCAACGAGCCGGTCCTGAAAAAGGTCAACTTAAGCATCAGCTGCGGCCAGAAGGTCGCGATCGTCGGCGCCACCGGCGCCGGCAAAACCACCCTCATCAACCTCATCGACCGCCTCTACGAGCCGACCAGCGGCCAGATCCTCCTCAACGGCATCGACACCGCGCGCTATCCGCTCGCAGAACTGCGGCGGCGGGTGCGCATGGTGCTCCAGGATGTCTTTATCTTTTCCGGGACGGTGGAGTACAACATCCGCCTCGGGGACCAGTCGATTCCGATGGAGCGGGTCATCCAGGCGGCCAAGGATGTGCGCGCCCATGAATTCATCGAGAAACTGCCGAACGGCTATCAGACCGAGCTGAGCGAACGCGGCAGCAACCTCTCGGTCGGGCAGAAGCAGCTGCTCTCCTTCGCCCGCGCCCTGGTCTTCGATCCCGAAGTGCTGATCATGGATGAGGCTACTTCCTCGGTCGATACCGAGACCGAACTGCTGCTGCGCGAGGCCACCACCCGGCTGATGTCGGGCCGCACCTCGGTCATCATCGCCCACCGCCTCTCGACTATCCAGTATGTTGACTGGATTCTGGTGCTGCACAAGGGCGAGGTGCGCGAGATGGGCACCCACGCCGAGCTGCTGGCCAGAAAGGGAATCTATTATCGTCTCTACCAGCTGCAATATCAGAACTAGCACGCTCCGGGCCGGCCTCTTTGCCGGCGTTGCCGCCCTGCTCCTCTACTTCGCCGCTCCGGCCGGGGCCGAGGATCTCGGGCCGGTCTGGAAACCGCATATCACCCTGGACCGTTCGCCGCACCCCCGGCGGGCGGTCGACTGGTCGCGCGAGAGCATCTATCTGGTCCTGATCGATCGCTTCTGCAACGGCGACTCCATCAACGATGCCGGGTCTGCGCCAGCCAGCCTGTGCCGCTTCGACAGTGCCCGCGGCAATTGGGAAGCGCTCAAGTGTTACCAGGGGGGCGATCTCCAGGGCGTAATCGACAAGCTCGACTACCTGCAACAGCTCGGCATCACCACAATCTGGCTCTCCCCCGTCTTTGATAACAGCAACAGCGACTTTTCCGGCTGGTGGCCCTACCACGGCTATCACCCCATCGATTTTTTCAAGGTAGACGAGCATTTCGGCGGGATTGCGACGCTGCAGCGCCTCATCGCCCTTGCCCACAAACGCGGCATGAAAGTGCTGCTCGACATGATATTCAATCATGTCGCGCCGGACCACCCCTGGGTAAAGGAGAGGGAGCTATGGGAGGGCGCGGGCTACCGCCACTGGTTCCACCCCCACAGCGGCAGGGACGCCTCCACCAGCATCCAGAACTGGCAGGACCAGAACCAACTGGAGACGCGCGAGCTGAACGGGCTGCCCGACCTCGCCCAGGAGAATCCCCATGTCTACGACTTTCTCCTCGATGTCGCCAAATACTGGATCGTCGAGAGCAATTGCGATGGCTTCCGTCTTGATGCGGTCAAGCACATCCCGCCCGCATTCTGGGCCCGCATCTGCCGGGATCTCCATGCCTTTGCCGGCCCCGATTTTCTCCTGCTCGGCGAGGTCTTCGCCGGCGAGACGCCTTATGTGGCCGGCTATCAGGATCTCGGTTTCAATGCTCTCTTCGATATTCCCCTCTATTACACCCTCAACCGCGTCTTCGCCCAGGGCGGCAGCCTGCAGCTGCTCAGCCGCCAGATAACGTTCAATCGCCAGGACTATCATGGCCTGCTGCTCTCGCCGGTCATCGACAATCATGACGTCGCCCGGTTCAGCTATTGGGCCGCCGACCATCCGCGCGAGAAAATGGCCGCCGCCCTGACCTTCGTCCTGACGCAGCACGGCCTGCCCATGCTCTATTACGGCAATGAGGTCGCCCTCGAGGGCGCCGCCCCGGTCAATGAACAGACCGGGGCGGGTCAGGATTACCTAAACCGCCTGCCCATGCCCTGGGGGCGTGTGACGGGCGCGGACCGGGCGCTCGTCGCCCATACCCGCCGCCTCCTCGACCTGCGCGCGCACCTGGCCGCCCTGCGCAGCAGCCACCTGATCGAGATCTATCAGGATTACGGGATCTATGCCTATCTCAAGTATCAGGAGCGTGAGGCGGTGCTGGTGGTGATCTCCAATTCCGCGGCAGTGGAGAGCCGCAAGATCCCCCTGCCCCGCGGTCTCTTCTCCGCACGCACGCGTTTTGCGGACCTGCTCTCGTCGCAGCGGCTCGCGACCGCCGGCGACAGCCTCGACCTGCGCCTGCAGCCCTGGGCGTCCCACCTCTTCCGCATCAAGGGGCGATGGCATCCCCGCGCGCTCGCGGGAATGGCGTGGGCCTGCCGTTTTACGCCGCGGCTGAGCGCCGATATGGCCTGGGTGAGCTTTCGCTATCAGGGCCTGGCGCGTTCTGTCGCTGTGGCCGGTGACTTTAACGGCTGGAGCGCCGCTGCGGATACCCTGGCGGCTGCAGGCCCGGATTCATGGCTCCTCCGCCTGCCGCTCAAGCGGGGCCGCTACCGCTACAAGCTGGTCATTGATGGCAGCCGCTGGATGGCCGATCCGTCTGCAGCCGCATCGGAATTGGATCCCTACGGGGACCGGAATTCGCTGCTCACGGTGCCATAAAAAAAGGCCGGGTATCCCACCCGGCCTTTTGGCCTTTCGTTCTAAACTCCAATACTCCTGACACACAGGCCTGAAAAAGGCCAGGGCAGCCCGCAGCGGGGGCAGACAGGCTACCGCGCGGGAATCGTCTCCCCTGCAGTGCGTGTAAAGATCACCCTGCCATTCAAAATGGTAAAATCGACCTGTACCTCGGGAAGCCGCTCCGGGGGGATGGCAAAGATGTCCTCGGAGAGAACAATCAGATCGGCCAGATAGCCCTCCTTGAGACGTCCCTTGCTGGTTTCGTCAAAGGAGGCCCAGGCGCTGTTGCTGGTATAGCAGGCGACGGCTTCGGCGAGGCTGATCTTCTGCTCCGGGATCCAACCCTCGGGGTGCTGGCCGTCCAGGGTGCGGCGGGTGACCGCGGCATAGAGGCCCAGCAGCGGATTGAGGGGCGCGACGGACCAGTCGGTGCCGAAGCAGAGATGCACGCCCTGATCGAGCAGAGAGCGAAAGGGATAGGCCTCATGGCTGCGCTCCTCGCCGATGCGCTTCCAGGCCCAGCGTCCGTCATCGATGGCATGGTAGGGCTGCATCGACGCGACGACGCCGAGGCGGGCAAAGCGCAGCAGGTCCTTGCGGGCGATGTGCTGGGCATGTTCGATGCGGAAGCGGCGGTCCCAGGCCGGATTTTCGCGGACGCAGCGTTCAAAGATGTCGAGCATGCGGCTGTTGGCGCTGTCGCCGATGGCGTGCACCGAGAGCTGCAGCTGCGCCTTGTCGGCTTCGAGGGCCCATTTTTCCAGCCTGCCGTCGAGGAGAATATCCATGGGCAGGCCGTGGTTGTTGGTGCCTTCATAGGGTGCAAAAAAGAGGGCGGTGGTCGAGCCGAGCGAGCCATCGGCAAAGGCCTTGAGGCTGCCGATGCGCAGCATGTCATTGCCGAAATGGGCGCGGAGGCCGGAGCCGGCGAGGAGCGGGTACTGGCTGATAGGCAGGCGGCCGTCGATGCGGAGGGTCAATTCGCCCGCCGCGAGCAGGGCCTGATAGGTGCGCAAATCCGCAGCGGAGCTGACATCCTGGATGCTGGTGACGCCACAGCGGCGTGCCAGATCCATCGCCGCGCGTGCGCCTTCGCGGCGTTCCGCCTCGCTGGTCTCCGGGATCACCGCATACACCGGGGTCATCGCCTCGTCCTTGAGCAGGCCGGTGGGTTCGCCTGTCGCCGGATCGCGGACGATCTCGCCGCCGGGAGGATCGGGAGTAGTGCGGTCGATGCCAGCCAGGCGCAGGGCGAGGGAATTGGCCAGCGCCATGTGGCCATCGAGGCGGTTGACGAAGACCGGGGTGTTCGGAGTTACGGCATCGATCAGGCTGCGGCGGGGTTCCCGGGCGCCGGGCCAGCTCTCGTGATCCCAGTCGCCGCCGGTGATCCAGCGGCCGGGATAGCGTTCCGCGTACGCCTTGATCCGCGCCACAAATTCCGCCTCGCTCCGGGCGGTGCGCAGCTCGATGCCGAGCAGCTGCAGGCCGCTGCTGAGGAAGTGGACGTGGTTGTCGATGAATCCCGGCAGGAGCACTCTGCCCGCAAGATCGATCACGCGGGTGTCCGGGCCGATCAGGGCATCGATCTCCCGTCGGCTGCCCAGGGCGAGGATGCGGCCGTCACGGACCGCCAGCGCTTCCACCTCCGGTCGCTGCGCATCAACCGTCCAGATCCGGCCATTGCGGAAAACGAGATCAGCCGCTCCCGGCGTCTGCGCGCGGACGACTGCGGCTGCAAAACAGCATACCAGCGACAGGAGCAACAGGCAGCGGCTTCCATGCACGGCACAGTCCTGCAGAATCATGATTCCACCTCCGTAGGCTCGCATCCGGCCGCAGCGCCGGACCGGCCGGGTGAAATAAAAAAAGGGCGGATCCAAAGGAACCGGCCCTTTCGTGTTAAAATAGGGAGAGCGGGAGGCCTACTCGACGCTGATCGCACCGGCAGGGCAATTATCCGCAGCATCCCGGGCGGCCGCTTCCAGATTGGCAGGCACATCTTCGACAATGGCAGCAGCCACATCGCCCTTCATTTCGTACAATTCAGGATGATCACCTGTACACAGTTCGCAGCTGGTGCAGAGATCGGGATCGACTTTGGTCTTCATTACATCCTCCATGGCATTTGTTTTCGCTGTCATCTACGGTACGCGCAAATGATCGGCGTAAATATACAAACTCTGCCCAAACGAAACAAGCGTTTTATTTGGCCGCAGGGCCACACCCGGTGCGGAGGGCTTTTAACGGCGCAGACTTGCGGATGCGGCGCGCAGAACCAACCGGAACAGGGCGCGTGGCACCCCCGAGAATCGCTACTGCGATATTTTGCTTGTTTCCTAATCCAAAAGGTGTAATTTAGGTAGGACAGAACGGACCTCGCCGAGGAAACAGCGCCATGATGAATTACGTCTGGTTTGCACTGGTAGCGATAGCCTTCGTAGTCGGAGCCGTCCAGGGGAATATTGAAGCGGTCACTAAAGGCGCACTGGACTCCGCCAGCACCGCGGTGAATATCGCCATAGGTCTGATCGGCATCATGACCATGTGGTTGGGGATCATGAAGATCGCCGAGGAAGCGGGACTTGTGCGCATTCTCTCCCGGGCGATTAAACCTGTCAGCAAGCGGCTCTTCCCGGATATCCCCTCCGACCATCCGGCCATCGGCGCAATTGTGCTCAACATCTCCGCCAACTGGCTCGGCCTCAGCAACGCAGCGACGCCGATGGGACTCAAGGCTATGGAACAGCTGCAGAGCCTCAATCCCAAAAAGGAGTCCGCCAGCGATGCCATGATCACCTTTCTCGCCCTGAACACCGGCAGCATCACCCTCATCCCCATGACGGTGATTGCGGTTCGCGCCGGCCTGGGCTCGACCAATCCGACCGAGATCATCGGTTCGACCATCTTTGCCTCCTGCCTGGCCACCCTCACCGGGGTGCTGGCCGCCAAGACCTTTATCACCCTCGATGCCGGCCGGAACCATTTCAAGGCCACCCTGCGCCGCTCCTGGCGGCCGCTGCTGATCATGGCCCTGGCCGTCGCCGCCGCAGCCGCCCTCGCCGCCGGCGGCGTCTTCTCCGCGCTCGCCGCCATCCTGCCTGCCAATGGCTTCCGTACCCTGGTCACCTTCATTTCCACCTGGGCCATTCCCTTTCTCCTCTTTTTCATTCCGCTCTTCGCCTTTATTAAAAAGATCAAGGTCTACGAGGTCTTTATCGATGGCGCCAAGGAGGGATTCCAGGTAGCCGTCCGCATCATCCCTTTCCTGGTCGCCATTCTCGTGGCGATCGGCATGTTCCGCGCTTCCGGCGCCATGCAAACCTTTATCTACCTCCTGACCCCCTTGACCAATCTCATCGGCATGCCCGCGGAGGTCCTGCCCGCAGCGTTGATGCGCCCGTTGTCGGGGAGCGGCTCGCTCGGCATCATCACCGAACTGCTTAAAAATCATGGTCCGGACTCGCTCATCGGGCGCATGGCCTCGACCATCTATGGCTGCTCGGAGACCACCTTTTATGTGGTGGCGGTCTATTTCGGCTCCGTTCAGATCAAGAACATTCGCAGCTCGATCTGGGTGGGCCTGATTGCGGATCTCGCCGGGATTCTTGGTACCGTGTTCATCTGCCGCTATCTCTTTCTCTAGTTGGGCCCGGCAGGCATCGGCCGCTGTCGTTTCGGCAGCGGGGGCATGACCAGCTACGGCCGCTCCCGCTTGCTGTGAAAAATGCTTTGCATTTTCACGTACAGGTTGTAACTTGCTACTGGTACACGACAGGGGGATCGTGCAAGAGATTTTTAAAGGGGTTTAGGGAAAACAGCATCTTATGTATATTGTCATTGCGGTCATCATAGGCTTCATCGCCGCCATTCCTATCGGTCCTATCAACGTTTACGCCATCACCCAGACCATGAAACGGGGCTTTTCGCATGGATTTCTGGCAGGCGTCACTTCCGCCGTGCTCGATGTTGTTTTTTGCTTCGTGGCCATCGCCGGCACCCACCATCTGACCACCCGGATTACCGAATTGCTTCCCTACATCAAGCTCTTCGGTGTGATCATCATCTTTTCCATTGCCGCCCGGCTTCTGCATCAGTCGCGGCATTTCACCCCTCTCAAGGCCAGTGACCAATCCAGGGTGACCACGGCGCCGCGCCCGATCATCGGCGCCCTGCTGCTCTACCTGACCAATCCCAGCCTGTATATGTTCTGGCTCGCGGTGGGTGGCACGATCACTGCCCACCACCTGGCCTCCCCCAGGGAGTGGAGCGGCCTGATCTTCGCGGTCATGGCGGGTGTCGGCACAACGATCTGGTACCTTCTCCTTTGCCGCTACGTCGCCAAATATCATCACCAGTTCTCCTCTCGTACCTTCGCCAATATCCTGCGCATCACCGCCGGAATCCTCATCCTTCTTGCCCTCTATACCGCCATTACCCTGGTCGTCTGACCCTCCGGCGGGTGCAGCGCCGCGATTTCTCAGGAACTGCAGGAGTGCATCCGCTCCGGCTTGAGCTCTTTGGGAGTGTTCATGGAGCCGTGCCACTTTTTTTTCAGGAATCATTTGACACCTTGACCTGCATGGTGTATATTGAAGATGAAGGACAATTCCGACCAGGGTTTCATACTTGCGAAAGGAGGCCTCTTCATGGCTGCCATAAAGCATTCCATGGGCTGGCTGCCCGATTATCCCGATTTCCGCGATTATACGACGGACCATGCCATCATCCACCCCATGCTGAAAAAGATCGGTTTGACGGGCAAGCGTAAGAAGAGTCTGCCCGCGGCCGTGGACCTGCGCGCCTGGTGTTCTCAGATCGAGGACCAGGGCGAACTGGGCTCCTGTACCGCCCAGGCCGGTGCGAGCATGGTGGAGTATTTTGCCCGCCGCACAATGGAACGCTACACCGATGTCTCCCGGCTCTTCCTCTACAAGGTCACCCGCAATCTCATGCGGCAAAAAGGCGACACCGGGGCCTTTATCCGCTCCACCATGGGCGCCCTGGTGCTTTTTGGCGTCCCGCCCGAGCTCTACTGGCCCTACAAAGAGAAGGATTTCGACAAGGAGCCCCCCGCCTTTTGCTATGCCTTTGCCCAGAATTATCAGGCGATCAGCTATTACCGCCTCGATGCAGCGGGCGCCAGCAAAGAGGAGGCGCTCGAGGCGATCAAAACCAACCTGGCGGCCGGCCTGCCGGCCATGTTTGGCTTCACCGTATTCAGCTCGATCTCTCAGGCCGGCGAGACCGGATTGATCCCCTATCCAACCGAGGGCGAAAGGATATTGGGAGGCCATGCCATTATGACGGTCGGTTACGACGACAAGCTTGAAATAGCTAACACCAATCCGGATGGACCCAAGTGCAAGGGGGCCTTCCTCATCCGCAACTCCTGGGGATCCGAATGGGGCGAGAAGGGCTACGGGTGGCTGCCCTACGATTATCTGCTCAAGGGGCTGGCGGTCGACTGGTGGTCGATCCTGAAGAATGAGTGGGTTGAAACAGGACAATTCGAACCCTGAACCCGTGGTACCTGACCCGACGTGCCCTGTTAACAGCGGCACGGGCCGAAGGGGCCCGCAGCGGCTGGATGCACACCGGATGCAGGGCCACGCTCTTTGTTCTCCGGGAAAATTTTACTTGTATCGGTCTTTTTGTTTTTGTATACTAAAACGTTTTAAAAGGCCCTGCTGATAAACGATTGTGAAGATGCGCCGCGCCGCGGAACGGACCGGTCTGCATTCCTGGAACCCTCCTGTCCGCCGCGCCTCTCTTGCCTGCCCGAGCTTGAAGAATCATCCAAAAGAGAACCGCATTATTCGCAAGGCACCAGCCCGCAGGGCCGCACCGTACATTCCCATAGACCATCTGCAGCCTATCGGCCGCAATCCGAATGGGCCACTCATCCGCATGCAGGGAAGGAGGTGACCGCCAAGCTCAAGGAGCGCACGGCAATGCAGGAATTTTCACCGGATAACGCCATCCGTTATAGTGATGAGTCCTGGCATGTGTACGTTAACAATCCCTGAATGGTCTCACTAACAAGGAGAGTAAAAATGCGCATCAGAGCACTTGTTACGATTCTGGCCCTTGTGTTGCTCAGCACCTGGGCATTCGCCCAGGAGTATTCGGCCAGGGAATCCTTCGATTATCCCATCGGCGCCACCATCGATACCCTCATGGGTGCAGCAGCCAACGGCTGGCAGGGCGGTTGGTACAAGATCGTCGCCGCCGCGCCCAATGCCGCCATCGCTTCGGATGCCGGTCTGCCCTACGATGATCTTAACTATGCTGTGCCCCATGCCGGCAACCACCTGGAGAGTGTCGGCATGGCCGCCGCCACAGAGCAACGCTGGGGCCGCCGTCTCGACAAGACCTGGCCATGCGTGGCTGGCAATGTCTACTGGATCAGTGTCATCATGGATATCAAGAATGCCGATGACAACGCCACCTGGATCGGTGTCAAATACTACGATGGCGACACCGGCGAACTGGGTATGTTCGGGAAGGGCCACGGCCTGGATAAATACACGGTCGGCAGCGGCTGGCATGGCAGCGCCGGCCCCGAGGTCTCCAATGTCGCCTGGAATGCCGGTCCGGTCTGGCTGCTGGGCAAGACGGTCATGAAAGGTGTTGGCAATGCCGATTATGACACCACCTACATGTGGATCAATCCCGATCCGACCGCTGGCGAGCCGAGCACGACGACGGCCGATGCCGTCGCCAACACCAGCATGGAGAACGGCTTCAACACCATCCGTATCGAATTCGGCGGCACGGTGGGCAATGGTTTGCAGGTGAGCTTTGACGAACTGCGCCTCGGCACCTCCTATGCGGCTGTTTCATCCGACATTTATCTGGTCCGCGAATCCTTTGAATATCCCGTGGGTACCTCCATTGATGCGGGGATGGGCGCGGCGGGGAATGGCTGGCAGGATGCCTGGTATACCATTGTCGCTGCAGCGCCCAACGCTGCCCTGATCGCGGACACGGGCCTGCCCTACGATGATCTCAATTACATCATTCCCAACGTCGGCAATCATCTCGAAAGCGTGCCGACAGCCACCGCTACGGAACAGCGCTGGGGCCGCCGCCTCGACAAAACCTGGCCGAATGTCGCCGGCACCGACTATTGGATCAGCTTTATCATGGATGTCAAGAACGCCACCGACAATGCCACCTGGCTCGGCATCAAGTATTATGATGGTGATACCGGTGAGCTGGGCATGTTCGGCAAAGGCCACGGCATGGACAAATACACCGTGGGCAGCGGCTGGCATGGCAGCGCCGGACCTGAGGTCTCGAGTGTCTCCTGGGATGCCGGCCCGGTCTGGATCGTGGGCAAAACCGTCATGAAGGGTGTCGGCAATGCCGACTATGACACCACCTACATGTGGATCAATCCCGATCCGTCCGCCGGACAGCCGGCGGTCGCCACCGCCGACGCTGTTGCCAATACCAGCATGGAAGCCGGTTTCAATACGGTCCGCATCGAGTTCGGCGGCACCGTGGGTGATGGCCTCCAGACAGGTTTTGACGAACTGCGCATGGGCACCAGCTGGGGTGATGTCGCCACGCCGCTGCTCGCCACGGCCGTGGAATCGCGGCCTGAAGCTGCTCCGGAAACCTACAGACTCTCCCAGAATTATCCCAATCCCTTCAACCCGAGCACCTCGATCAACTATACGCTCCGGGCCAGCGGCAAGATTCATCTCGCCGTCTATGACCGGACCGGCCGTGAGGTAGCGGTCCTCGTCGACCAGTATCAGAATGCCGGCGAGCATGTCGCCCGCTTCACGCCGAACAACCTGCCCAGCGGAGTCTATATCTACAAGCTCCAAACGGCAGACCAGATCTTCAGCAACAAGATGGTATTGGTCAAGTAAACGCTTTAAAAACAAGCCGGCAGTAGTTGACTGCCGGCTTGTTTTTTGTTGGCCGGATCGCCGGGCATTCCGCTGCACGTCTCCTCCGGCTTGTTCATTGACAGTGGTATTACCGTAAAGTCTTGCCAGCCTGCTTTTGGACGCGCGCCAGCAATGCCCGGGCGGGCTCATAAGCGGGGAAACGCCGGCTGGTCCGTTCCAGCAATTCCACGGCGGCCTCCGGCTTGCCGGAGGCCAGATAGGCGAGGGCCAGCATGTAGGCGTTATCGGCCGCCGTGGCGGGATCTTCCGGAAAGCGGGCCAGAGCCTCATAATAGCGTATCGCATCGGCAATCCGGCGTTCTTTGAGGCAAATATCTCCGAGCACCCGGGTTGCAACGCGGGTGGGCTCCACTTGCAGTGATGCCAGGAGCACGGTCTCTGCCTTGGAAAAATTACCGTCGTCATAGTGAATTTTTGCAAGATTGAGATAGGGCACAACCTGGTGTGGCAGCTGGTTGATGACGGATGCGTACTCCCGCGCTGCCTCTGGCCGCTCGCCGCGCTGCAGATAATAGGCGGCCGCGCGCTCGTGCACCGTGACCCAGCCGATCTGGTTATGCACCGCCTGGTCGGCGAGCATGCGCAGGGTGTCTGTGGCGGGCACAGGAGTGACCCTTAATGGTTGGGTGTGGAAAGGCCAGCGCGCGGTCAGAAATTCGATCTTGCGCGCTGCCATGTACTCATCGACCGGTGTCAGCGGCCGGTTCTGCCAGAGCAGACTGTCGACCCCCGCGTCATCGCGGCCCCAGCGGCCGGCCGGGGCGAGGAGGCCCTGCCGCTGCATGATGCGGGCGTACTCCCTGGCCATGAGAAACTGCCCGAAAGCCGTGGGATGGAGATGTTCGCTGATGAGATTCCGGCCGATCAGGGAATCGGGCGAAGCCGCCCGGAGGAACGCCTCGATATCCGCCATCAGGCACCCCTCCCGTCCGGCCATGGCGCGGATCGCAGCGTTGAAGCGGCTGTCGGTCCGGAACCGCAGAGCATCCAGATCCCGGGCGCGGCGATACTCGGACTCGGCCTCCCGCGCCCTCCCGGCGCCGTCCAGACAGGCCGCGATGCGAAAATGGAGGTCGGCATAGCCGGAATCAAGCGCCGCTGCTGCATGAAATCGCACCAGGGCGGAATCGGCCTGACCCCGGGCCTGCAAATCACAGCCGCTCTGGTACAGACTCTGAAATGACCGCAGCATCTCCGGCGCCATGCCCGCTGCATGCTCCGAGACAAAGGGTGCCTGCTGGCGCAGGTTGCAGGCCTGGGTGGAAAAGATGACCGGTATATGCCGGGGCCGGCATGCCGCGGCGAGATCCTCCATGTTCTGTTGAAAAATATCCAGGGCCTGCCGATACAGGCGGCTTCCCTGCACCACGGTCCGCCTCCCGGCGACCTGTTCCATCAGCGTGGCCTGGTTGAGTTCCGTTGCGGCCGGCTGGCCGGCCAGGCCGCGCAGGCGATGAATGACCTCCCGGACCAGTTGAAAGGTGCGCCAATGGACCAGGCGCAGATAGAGGAGGTTAAGGCTGCGCGAGGGCGCCAGGCGCGCGCGCGAGGCGACCCCGAGCGCGCCATAAAATTCATTGTGCCCGTCATAGACAATGAGGAGATCGGGCTGGTAGCGGAACAGCTCCCGGCCGATATCGAGCACCGTATAGCTGTTGGTAGCCGTCATGCCGAGGTTGATCACCTCCACCGGGCGGTCCGGGCAGAGTGCCTTGAGACGGTCGCGCAGAAAAGCCGGAAAGGCTCCGTTGTACCAGTACGGATAGCCGACGGTCGTCGAGCCGCCGAGGCAAAAGATGCGAAAGGTTCCAGCCGGTTTTTCGGCAGCCAGATACTCCGGTGAAGGATCCGGGGTAAACGAGGTGCGGCTGAAATAGCGGTCCTTGCAGCCGGGATTAAGGGTATACCAGTCGCGGCCGGCCCAATGTTCCCGGGCAAAGAGGGCCAGGTCAGGGCCGAAATCGATCGTGCGCAGGAAAAGCTCGATCAAGCCCAGGAAGAGAAAGGGCAAGGCAACGAGCAGCAAGGTGAAGAGCCGTTTTCGCCGGGGATCGATGGCCCGGAGGGCGGCCTGGCGCTCTTTTTTTTTCATCGTATTCTCCATGAAGGGGATCCGTGCCGGATGCACGGGAAAATATAACGCAATAAACCATTCGATTCAATTCCTATTTATCATTTCCTGGAGGTAAGGAACATGAAACTACCGAACAACCTGCTGGGATGGATTTTGCTGTTGTCGCTCATGCTGGCGGGTACGCTCTTTTCGGGTACGACCGGCAAGATCGCCGGTACCGTGACCGAAAAGGCGACGGGAGAAACCCTGCCCGGGGCCAACATTCTCGTCAACGGCACACGCCTGGGTGCAGTGACCGATCTCAGCGGACGGTACACCATTCTTGAGGTCCCGCCCGGGACCTACTCCCTGCAAGTGACCTTCCTGGGGCATCAGAAGACGATCGTCCATGACGTCCGGGTTTATATTGACCAGACCGCACGCATCGATGTCGCCATGGTCCAGGAAGCGATCGAGATCGGCGATGTGGTAGTGGTCGCCGAACGGCCGCTGATCAAGCCGGACGTGGCGACCAGTGTCGTGGCGGTTTCCGGCGCGGAGCTCAAGAGCCTGCCGGTCGCCAATGTCACCGACGTCATGGGCATGCAGGCCGGTATCGACGGCACCAATATCCGCGGGGTCGGCCTCGATGAAGCCCTCTTTATGGTCGATGGTGTGACCATGCGCGATCCACGCAACAACCAGGCGCTGACCAAGGTCGCTCTGAGCACGGTGCGCGAGATTTCCGTCGAACGCGGCGGATTTAATGCGGAATACGGCCAGGTGCAGTCCGGTATCGTCAACGTCGTCACCAATGAAGGCAAGGCCAAGGGTTATTCAGGCAGCCTTAATCTGCGTCTGACACCGCCGACGCGCAAGTATTTCCACGGATCAGACATGCCCGATGTCAATTCGACGCAATCCTACTGGCTGCGCCCCTTCTATGACGACGCCGTCTGCTGGACCGGCACTACCAGTGGCGCCTGGGACACCTACACGCAGTCCAAGTATCTCGAGTTCGAGGGCTGGAACGCGGTGTCGCAGCAGCTCTGCACCGACAACGATCCCAGCAACGATCTGACGCCGTTGGCGGCGCAACGGGTTTTCCAGTATTATACCCGCAAGCGCCAGATCAATGATGAGCCGGATTATGAGATCGATGGCGGCGTCGGCGGTCCGGTGCCGCTGGTTTCGAAAATGCTGGGCAACCTGCGCTTTTTCGCCTCCTATCGCGGCCAGAAGAGTCTGCTGATCTGGCCGAGCACCCGGCCGGATTATCGGGATTATGATGCCCGCATCGTCGTCAATTCCGATATCAGCGATGCCCTCAAGCTGCGCATCTCCGGCCTCTCCGGAAAAATCAGCACCATGGCCGGCAACCGCGCCTCGGAGACCACCTACAAGCAGTGGCCTTACGAGCTCGCCGGCACTACCCTCGGCACGGGCGGCTATGCCCTCTTCAATATGTACAGCGACTGGACCTACGGCCTTGCCGACCGCACCCACCATGCTCTCTCCGCCAAACTGACCCACATGCTGAACAAATCGACCTATTATGAGGTATCGGCGGAGTATTTCCAGCGCAATTATGATACCCATTCGCCCTCGATGCGGGATACCTCCAAAACCACCGAGATCATCCCGGGCTACTTTTCCACCGCCACCCCCTATGGCGTGTTTTACGGCATCGACGGCATCGTCAGCGGCATCAATGAAGGCAACCAGAACGCTCTCGCCCGCGACAAATCCGATGTCAGCGCGACCACGCTTAAGGCGGACCTGACCAGCCAGGTCAATTTCAACAATCTGGTCAAGAGCGGCGTCGAATTCGTCTACAACGACCTCAACCTCAACTATGGCTATATCCGCATGCAAAGCGGCGGCTTGCAATACGACAACCAGATCAAGATGCGCGATTTCCCGATCCGGGCTGCCTTTTATCTCCAGGACAAGCTTGAGACCAAGGGCTTCATCCTGAATGCCGGCCTGCGGCTCGACTATAGCAACTCGCGCACCGACTGGTGGGCGCTGGATCCCTTCAACGCCCTGTTCTACTCCTATAAATATACGGAAACCGCAGAATTGCCCCTGACCAAGGCCAAAGGCCAGTGGCAGCTCAGTCCGCGTCTGGGCATCTCCCATCCCATCACCGACCGTTCCAAGCTCTACTTCAACTATGGTCATTTCAAGCAGATGCCGACCTACGAGTCCCAGTACCGCTTCGACCGTTCTTCCGACAATACCCTGGTTCGTTTTGGCGATCCCAATTTGACCCTGGCCAAGACTATCGCCTACGAGCTGGGGTACGATCACGATCTCTTTGACGGCCAGATCCTGCTGCAGTTGGCGGCCTTTTACCGCGACATCAGCGACCAGCAGAACACCACCTCCTACCGCCCGGCCTATGGTACCGCCTACACAGTGACGACGAGCACGGCCTACTCGGATATTCGCGGCTTCGAGTTGACCCTGCGCAAATCGGCGGGACGGTGGTTCTATGGATTCCTGAATTACACCTACCAGGCGACCTCCAACGGCGCCTTTGGTGAGAATTATGTTTTCGAGGATCCCAAGTCGCAGCAGGATTATGATGAAAACACCGTCAATATTTATCAGACGCGCTCGGTGCCCTCTCCGTTCGCGCGCGCCAATCTGACCTTTGCGACCCCGCGGCAGTTTGGGCCGGCCGTGTTCAACCATGCGATCTTTGGCGATGTGCTCGCCAACATCCTGCTGCGCTGGAACCAGGGCGGCTGGACGACCTACAATCCCAACAATGCCGGCACGACCAGCTTTAACAACAACACCAACAACAAGATCCAGAATAATATCCAGTACCTGGATTACTTTGACGCCACGCTGCGGTTGAGCAAGGCCATCCAGATCAACAAGATCAATCTGCAGGTTTTTGCTGACATCAACAACCTCTTCAACACCCGGCGCCTCAATAACACCGGTGATCTGAACTACCGCAAGTCCCTGCATCTACCCAAAAGCGATGCCTATAACAATATTCCCGGTGATGACAAATTCGGCGATTACCGCAAGCCCGGGGTAGCCTGGCAGCCGATGGAGAACGGAGTCGACTTTAACTCGATCCCCTCCTCCAACCGCGCCTGGTATTTCGACAAGTCCTCGGATGCCTACTGGTATTACACCGACAACATCTCGATCCCCGAGATCAAGGATCGCTGGGCCAAGGTCGAGCAGACCAAGGTGGACCAGGCCATCGAGGACAGGGCCTACATTGATATGCCCAATCCCTCCACTTACTGGTTCCTGAATCCGCGGACCATCACCTTCGGCGTTCGTCTCGCCTTCGATATCGATTGATGGCCGGCCACCAACCTAACGAATGGGAATGCACGATGAATAAAAAGAAAACCAGACTTTTGCCCCTGCTGCTGGCATTCTGCGCCCTGCTGCTGGCCGGCAGCCTGAATACGACCGCTGCCCAGGATCTCGAGTGGATCCGCGTGGGCCAGCTCCAGTGCTTTTTTATGGATTTCGGCAACGAGTGCGAACTCTATCCCTTCACGACGACCAATTTTCTCGCCTGGCCCGCCCAGTACGGCGACGACCAGTACGCCACCCGCGCCAAGTCGGTCTGGATGGGGGCCACTGATTTTTACGATCCGGTCGAGAAAAAAACCAAATCGGTCAAGGTCATCGGCTCCGGGCCGCGCTACGATACCGACAACCAGGCGTCGATGATCTTTTCAACCAGCATCAAACTGATCGGCCGCGAGGAACCTCCCAAGGTGATCGTCGACAACCAGAGCGGCTCCTCCAACAGCCTTTATGATGTCCTGGATGAGGTTGATCCCAACCTCCCCAGCGACCGCATGGTCGTCATCCGCTATAATACCTCCATGGGCGTCTCGGTCACCAAAAAGGTGCTCGGCTTCGTCCAGCAAAACCACGACAGCTATTTCATCCACGACTATATATTCAAGAATACCGGCATCTATAATACCAAGGGTGAGATCAACACCCAGACGCTCAAGAACTTTTGGGTCTATTTCGGTTACCGCTATGCTATGAACGGGGTCTGCTCGAACGGCTACAGCTCGGCCTGGGGCGATTTCGGCATGGAATGGGGCTCCAGCACGGTGGCCCACGACTTCGGTCCCCCCTATCGCTCCCGCCCTGACAGCCTGCGCGGCTTCTATGCCTTTTACAGCCCCCTCAAGGGAAGCTATGGCACGCGCAACGCCGTCACCAGCCTCGGTTACGACTATGATTGGGGTTGCCCGAAGCAGACCGGAGGCGGCCCGAATCTCGATGGGCTGCTGGGCGCGGCCAAATTCGCCGGCTGCGTCACCTTGCTCGCCTCCAAGGGTCCCGGCGCCCTGTTCAACGTCGACGATTACGGTCAGCCCGCCACGGTGAACTATTTCAACGCGGATGGCTCCACAACGACCAATCCGCAGAGCCAGTATGATGAAACGGCGATGAAATTGCGCTGGACCGTTATGACCGAGGGCCATCTGCAAAAATCGCTTTGGGAAGCCGTCGGCGACGGCCGCTATTATGCGGACTGGCTGAACACCGATCCGCTCCATCCCTCGGGCGGCATGTACGGCCAGGGCTATGGCCCCTATACCCTCGCCCCCGGCGACAGCATCCACATCATTTTTGCTGAGGGCATGAACGGCCTGAGCTGGGAGAAATGCCGCGAGGTGGGCGCCAACTGGTATCAGTACTTCGCCGGTACCGGCACCCCCACCCTGGTCAAACCGAACGGCGCAACCACCTCGAGCGTCTCGGAATACCAGAAGGCCTGGGTCTTTTCGGGTGTCGATTCCACCCTGCAGACCTACAAAAACGCCCGCGCCAATTTCCGTTCCGGCTATAACATCCCCCAGCCGCCGCCGGCGCCGGCCGCTTTCACCGTCGCCTCGGGTGGCGACGCCATCAGCCTGACCTGGGCCGACAACGCCGACAAGACCCCGCATTTCAACGGCTATGTGATCTACCGTTCGGAAGGGCTGGTCAAGGATTACCGCGCGGTGTATGAAAAGATCTTTGAATGCAGTGCCGCTGACGTCGTGCACAGCTATGATGACACCTCGGCAACGCGCGGATTTAACTATTATTACTATATCCAGTCCAAGGATGACGGGACGCAGAACGACGTCAAACCGGGCGTTCCCCTCTACAGCAGCCGCTTTCTGACGATGACCTCGGTGGCGGCCAACCTCCTCCGCCCCGCTGGCGATCTGCTCGCTGAAGTACGCGTCGTCCCGAATCCCTACGATATCCGCTCCCGCAAGTGGCAGTTCGGCGAAGTCGGCCCTTATGACCGGATCATGTTCTATGGCATACCGCCCAAATGCAAGCTGAAAATCTTCACCGACGATGGCACCCTGATCTGGGAGACCCAGCACACCAATGGCTCCGGCGACGAGCCCTGGGACTCCAAGACCTCCTCGAACCAGATCGTCGTCAGCGGCATTTATATTCTCTATGTCGAGGTGACCGAGGATATTTACGCAACCGACGACCGCGTCGCGCGCTATGACATCACCGATGAAAACCTCAAGACGATCTACAAGCAGGGCGACGTGATCTACCAGAAGGGGGACAAGATCTTCAGCGCCGGGCAATCGACCTTCCGCAAGTTCGTCATTATTCGATAAAGGGAGCAGATAGATGAAGAAAATAACCGCACTCCTCCTGTTCGGGATTTCCCTGGTCCTGCTCTCCTCCACCGGTGGAAATGCCCAGGACAATCAGAAACTGGCGCAAACCAGTTTCAAATTCCTGAGTGTCGTCTCCGACGCCCAGGGAGCCGCCATGGCCGGGGCGATGACCAGCCTGCCCATGAACTCCAGTGCTCTCTTTTTCAACCCGGCGGGGATGGCGAACATGGAAAAACGCGCCGACCTCTCGCTCAGCAATAACGAATGGATCGCCGACATCCGGCATTATACCGTGGGCCTGGCCCTCAATCCCGCCCAGGGCAAATACGGCGTCTTTGGCATGAGCCTGCAATATGCCGATTTCGGCAGCTTCATCGGCACCATCGTCAGCAAGGACCCGGGCAATCTCAAGGGATACGAGGAAACGGGCCTCTTTGATCTCAACGCCTATGCCGTGGGCATCGGCTACGCCAAGGCCCTGACCGACCGTTTCAGCGTCGGCGGGCAGGTGCGGCTGGCCCATCAGGATCTGGGCGACAGCAGGATCCCCAATGAATCGAAAAATATCCCGATTTACAATGATTCGACCCATGCCATCATCGGCTATGAGGATTCGACAGCCACCGGCACCAATCGCCTCAATCCCCTGGTCTTTGACTTTGGCACCCAGTTCAAGACGGGCGTCAAGAGCCTGGTCTTCGGCATGTCGGTGCGCAACTTCTCCAAGGAAATCCAGTACGTCTATGAGCAGTTCCAGCTGCCCCTGGTCTTCACCATTGGCATCTCGATGAACCTCATGGATCTTTTCAGGGAGGTCCCCTATCATCAGACCCTGGTGATGAGCGTTGACGCCAGCCACTATCGCGACCATCCCGAGCAGGTGAAGGTGGGCCTGGATTACCGGATCATGAATACATTCGCCTTGCGCGGCGGATATGTCTCCGCCAGCGATGAGAACAGCGGCTTTTCGTTCGGACTCGGCGTCTACAAGGCCGGCTTTGCCTTCGATTACGCCTATACCCCCTACGGGGTCTTCGATAAAGTCCAGCGCATGACCGCCCGGATCTCACTGTAAACAAGGCCAAGGAGATTACCATGATGAAACCTCGCACCATTTTGCATTTTGTGACCCTCCTGCTGGCGGCAACAGGGCTGTTCATGGCCGGATGCGAATTCGATGTGGCCGAACCCAAGTGGGAGGAACCGGCGCCCAGCACGGCTGCCGTCACGATCTCCGCCATCGACCCGGCCGCCGCTGTCGCGGGCGTGAACTATATCACCATCCATGGCGCCAACTTCACCGGGGCGATCGACACCCTGACCATCCAAAGCTCGGACAAGGACACCAGCTACCGCTATCTTTATAATGGCGTCTTCTTTGACGATGTCAAGGCCGATGTCGTAGAATACTCGGATACCTTCATCAAGGTGCGCCGGCCCAAACTGGCCACCGAGGCCTGTCAGGTCAAGGTCGTCTCCAACAAGGCCCTGCTGACCGCCCAATATGCCCAGCCCTACCGCATCGACGGGGTGGTCGGCCGCGTCGGCATGTTTAACGAAGACCTGCCCCTGGCCGTGACCGCGGTCGACGCCAATGAAAATCTCTACGTCGTCGAGACCAACACCCGCTACATCCAGAAAATCACCCCGGGCGGCGACAAGAGCAATACCGGCACCGCCCTGCGCGTGCCGTACGATGCCAGCATCGGCCCGGATGGCAACCTCTATCTGGCTGGCAACAACCGTGCGATCGACCGTCTGGATGTAGCCACCGGCACGGTCGCCCGCTGGGTCAACCTCCCCTCAGGAAAAGTCGTCAGGTTTCTCGATTTCGACGCCAGCGGCTATTGCTTCTCAGGCGGCACCCGTACCGACCTGGTGGTGACTCCCTTCGATCTGGCCACCACGTCGATCTCGGCCGGCTTTTATGCCACCCAGGAGATTCTCGCCATCCGCTGCTATAATGGCGCTGTATACGTCGCCGTCCGCGCGACGGCCGCAGATCCGGTCAAGATCTTCCGCCATGCCATCGGCGACAAGGGCAGCGTCGGCGTGCAGGAACTGGTGGTCGATCTCTCCACCGCCAGCGCATCTGCTGGCCGTACCCTCAAGGCGATCTCTTTCGCCGCGGACGGCACCCTGCTGCTGGCAACGGATGCCGTTGACCCGCTGCTGAGCTACTCTCCGGCTACGGGCAAGATGGACTTTTACTATAAAGGGATTCTCAATCCCTACTGCAAGCACCTGGCGTGGGGCACCGGAAACTACCTCTATATGATTTGCGGGGATGATACCGCGGGGGAGGAGTGGACGGTGTACAAGGTTGATATGGGGATGGCCGCCGGCCGGTGAGCCTCCCGCTACAACCCAGCCAAGGCCTGTGGTTCCCCCACAGGCCTTTTTGTTGAACATCGACTTTATGAGGATCATGCATGCATGTTCAGATCTCCAGGGCGGTGACTCTCCTTGTGCTCGCAGGCGGCACGATGCTCGGTGCGCAGACGGCGGGCAATTGTTTTCTCGAGGATTTTCTGCCGCGAACCGCGATGCTACCGCCGTCCCAAACCGCGGTAAAAACTGCGGTATCTCCGGGGGTGACCATTACCATCTCCACCCGCGACACCCTCGCCCGGGTTTCGCCCTATATCTTCGGCAATGCCCTGGCCGCCTGGGTCGGCAATGATGTGATGAACAAGGTGCTCATCGGCCATATGCAAAAGCTCGCCCCCACCCTGATCCGCTATCCGGGCGGCAGCTGGGGCGATATCTTTTTCTGGAATGGCGATCCGGGCCACTTGCCCTCCACCATCCCCGATGGCGCCAACAACGGCGCGCCGATTGCCCTCTCGCCGCAATACGGCGTGAATAGCTGGACGACCACGGTGGCCAACTACTATTCGCTGCGCGATCAGGTCAACGCCACTCAGGGACTGATCACCATCAATTATGGCTATGCCCGCTATGGCCTCGGCGACAAACCAGCGGAAGAAGCCGCCCATCTCGCCGCCGAATGGGTCCGTCATGATGCCGGCCGCACCCGATTCTGGGAAATCGGCAACGAGAACGCCGGTCCGTGGGAGGCGGGCTGGCAAATCGATACCACGCGCAACAAGGACGGCCAACCCAAAATCATCACCGGGGCCTTATATGGACGTCACTTCAGGATCTTCGCCGATTCCATGCGCGCTGCCGCGGCTGAACTGGACGAAACCATTTACATCGGCGGACAGATCCTGCACTATGATGGCACAACGAGCTGGAATATCGCGGACCGGACCTGGAATGAGGGATTCTTGCGGGAGGTTGGAGATGCCGCTGATTTTTATGTGATGCATAACTATTTCGGCAGCACGGGCGTGAGCATGGCCAAAAGCCAGATCGACCTGGCGCGCAATGAGATCAAGAAAAACATCACCTTTATCCGTCAGGATATCGCCCGTCAACAAGCCTTCAGCAAACCTGTCGCACTGACGGAATGGAACATGGTCGATCACCCCCAGGCCGCAACCTCCATCGCCAACGGCATGCAAGCCGTCGTGCTGACCTGCGAAATGATCCAGAACAACTTTGGCATGTCCGCCCGTTGGCTGCTCGTCCACTGGGAGTCGGGCGGGATGTTCTATAAAGGCGCCAATGCCGCCATCCCGGCCTGGAGTCCGCGCCCCGACTTTTTTTATCTCTACTACCTGCAGCATTTCACCGGGGACCACAGCGTCAAATCGTCGGTCAGCGGCAGCAGCGATATCCTCTCCTATGCCACCACCTTTGCCTCCGGCGAGCTGGCGGTCGTGATCGTCAACAAGGGCGCCACGGAACAAACCCTGGAGCTGTCGCCGCAAGAGTTCCAGCCGGGCGACCGCTATTATCTTTATTCGCTCACAGGAACAAGCAACGAACAGTGGGCCCAAAAGGTCACGGTCAATGGCACCGGACCATCCGGAGCAGCCTGGGGACCGGTCGAGGGACTGGCTCATTTGCCGGCTCTGGCCTATGAAACGGGCGGCGGCATCCGCTTTTCCTCACCGCCGCTCTCGGTGCAATATGTGCTCATCAGCAGCCCTGCCGCCGGCGTGACCTCCGCGCCGGCCGGCGCCCCCGAGCACTTTGATCTCGGCCAGAATTATCCCAATCCCTTCAACGCCCGGACGATGATCTCGTACGCACTACCCCGTGAGAGTCCGGTGCACCTGCGCGTCCTCGACCTGAACGGCCGTGAGGTCGCGCTTTTGCTCGATGGCAGTGTACAGCAAGCGGGCGTGCATCGCATCGCCTTCGACGCCAGCCGGCTCAGCAGCGGCCTCTACCTCTGCCGGCTCGAGGCGGGCAGCCGGGCCGCGACGCGCAAGATGCTGCTGGTCCGGTAAGGCCCTAAACGCGTGCGCCCACCCGGGTAATTCGGGTGGGCGCCAGATGAACAGGGGCTGCGGCTTGCGGAGCTGCAGTCAAAGGTTGCATTTGCGCCTGCCAGCATAATCCGGGTGGGCGCCAGATGAATAGGGGCTGTGGCTTCCGCAGGTACGGCCCGCACAACCTACTCGCTGCGAATCTCCACAACTCCCTCCTGCAATCCCTCCGCACGGGCGGTCAGCACGATCGTGCCCGCCTGCTCGTTCGCCCGGACCACACAAAGACACTTGCCGTTGAAGGCCTTGCGCTGGTCGGCCTTGAAGGACTCCATGCTGGTTTGCAGACCATTGTCAACGCCGGCAATGGTTGCCGGTCCCTGCAGCGAGAACTTGACCAGAGTATCCGCACGCGGTACCAGCACGCCGTTGGCATCGACAATATCGATGGTGACAAAAGAGAGATCGCGGCCGTCGGCCTTGATGCGGGCGCGGTCGGCCGTCAGCACGATCCTGGCCGCAGCGCCGGCCGTCTGCACGCGTTCCTCGAGCACCGGGACTCCGCCCTTGTAGGCCACGGCCTTGAGCGTGCCCGCCGTCCACGGCACCCGCCAGACCAGCTGGAAGGTAGCGGCGGTCTTGACCTTTTTGCCCAGGGAGGTTCCGTTCAGGAAAAGCTCCACCTCTTCCTGGTTGGTATAGGCCCAGACATCGATGAGTTCACCAGGCTTCCAGTTCCAGTGCGGAAAGAGGTGCAGCATCGGAGCTTTGGTCCATTCCGCCTGGTAAAAGTAATAGCCATCCTTGGGGAAGCCCGCGAGATCGATCAGGCCGAAATAGGAGCTCCGCGCCGGCCAGGGATAGGGCGTTGGCTCGCCCAGATAGTCAAAGCCGGTCCAGATGAATATGCCGGAGACGAAAGGAGAATCCCGTACGATCCGCCAGGTATCAACATGGGTGGAACCCCAGGGAACGTGGCAGTTGTCATAGGCAGAACAGGTCAGATCGGGATTCATCGGCCCGATTTTGTTCCATTCGATCGGCCAGATCCGCACCGAGTCGGAGGGCATGTCGTAGGATCCCCGCGTGGCGATCGCCGAGTTGGTCTCGCTGGCGACCAGTTTCAGTCCCGGGTACTGCTTCGGGAAGTTCGGCAGGTCCTTCTCATGATAATTGCGGCCGACAATGTCCAGGGCACCGGAACGGATGAGGCGGTTCTGCAAGGAGGGATCATTACAGGCCGAGGTGATCGGCCGCGTCGGATCGAGGCCGCGGACGATGCCGGCCAGCTCCTGCGCCATGGCGGTGCCGCTGTCGTCCCACTGCTCGGGGATCTCATTGCCAATGCTCCACAACACTACACTCGGGTGGTTGCGGTCGCGCAGGATCAGATCTTCGAGATCGCGGCGGTGCCATTCATCCCAGTCGAGATGATAGTCGAAGGGATTCTTCTCCATCTTCCACATATCAAAGGCCTCGTCCATCACCAGAAATCCCATCCTGTCGCAGAGATCGAGCAGCTCGGGGGCCGGAGGATTGTGCGAGGTGCGGATCGCATTGCAGCCCATAGCCTTGAGCAGCTCGAGCTGCCGCTCGAGGGCGCGCTCATTGACCGCCGCGCCCAGACAGCCGAGGTCGTGGTGATTGCACACACCAAGCAGTTTCATCGCCACACCGTTGAGGGAAAATCCCTTCTCGAGATCGAAAACGAAGCTGCGGATGCCAAAGCTCGTCTCGCAGCGATCCTCTTCCCCGCCCTGCGCCCGGATCCGGGTGACCGCGCGGTAAAGGACCGGGCTGGCCACCGACCAGAGCGCAGGCTGTGGTAGTGCCGTTTTCTGCTCGACCGTGGCCGCCGCACCCGGCTGCAGGTTCTTTTCATCGCGCAGGGTCGCCACCCTCTTGCCGGCAGGATCGACGATATCGGTCTCCACCGTCACCTGCTGCGCCTGTTCCGTGGCATTGCATACCCGCGTCTGCAGCCGGATCTCCGCCTTTTCCGCCGAAACCACCGGCGTGGAGACCCAGGTGCCCCAATGATCGACGTGGATGCGCCCGGTGACGGTCAGCCAGACATTGCGATATATGCCCGAGCCGGAATACCAGCGGGAATTGGGCTGCTGCGAATTGTCGACGCGCACGGCCACAAGATTGGCACGGGCGCCGAACCGGAGCCACGGGGTGAGCTCGTAACGGAACGAGCTGTAGCCGTAGGGCCGCTTGCCGAGGTAATGGCCATTGATCCAGACCTCGGCGTTGCGGTAGACGCCGTCGAAATCGATAAAGATGCTGCGGCCCGAGTCGCCTGACGCCAGCGCAAAGCTCTTGCGGTACCAGCCGATGCCGCCCGGCAAGGCGCCGCCACCGGTGGTAGCGGGATTATTCTGGTCGAAGCTCCCCTCGATGCTCCAGTCATGCGGCAGGTCGAGGGTGCGCCATCCGCTGTCGGCGAAACCGGGTTCCTGGGCGCCGGGAAGATCTCCGAGGTTGAATTTCCATGCCTTGGTGAATCGCTCGATACGGCGCGACGGCGCCGCGGGGCCGGCGCAGCCGCTCGCTAGGGCGGCCAACGCCGCCAGCAGGGCAAATGAGAGAGAGATGGCCATCTTGCGCGGGATTTTCATGGTGTTCCTCTTCTTCACGGGTTCATGGGGACGGTCGTGGCCGCACCGCTATAGCGGACGGTGGCGGAGGGCACCGCCGCGAAATCGAGCGGCATCGGATGTTGTTCGCTGACCCAGACGATCTCGAAGGTGCGCTCGCGGAGCATGCCGGGGAATTCGCCCTGACGCGCGCCCAGGGTCAGCTTGCGCTCCTTCTCCGACCAGGTGATCGGAAGCGTGGCATATTGCCCCTGCTCATAGTTGTAATTGATCCCCTCATCCTCATAGAGGGTGAACGAGCCATCCCGGCCGGTATAGACATAAAGGCGGATGGGATCGGCGGGTTTTTCCATCACATACTGCAGCTCCGGGCCGAAGGGGAGGATCGCCCCTTCGCGCACGTACAACGGGATCTCGCTCAACGGCGCATCCGCGGTAATCTCGCGCCCGCCCGCGATGAATTGCCCCGACTTGAGCGCATACCAGCCGGTGCCGGCCGGGAGATAGAGCATGCGGGTGCGCGCCATGTAGGTGGTGACCGGATTGACCAGGATCGACGGACCGAACATGTATTGATCGCCGATCGCGCGGACCTTCAGGTCCCCGGGGAAATCCATGACCAGGGCGCGCATGAAGGTATAGTCGTGCAGGGTCACCTGTGCGGCCAGGGAGTAAATGTAGGGCAGCATGCGGTAGCGCAGCTGATCGTAGGCGAGCATGGCCTGGTAGGCCGGGTGCCCGGCCGGAGCAATGTTAAACATTTCGCGATAGGGATACTCGCCATGGACGCGCAGCAGCGGCACAAAGGTTCCGAACTGGAACCAGCGGGCATTGAGCTCGCGCCATTCCTCGAGGTCCTCGGGCTTGACATTGCGTTCAAAGCGCGGCTCGACCGAGAAACCGCCGATATCCATGGTCCACCAGGGCACACCGGAGAGGTTGAAATTGAGCCCGGCGGAGATCTGCGCCTTGAGATCATACCACCGTGTGACGATATCGCCGCTCCAGGTGGCGGCAGCATAGCGCTGCTGGCCGGCGAAGACCGAGCGCGTGAGGATGAAGACCCGCTGGTCCGGCCGGGTCTCGCGCTGATGCTCGTAAATGCCGCCCGAATGGACCAGGGTGTAGCTGTTGAGGTAACGCGAAGAGGAGCCCAGTCCGGTCGGGCCAATACGCCGCCGGGTCTCCTCGAGCGAGAGGTTGCTGTGGATGTCCGGTTCGGTGGCGTCGAGCCACCAGGCATCGAAGCCCTTGCTGAAGAGATGGGTATTGATCTGATCCCAGTAGAGCTGGCGCGCCTCAGGGCGATAGGGGTCATAGAAGGAGCTGGTGTAGCCCGGGCCCACCCAGTCGCGTTCTTTCACCTGGACGTTGCGGGGATAGAGCCAGCCGCGGTCCGCGAAGGCCTGATAGTTGGCCGTGCCGATGTAGAATTTGGGCCAGACCGAGATCATGATCTGGGTGTGCAGATCCCGGTGGAGCTGGTCGACCATGCCTTTGGGATCGGGGAAACGGGCGGGATCGAATTCATGGCTGCCCCACTGGTCTTCCTTCCAGTAGAACCAGTCGAGGACGATATTGTCGAAGGGGATCTTGCGGGCGCGGAACTCCCGGACGACCGAGAGAATCTCCTCCTGCGAGGTGTAGCGCTGGCGGCTTTGCCACAAGCCGAGGGCCCATTTGGGCATCATCGGCGCATGTCCGGTGAGGGTGCGATAGCCATGGATCACCTCATCGAGGTTGCGGCCATGGACGAAATAATAGTCGATCTGATCGCCGATCTGGGACCACAGCGAGAGGCTGTTCGGCGGCGTGATCCGGTCGGGGGGCAGATAGGTGAGGCCGATATAGCCGCCCATGTGAATCCATTCGATGCGGAGATCATAGCGTTTGCCGGCGATCATCTGCAGGCGCGGCAGGGTGGTCCAGGGCAGCCAGTTCTGGCGGTAGCCGTCGGCGACCAGTTTGCCGTCCAGCCACATCCGGTAAAAACCGGAGGCATAGAGGCGGAACTTGAACTCGCCGCTCTCCGGCGCTTCGATCAGCCCGGAGTAGCGCACGCTGCCGACCTGCTCCTTGAACCCGTCGGGATAGGAATCGTTGACATCGATGAATTCGTGGGCGATGCGCGGTTCGGTGCGCTCGGTGAAGAGGTTGGTGAAATCGGTGTTGCGGAAATACTCGGCGCTGAGGCCGCCGGCAAGCCCCTTCCGGTCATAGAGTTTGAGTCCGGAGAGCTGCTGAAAATCGCGGGTATCACCGAACCGGGTCTGCGAGGTATTGTCCCAGAGCAGCCCGTAATTCCTGCTCGAAACCAGAAAGGGATTGACGTCGAGGATGTTGAGCTGAAAAAGATCGACATCCTGTCCTTTGTAGTTCATCATCTCATTCTGCTGCTCGCCGAGGCCGTAAAAGGCCTCATCGGCCGGCGAATGGAAGAGCTGCTGGATGTGGTCGGCCTGCTCTTCCATGACCACCGCCGGGGTGAAGATGCGACCGTTGGCGCGCTCGGCCAGGATCAGCTTGCCGGTGCGGTCATAAAAAGAGACGGCCCCGGTGGTCTTGTGGACCCGGACGCGGAGTTTGGCGGTGGTCACTTCGAGGTAGAGGCCCCGCTCTTTGACGCGCCAGGCCGGGACGGCTTCGCGCAGCGGCACGCGCATCAGGCTGGGCCGGGCCGAAAAGGTATCAGCCGGTGAGGCGACGACGCGGATGAGTTCGTCGCCGCAGACCTCGATCTTGAGACGGGCGGTCCCGGAAGCCAGCTTTTTGTCGAGATGGAGGAGCAGGCCGTCGGGGAGTGTTTCATAGCTGAAGGCGGCAGACGCCAAAGAAAAAAGCAGGGCGGCCGCGAGCAGGATCAGGGTGGGAGCGCGACGCATGAATTCTTCCTTTCCTCGATTGGTAAATACAGCAGGAGGCCCGGCGCGGGCCGGCTGTTCAATATACAAACAAGAAGTTAAAAAAGCCAAGAATAATCCTTTGATTTGGCCCCGAATTGTCGTATATTGACAAATGATTCATTATTCACAATACTGAGAACCACTGCATGCGCACCAAAGAAGGCAACAAGGAGCAGGATATCCTCCAGGCGGCCATCCTGCTTTTCTCCGAAAACGGGTATCACAAAACCAGGATGTCCACCATCGCCGATCAGGCGGGCGTGGCCACTGGCAGCGTCTATCTCTACTTCGCCAGCAAAGAGGAGATCCTCGACCGCATCTTCCACGATCTCTGGAAGCGCCTCGCCGCGGAGATCGAGACCCTGACACTGCGCCTGGATCTCGAGCCCGCGCAAAAACTGGACCGGCTCTTCGATTCCATCTTTGGCCTCTTTATCAACAAGCCGGCCCTGGCCCTGGTTTTTGTCAACGAGCAGAACCACCTCCTGCTCCATCAGGACAACGCCTTTATGCCCTATTATGAACGCTTCCTCGCCATCGCCCAGGAGATCCTGATCGAAGGCACGGAGCAGGGCATCTTCCGCCAGGATATCGACTTCCGGATCACCCGGCTCTTTTTCTTTGGCGGCATCCGTTACCTGATCCACCAATGGGCCCAGAATCCCGAACAGATCTCCCTCACTGGCATCTGCCAGGAAGTAAAAACCATCGTGCACAAGGGCATCCAGGTGCGCGATAGCGACGGTACCTGACCTCGCCTGCGCTGCCCCGTGCGCACATGGCCCCGACCACTCAAATCCGCAACCGTTCGCACGCACCAGCACCGGCCCGGCGGGGGCCGAACAGCGTCACTTTATTAATGTAGAAATATTCATTATTAATCCGGAGTCCACTCCCATGTCGTTGATCAAACCAAGTATCGTCACTCTTCTGGCGGCTCTGCTCCTGCCGTCGCTGCTTCCCGCGCAATCGCTGACTCTCGAGGAGGCGATCCAGGCGGCGCTGCGCGGCAATGAGCGCATCCGCCAGTACGAAGAGCGCCTCCAGCAAAAGCGACAGGCCAACAAGTCCGCCTGGGGTAACTTTCTCCCCAGCGCCAGGGTGCAGGCGAGCTACAATCACCTCGACGAGCCGCTCGCCATCGACCTCGATCCCATTCGTGAGGCCATCATCACCATCCAGGCCGGAAACCAGACCGAGATGGCCAACATCTATACGCTGCTCCAGGGCCAGGCCCCTCTCGGCGCCGCGCAGCGCCAGGCCCTGAACCAAAAGTATACGGCAACGCTGGATGGCCTGCTGCCGCCCTTCTCGGAGACTCTCAAAAAGCAGGACTATCCCAGCGCCGCCCTGGTCGGGGTGCAGCCGCTTTTCATGGGCGGCAAATTGATCGCCGCCAAAAAATATGCCTCTGCGGAGGAGGAGGCCGCGTCCGCCGAGCTCGTCCAGACGCGCCATCAGGTTCTCCGGCAGGCGGCGAGCGCCTATTTCACCGTGGCCCTGCTGCAGCAGGTCGTTGCCACGCGCACCGACGTGCTGGCGGGAATGCAACGCCATCGCCAGGATGCCCAGCGTCTCTTTGACGAAGGCCTCATCGCCCGCTACCATCTGCTGCGGGCGGAAGTGGCCGTGGCCGATGCCGAGCGCAATCTCCTCGATGACCAGAACAAACTCGAGCTGGCGCGCATATCGCTGGCCAATACCCTCGGGATGGAGTCCACCTCCCCGCTGGTGGCTGCCGACAGTCTGGTGTTCAACGCCGCCGCCGATTCACTCGTCGGGATGAAGCGCTCGGCCCAGGAGAACCAGCCGCTGCTGCAAATGGTTGCGATGAAAAAACGAGCGGCACGGCAGAAATCTGCGGTAGCTCGAGCCGAATTGCTGCCGGAGGTGGCCGGTTTCGGCAAATATGAGATGTATCCGGAGTATCTCTCGGCCCTGGAGCCGCGCTGGGTCGTGGGCGTGCAGGCCAACTGGACGCTGTTCAACGGTTTCAAGCGGATGCATGCTCTCCAGGAGTCGGCGCATCTCGAACGCGAGGTCGAGCATATCCAGAAGGATGCGCAGCAGCAGGTCGATCTGTGGGTGAACAAGGCATGGCGGGATGCGGCCAATGCCCGCGCGCGCTATGACAAGCTGGCGGCCACGTTGGCGCTGGCGGATGAAAATCTCCGGCTCAACGACAAGCGTTTCCAGTCGGGCCTGGGCACCTCGTTGGAGGTGGTGGATGCCCGTCTGGCCCAGGAGCGCATCCTTCTGGAGCGCCTGAGCTCGTTGCACGCCTATTATTCGGCTCTGGCGGATCTCTATGTCGCCGCCGGCAAGCCCGACCAGTTGCTGGCCGTATGGAACCGGCATTAAGTTGCGAATCCCTGCTTTATCAACCGCCGGCATACCGGCTGGAGGAAATCCGATGAAATCAAGCGCCAAATCCATTTTACTGATCCCGGCCGCCCTGGCCCTGATCGCGCTGTTGACCCTGACGATTCGCGCCTTCACCGCAAGCAAGGTCGTCCTGACGGGCTTGATCGAGTGTACCGAGGTGGATGTCGCCTGCAAACTTCCCGGACGGATCGACAGCGTATTTGTCCAGGAGGGCACGCAGGTTCAGCGTGGCCAAGTCCTGGCGCGGCTGCAGAGCCGCGAGATCGACGCCAAGGTCGAGCAGGCGCGCGCCTTGATGACCGCCGCCCAGGCCAAATGGGAGATGGCCCGTCATGGCGCCCGTCCCGAAGAAAAGGAACAGGCCGCCAAGGGCTACGAAACGGCAAAGCACCAGTTCGAGCTGGCGGAAAAGACCTGGAATCGCATCAGCTCGGTCTACCGCGACAGCGTCATTTCAACACAGGAGCACGACCAGGTCGAGTTCCAGTACAAGGCGGCCAGGGAACAGCTCGATGCCGCGCATGCCAGATATCAGATGGTGCTCAAGGGGGCGCGCAGTGAGGAGATAGAGGCGGCCGAAGCGCTCTACCATCAGGCCGAACAGGGGCTGGCCGAGGCGCGGGCCTACCAGGACGAGGTCCAGATCAAGAGCCCGGTGGAGGGTGAGGTCTACAAGCGCATTGTCGATCCCGGCGAGATGGTCGCTGCGGGGTATCCGGTATTTACGCTGGTTGATGCGAAGGATGCCTGGGTGGTTCTGCAAGTGCGTGAAGACCAGATGGCCTCGATCCGGAAGGATCAAGTCATGGAGGTCGTTATCCCGGCGCTGGGCACGGGAAGTTACCCCTTCAAAGTGACCTATATTGCGGCGATGGCGGACTTTGCGACCTGGCGCGCCACCAATCAAAAGGGCGATTTCGATCTCAAGACGCTTGAGATCCATCTGCGCCCGCAGCAACCCATCGCCGGACTTGTGCCGGGTATGACCGCACGGGTGACACTTTAGCCAAGCAGATCGGGCACATCCCTATGAACGAATATATCCAGGCTGTGGCGCGTATCATGGCACGCGAATGGCGCCGGATCGCCAGCCGTAAAAGCCTCTACCTGTTGATGATTGTCCTGCCGGTCATTCTTTTTCTCGCGGTGGCCGCCATCTACCGGAGCGAGGTGGTCAAGGACTTGCCGGTGGCAGTTCTCGATGGCGATCACTCGGAGATCTCGCGCACCATCGTGCGCGCTGTCGCCTCGGACCGGCTGTTCAAAATCGTGGCCGAGGTCCAGTCGGTCTCCGCGATCGAGGAGGGCATCCGCGCCGGGCGGATCCAGGGGGCCTTTTACCTGCCGAAGGGCATGGAGCGGAATATCAAGAGAGGAGAACCGGCGCGGATGGTGGTGTACCGTAACCATATCAATCTGCTCTCCGGAAATATGATTTACAAGGAGGGGGTGACCATCAGTCGCACCATCTCCGCGGGCATCCTGATGAAAAAGCTGGGTTCTCGCGGTCTCGGAGCCGGGCAGGCCATAGCCTTGGCCAATCCGGTCAGTGTCGATGCGCAGCCGCTGTTCAATCCGGCCTACAACTATGCCAATTATCTGGTGCCGGGGCTGCTTCCGGCCTTGATGCAAATGCTGATCATGCTGGTGGCCGTGCTGGTGATCTCGGCCGAGTATCATGAGGGCACCCTTCCCGGGCTTTTCCGGATGGCCCATGGGCGCGCCGGGGCGGTGCTCCTCGGCAAATCGCTGCCGCATCTGCTGCTGCACGGCGCCACAGCCCTCGGATTGATCGGGATCATCTTTCCGCTCTTTCACATCCCCGTGGCCGGCTCCATCGGCCAGCTCTTCGCCCTGATGCTGCTCTTTATCGCCGCATCGTTCTTCCTGGGGCTGATGATCTCCACTCTGGTGCATAACCAGATGCTGGCAACCGAGGCTGCGGTATTCATCAACACCCCGGCCTTCATGTTCAGCGGCTATACCTATCCCCTCTGGGGGATGCCGGGCATCCATCAACTCTTCGCGCAGATCATGCCCTTCACCCACTTTCTCACCGCATTCATCAAGGTGTACCAGATGGGGGCACCGCTGCGGGCCTTGCGCCACGAGATCGAGATTCTGGCCTCCTTTGTCCTCATCACCGTTCTGGTCAGCTGGGCGGTGCTGCACTACCGCGGCCGTCATTTGCCGGCGCCGGGGCCGATCGCTTCTGACCGGGAAGGAGGCGCGCGATGATCCGCAGCAAAATCAGCGGCTGGTGGGCGGTCGTGCGCCGGGAAGTCCGCCGCATCCATGCGGACACCAATGTATTTCTCGTGATCCTGGTTGCCCCGCTTTTTTACGCCTTTTTCTATGGCTCGATTTACAGCCCCAAGAGTGAACGGGATGTGCCGGTCGCCGTTGTCGACCAGGATCATTCCCAGGTCGCGCGCGATTTCATCCGCTATCTCGACAGCCACCAGCTGGTCCGCGTGGCCGAACCGGTGGCCGATTTTGCCGCGGCCCGCGAAGCCTTGATGCAGATGCGCGTCCACGGCATTATTTACATTCCCGAGGATTTCAGCCGGAACCTCAAGAGCGGCCGCACCGCTCATCTCCCGGTCTATCTCAATACCAGCCGCTTCCTCATCGCCAACGACATTAGCAAGGCGGTCAATGAGGTGAGCGGTACAATGGGCGGCGCCATCCGCCTGCGCTACTTTGAGAGCGCCGGGTACAACCCGGAGCAGGCGCGCGAGATCGTCGAACCCCTCGTGGCCGAACAAAAGGCGCTCTTTAATCCCACCGACAGCTATGGCGACTTTCTCATCCCCGGATTGCTGGTGATGATCCTGCAGCAGACCTTGCTGATCGGCCTGGCTGAAAGTATGGCCCGCGAACGCGAAGATAACACCCTGAAGGATCTGTACCGGCTCTCCGGCAAGAGCACCTGGGCGGTGATGAGCGGCAAGGGATTCTTTTACTTCATGCTCTTTCTGGCCTATGCCCTCTTTTTCTACACCGTCCTCTTTGCCCTCTTCCGGATCCCGTTCCGCGGCAGCATCACGGCTTTGGCGGCTCTGACTGCGCTCTTCCTGCTGGCCGTGATCTATCTCAGCCTGTTCCTTTCTTCCTTTTTCAGCAAGAAAATGGTCGCCATGCAGTTTCTGGTTTTCACCTCCTACCCCCTCTTCCTGCTCTCGGGCTACAGCTGGCCGCTGGACGCCATGCCCGGGGTGGTGCGTGGCTTCAGCGCGCTCATGCCATGCACGCCTTATCTGCAGGCGTTTGTGCGCATCACGCAAATGGGGGCTGAGTGGCGGCATGTCGGTGGCGAACTCCTGCACCTGGCCATTCTGGCGCTGATCGGGCTGGGCATGACCCGCTGGCGGCTGCGGCGGCTGCTGCATGCCGCGGTCAGTGAAGACAAAAGATAAGGGGAAATCGGGAGAGTTTCCGGAGCAGTTCAGCCGGAGGAGGCGTTCGCCTTCTCCGGCTTTTTGCTAAAAGTGCGTTTGCAGGGAGAGCAGGCAGCGCGGCTGGATGAAACCATCGCCAAAGTGCAGGTTCCACTCCAGGCGGTTGGCGAGACGGTTATTATAGCGGTTCACGCTCCAGACCGCATCGATAGCGCTGACGAGATGGTTGGCGAGGATGGCGCCAAGTACAAAGGTGCTGCGGTTGCGCGCCTTCTCCGAGGAGATGCGGAGCTGATCGAAATGGGCCTTGTTCGCTGCCGTGTCCCACTTCCAGTAATAGCTGGCGACATCACTGTAATAGTCATCGAGATTGCGTTGGCGCAGTTTGGCGGCATTATACAAATCGATGTTGGCATAATTGCCGATGTTGCTGTAATAGGTGTCGTTTTTGCCCTTGGGATCGACACCGGCATGCCGGGCCGCATAGCCCTCGTACTCATCGCGCCGCCAGGCGGAATAGGTCTGAAAGCCGGCATAGCCGAGCCAGAGGCTGATCTCGGTGCCGAGAAAGATGTGCGACTTGGTCGTCGCGCCGGCATAGCGCTCTCCCAGTCCGGGCAGGAGAAAGGAGAGCATCAGGGCTTTGCCTTTAGATTTCTCTCCCTCCACCAGCGGCCGGCCGCTGGTGCTTTGCGGGACGGATCCGCTGGCGTTTCCCGGTGCAGCGGCGGCCAGGGTGGCCAGGGTGAAGAACAGCAGGGCGATTCGTTTCATGCGGCTCACCAATCCACGCGAAGGGTTAGGGCGGTATAGCGCTTCGCGTCCTGTTGCAGCGGCTCAAAGTAGAGCTGGGCCGCCGCAATTTCCCGATTATGGCGGCTGACGGTCCATACCGCTTCCAGGGCGCTGGTCATGTGATTGAGGATGACCACGGTCAGGCATGTGGTAGCGTGCTTGAAATTGCGATTGCTGGCATCCCGTCGGGTTTCATAATAGAGGCGGCGGGGGGAGCGGATCTGTTCCTTGAGGTAGGTCATCTTGTCGGTCGGACTCGGGGTGGTCGTATAGATATCATTCCAGCCATAATTGAACTGATTGTACTTGCCGATCATCTCGTAATACTGCTGATCCTTGGTCAGATGCAGGCCATGGCTGAAATTGAGATGTTCCCACTCCCGCAGGGCTTCGATATCGCCGGCTGGTTTACCGGACATGGAGGCAATGGCCTGCCAGTATTGGGCCTCGCTCCAGTTCGTGTCGGCATATTTTTCATACTCCGTCTCGATGTCCTTGCCTTTGCTCTGGTAGTCGCTGTAAAAATACCAGCTGGCCGCCTCGACGCCCAGGAAACCCAGGGCCTTGAGCCAGGAACCGTCGTAGATTTGACCAGCGCCCGGCACGACAGCCGACAGCAGCAGCGCCTTGGCCGGCATCTTAGGGGCGATCTCATATACGGCAGCCTCAGCGCTCGAATCCGGCGCTGCGAGGGTATCCGCCAGAGCCAGCCGGGTGTGTGGGCTGGCCAGGATAAAATCATGCCAATCCCCTGCATTCGCCACTGCCGCCAATCCCACCAGGGCGGCCAGGAGAACCTTTTTCATCTTCATCTCCCTTCCATCAATCCATAAAATCGAAAAGTGCCATCAGGTAGTATCTCCATTCCCGGCCGTAGCGTTGTCCGCCGTTTTCGACGCGATCCAGGCCATAGGCCGCCTCGAAGGAGAGGGCGGTCGGAAACCCGTAAAAGGAGAATGCACCGACACGCAGCGAACCGCCGACCGCGCGTTTGAAGCGGCTGAGATCGACCCGGTCCTGGTTGAAGGCATTACCATAATCGAAAAAGGCGCCGAGGACGAGATTGTCGCCGGTGAGGTGCATGAATTGCTTTTGAAATCCGGTCAGCAGCGGCAGGCGGTAGGCAAAACGGCCGAGGAGCAGTTTGCGGCCTTCGATGCTGTAGTAGGGGTAGCCGCGCAGGCCCGGCAGGCCGCCAGCGAAAAAGTTGAAAAAGCTGTCGACCGGACGATCGATCCAGCCCGCCTGGAGGTTGGCGGAGAGGCCATGCCGGTGCGCCCAGGGCGCGGGCATGTACTCGTGCCAATTGACTTCTATCTTGTGGTAATTGTAGTGAGCGTACACCTCCTGAAGCGTGCCATAGCTGTTGTCCGTGGCGAAATCCTCGAAGAAGCGGTTGCGCTCGTAGGCATAACGAAACTCGGCCTTGCGGCCCCCGCGCGGGTTGATATCGGAGGTCACACCCGGGGCCACTGCATTGAGATTCCACGTCGCGGAAAACTGGTTGCCGATAAAATAGGTGTTGGCCGGCGAAACCCAATCGATCCCCTTGAAAAAGAAGTTGCCGATTTTGCTGGTGTAGCGGCTGTGCGCGAATGCGGCGCGCAGGGTTTGGCCTTCCGCAAGATTGATCCGGCCGCCGAGATCGGCCTCAAGGATATTGAAACGGATATCCACCCGGGATTTGATTGGATAATCCTCGATCACCTCGATATCACGCTTGATATGGCGGGAGAAGGCATAGAGCTCCACGAAAAGCGTCGGCTTGAACCGGCGCATCTCGGCGATGACGAAGGCGTCGAGATCCATCTGCTTGTTGAGTGTGGCGCCGCCAAAGATGGAGTAGCGATCAAGGATGTCGCTGGCGGTGAAATAACTGCCGAGTTTGAGCGTCTTGTAATCGATCATCGCCCTGGGCAGCAGCGAGATCTGGCCGTAGGTCATCTCGTAGGGCTCGATCTTGTACTCCGGCAGACGGGTGTCGTCGTAGTCGCGCAGTGCGATCAGGCTGGCGGGGGTCTCCGCTTCGGTTAATCCGAGGGCTTCGGCGTTATCCGCCTCGGGATAAGCGGCCCATGCCGGCGGCACCGGCTGCGGCGCGGCCAGGCGGGCGATCTTGTAACCATCGTACTGAAACTCGGACCAGGCCAGCTCTCCTGTGGCGGAAACGGCCGGCATAAAGGCGCCGCCGGTGGTGTTGGTCCACAGCTGCAGATCGTCCCCCTCGGGACGCACACTGTAGATATTGAAAATGCCGCTCCTATCCGAAGCGAAGTAGATGCGCCGGCCATCCGGGCTGAATACCGGATCGCGGGCATCGCCGGCCACTGTGAGCAGGGTGCGCTGGGTGCTGCTGTCGATATCGAGCAGCACCAGCTCCCGGCCGTGGCGGCGCGCTCTGGAATAGACGAGGGAACGGCCATCGGGGGAGAAACGCGGCGTATTGATCGCCTCCCCCTCCTTGAAGGTGGTGAGCGGACGAATCAGGGCACCGGCGGCATCGAGCAGCACCAGATTGTCGGTGCCATCCTTCTGGATCGCGCAAACCATGGTCCGGCCATCCGGCGCCAGATCGGCAGCAAAGGCGCGCAGGCGGCGGGTGAGCTGCTTCTCGTGCCCGTAGTTGAGATCGTACTGATAAAGATCGCTGAGGTGCGAGCCATAACGGCCGCGTTCGATGCGGCAGTAATAGAGGGAACGGCCATCACGGCTCCAGGTGATCTGGCTGCTGACGCCGCGCTTGAGAAGCTTTTTCTTGCCGGTGGCCGTGTCATAGAGCCAGAGATGGGTGAGGCTGAGATAGTCACTGCTTTCGCTGCCGCAATAGGCCAGCTGCCGGCCATCCGGCGACCAGGCGGCGTAGGTGTTCCCCAGGCCTTTGGGGGTGAGGATTTCTCCGGCGACGCGATGGGAGTCGATGACGGCCAGGCGCTGGAGATAGTACTGTTCCATTCTTCCGAGCCATTCGCGGTAGAGGGTCTCGCCATCCTGGCCGGTCGCCGCCTTGAGGGCGCCATTCGCCGTAAAGGAGAGGGGACTGGAGAGGCCCTCGCTCAGTTTTTGCAGGGCTGCGGCGCCGTGCTGGCGGACCATATAGCGGATCAGGGCATAGCCGGAGTTATAGGTGCGCTCATTGCCGAGGCTGTTCTTGCCGAAAACGCCCATTTCATCATAGGTCAAAGCCTTGCCGGCGGTGATGGCCGTACGGATGAGCATGTCGCGATGGCTGTCCCAGAGGTCATACTGCAGGCCCGGCGTTTGCATCTGGGCCATCCCCTCGGCCATCCACATGGGCACGGCGGTCATGGCCAGCGGATAGGAGGCGATGACATTCGGGTAGCCGTAGAGGACATCTTCGCGCTTCTCCGGCTCGTAGCTGAACATCTGCAAATAGAGGGCGGGAATTTTGCGCGGCATCTTGCGCGCCGCCCCGAGGGAGATCATGTGGCTGAATTCGTGGGTGACGACATTGCGCAGCCAGTCATGGGTGCCGCGCAGGATGAAGGTCATTTGCGGCGCCCAGATCTCGACCTTGTTGTCATAATAATAGGCGGCACCGTTCGAATTGTCATCGTAATCCTTGACGATGAAATGGATCTCTCCCTTCGGCCGAAAAGCATAGAGAGAGGTGACCGGCCCGTAGATCTCCTCGGCGACCTTGGCGACCGTCCGGGCGGTGCGCTCGGCACCCGTGTGAAAATGAATCTGGAAGTGCTCGGTCTTGATCGTGTACCAGTCCAGCTCGGGATGGTTGATCGGCTCTTCCTGGGCAAGTGCATGTGCTGCCAGGAGGAAAAGCAGCAGCGCGCAAAAAGAGGCGCCGGCGGTGCAAGATCTGATACTGCTCCATTTCATAAGTAGAGGTATTCCATAGTGGTGTGTCTATCCTGTCTAGAAGGCGATGGGAAAGCCGCTCATCCGGAAAACATAGCTGTCACATTTCATGAGTGTGAAGGGATGGTGATCGTCCAGATCGCACTCGGCATGGTGCTTCTCAAAAGAGATATGGCTGAGGACGCGCACGGGCCACTTGTCCTCAAGGTCAAGCAGCACGGCCCATTTGCATCGCATGTGACTCCTCCCCTGCTGCAGTTGAAGCTCAATTGGTCACGGCAATTTTGATGATTTCGAAGCGGGATTCGCCGCCGCTCTCCGCCGTCACCCTGGCGAGGTAGACGCCGCTCTGCACGCGCGCGACATTCCAGACCAATTCATGATCACCGCTGAGCAGCCCGGTTTGCTCCAGTTCCGCGACAAGGTTGCCGGCGAGATCAAAGATCCGCACGCGCACCGCATCGGCCGGGCGGGTCAGGGTGAAGCGGATGGTGCTTTGTCCCGCTGCGGCGGGATTGGGATAGCAGAAGACTTTTTTGGCCGGCATCAGGTCGGACTCCGGAGCGGCGGCTTGCGAAGTTCCGGGGAGGCTGAAGGCGCGAAGGGCGCCGCCGGTCTCTCCCCAGCAGCTGTAGGCGTCGGCCGCGAGACCGAGATTAAAGAGGCTGAGACTGCCGTCGTTCCCGGCCGCTGCCAGCTCGAGCGAACCGTCGCCGTCGAGATCCTCCAGCACCAGGGCGGCCGCGGAGGTTACGCCGGCCTTGAGCGGGAATCCTGCCTGGATCTCGCCGCGCTGGTTAAATGCATGGACGAGTCCGTCGCTGCCCGCGCAGGCCAGCCAGGCGGCACTGTTGTCGCGCCGGCGGGCGAAGACCAGGCTGCCGGGACGTGCTGCGGTATCGATCGTTTCCGCGGGGACCGGAAAGTTGAGGGTCAGCGCGCCGCTGTACTCCAGAACGGCAACACCTTCACGTGCCGCGCACAGGATCTCCGGGAGGCCGTCGAGATCGATATCGCCGAGCGCCGGGGCCGTGATGCCGCTCAGGGCGAGCGGCGGCTGATAGCGGCCCAGGGCATCGCCCGCGGCGGAAAAGCGGGCGCAGGTGCCGTCGCGGCCGACCAGGGCGATTTCATAGCCGGGGACGCCGTCGAAATCGGCGATCAATGGCTGGGAGGAATCCAGGTTGCTGCGGAGTTGCCACACCAGCGTCAAGGGATCCAGACGCAGGGCGGTGATCAGACCGTCCGCGCTGGCGGCGACGATCAGGCCATCCGGGGAAACGGCCAGGCCCGAAATGGCGGAACCGCTGCCTTCAAGATATTCGCTCCTCTTCAGCAGTCCGCTGCCGCTATCGTAGCGGACGGCTGAAATCCGCCCGCTGTGGTCGCCGAACAGCAAGCCGGGATGCGGTGCGCCGGTTCGCGCGAAACACAGGCCCAGAGAATCGCCGACGGAGAAAATGCCGCGCAGGTCGAGCAATCCGGGCGCGGCGGGTTTTTCTGCGAGATTATAGGCATAAAGGTCGCCGCTGGCTGCGAGATAGTAGAGCTCGTCGCTGCCGTTTTCATCCAGGTCCGCGAAGATCGGCGCGGCGGCGGGGGCGGCCAGCGGCCAGGCAACGACGGCGGCGCCGTCGCTGAAAAACGTACTGCCATCGCTGCGCCAGAGATAGAGTTCGCCGCTGCGGGTGGCGGCAGCGATCAGCCCATCCGCCGGGGAGGCGCCGGAACGCACGGCCAGGGTGGCCGGGTCGAGATTTTTACCCGCGGCCTCGAGGCGCGGGAATCCGGGCCGGATCAAACCCGAGGAGATATCGAGGGTCATGACCGTATCGGCGGCGGAAAAATGGTCGAAGCGGATTTGGGTGACCGCGCCGTTATAGCCATTGCTGTTGGGAATCGAGGTGGCCGAAAAAGCGACCGCATCGGCGTGGTTCACGTACAGGTGCGACTCATTGCCAGCCCACCATGGATCCCACCAGTCGCCGTTTTCGGTGCCATATCCGGCATCGAGCATACTGTAGACGTAGCCAATATCCTGGGCGCCGTCGCATTCGACCAGATCGACGCCGCGGTGGTTGATATCGCCATTAATGGTGTTGGCCGCAAGATTCTCCTGGATCACCTTCTCGTCAATATGCCAGATGAGCAGTCCGGCTCCGGGGAGGCCAAAATCGTACTCGTCGACCCGCGTCAGCACGCCCAGGCCGGCGGCGGCGACCACGCGGCCGGTGGAATCGAATTCAGCCTTTTTGCCGCTTTCGTCCCGGCCGATGGCGATTTTGTCATGATTGAGATCGCGCTGGCGGTTTTCGATGAGAAAATATTCGCTCGCGGTCACCGGCACCTTGAGGATGTGCGGGGCCGTGCGGGTGCGCGATGTGCCGATGCGGACGCCGGCGCCGTTCTGCACGACGACCGGCGTCTCCCAGCCCATGTAGATCTTTTCCCAGGCGGAGGGCTCGGCGGGGATGTAGCCCTGAAAATTGTAGGAGCCCTGATCCATCAGCCCCCATGAGCCGATGCCGGCGCGGCCGCTCCGGGTGTCGAAAAGGCTGGGCATGCCGATCTGGCTGCCGAAGAGCAGGGTCATCGTCCCGAGCAGGCCGAGATCATAGGATTCCTGATTCTGCGTCTCGGGCAGAATGATACCGTCCCGGAAAAAGACCCCACCCGGGCATTCAATGCCCTTGAAGGTTGCGGGATCCTGGCCGAGCCCCCCGGCGAGCGCGGCGGCATCCATGTAGACCGACTGGATATCATAGGGGGAGGAATCAAAATCGAAGGCGAAATCCTGGCCAACACCGGGATGAAAGACCATCACAGCGTTATAGCGGCTGAAATCAATGGCGCTGCCGGCCGCTGCCTGCTGCAGGGCATCGCGCAGCAGTTCGGCCCAGCGCTGCTGCTCGAGCTTGTCGTCCTCCTGGCCGCTGTACCAGACCATATCGTGCGCGAGCTGGTAGGCCTCGGTTTCGCCCTCGGGATAGACCTCCGCGGTCACCTGCACCCGGCCGCCGGAAACCCGGTCAAAGTAATTGGCCAGGCCGAGCAGCTGGTGCTGGAAATAGGTGCGGTCATGCGGCGGGCGGTCCAGGGCATGCGTGGTGGCGGTGCCATAATCGAAACGGCCGGTTCCGGTAGTGGTGGCCAGTGCATCGGCGACGAACTCGACCCGCAGGGCGAGGATGTGGAAAGTGGAATTCGCCTCGAGCCGCGGCGCGGCAGCGCCGGCGAGGATGCGGGCGCCTGGCGTGACGGCGGCGAGGAGGCGCACCGGAGCCGCCGCGAACAAAGCCCCGGCAAGTAGAAGAGCAGGTAATTTGGCGAGAGAGCGTCGTTGCATGATCCGACCCGGAAAATGAGATACCAAAGCACCACGCGGGGGACAATACGCGAAGGGCAAAAGCCTGCACAAGCTTTTGCCCTTCGTCAGAATGATAAAGGAAAGACTAAAAACCGATGCTCAGCGAAAAGCGCATGGTATTGGCCAGGGGGTGTCCCTCATCCGCAGAGACATAGCTGAAATCAAAGCGGTAGAGGTTGTAGGCGATGCCAGCGCCAAGGCTGAAATAGTCGACCTTGCCGTCCTGGTCCCAGTAATAGCCGGCGCGCAGGGCAAAGAGGTCATTGTACCAGTATTCGGCGCCGCCGCTGACGATCCCCTTGAAGACATTTTCATACTGAACGTTGGTGGTGTCGTTGGTGGCACCCAAGCGTTTCTTTTCCACCCAGGGGGAGGTGAAGATGGCCTTGTAGAAGGGATCCGAGGTGCCATCGGCGTAGCGTTTCACCATCGTCTTGTTGAGATCGGCGACGAAGGTCAGCTTGTTGTATTTGTTATTGATGGCATGGGCTGCAAACCCGACGCGGAGGTTGGTGGGCAAGGGATCAGCCTGGGAGGCATCGATATAGGTGATCTTGGGTCCCATATTGGAAAGGTTGAGGCCGGCGCTGAAGCGGCTGGAGATTTTATAGAGGGTGGCGATGTCGAAACCGAAAGCGCTGGCGCGGCCGTCGCCCTGCTCCGAACCGGCACCGAAGGGCGAGAGGTTGGACTGGATGAAGCGTGCGCCGAGACCGACCGCCCACTTTTCACTCAGCTGAGTGCCGTAGGTCAGAGAGATGGCATATTCGTTGCTGGAAAACTCGCCGATCGGATCCGGGCCCGACTCGTCGGTGCGGGACTGGGTGCCGAGGTTGAGGTAGGTGACGTTGATGCCGACAGTGCCGATGTTTTCGAAGTGCATGCGGTAGGCGCCAAACTCGTAAAAGAGATCGGTGCCCAGCTGCGGCAGCCAGTTGGTATGCATCAAGGTCAGTTCGCGCCCTTTCTGGAATCCAAGGCCGGCCGGATTGTAGTAAACGGCGGTGGCATCATCCGCCAGGCCGACAAAGGCTTCGCCCATACCTGCAGCCCGCGCGCCCGGCGAGATCTGCAGAAAGAGTACGGCGGATTCGCTGACGGCAAAGGCCGAGGCGAAAGAGCCGAGAATGACGGCCGCGATCAGACATTTGAACAGGTTTTTCATGACATCCTCCCGGTGAACACACGATCAGGTTTTGATTATTCGCAAAAAAAATCCGAATGCCGGTCTGACAAGTTGCTGCTTCTCGCCGAACGACATTCGGAAAATGGGGCAAGAAGCCTATACGTTTTCGTTAAAGCGACACCAGTAGCCGAGCGTTTTGAACTGGATGGTTAGAAATCTTTAACGAGCGGGTATAGGCTTTCTCCTGTACGGTCTGATTCACTTCTGTACTAAAAAGTAACAATGAATATAGACATTTGCAAGCATTTTTTTGCGTGCACGGCATGATATACAATAATCATACCAGAAAGCCCCGGCGGTTGGGGAGAACGGGCGTCAAGCCTCAACTTGTTGCTTTAATTAAAGTTGCCAACTTTTGCCATGCCCTGTTCCGCTGACCATGGCCGGGAAAGTGTCTCAATTTTGGCACAGCCGCGCAATTTTCGTCCAGCTGCGCACAGCGCGCCATCAGCCGATCATTGCCTTGTAGGCATCGGCCTTCATCAGCACCGCCTGCTCGCCCGGTTTGGACATCCTGACCTTCACCATCCACCCCGTGCCATAGGGATCCTTGTTCACCGTCTCCGGCGTATCGGCCAGCAGGGCGTTGATTTCCGTCACCGTGCCGGAAACCGGCGCGAAGAGGTCGGAGACGGCCTTGACCGCCTCAATGGTGCCGAAGGAATCGTTCTGCGTGAGCACAGCGCCTACTTGCGGGAGTTCGACAAAGACGACATCGCCGAGTTCGCCCTGGGCATAATCCGTAATGCCGACCACCGCGATCTCGCCCTCGACGCGAATCCACTCATGCTCCTTGGTATACAAGAGATCTTCAGGGGCTGTCATGATACACCTCCATTGTTGGTCAGGATATACTGTTCGATATATTTGGTGTTGATGTTGCCCGATCGAAAGTTCGGTTCGCTGAGAATCTGCTTGTGAAGCGGGATAGTGGTGGCAATCCCCTCGACGATGAATTCGTCAAGGGCGCGCTGCATGCGGATGATGGCTTCTTCCCGCGTCGGTGCGTGCACGATCAGCTTGGCGATCAGCGAATCGTAATTGGGCGGGATGACATAGTGGGCATAGGAGTGGGTATCGACGCGCACACCCGGGCCGCCCGGCACATGCAGGGTTGTGATGAGTCCCGGCGAAGGCCGGAAGCCGTGTGCGGGATCCTCGGCATTGATGCGGCATTCCATGGCGTGGCCGCGCATTTTCCAGAAGCGCAGGTCAGCACGCAAGCGTGCGCCGGCTGCCAGGCGAATCTGCTCCTTGATCAGGTCCAGACCGAAGACCATCTCGGTCACCGGATGTTCGACCTGGATGCGGGTATTCATTTCCATGAAATAAAAATGACCTTTGGGATCGAGGAGGAACTCGATGGTTCCGGCGCTGTTGTAGTGCACGCGTCGGGCTCCCTTGACCGCGGCCGCGCTCATCTCACGGCGGAGACGTGCATTAACCGCCGGGGAGGGGGTCTCCTCGATCAGTTTCTGGTGTTTGCGCTGCACCGAGCATTCGCGCTCGCCCAGGGCCACACAATTGCCAAAGTTGTCGCCGAGAATCTGCACCTCGATGTGGCGGGGGGATTCGAAGTACTTTTCAAGATAGAGCTCATCGTTGCCAAATGCGGCCTTGGACTCCGCCTGGGCGGTGCTGTAGGCATTGGCCAGCTCATGGGCATACTGCACCACCCGCATGCCGCGCCCGCCGCCACCGGCGACCGCCTTGATGATCACCGGATAGCCCACCCGGCCGGCGATGTCCGTGGCGGCCTTGATGCTGTGTACCACGCCATCCGAGCCGGGGATAACCGGCACGCCCGCGGCTATCATCGTCTCCTTGGCGCGGGCCTTGTCGCCCATCAGCGAGATCACCTCGGGGGTCGGGCCGATAAAGACGATGCCGCAGGAATTGCAGATGTCGGCGAAATGGGCGTTCTCCGCCAGAAATCCGTATCCGGGGTGGATCGCCTCGGCGTTGGTGATCTCGGCGGCACTGATGATATGGGGGATATTGAGGTAACTTTTATGGCTGGGGGCCGGGCCGATGCAAACGGCTTCATCCGCAAAGCGGATGTGCAGGCTGTTGGCGTCGGCTTCGCTGTAGACGGCAACCGTCGCAATGCCCAATTCCTTGCAAGCACGGATGATGCGCAGCGCTATTTCGCCGCGATTGGCTATTAGTATCTTTTTAAACAAGGGTCTCCCTGCTCAAGTCCGTGTGGATCCGCCCGCCGCTCAGGAGGCCGGTTCGAGCAAAAACAAAGTCTGATTGTATTCCACCGGCTGGCCGTTCTGCACCAGGATCTTGACGATCTTGCCGCTGGCCTCCGCCTCGATTTCGTTCATCAGCTTCATGGCCTCGATGATGCACAGCACTTTTCCGGGAGCGATCATCTCCCCCTCGCGCACATAGGGCTCCGCATCCGGCGAGGAGGCGCGGTAAAACGTCCCCACCATCGGCGCCTTGATCTCGAGAAACGCGCCGGAATCCCGGGGCAGTTCCGGCGCCGCTCCCGCGGGTGAATGATGCGGCAGCGCGGTCACGGCTTCAGGTGCCGCGGCTGTGACGATCTCCACCCCGCCGCTGCGGCTGCCGGGTGCTGGCGTTGCCGCCTTGCTGATGCGGATCCTGCGTCCCCACCAGTAGGTGATCTCCAGCTCGCCAATCTGACTCTCTTCAACGATTCTTACCAGCTCCCTGATATCCTGGGCTCGCATGGCTGCTCCCTCATCTCACGCGCTCGACATAGATGCCGGTGCGCGTGTCAATTTTAAGCCTCTCCCCCTCCTCGATAAAGAGGGGAACCAAAACCACGCCGCCCGTTTCCATGACGGCTTTTTTGGTCGCGCCGGAGACGGTATCCCCGCGCACACCCGGCTCGGTCGAGGCGACGGCAAGTTCGACAAAATTGGGCATCTCCACCCCGATCGGATTTTCCCGATGCAGCAGGACGATGACGCGCTCGCTCTCCTTCAAAAAGCCGACATTCGTGCCGATCATCTCTGCAGGCACGCTCAATTGCTCATAGGTTTCGTTGTCCATCAGCACCAGGTTGTCGTCTTCCCGATAGAGGTACTGCATGGGCCGGCGCTCCAGATCCGCCTCCTCCACCTTGTCTCCGGCGCGGAAGGTCTTTTCCAGCACCCGGCCGCTGCGCAGGCTGCGCAGTTTGGTCCGCACATAGGCACCGCCCCGCCCCATCTTGAAATGCTGGAATTCAACCACCGAGACGAGATCACCCTCCAGCTCGATCACATATCCCGTCTTGAAATCTGCTGTTGTTGCCATAAGGTCCGATCATTCTCCTTTATACAATCCGTTATTGCAGACTTTTATTTCCCTTCCCGGGACGGTGCCGTGCGTTCGTCGAGCAGCAGGGCCATGACGCTGCGCGGATCGGCGCGCCCCTGCACCGCTTGCAGGATCAGGCCGGCAAAAAAGCCGGTCAGTTTGTCCTTCCCCTGCAGCCAGGCGTCGCGTTCCTCCGGATGCGCAGCCAGGGTCTGCCGGACGAGCGCCCGCAGCGCCGCGCTGTCGGTCACCTGAGCCTGCTCCTCGCGGGCGATCGCCGCCGCCGGGTCGAGGCCGCTGTCAAGCGTCTCCTCAAAGATCCGCTTGGCCGTCCGGCCATGGATCCGGCCCTGGCCGAGGGCCTGCAGCAGCCCGGCAAGATACTCCGGCGTCATCCTGAGCTCTTGGACCGGACAGCCTCGCGCTTTGCTGGCGCGCAGCACTTCGCCCATCACCCAGTTGCTCGCCGCCTTTTTGTCCTCCACCAGACGGACGAGACGTTCAAAATAATCCGCCAGAGAAGGCTCGCTGGTCAAAACCCCGGCGTCGTAGGCCGGCAAGCCGAAGTCGCTTTCATAACGGCGCTTGCGCGCCTCCGGCAGCTCCGGCAGCAGGGCCCGCTGCACCTCAACCCATGCCGCGTCGATCCGTACCGGCATCAGATCCGGCTCCGGAAAGTAGCGGTAATCGTGGGCCTCCTCCTTGCTGCGCATCGGCTCGGCCACACCGCGATCAGGATCCCAGAGCAGAGTCTGCTGCGCTATACGGCCGCCCGCCGCAAGAGCGGCGCTCTGCCGCGTGATCTCGAACTCCAGGGCCCGCTCCACATGACGGAAAGAATTCATGTTCTTCAGCTCGGTCTTGACGCCGAGCCCGGTGCTCCCGGCGGGACGGAGCGAGATATTGGCGTCGCAGCGCAGGCTGCCCTCTTCCATATTGCCGCTGCAGATGCCGAGATAGCGGACCAGCTGGCGCAATTTCTGCAAAAAATCGACGGCCTCGGCCGGCGCATGAAAATCGGGCTCGGTCACCAGTTCGATCAGAGGTACGCCGCAGCGGTTGAGATCGAGCAGAGTTTCGCCGGCGGCGACAAAAGCCTCTGCATGAATGGACTTGCCGGCATCGTCCTCGAGGTGGAGGCGCCGGATGCGGAGGGTACGTTCGTCTCCCGTGGCAGTGGCCGCTGTCATCGTTCCGGCTTCGGCGAAAGGCTGATCGAATTGGGAGATCTGGTAGCCCTTGGGCAAGTCCGGATAAAAATAGTTCTTGCGCGCGAAGACAGAGACCGGATTGATCCGGCAACCGGTCGCCAGAGCCAGCCGGCAAGCAAACTCGAGCGCCTGCCTATTGAGGACCGGCAGGGCTCCGGGCAGTCCCATACAAACCGGGCAGACCTGGCTATTGGCCTCTGCCCCGAACCGGGTGCTGCAGCCGCAAAAAATCTTGCTGCGGGTTTGCAGCTGGATATGGACCTCCAGGCCGATGACCGGTTCAAAGGCGGTGTTCATGCCGCCCCCGGGCCGGCAGGCGGAGCCGAAAGCTGCTGCTCGAGAAAGTGACCGGCGGCGAGCAGCAACGGCTCGGAGAAGGCCGGCCCGATCAGCTGGGCGCCGATCGGCAGCCCGGCACGGTCCCGGCCGCACGGCAGGGCCAGGGCCGGCAGGCCCGCCATGTTCACCGAGACGGTATAGACGTCGGAAAGATACATGGAGAGCGGATCCGCCGCCTTTTCACCAAGGCGAAAGGCCGTGGTCGGGCAGACCGGGGTCAGGATCAGATCGCAGGTGCCGAAGGCCTGCGCGAAATCCCGCTGCAGCAGCGTGCGCACGCGCTGGGCTTTGCCATACTGGGCGTCGTAATAGCCGCTGGAGAGGACAAAAGTCCCGAGCATGATGCGCCGCTTGACTTCTGCGCCGAATCCCTCGCTGCGGGAGTGAAGGTACATCTCCTCCAGATTGGCGGGCGCGGGTGTGCGCCGGCCGTAGCGGGCGCCGTCGAACCGGGCCAAATTGGCCGAGGCTTCGGCGGCCGAGATAATGTAATAGGCGGCGATGGCGTAGCTGGTATGCGGCAGGGAAAGCGGCACCAGCTCCGCACCGGCGCTGCGGAACAGCGCGCTGCACTCGGCTACTGCCGCGCGCACAGGCGCCTCCAGCCCGTCCTGGAAATACTCTGCCGGCAGTCCGACGCGAAGTCCCTTCCAATCGCGCTGCAGTCCGGCCAGATAATCGGGGACCGGCGTGTCGGCGCTGGTGGCATCCGCGGGATCATGCCCGGCGATCACCTGCAGCAGCTCCGCGCAATCGGCCACCGAGCGCGCCAGCGGTCCGATCTGATCGAGCGAGGAGGCAAAGGCGACGAGGCCATAGCGCGAAACCCGTCCCCAGGTCGGTTTGAGACCGGCCACGCCGCAAAACGAGGCGGGCTGACGGATCGAGCCGCCGGTGTCGCTGCCCAGCGCGGCAGTGCAGAGGCCGGCAGCGACTGCAGCTGCAGAGCCGCCCGAGGAGCCGCCGGGAACGCGATCCGGATCCTCGGGGTGGCGGACCGGGCCGAAGGCCGAGTGTTCGGTGGATGAACCCATGGCGAATTCATCCATATTGGTCTTGCCGATGAAGAGCGCATCCTCGGCCGCCAGGCGTTGCAGCACCGTGGCGGCAAAGGGCGAATGGTAGCCGGCGAGAAATTTCGAGCCGCAGGTTGTCGCCCCCTCCGACCAGGCCAGATTGTCCTTGATGCCGAGAACCATGCCGGCGAGCCGGCCCGCCTGGCCCCGGGCGCGTTTGCGATCGAGCGCGGCCGCTTTTTCGAGCAGCTGTTCGGCAAATACAGCAATAAAGGCGTTCAGATGAGCGCCTTTATTGATGTGCTGCAAACAGGTTTCTGCCAGACGGGTGCAGGTCATCGACCCGTCGGCGAGCAGGGGCTTGATGGCTTGAAAATCAGCGCGACGGGTCACCAAACAGAGTATCCTTGCAAAGGGTGCGAAAGCACGCCGTGCTTATTCCGGCTTGCTTTTTGTATCCGGCAGTTCACCCCGGGTGGTGTTGTTCGAGGTGGACTCGTTGATGTCGTTGGCGGCTTTCTTGAACTCCTTGATGCCCTGCCCCAGCCCCTTGGCCAGTTCGGGAATCTTTTTGGATCCGAAAAGCAGCACAACCAGGAAAATAATAATCAGCCATTCTGTCGGGCCGATGCCCATAATAACCTCCACATGAAACGGTTTTTCAATTATTTGGGAAGATGATCCGTAAGATCCAGTTCCCGTTTGACATCATCCGTGGCCTTTTTCAGCTCACGCAAGCCCTTGCCGAGGCCGCGCGCCAGTTCTGGCAGCTGTTTGGAACCGAACAATATCAAGGCGACGAGAAGGATGACGAACATCTCGTCCAAACCGACACCGGGCAGCATGATCTCCTCCTTGGATAGAATAGAGAAATATAGGGCACCGGTACCTTAGAAGCAAGCAAAATTGTTCAAGCGTACCATCGGAAGATGTAAGCCGCAAGGATAATACCGATCACTCCGATGATGTTGAGATTGAAGGTGAATCCCAGAGTCAGCGAGATGATGGCGAGATTGAGCTGGAAGGGACTGAATCCGAAGCCAAACGAGCGCAGCAGAAAATCATGTACGACGCCTTCAGGCAGGAGAACGCCGAGGCCCTCACCGATAGCGGAGCCGATGACGGCGCCGAGAATCACCGCGAGCACGAGTGTTCCGGCCGAAAGCTTCCTCTTGATGCGGTATCTGTCCTTGGATAACATGGATGCCATCCTCCCGTCAATGTTCAGAATTGAGATCGTCCGCCTCGGGGATGATCGTGATCACGCCGTCATCACCATTCCGCAGCAGTGCAAGGATGGCCTTGAAGATGCCGGAGAGAATATAAACGATCATGAAGGGGAAGAGGACATAGGACGGATAGATGAGAAAGGCGACGAAAACGAAGACAAAAAAGATCAATTTGAAGCGGTTGGGACCCTTTTCCTTGATCGAAAAGCGCGGAAAGCCCTCATAGCGGATGGTGCTGGCCATCAGCAAGCTGACGACTGGGACCATGACGATCAGGCTGCGGAGCAGCAGGGTCCATTCCATGCTATCGGCGAGGATGACGCATCCGGCGAGCGTGACGCCGGCCATCGGAGCAGGAAGGCCGAGATAGTCGGCTTTTTTGCCTTCGGCCATGGTGAAGACGTTGAAGCGGGCCAGGCGGAAGGCGGCGAAGAGGACCGGGAAAAAGGCCAGGATCAATCCCAGCGGCGGGTGCAGGGTTTTCAGTTGGACGACGTAGACCAGAACGGCCGGGGCGAGGCCGGCTGAGATGACGTCGCCGAGGGAATCCATCTGCAGGCCAAAGGCATTGCTCTGGCCGGTAGCGCGGGCGATGCGGCCGTCGAGGGCATCAAAGACGGCGGAGAAAAAGATCAGCCAGGCGGCGGTGACATAGTTGCCTTCAACGGTCTGGATAACCGAGACAAACCCGCACAAGACATTGAGCGCGGTGAAGAGATTGGGGACGTTGATGTAGGTGCTTTGTTTACGTGGACGTTTTTTTCTGGTATTCATGTCGATCCGCGATCGTCTTCCCCAAGGCGATCATTCTCCCTGTTAGTGTGCGTTCAGGATTGCAGCCTGGAGCATCCGCCGCCCCCGGGATGCCGCCGGATTGGATCTTGGCCAGGATTCTCAGGCGGTAAAGATCCGGTTTTTAACGCTGGGCAGATTTTCGAGTACCATGGGATTATCGCCATCGAGAATCCCCATTTCGGGGCGCTGCAGATCGATGGTGCGAATGGTATTGAGGCTGATCTCATCCGCGATCAGCAGGCGGTTCTGATACCGGCCGAATTCGATGCGAATGTCCACCAGCTGCAGCTCGCGGCGGCGCAGAAATGCCTTCAGGATCGCGTTGATCTTGGAAGCGAGGCGGTGCATCTCCTTGATCTCGGTTGAGGTGGCGTGCCCGAAAGAGACGATATGATCCTCGTTGATCATCGGGTCATCGCGCTCATCATCCTTGAGATAATACTCGATGATCGGGCATTCCAGTTCCTTGCCCTGCGGCAGGCCATAGCTCTTGACCAGCTTGCCGGCAGCGACATCATGCACCATGACGACCACCGGAATCATGGCCAGCTTTTTCACCAGCATCTCTTTGTCGGAAATCTCGCGGATGAAATGGGTGCTGATGTGGTAGCTGTCGAGAAGCCGGAACATATAAATGGACATCTGGTTATTTAGACTGCCTTTACCGCGGGTATGCACAGCTTTGGAGCCGCTCAGACTGATCGCGTCGTCCTTGAATTCGAGCACCAGCTCGGATTCATGCTCGGCTTCATAGACCTTTTTGGTCTTGCCTTCATACACCTTTTTCTTTTTCAAGCCTCTCTCCTCATAGTGATGGATGTCCGGAACGGCCAACGCCTGTATTGGGAGATTACGACTTTACAGTACCCTTATCGGGAGATTCCGACTCTGCGGTAAATGGTATCGACGTGTTTCAGCCCCACCCGTTCATCAAAGCATGCCTCCACCTCGGCGGCAGTCAGGAGGGCCTGCACGCGGCCGTCCGCGAGCAGGATTTCCTTGAACTCCTCACCCGACCGCCAACAGCGCATGGCATTCTCCTGGACCACCCGGTAGGCGTTTTCCCGGCTCAGCCCCTTGCCGGTCAATGCCAATAACACCGGCTGGGAAAAGATTAATCCCCGGGTGCGGCGCAAATTGGCAACCATCTGTTCCGGATAGACCACCAGGCCGTCGAGGATCCGGGCGAGCCGGTGCAGCATATAATCCAGGAGGATGCAGCTGTCCGGGAAGATCACCCGCTCCACCGACGAATGGCTGATATCACGCTCATGCCACAGGGCGATGTTCTCGAGAGCCGCCAGAGCGTTGGAACGCAAAAGCCGCGCCAGACCGGCGATATTCTCGCTGCCGATCGGATTGCGCTTGTGCGGCATCGCGGAGGAGCCCTTCTGGCCGGAGCTGAAGGGCTCCTCCGCCTCAAGGACCTCGGTGCGTTGCAGATGACGGATCTCCACGGCGATCTTTTCCAGGCTCGCTCCGCACAGGGCGATCGCCATCTGCACCTGGGCATGGATGTCGCGCTGGATGACCTGGGTGGTGACCGGCGCCGGACGCAGCCCGAGGCGGGCACAGGTCCCCTCCTCCACGCGCGGATCGATGTAGGCGAAGGTTCCAACGACGCCGGAGACCATGCCGACCGCCGCGCCCTCGAGCGCAAAACGCATCCGCTCCAGCTGACGGCCCATCTCGTCATACCAGAGCGCGAACTTGAGACCAAACGAAGTGGGCTCGGCATGGATGCCGTGGCTGCGGCCGACACAGACCGTCTCCTTGTGCCGCAGGGCCTGGGTGCGCAGAATCTCGCGCAGCCGCTCGATGCCGCCCACCAGGATCGCCCCGGCCTCCTGGATGTTCAACGCCAGAGCGGTGTCGAGAAGATCCGAGGAGGTCATCCCGAGATGGATATAGCGCGCTTCATCGCCGACCGTTTCGCCCACCGCGGTGAGAAAAGCGATGACATCGTGCTTGACTTCCGCCTCGATCGCCTCGATGCGCTCGACGGAGAAACCGGCCTTTTCCCGGATCGTGGCCACCGCCGCTGCGGGGATCAGACCCAACTCCGCCTGCACCTCGCAAACGGCTACCTCGACCCGCAGCCAGGTCGCATATTTATGTTCGTCCGTCCAGAGGGCGGCCATCTCCGGCCGCGAATAGCGCTTGATCATCAGCTGCGCCCTTTTGTGCTTGTGCTGCGATACTCCAGTTGAATGGAAAGATTGAGGTAGCGCTGGCCGCGATAGATGCGAATGGAGAGGGTATCCCCCTGCTTCAGGTCCAGACCGTCGATGATGCCCTTGACGTCATCGAACTCCTCAACCTCCTTGCCGTTGATCGCCATGATGACGTCGCCGATCTGCAGTCCGCCGCGGGCCGCCGGGCTTTTCGGCTCGACCTCGGAGACGATCACTCCATGCCGGCTGGTCAGGCCCAGGTAGCGCGCCGTCGCCAGCGACATCGCCTCATAACGCAGACCGGTATACCAGCGCCGCTCCACCTTGCCATAGTTGATCAGGTCGTTGAGGATGCGCTTGACGCGGTTGATCGGCAGGGCGAATCCGACGCCGACGTTGGTGCCATTGCCGGAGAGGATCCAGGTATTGATGCCGATCACCTCGCCATGGCAGTTCACCAGCGGGCCGCCGCTGTTGCCGGCATTGATCGCCGCATCGGTCTGGATCATGTCCTCCATGATCCGGTTATCCTCCCGCCGGCCGAAATCGCGATCGGTGGCACTGATCACTCCGACGGTGACGGTAGCCTTGGAACCGATATCGAAGAGGCCGAAGGGGTCGCCCAGAGCGATCGCCCACTCGCCGATAACGACATCGTCCGAATCGCCGAGCTGGACATAGGGGAAGTCGTTCCCCTCGATCTTGAGAATGGCGACATCGGAGATATAGTCCTCTCCCACCTTGGCGGCCACATACTGCTTGCCGCCGGTGCGCGTAACGATGATCTCGGTCGCATCTGCCACCACATGCTGGTTGGTGAGGATATACCCTTCGCGCGAAATAATAAAGCCGGAACCCAGGCTTTTAACGCGTTTTTCCACCGGATTGTTCTTGAAGAACTGCCGGAAGAACGGGTCATCATCAAAGGGCGAGCTCGGATAATAGCGCCGCACCTGCACCACATTGATGCCCACCACAGCGGGACTGACCTCCGCCACCGCCCGGGTGATGGCATTCTGGCGCGAATTGGATACCTCGTCCTGGCTCGCGGACGTCCCCTCCGACAGCGCCGGCGCGCGCCGCTCGGCCCCGCTCCACGGCCCGGTCTGGGACCAGGCGGCTGGGCTGGAACAAAGCAGGAGAACACTGGAGAGGTAAAAGAACGCCAGCAACGCGGAAGAGCGGGACCGCTCCAGCGGCCGTGGCAACGCCATGTCGGGTGATCCTGTCATTGGTTCGAGGTGCAACTGCCGGGCCGCGGGATCACGACTGGCGGTTCTTGACGTTTTCCCAATCCTTGAGAAAGAGCTGAATTCCCACATCCGTAAGCGGATGTTTGACCAACTGCTCGATGATTTTGAGCGGGATGGTCGCAATATGGGCGCCCATCGTGGCGGCATCCAGTACATGCAGCGGATTGCGGATGCTGGCGACGATGATCTCGGTCCGGAATTCATAATTGGCAAAAATGGAAAGAATTTGCTCGATCAGCTCCATGCCCACCTGGCCGGTATCATCCAGGCGGCCGACAAAGGGGCAGACGAAAGAGGCGCCCGCCTTGGCGGCAAGCAGCGCCTGGAGGGGGCTGAAGATCAGCGTCACCAGGGTGCGAATACCCTCGCCCTCCAGGATCTTGACGGCGATCAGGCCCTCTTTGGTTACAGGAATCTTGATGACGATGTTGGGGGAGATCCGGGCCAGTTCACGGCCCTCACGGATGATGCCTTCGCTGTCGAGGCTGATCACCTCGGCGCAGACCGGTCCGTCGACCAGGGCGCAGATGGCACGATAGATCTCCTCAGGCTTGCCGGTTTCACGCGCGACAAGAGTGGGATTGGTGGTAACACCGTCGGCGACGCCGAGGGCGATCGCCTTTTTAATCTCTTCGAGATTGGCGGTATCGATGAAGAACTTCATGCAGGCTCCTTTGGCATGATGGAAATATCCGGTGGATAGAAAATCTGCAGCAGAAACAATCCGTGCGCAGGTGCAGTGCGTCCGGCGGCGCTGCGCTCCCGCGCGGCGAGAATCTCCGCCACGGCACCGGGCTGGCGCGCTCTGCACCCGATTTCGACGCAGGTACCGACGATGATCCGCACCATATTGTGAACAAAGCGGTTGGCGCGGATTTCAAAGATCAGCTCGTCGCCCTCCCGCCGCCATCGGGCGGCGTAGACGTGGCAGCGATGGTGCTCGAGCCCTGACCCGCTCTGGCAGAACGATACAAAATCGTGCTCGCCGAGCAAGGCTGCGGCGCCTGCCGCCATCGCTTCAAGATCCAGCGGTCGCGGCAGATGCCAGGTGTACTGGCGGCCGACGGCGCGCGGACGGGTCGAGATGCGGTAGCGATAGGCGCGGCTGAGGGCGTCGTAGCGGGCGTTGAAGGACTCGGCTACCTCCGCAGCGGCGAGAACCCGCACATCCGGCGGCAGCAGGGCATTAGCGCCGCGGACAAAGGTAGCGGCCGGCAGCACGCTGAGCGTATGAAAATTGGCCACCTGGCCGAGGGCATGAACCCCGCTGTCGGTGCGGCCCGCGGCGATGACCGTCGTCTTGCTCTGGACAAGCTGGCCGAGCGCCGATTCCAGTTCCCCTTGCACCGAGCGCTGCCCCGGCTGATATTGCCAGCCGCAAAAGCCGCTGCCGTCATATTCCAATGTCAGCTTGATATTGCGCACGCCGTCTCAAAACCAGATGCAGAGCATGAGCAGCAGCAGGGAGCCGGCAAGAACCAGGTAATCCGCCCCCCCCAGATGCAGACGGGTATAGACCGTCCGGCCTTCGCCGCCGGCATAACAGCGCGCATCCATGGCCAGCGCCAGTTCGTCCGCCCGGCGGAAGGCGGAGACGAAAAGCGGCACCAGGAGCGGCAGCAAGCCGCGCACGCGCTGGCGCAGCGAGCCGTTGAATCGGGCCCCGCGCGAAAGCTGGGCGTTGCGGATACGCTGTGCCTCCTCGAGCAGGGTCGGGATAAACCGCATGGCAAGGGTGAGCATCAGGCTCATCTCATGCGTCGGCACCCCGAACCGCTTGAGCGGGCGCGTCAGACGCTCCAGCGCATCGGTCAACTCGAGCGGCGAGGTACAGAGGGTTAGCAGCGCGGCGAAGAGAATCAGCAATGCCAGGCGCGCAACATAGATGCCGCCAAGCCACAGGCCCTCCCGGGTCAGCGCCACTGCGGTGCCCGGAATATTCCACAACACCGTGCCGGCGCTCCAGAAGAGATGGATGATCCAGGTCAGGGCAAAGAGCCACAGGAAAGGACGGAGGTTCTTCAGCAGCAGCGAAAAGGGGAGCTTGCCGCCTTGCGCCGCGAGAAGAAAAACCAGGGCCATTCCGATGAGCACAAAGGGTGAATAGGTCAGCAACAGGCCGCTCATCAGGCAAAAGGCGGCGGCAAGTTTGCTGCGCGGATCGAGCCGATGCAGGAACGATTCCGCAGGATAATATTGCCCGAGAGTGATATCGTTGAAAAAGGCCATAGTGCACAGTCAGTTTAATCACCGGAATTTACAGAAAATGGCTGGCAAATACAATACAAAAGTACACAAGTCGGCCGCCGGTTCGGCCCTGAACAGGTGGTCGCAGCGCCCCGCCAGGTGCGGCGCCATCGCCGGCAGGCCACCTCCCTCCAGACCCGACGGCAAAATCATCTGGCGCGATCCGGTAAGGGGTGGCGATTTTTTTGCTTGATCTTTTCTCATTTTATTGCTATACTGGCTGGCGTCAGGACTCTTAAGCATCAATGTTTTATATAAAGTTATCCACATGAACAAGCTGGAAAAAGCAGCACAGACCGTTATCACACAAGCGCTGGATCTCCGCAAGGGCGAAGCGGTGCTGATCATCGCAGATGAGCCCCTTCTCGATCTCGCGCACCTGCTCTTCGCAGCTGCAGAGAAAAAGACCGCTCATGTCCACCTGCTCGAGGTGACGCGCACGTTTCTGCACCGCAACGCCCTGTGTGCGCCGGTGGAACGGCTGATGCAGGAGATGAACGTCATTCTCGCGCTGACCTCCGTCTCCATTTCGCATACCAACAGCCGGCGCGAGGCGTGCCGGCACGGCGCGCGCTGCATCACCATGCCGGCTATCACCAACGACACCTTTGCGCGTATCGCCGAGATGGATTTTGGCCGTATCGGACGCCTCAGCCGCAAGCTCGCGGATATCCTCACCATCGCCAGGGAGATCGAGATCTCGGCACCCAACGGCACCCGGCTGCATATCGCCGCGGCGCGGGCCAAAGGCTATGCGGATACCGGCGAGGTGACCCAGCCCGGGGCGTTTTCCAATCTTCCCGCCGGCGAGGCCGCGCTGGCGCCCGAGTTCGCCGGCACTTCCGGCGAGCTGATCGTCGACAGCGGCATGGGCGTGCAGCTTGACGATCGCGAGCGCACCCTTCTCTCCATTCGCGATGGCCGCATCGTGCGCATCTCCGGCGGTCAGGCGGCCAACCGGCTGCGCCGCGCCCTGGCTCCCTTTGGGCCGGAGGGCCGCCTGATCGCGGAATTTGGCATCGGCACCAACGAGAGTGCGCGCATTTGCGGCCATGCGCTTGAGGATGAGAAGGTGCTTGGCACCATCCATATCGCCGTCGGCAACAATCTCTCGTTCGGCGGCAAAAACGACGTTCCCATCCATCTTGACGCCATTGCCTACAAGGCGAGCGTGGCGATCGATGGGCGCAAGGTACTGGAACACGGCAAGCTTGTCCTGGAGTAGGGGCTGACGCACCGGCCATGCCGCATGGAGGAGTGATGAAACTGTATATTACCGCCGATATGGAGGGCGTCAACGGGGTTGTGCTGCGCGAGCATGTCGATCCGGCCGCCCGGGAGTACGAAATGGCGCGCGGCTGGATGATCGCCGAGGTCAATGCCGCCATCGAGGGCGCGGTGGCCGGCGGCGCGACCGAGCTCCTCGTCAACGATTCTCACAATGCCATGGCCAATCTGCTGGTGGACCGGCTGCATCCGGCCGCACGCCTGGTTTCCGGCCCTGGCAAGCCCTTCTCGATGATGCAGGAGGTCGACGCCTCCTGCGCCGGCGCCTTTTTCCTCGGTTATCATGCCGCCTTCGGCACGCCGCTGGCGGTCCTCGATCACACCTGGGCCTATTCCTACATTGAGGACATCCGCATCAATGGCGTGCATGTCGGCGAATTCGGACTGAACGCCGGGTTGGCGGGATTTTATCAGGTGCCGGCCCTGCTGGTGACCGGCGACCGTGCCCTCGTCTCCGAGGCGCGCACTCTCCTGCCCGGCGTGGGCGCTGTGGCGGTCAAGGAGGGCCGGGGCCGGCTCTGCGCCGTTTGCGAACCCTTCCAGAATTCTTTGGTCGCCATCCGCCGCAAGGCGGAAATGGCGGTACGGCATATCGCGGATCACCGCCCCCTCCTCTTCGCGCCGCCTTTGACCCTGGAGGTCGATTTCCCCAAGGCGGAGATGGCCGAGGCCGCGATGCTCCTCCCCGGTGCCGGACGCCAGGCCGACCGCAGCGTCATTTGCAGGCCGGCCGATTATCCGGAGCTCTACCGCCAGTTTCTCGCCCTTTTCCGTCTTGCCAAATCGGTCTGACCCCCGCACGACAGCCGCAATAAAAAAAGCCAGGCGCACAACGCGATGCCTGGCTTTTCTGTTTATTCCCGCACTCTACAGTGCGAACAACCGCAGGTAAAGATAGAGGTAGACCACCGGCGCGGTGATGGTCAGGCTGTCGAAGCGGTCCAGGATGCCCCCGTGCCCGGGGATGAGGTGTGAGGAATCCTTGACCCCGGCATCGCGTTTGAACATGGACTCGAAAAGATCGCCGTACTGCCCAAGGCTGCCGCCGATGGCACCGATCACCAGGGTATCGTGAAGTTGCAGGCCGCGGACAAACCAGACGTGGCAGAGCCAGGCGGTGAGGAGGGCAAAGATAAAACCGAGCACCGATCCCTCAACCGACTTGTTCGGGCTGATGCGCGGCATGAGCTTGTGCCGGCCAAGGTAGGATCCACCGACATAGGCCGCGGTGTCACAGATCCAGATACTGAAGATCAGGACAAGGATCCAGCCGCCGGCGGGCGAGCTGTCCAGACCAAAGCGCGCTGCCGGCAGCTCGCGGATGAGAATAAAGCTACCGAACGCGAGCGGATAATAGAGCGCCGCAAATGCGGTCACCGCGGTATCGCGCACGGGAGAGCCACTGCCGCGATAGAGGGCTGTGAACTGGACCCAAACCAGGAAGAGCAGGGCGATCGGCAGGATCAGCCGGACATCCCAGAAATACAGGGAGATGACCAGAACCGTGGCGCAGACCAGCCCTGGCAGAGAGTAGGCCATGCTCTCCTTGTGGCGTGCGAGAGCGTAGAATTCATAGACCGAAAGGACGGAGACGAGCAGGACGAACCCCAGCCACCAAAGCTCTCCTTTTAGTGCAGCGAAGACGATGAGAGGACCGAAGGCCAGGGCGACCAGGGCGCGAATGCCGAAGGATTTAAAATTCAATGTGCCTCCATTTGTGCAGGATTCAAAAGAGCAGCCGGTGAGTTTGAGTCAGTGCGGCAGCCGGATCACCTTGAGTTCCACCATGCCGCTCCCCTTTTCGGCCAGCTCCAGTTCCCGGGCCGCCTGGAAGGAGAGATCGATGATGCGTCCGGGGACATAGGGACCGCGGTCATTGATCCGCACCTCCACGACTTTATTGTTGGCGAGGTTTTTCACCTCGACGATGGTGCCGAAGGGCAGGCTGGGATGAGCCGCCGTGAGGCGGCGCATATCATAGAGTTCGCCATTGGCGGTCATGCGGCCGTTGATCTCATCGGCCATATACGAAGCGATGCCGGTTTCAGTGTCCCGCAGGCGCAGCGGGCCCTGCTCCGTCTCCACGCCCGCCGGGTCCGCGGCCGCTGCCGTGGCGGCCGGCTGGTTCTCCTCCTCCGGCCCGGCATTAGGGTCTTGGTCCCACCAGCGTGTGTTCGGATAGCAGGCGACAATCAGCATAAATAGCGAACAGAGCAGGACAGTGCGCCGTTTCATGTCAGCCTCCGGAAGCAGGGATCAGAGCCGCAGGGAGCCGCGCAGCTCGGCCAGGGTGGTGATGCCTTCCTGGCGGCACCAGATCTCCAGGCCCTCCACCACTTCGATGGCGGCGCCCGGATGCATAAAGCTTGCCGTGCCGATTTGCACCGCCGCAGCTCCGGCGATGATGAATTCAAGGGCATCCGCAGCGGAGATGATGCCGCCGATGCCGATTACCGGGATCGAGAGCGTCCGCACCAGTTCATAGACCCGGGCCAGAGCCACCGGTTTGATGGCCGGCCCTGAAAGGCCCCCGGTGACGCTGGCCAGGCGTGGTTTGCGGCTGCGGATGTCGATGGCCATGCCGACCAGGGTATTGATGGCGGAAACGGCGTCGGCGCCGGCTTGCTCGCAGGCGCGGCCGATCTCGCTGATGCTGGTGACGTTGGGGGTCAGCTTGGCGATCAGCGGCCGTCGGGTTACCGCGCGGATCTGGCGGGTCACCTCGGCGGCAACCCGGGCGTCGCTGCTGAAAGCCAGTCCCCCCTCCTTAACGTTGGGACAGGAGTAGTTTAACTCGTAGGCGGCGATGCCCGGAACGGCTTCGAGGGCTGTGACAGCGGCGACAAAATCGGCGATGCTCCGGCCGGCCACGTTGACAATGATCGGGGTGTTCAGTGTGGAGAGAAAGGGCCACTTTTCAGCGATGAACCGGTCGATCCCGACGTTCGGCAAGCCGATCGAATTGAGCATGCCCGCCGGGGTTTCGCAGATGCGCGGCGGGGGATTGCCGGGCCGGGCCTCGAGGGTCACGGTCTTGGTGACCAAGCCGCCCAGGCGGTTGAGATCCATGAAATCAGCGAATTCGCTGCCATAACCGAAGGTGCCGCTGGCGGTCAGCACCGGATTGGCCAGGTGCAGTGTCCCGATCCGGACGGAGAGGTCAGTCATGGAGCAGGATCTCCTCGATGGGGAAAACAGGTCCATCCTTGCAGGCGAGCAGATAGCGCTGCCCGTCCGCGCGCGGCTCCGCCAGCTCGACCGGGCACCCCATGCAGGCGCCGAAGCCGCACGCCATGAGATTTTCCACGGTGACATACCCACGGATGTTCAATTCAAGCGCCAGCGCCCGCAGGGCGGCCAGCATCGGCGTCGGCCCGCAGCCATAGAGTATGCAGCCGGTCAGATCCTGCTGCCCCTCGAGATAGCGGCGCAGCGGCCCGATCACCAAGCCCGGATCGCCTGCACTGCCGTCCTCGGTGGCGAGATGAACCTGTACGTCCTGCTCCGACCACAGCGGGCTGTGGCAGAGGGCTGTGGCGCTGCGCGCTCCATAAAAAAGGCTCTTCCGGCAAGGGAGGTGCGCGGCATCCTGGAGGAGAAGATCGAAGGGAGCGATCCCGATGCCGCCGGCGACCATGATGATCTCGCGCGGCTGCGGATCGAGCGGGAAGGTGTTGCCCAGCAAGCCGATCACGTCAAGCACATCCCCGGGGTTGCAGCCGGCCAGGATGCGGCTGCCGCGGCCGGCGGCGGCAATGAGCAGGTCGATCGTTCCGCGGACGGGGTCGGCGCGGTGCAGACTGAACGGCCGCCGCCAGAAGAGATCGGAGCCTTGCGGGATCTGTACATTGACAAAATGGCCCGCATGCGCCGCCGCCGCCCATTCGGGCGACTCCAGGGTCATGCGCACGATTTGATGTGCTGCGGCGGTGATCGCGGCCACCGGCACCTGCAGCGTCGATTTAGTCACGAATTCTCTCCTGGTTCGCCCGCAAGGCGCATGCCGCCTATTCGATCGGGGCCGGTTTGGCTGGCTCGCCGGGTGGTTTGGCGTCAGGCGGCCGGTTGCCCTGCGGGGGTGGCGCATCGCCGCTCTTCTGCGGCGCGGAACGGGAGGCACTCCGTTCCTCCATCTCCTGCTCCCGCCGCAGATCGGCCGCGGCGGCGGCAGCGGCCTTTTCGTCCACGGCCGGCTGCACAGCGGGCTGTGCGGCGGGCTGTGCGGCGGGCTGTGCCGGCGCGGAGTGGAGACTATCCGCCGCCGCGCGAACCGCAGTGGAATCGTGCCCAGCCGCCTGCAGGCTCGTGTCCACCGGCGCCGCCTTTTTCAGCGAGTCGGCCGCAGCCAGGGCCTTCTCGGCCGCGAGCTTGATCGAATCGGCAATGGCTTGCTTGCGCTCCTCAATGGCCTTGATCGCCTGTTCATGGCGGGCAAGCTTGTTCTTCAAATGCTTGCCATAGGCCGACTCGGGATACTTGTCGACGATCTCCTTGTAGGCGGCCAGGGCTTTGCTATAGTCATTCAGGTCATGCTCGTAGAGCCAGCCCTTGCCGAACTCCGCCTTGAGCGCATAGGGCGACTGCGGATAGGTGGTGCTGATCTCGTCATACAACTTGAGGGCACCGGTGAGGTTCTTGTCCTCCCAATAAGCCTTTTCGGCCTTGCGATAGATCACGCCCGCGCTATCCACCTGATCGCTCTGCAGTGGCCAGCCGAGGATCCGCCGCGCACCCTCGGCATGGGGAGAATTCGGATAGAGGTAGACCAGGCTGCGCAAGAGCGAGTCCGCCTGCACCGTGTCCTTCTTGATGGCATACATGATATAGCCGATCGAGTAGAGGGCACGGGCGGTCATGATGCTGTCGGGCTTGCTCTCGACGACCTGGAGAAACAGCTTCATCGAGGAATCGGGATGGTCGAAACTGAACATCAGCAGCTCGGCCAGCTCGAGACGTTTCTCGGCGAGGGCGACGCCTTTCTTCTTCTCGGCCGCTGCTTTCACCTCAAGATCGCGCACGCTGTCGGGCACCGCGGCCGTGGCGCTCAGGGAATCCGTGCCGGCAGCGCCGGTTGGGTGGGCGGGCGCGAGCAAACTCGCCGTATCCTCGCTGGTGTAATCGCGCGGCGGCCGCCGGCCGCGGCCGGCATAATTCATCCACATCCCCTCCGCGCCGAGATCGATCGGGGCATCGTCGAGATCCACTTTTTTCGCCCCTTTGCCGGCCGCCGCCGTCGAATCCTTGACCATGGCGATGCCGAGCAGCTCATTGATCGACTGCTGCAATTCGAGCATGCGCTTGATGTTGTCGGAGCGTTCCTTCGCCGTCGTGGCGATCAGGGAAGCGGATTGCTCACCGCGCACCAGATCATAGTTTTCCTTGGCCTTGGCATAGTCGCCCTTGCTGTACTCCGCGATTTCGGCGAGGCTGAAATAGCTGCGGGCGGAAGCCTCCGTACCTTTGTGCTCCTCAATGATGTCATTATACCATTTGACCGCAGTGGCCTCATCGCCGCGGAAGCGGTAGCTGTTGGCGAGCATCAGCTTGATCATCGGAATCCGCTTCACTTCGAGTTCCTTGGCGAGGAGCATCGAGAAGGAGCGGATGGCCGCGTCATACTCCTTGAGGAGGATCTGGGATTCACCCAGCTTGTAGGTCGCCTGGGACTTGAAATCCTCGTTGGGGCTCTCCTGCACCGCCCGGCGGAAGATCGGCACCGCTTCCTTGTAGTTTTTAAGCTGGACCTGGCATTCGCCGAGGCGGTAGAGCGACATCGCCTGCGTCAGCCGGTCCTCCGATTGCCGGGCCGTCCGGGTATAGACATCGGCGGCCGCTTCAAAGTTGTCCTTCTCAAAATAGAGCGAACCCAGTTCGTATTCGGCCTGCTGACGGATCTGCTTCGGAAATTTGGTATCGAGGGTGATGTCGCGGAACTTTTTCTCGGCCGCATCGAAATCGCGCAGTGCGAGAAAGGTCTTGCCAAGGAGGACCTCGGCGGTGGGGAGGTATTCGCTATGGGGATAGAGCGAAATGATCTCTTCGAACTTGCGCTGCGCCTTGGTGTACTCCTGGCGGTAATAAAAACATTCGCCGACCATGATCAGCGCATCATCCACCCAGCGGCTTTTGGGATAATATTCCAGTACGCTTGAGGCCTTTTCGATGGCCTTCTGATAGTTCTGCATCTCCGTCGCCGAGGGTTTGCTGCCGAGGCTGCCTTCGGCGAGGTTGCCCTGGCGCCGCGCCTGGGCTTTCTCTTCCGGCGAGAGTTCGACGACCTGGGTCCGCTCGCGTTTCTTGCGCTCTTTGGACGCGTCGTGATAAAACTGCTTCGCGTTATAGAAGGTGTTGTAATAGGCGCAACCGCTGAAGAGACTCAGCGCCATGGCGAATATGATAAAGGCGTGATGTCGGCGCATTTCACATCCAGGTTTCTGCCGCATTGGAATAAGGTTTAAAATACATCATGCCGGGCAAAATAACAACTGAAAAAAGCGGGGCTGCTGCTCCGGCATCCTCATCCTGTTAACCCGGCCGGGGTGGTTCCGGTTCCCGCGGCCCGGCAGCGGTGGCACTGCGGCGAAGCTGGAGGTGCGCCGCCGGGCGGACGGGGCGCGCCGGCCCGGGAGGATCCTTGCGGCGGCGTCAGGGCAGCTGATTCAGGGCATCGAGGCGTTCCTGGGCGCGGCGTTTGTATTCGAGGGAGCCCTGGTGCGCCGGATTGATCAGCAGCGCCCGGTTCCATTCGGCAATGGCAGCGCGGTATTTTTCTTCCGTGTAATAATTCAGGCCGCGGTTGAAGTAGGTGTCCACCAGGCGCGTGACGCTGCTCTCGCACTGCTCGGCGAGATCCCGGGCATCCTGCCGCCCCGGATCTTTTTTCAGGGCTTCGCGAATCACCTCCAGGGCCTCGAGGTAGCGGCCGTCCAGATATCCCGCCCGACCGATCTGGATCAGGCGGTCGATCGGCAGGTTGGCATAGCATTTCCGCCGCAGCTCGCCGATCTCGGCCGCATCCGGCATGTAGTGGCTGAGCGAATCGAGCGCGGTGAGGGTCGCCTCCCAGCGTCCCTGGGCAAAATGCCGGCGGCTGAGATCAAGAAAGTACTGCCCCTTGTTGGCCGTGACCGGCTGCAGCTGCTCAAGGTAGCGCAGCGCTCCGGTGTGACCGGGACGAATGTCGAGAATCGCGCGCAGCAGTTTGCGCGCGGTGTCATTATCGCCGCTGTTGAAGGCCGCCTCGGCCTTGGCATACTGCTGATTGATATAGGCCGTCACCTTGCTCTCCATCTCTGCCTCGCGCTTGCGCGCATAGGCGAAGTCGGGCTCGATCCCGAGGATCTGGCGGTAGAGCTGCAACGCCTTGAGCCAGTCGCTGGCCTCCTCCCGGCGCCGCGCCTCGAGCAGCAAGTGATCGACCGCCTTCTGGTTCTGCTTGCGTTCGGCGAGAATACGGTCGACATACTCGGTGGCTTCGCGAAACTCGGGATTGAGACTCAGCGCCTTGCGAAACTGTTCCTCCGCTTCAAAGTACTTTTTCTGGGTATAATATCCCAGGCCGGCGAAATAGTACTCCTGGACCTTCTGGCCGATCTGCTCGTCGATGCGGCCGAGATACTCCCGGACGCCGGCGTGGTCCGGCAGCACCTGACGCACCGAAATGAGGACCTCGCGCGCGCGTTTGAGGTCGCCCCGTTCGAAGAGCTGCCGGCCGTTTTGGTACCAGCGTTCGCCATACTGGGCGACATTCGGAGCGATGGTCTGCAGCGCCAGTCGCGCGAAGCGGTTCTCCGGATCGATTTGCAGCACCTTCTTGTATTGCACGGCCGCACTGATGTACCACCGCTTCTGCAGATCGCGCTGCGCGCGCTGCAGCAGCGAATCGATAGCACTGTCCTGGATGCGCACCCGCCCCGACAGAGTGCGGATGATATCCTGCGCCTCGCTGCTCGCCGGATCATAGGCGAGGGCATGCTCCGCGTAATGCAGCGCTTGCCGCTGATCCCCCTGCTGCAGCATGTGTGCCGCATTCTCCTGGGCGCGACGGGAACGTTCGCGCGGTGCGAGGCCGATATCGAAGGAAAGGGCGATCTTGGCGGTCTCACGTCCAAAGTCGTAGCCCGCTTCGGCCTGGATATTGGCGGCATGAACAGACAAGCCGGTGGCCATGCCATCGCTGCGAAAATCTTCCAGGCCGGCCATAAGGGTCAGCCAGGGCAAAGGCGCCAAGGCGGCGGCGAGATGGTGCCAGCCCTCGCCCGCTTGGCGGGTGTAGCCGTAGCTCAGTCGCGGTCCTTGCCGGCCGAGGGCATAGGCGAGCACAGCCGAGATCTGGTGCGGTGGGCCGTAGGAAGGATTCAGGGAAAGGTTTTGCAGGGCGAGTCCGACGGTAAGGGGAGCCAGCCAGCGCGGGAAGGTGGTGGTCGGGGCGCCGGCCAGGTCGAGCGGCTGCCAGATGGCCCCGATCCCGAGGGCGGTATAGCTGGTGCGGCCGTTGGGGTAGTTGGTGAGGCTGATGCCGGTATGCAGGCGGCTGAAGAACGAGCGGCCCAGTCCGGCGGCCAAAAAATCGCTGCCGGAAGGCACGGGCTGCCGGCCGGCCGCCACTGCGGCGGTGCCGATCACCGGGAAGAATCCGGAAAAACCGGCGTATTCAATCCGGAAGGATTCAGCAAAGGAGAAGTAGCCCTGCAGTCCCCGGTTGAGCGCCAGGCCGGCCGGATTCCAGTAGAGAGCGGATACATCACTGATGCCGAGGGTGCCCTGCGCCCCCTGCAGCATCGGCCGCACCCCGGGCAAATAGGATGGGAGCGCGCGGGAGAAAAGAGCGACAGGCGAACTCACTTCGAGAGCCAGGGCCAGGACGGCTATTCGCGGGAAGCTCCTCATCCGGATCTGCCTAAACGATCATGGATCGATCATAATCCACTTCGAAGATTTCCACAGGCTGGGTACGGCCTTTGACCTGCACATGGTCGAGGTGAATGGTCGGATAATCGCCATTGAGCTGCCCCACCATCTCTCCGGGCACAATGATCTGCCCCGGCTTGGCCAGGGCGCAGAGCCGCGAGCCCAGATTGACCACCTCGCCGATCACCGTATAATCAAGGCGGTCCTGCGATCCCATATGGCCGAGGATGGCCTCGCCGATGTGCAAGCCGCAGCCCACCTGCAGCGTCACATCGCCATTGCGGCTGCGCCGCAGGTTCAGCTCGCGGATGGAGCGCTGAATCTCCACGGCGGCGCGAATCGCCGTATCCGCCTGGTGTTCGCCGAGGAAGATGGCCATCACCTGATCCCCCATGAATTTGTCGACGATGCCATTGTTTTCCTCAACGATCCGCGCCTGCATGTCGAGATAGATGTTGATCAGCTTGATCGTCTCCTCGGCCCCCAGCCGCTCGGTCATGGCCGAAAAGCTGCGCACGTCGGAGAAGAGCACGGTGATCACGCGTTTCTGACCTGCCGCTGCCGAGCGCGGCTCGCCGTTAGCGCTGGAACGGATCATCTGCAGGGTCAACTTGGAGACGAATTTTTGCATCTGCAGCTTTTCGCGCAGCTGCACGATCATCGCGTTGAACTCCATCGTCAGCCGTCCCAGCTCGTCGGCAGCGAGGACGGGAATCTGAATGGCAAGATTGCCGCCGCTCACCTGGCGCAACCCGCTGCCGAGCATCTCGATCTGGGCCGTCATGCGCCGGGCGATGATGAAAATAATGACGATCGAGACGATGATGATCAGGGCGGTCGCCGACAGGATGGCCCTCGTCACCCGCTGAATGGGGTGCATGACAATGTCTTTGGTGAAGCCGAGCACCGCGATGCCAAGAAAGATCCGTCGGTCGCCGGCATTCTCGCGGCGGGTATACATCGGGTGGATATACTCAATGTTCTCGCCGCGTTCGCGCACCATGGTGGATTCCAGCGTCAGCAGCCAGCTGCTGTCCGCTGGTGCGAGCTTGCGGTACAGCCGCTCGGTGTTGGTGTGTGCCAGGATCGTTCCGGTGCGATCGATGACCCCGACATAGGCGAGGCCGGCAATATTTTCATTATAGACCGAAAGGATCGATTCGCGGATATGCCCCAGCTGCAGCGAGCTGCTGTTGGGATTCATATCGGTGCGGTAATAGAGAAGCAGATCGTCCTTGATGGCCACCGAGACGTGGCGCATGACCATGGTGCAGGTCTCGGCCAGACGCTCGTTGAGGATGCTCTTGCCCTGCTGGATGACGACAAAGCTCAGGATCGACATCAGACCGATAAAGAGGAGTCCGATGGTCAGGATCAGCTTGACCCGCAACGGGGCCGATCCAAACCAGCGTGAAATATGTCGCGGTCCGAATCCCATCTTCCCTTTCGCCTGTCGCGCGTTCCGCCCCGGCTGCCCGTGTGCTCCCCTGGTGGCAAGAGCGGGCCGCCCTCACGATATCCTGCGCCCGGCTTGGCTTACTTGCGGCTAAAATTGGCCAGGCGCTCGCAGACCAGATCTTGCAGGTGATTCGCGGTGCCCGTGGGCACATTATAGTTGTTGACGATCATGGAAAATACCAGCACTTCGTTGTCCCGCGTGGTCACGTACCCCGACAGGGCGCGGACGCGGCCGATGAATCCGGTTTTGGCGTGAACGTTCCCTTTGGCGGCCGTGCCGCGCATGCGTCCCTTCAGGGTGCCGTCGACGCCGGCCACCGGCAGGCTGTCGAAGTAGGCCTGGCCCACCGTCTGCTCGCGCATAAAGCGCAGCAGGCGGATCACGCTCATCGGGGAGACCAGATCCTGGCGCGAGAGCCCGGAGCCGTCGGCCGCATAGAACATCTCCGGGGTGATCCCGGCCGGTTCGAAGAGGCCTTTGGCGGCCTTTTCCCCGCCGGCCGCACTGCCGTCCTGCTCAAGTTCGCGCCCGACCGTGCGCAGCATCAGTTCGGCGAAGAGGTTATTGCTCTCCTTGTTGATCTCGCGGACGATCTCACTCAGCGGCGGAGAGGTGTGCGAGGCCAGCTGCACGGTCTTGTATTCGACGGGCAGATAGCCCGGCAGATCCTCGATTTCGAACGCCTCCTCGATAACGCGGATGCCGCGGCTGAGGAGGATCTCCCGGAAGACGGTGGCGGCATACTTGGCCGGATTTTCCACCGTAATCCAGTCGCGGCGGTCGCGGCTCTTCAGGCCGATCGTGCCGTCACAAATGATCTTGTTGCTGCCCGGGTCGCGCCAGAAGGAGAGCCGGGAGCGCTGGTCGGTCTTGACCCGGTTGACGATCTGGACATAGGCGGTATTGGGATAAAGCGTATAGCGCGCCGGGGCGCCGAGCGAATCACCGGGATTGAAGACAATGTCGATGCAATTGTCGTTGAACGTGAGCGCGCTGATCTGCGCCGAGTAGTAGTCGGTCAGGTCATCCCAGGCCCAGCCGGTGCCGATGCGGCCGTCGTTGAAATAGCGCCCGTCGCCGATGACCTTGCCGGTGACGGTCGTGATCTTGCGCGCCTGCAGGCTGTCCGCCCAGCGCTCAAACACGGCGGTGATCTTGTCGTTTTCCCAGCGGCCGCTCAGCGAGGGATCGCCGCAGCCACGAATGATCAGATCCCCTTGCAGGGTCCCGTCCGGGGTGATGAGGCCATGCGCCACCAGCCGGGTCACGAAGCGATAGTCGTTTCCCAGGCCGAGCAGGGCGGCCGCGGTGGTGAAGAGCTTCATGTTCGAGGCCGGCATGAAGGCCTTGTTTTCGTTGCGCAGATAAAAATATTCGCCGGTCTGGGTGGACTGGACGGCTACGCCCCAGTGGGCTGCACTGAACGAGGGATCCGAAAAGATATACTCGAGATCATTGCGGATCTGGACCAGCGCCTCTTGCGAGCCGGAGACCGGCATGCCGGCCGAAGCAAGCGCCACGAGAAGGAAGAGCGAACACGCAGAAAAATGGCTGAATTTCATCGCAGTAATGCCCAGGGTAAGAAAATCAATTTACTGAAATTAGATAAAAATCACCAAAGAATCAAGCCTTTTATGGCCGTGCAGCCGGAAAGCAGAGAGGATTCCCTTTTGTTTTATATGCAAAAAGTCGTAAATTTGCGGAAATTAATTTGACCGGAGCCTCGACCTCATGAAACACAGCGGTTTTATTATCTTTCTTTCGGTTGCCCTGAGTATCTACACCCTGATGAACTGGTATCTCCTGCGCCGCGGTTTGCATGCCCTCCCGGCGCACGGCTGGCCCCGCACTCTTTTCACGATCCTGATCCTGCTGCTTGCCGCCGCCTATCCCCTGGGACGCTGGTGGGAACGCAGCATCGGTCCCCGTTTCGCGGACGTGCTCGTCCACATCGGCGCCTACTATTCCGGCATGCTCATTCTCGCGCTGGTGGTTCTGATCTTTATCGATCTGATCTGGCTGGCCAACCACTTCTTCGCCTTTGTGCCGCCCGGCTGGCGCGGCCCGCACACCGCAGAGAGCCTGAAACTCTTCTGGTTCACCGCCGCGCTCGTCGCCGGACTGACCCTGGCCGGCGCGATCAACGCCCGCTACCCGCGGGTCCGCCACCTCGCCCTCGAGATCGCCAAGCCGGCCCCGGTCGGCCAGCTGCGCCTGCTCCTGGCCACCGATATCCACCTCGGCACCCTGATTCACAACTCGCGCCTGCAGGAGCTCGTCGCCCAGATCAACGCCCAGATGCCGGATCTCATCCTCCTCGGCGGCGACCTCTTCGATGAGGATGTCCTCTCCCTCTCGCGGCAGAATATGGCCGGAGTACTGCAGCAGCTCACGGCGCGCCACGGCGTCTATGCCATCCCCGGCAATCATGAATATTTCAGCGGCATCGACCAGGCCCTCGATTATATGCGCAACGCCGGCATCACCGTGCTGCGCGACCGCACCCTCAAGGCGGCGGATGCCGTCTGGCTCATTGGCCGTGACGACCGCCAGGGGAACATGTTCGGCCGGCAGCGGCGCGATCTGGCCGAACTGCTCGCTGCAGCGGACAAGAGCCAGCCCTTGATCCTCCTCGACCATCAGCCCTTCCATCTCGAGGAGGCCGAAAATCAGGGCATCGATCTCCAGCTCTCCGGCCATACCCACCACGGGCAGCTCTTTCCCTTCCAGTACATCACCAAAGCCCTGTACGAAAAAAGCTGGGGATACCTGCGCAAGGGCCATACCCAGTACTATGTCTCGTGCGGCGCCGGCACCTGGGGACCGCCGCTGCGCCTCGGCAACCGTCCCGAGATCGTGGTGATCGACCTCACCTTCACCCCGGCGCCATAAGGGCCCGCTATGATCCCCGCTCATCCCTATGAGGCCTATACCCACTGCCTGCTCTGCCCGCGCGCGTGCGGGGCGGACCGGAGCAGCGGCAAGACGGGCGTCTGCGGCGAAACAGCCACCCTGCGCATCGCCTCCCTCGAAGCCCACTTTGGCGAGGAGCCGCCCATCAGCGGCAGCTGCGGCTCTGGCACCCTCTTTTTCAGCGGCTGTACGCTGCTCTGCACCTTTTGCCAGAATTATCAGATCTCTGGTCTGCATCTGGGCGTCGATGCCACCGTCGCGGCCATGGCCGCACGTATCCTCGATCTGGCGCGGCAGCAGCACATCCACAATCTGAATCTGGTGACCCCGGACCACTTTCTGCCTCACGTCATCGATCTGGTCACGCAGCTGCGCAGCCGGGGATTCGATCTGCCCGTTGTCTTCAACAGTTCCGGATATGAAAAAGTGGAGATGCTGCGGTGGGCGGAAACCTGCGTGGATATCTATTTGCCGGATTACAAATACAGCGACGCGGAGCTGGCGCATACCCTCTCCCGCTGCCGCAACTATCCCGCCGTTGCCCTCGACGCCCTCGCGGAGATGGTGCGGCAGAAGGGCTTTCTCGACCACTTTACCGAGGGCCGGCCGCTGGCCAGCCGCGGGGTGCTGGTGCGCCACCTCGTTCTTCCCGGACAAGTGGCCAACTCCGTCGATGCCCTCTCCTCACTCTTTGCCGAATTCGGCCAGGATCTGCCCCTGAGCCTGATGTCGCAGTACCGCCCGGCCCGCATGGTGCGGCAGGCCGAGCTGAACCGTACGCTGCGGCCGGAAGAGTTCTATCGCGTTTATGAGCATGCCCTGGAGCTGGGATTCCGGAACATGTTCGTCCAGCACATGGCGGGGTCGCAAACGGAGGAGGATCCCTTCCTACCCGATTTTGACCGGGAGCGCCCCTTCAAGGGCAATGTGCGCTGATCCCCCTTTTTTGTATTTTTTATTCCCGCGACGCCGTCGTCAGGCCGTTACTCTTTCAAGGGCCATGTGCGCTGATCCCCCCTATTCGAGTCCGTATTCCTTCAACTTTTCCCGCAGGGTCGAACGCGAGATATTGAGCATCTTGGCGGTGCGCGATTTGTTGTTGTGGTATTTCTCCAGGGTGCGCAGGACATGCTGGCGTTCTATTTCCGCCAGGGTTTCCGCCTCGCTGCCGCCGGCGGTTTGCGTCCGCGCGGGCACCACCGGGGCCGCCGACGCGGGAAGATCGACCGGTTCGAGGTGCAGCAGCTCCGGGGTGATCTCGTCACGCTTGCACAGGATCACGGCGCGCTCGAGGACGTTTTTCAACTCGCGCACGTTTCCCGGCCAGGGATAGCGCAGCATCACATCCGCCGCCTCGGGGGAGATGACCTTGATCGAACGATTGAATTCGCGGTTGTTCTGCTCGATGAAGAGCTTGGCCATGGGCAGGATGTCCTCCGCGTGCTCGCGCAAGGGCGGCAGCTGGATCACCATCACCTTGAGGCGGTAAAGCAGATCCTCACGGAAAAGGCCGTCCCGGACACAGGTTTCCAGATTCTGATTGGTGGCGGCGATGACGCGGAGATCGACGGTGATGTCCGCGGTGCCGCCGATACGGCGGAAGGTGCTGCTCTCGAGGACGCGCAGGAGTTTGGGCTGCAGCGAGAGTTTCATGCTCGAGATCTCGTCGAGAAAGATCGTGCCGCCGTGCGCCAGCTCGAAGAGGCCGCGTTTGGTGCCTTTGGCATCGGTGAAGGCCCCCTTCTCATAGCCGAACAGCTCGCTTTCAAGGAGGTTTTCGGGGATGGCGGCGCAGTTGATCTTGATCATCGGTTTGTCGGCGCGGGCACTGGCGACGTGGATGGCGTCGGCGACCAGTTCCTTGCCGGTGCCGCTCTCGCCTTCGAGCAGCACCGAGGTACGCGGCGTCTCGGCAATGATCTTGACGAGATTGAGCACCTCCTGGATCGCCGCACTCTCGCCATAGAGCCCCGACTCCGGAGCACGGCGGCGCTGCTGTTCCTTGAGACGGGCGACCTCCAGCTTGAGGCGGTGCGTCTCGAGGGCTTTGGCCACCACCAGCTTGAGTTCGTCCAGCTCGAAGGGTTTGAGCAGATAATCATAGGCCCCCGATTTGAGGGCCTCCACCGCCGGCCGGGCGTCGGTCAGGGCGGTGATCATGATGACCAGCAGTTCCGGCTGGATCTCGCGGACGCGCGCCAGCACCTCCAGCCCGCTCTTCTTGGGGAGCTTGATGTCCAACAGCACCAGATCGATCAATCCCTTTTCGATTCTGGAGATCGCCTCCTCCCCGCTCGCTGCGGTCTTGACAAAATAGCCTTCATGTTTCATCACGTCGGCGATGGTTTTGCACAGATCCTCATTGTCCTCAACGACGAGAATGCTCGCCTTCATCTCCTCTCTTCCTCCGTAGGCAGTAGTACGCGAAATGTCGTTCCCTCCCCGACCCGGCTGGAAACGGTGATCTCCCCATCATGCGCCGCAATGATGCGATAGACGATCGACAAGCCGAGGCCGGTGCCTTGCGCCTTGGTCGTATAAAAGGGGTCGAAGATGATCTCCAGATTCTCCTCGGGGATGCCGATGCCGCTGTCCGCCACGGTAATCTCGACAAAGGCGCGCGGGGGTGCCGCCTTGGCAGCGGAAAAAGGCCGCGCCGCGCCGTTGCTGGGCTGCGCCCGGATGACCAGTTCGCCCCCCTCCTCCATGGCGTCGATGGCATTGATGATCAGGTTGAGGATCACTTGCTGGATCTGGTGGAAATCGGCGAAAATGGGTGGTGCATCGGCCGGGATGTGGGAGATGAAGCGGATCCCATGCTCCTGCAGCCTTTTGTCGACCAGGGTCATCACCTCATGGAGAATGTCCTGGATGCGATGGCGCTTGCGCTGCGGCGGCCGCGGCCGGGCGTAGTCAAAAAAGGTCTTGAGCAGCTCATCGAGGCGGTTGACCTGCCGGACGATGCGCTCGAGATAGTCAAAGCTCTCCGCGCGCGGCAGCACATCCTGCTGGAGGGTCTGGGCCATCGCCTTGATCCCCGCGAGGGGATTTTTGATTTCATGGGCGATTCCGGAGGCGAGCACCCCGAGGGAGGCGAGGCGATCCATCCGCATCACCTCGGCCTGCATGCGCTTGATCGCCGAAATGTCCTTGAAACTGAGGATCGTGCCGGCATGAGCGCCGTTGTCATCGAGCAAGGGGGTGACGGTGAAGCCGATATCGGTCTCGTAGCCGGCCCGGGTCTTGAGGGGCATCTCGCGGTTGGTGGGAAAATCGCCGCGCGGGGCTTGACGCAGAAAGATCCGCGCCGCCTCCTCACCGACGACCTGCGCCAGCGGCAGCCCGAGCGCCTCAAGGGCGCTGAATTTGAGCACTTCCTCGGCCCCGGCGTTGAACGAGGTGATCCGCCCCAGCAAGTCGACAGTGATCAGCCCGGCCTGCATGCTCTTGAGAATGCTCTCCTGGAAATTTTTGAGCTCGGTGATCTGCTGCTCGAGCATCATGCGTTCGTTGATGTCGCGGGAGATGCCCACCGCGCCGGTGACATGACCGCTTTCGACGATGGGGGTCATGTTGGTGGAAAAGTAAAAGGGCACTCCCTCCGGTGAGAGAAAACGCGCTTCGAAACTGCGCGCCGCGCCCTTGCAGGTCTCGCGCAGAAGCAGCTCGACGCGGGGCCGGTCGGGCGGATGCACCAGATCCAGAAGGGGAAAGGCGCGCAGTCCGCTTTTACTGCGGCCGGCAAAGGCTGCGAACTGGCGGTTGCAGTAGATCAGTTTGCCGGAACGGCTCACGGCAAAGACCATATCCTGCACGCTTTCAATCAGTTCCTGATAGTCGAATTGCATGGGCTCGGTCCCGGGGCCAAACGCGCTCACGCCATCAGCGTGGTGCTGGTGAAGAGTTCGCTTTCGGGCAGGTGCTCCTCGATCAGCCGCACCAGCCGCCGGCTGCTGGTGAGCACGGCATCGAGGTCGAGGTGCTGCTGCTCGCTGAGGCCGGCCGGCATCTCCTGGCGCAGCTCGGCGACCAGGCGCGCGATGGTGGTGGCGGCGATGCGCAGATCGTCCGCCCAGCGCGCCGTGGGCATCGCCGCGGGGGCGGGGGTCGCACGGATCTCAGGGGGTACGGCCGCTGCTGCAGCGATCGGGGGCACCGGCGCCGCTGCGATCTGCGGTTGCGGGAATTCAAGCGGGGCTGCCGTCTGCAGGGATGCCGGCGCGGCCGGGCCGGGCCATGCGGCTGCCGGAGCGACCGGCGGCGCCGCCGCGGCGCTGCGCCAGACCTTGAGGCTCTTCTCGAGCCGGAGGGTGTTATCCACCACATTGACCAGCTCGCGATGGCCGAAGGGCTTGGTGAGGATGGCGCGCAGGCTGGCGGCATAATAGGCATCCAGTTCCTCGAGATAGTCGGTCCGAGCCGTCAGCACAATAACCGGGATCGAGCGCAAGGCGGCGTAGACCGGCTCCTCGGCCAGGGCCTGGAGGAACTGCTGCCCGGTGAGATCGGGCAGCATGTAATCGAGGATGACGAGATCAACCGTGCCGCCGGCCATCTTGTCGAGCCCCTCCTGGCCGCTGCGTGCCGAGAGATACTCAAAGCCGGCCTTGGTGAAAATGCGCTGTCCGATCAGCAGCATATCCAGATTATCGTCCACCATCAGCACCGTACCTTTTTTCATCTCCGTCTCCTCCAGCAGGGTTTGCTGCGATCCGCCTCAGCGGATCATGTTTTCGGGGTCTTCGTCGGTGAGGGCATGCTCCGAAGGGCCGGACTGAGCCTTGGGGAGATGAGCGGTGAAGACCGAGCCCTTGCCGATTTCGCTCTCCACGGTGATGCGGCCGCCGTGCAGCTCGACGATCTGTTTGACCAGGGCCAGTCCCAGCCCGGTCCCGGTATTGGCGCGCACCGCCTCATGCTCGGTGACGCGGAAAAACTTGTCGAAAATTTTGCCCAGGGCGTTGCGGGGGATGCCGTAGCCCTGATCGTGCACCTCGGTGATCACCTCGGTCTCGTTCTGGCGCATGAGGATGGTGATGCGGGTATTCTCCGGGCTGTATTTGACCGCGTTGGAGAGGAGGTTGAGGAAGACCTGTTCCATCATGCTGCTGTCGGCCCAGATCTCGGCGGGGTCATCCGGGGGGTGCACCTCGACCTCGATGTTTTTCCTCGCGGCCAGGTAGGAATTGTTGCCGACGACCATCTGCACTGTCTCGACCAGATCGACGGCGCTCTTTTTGGGCTGGATCCGGCCCGATTCGATGCGCGAGATGTCGAGGAACTTGTTGATCAGTTCGCCGAGGCGGTTGGATTCCTTAAGGATGATCCCGGCATATTCCTCCTGCTGTTCGCGGCTGAGCTCGGGATCGAGCAGCAGTTCGCTAAAGCCGGAGATGCTGGTCAGCGGCGAGCGCAGCTCGTGGGCCACCATCGAGACCAGCTCGGTTTTCATCTTGTCGATTTCCTTCTGCTGCGTGATATCGCTGAGGATGGTGACGATGCCGATGAGTTCGCCATCCTCCTGCAGCACGCGCGCGGCATGGGCCTGGAAAATGCGCGGCTTCCACTCGCCTGGCGGCCGGAAGGTGATCTCGACGGGCGGGAGGGCGACGGGTTTTTCCGCGCCGGCATCGGCCAGAAGCTGCAGCATCTTTTCCTCGCTGATGAAATGGGCGAGCGGCTGCTGCAGGGCATCGCGCTCGCGCAGGCCGAGCCAGCGTTCGGCGGAGGCATTGAGGAGCAGGACCTTGCCGCGCGGATCGGTGACGACCACGCCGTCGGCGATGTTCTTGATGATCGTCTGCGTCTTGTTGCGTTCGGCGATGATCTGGGCCAGATTCATGTTGTCGAGGCGGCGCAGCTCGGTGGTCATGTAATTGAAGAGCCGGGCGAGGCGGCCGATCTCGTCATTCGAGAGCACCTTGATTTCATGCGAAAAGTTGCCGCGGGCGATCTCGGTTGCGCTCTTGGCGAGATCGGAGATGGGCAGGGTGATGTTGCGGGAGAGAAAAAAGGCGACGATGCCGGCCAGAAGCAGGGCCAGGACAATGACGCTGAAAAAGCCGGGGAAGAGCCGCGCGCTGCCGCCATCCGTCAACCGCAGCCAGTAAAAGCCCATCAGGACCAACGGCAGCATGGCGGAGGCAAAGGTATAGAGAAACAGCCGGCGGAATAACTTGCTCTTCAATTGTAGCGCGATCCAGTTGCTCACGGATGCAATCTCCCATTACATATCCACAACACGATTCCGCCCTTCCGCCTTGGCGTGATAGAGACGCTGATCGGCGCAATGGATCAGGGTATCCGCCGTTTTGGCATCCTCGGTATAGGTGGCCACACCGACGCTGACGGTCAGATGGGTCTGCTCTTTACCGTGGTTCTGCGGGAAGGGGAAATTTTCCACCAGACGGAGCACTTTTTCGGCCACGATCCGGGCCTGAGCCTTGTTGGTTTCGGGCAGGATGATGGCGAACTCTTCGCCGCCGTATCGGGCCACCACATCGATGGCGCGAGTATGACCCTTCATGAGCCGGGCGACGATACGCAGGACCTCGTCACCGGCCAGATGGCCATGGGCATCATTGAACCGCTTGAAAAAGTCGATATCCAGCATTGCCAGAGAGACATGCAGCCGGTGCCGCTCGGCCCGGCGTAGCTCCTGGGTGAGATATTGGCGGAAGTAGCGGTAATTATAAACCCCGGTCAGCCCGTCGGTGACGGCGAGCGCGCGCAGCTGCTCTTTCATCTGCTCGAGCTGGCGGATCTTGAGCTGGAGCTGGTCATGCAGGGTCTTGACGCGCAGCAGCGATTTGACGCGGGCGAGCAATTCAAGGCGGTTGAAGGGCTTGCTGATAAAGTCATCGGCCCCGGCCTCGATGCCGCGGATCTTGTCGTCCAGTTCGTTGAGCGCCGTGACCATGATCACGGGCAGGTATTGGGTGGCTGGGTTGTTCTTGAGGTGCCTGCAGGTTTCGAAGCCATCCATCCGCGGCATCATCACGTCCAACAGGATCAGATCAGGCAGCCGTTCCCGGATGCGCGCCAGGGCCTCTTCGCCGTTGTTGGCTGCCATGGTATCATAACCCACAGCGGAAAGGTAGTTTTGGATCAGCTGAATGTTGACCGGAAGATCGTCGACAACCAGGATCAGCGGCCTGTTCACGGTATTCAGTGTTTCCACAGCAAGGTCCAGGCAAATAGCCGTTCAGTAAAGGCGAAGCATCCCGTGGGCGTTGTTGTGGCCGCTGACATCCTCCCTTGCGGGAGCCCACACCACCCCGCCCCGCAGGCCTGCCCAAAGAAGGAGGCAGACCCTTCCCGCCGCCGGAGTAAAGACTGGCCGAAAACCGACCAGTTAACATACAATTTCCGCAAGACTATGTCAAGCTCTTTTTTATGATTCTGCAGCCTGTCCGCCGCAGTACAGGAAGGGCAGGGCCGCCGCAACGGCCCCTGGGAGGCGTGGAGAGAAGCGGGCAGGCCGCGGATCTCCGGAGGGAACACTGTCAGGATCAGGCGGGTCGCGTGCCGCGCTCCGGTCGGCTGAACCCGGCGGAGGCGCGGGAGTTCCGGCCGGCTGCCGCCGTTACCGCGCGGCGAGCTGGCGGGCGCGCGGCCAATGTCGGGCGCATTGCTGCACCTGCTTGTCCTCGAGCACGGTGATCATGGTGCGCACCTCTTCGCCCCAGATCATGGCAGCGATCTCGCGCTTGAGCAGGAAGCGCACCGTCTCCCGGTTGCGGGCGAGATCCTGCGCCGAGAACTGGACCCCGGAGCGGCGCGCGGCCAGCTGCAGATCGCGCAGCAGCGACTCGGGGGCCTGAAACTCGCGGATAAAGGCTTCGCGGTTGCGCGCCAGTTCGGGATGGGCTGCAGCATAGGTTTCGCTGAAAATGGCGAGGGGATTTTCCCGAGCGGTGAGCAGGCGCCGCAAGGCGGGGGAGTAGCCGAGGGAATCATCCGCAAGCTCGACGTCGGGAACAATGCAGCCGTTGGCGGGCAGGAGGCGGCCGCTGACGGTGCGCACGAAAGCGGCCGCGGTGGTGGCGGCCGCGGTGTTCGCAGCGGACGCGGTGGTGGAGGAACGGGCCATGGAGCGGCCCAGGGGGGTGAAGAAGCGCGCCGTCGTCAGCAGCAGCGCCGAGCCGTCCTGAAAGGTGAATTCGCTTTGCACCAGCGCCTTGCCGAAACTCGGATGGCCGACCAGAAGCGCGCGTTCCCAGTCCTGCAAGGCGCCGGCGACGATTTCGGCATCGCTGGCCGAGCCGCCGTTGATCAGGATGATGATCGGCAAAGCGGGAAACTTGTTCTCCGCTCCGGCGCGAAACTCCATATTCGCACCCGGGCCGCGCCCGGTGGTGTAGGCGATGATCCGGCCGGCGCTGATAAAACGGTCGGCTACCTTGACCCCCGCCTGGAGATCGCCACCGAGATTGTCGCGCAGGTCGAGGAGAAGATAGCCGGGCCGCGCGCTGTGCAGCCGGTTCCAGGCCTGATCGAATTCATTGGGAGTGGTCTCAATGAAACGGTCGAGATGGATATAGGCGACCGAATCGTTAAGCATAAAGGCACTGGTGATGGTCTGCGGCACGATGACGCGCTTGCTGATGGCGAAGGCGAGCAGGTCGCGCACCCCTTCGCGCTCGATTTCCAGCCGCACCACCGGCTCCTGCAGCAGGGCCGGCAGTTCCTGATCGTCGATATACTGTGCCATCCGGCCGCTGATGCGCATGATCTTGTCGCCGGGCCGGATCCCCGCCTCGGCGGCCGGTCCGCCCGGGACCACCGCGGCGACGAGCAGCTTTTCCGGCAAGCGGTTGTATTTCAAGCCGATCCCCTGATAGCCCTGGTAGGTGCCCTTGTAATTGGCAAATTCCTCCGGTGTCAGATAGATCGAGTGGGGATCGAGGGCGCCGAGGATGCCGGAGATGGCGTGATCGATCAGATCGTTGGGATCATGGTCATCGACATAAAAGCGCTCGATCTTGTCGAGCACCATGGTCAGAACCATCATCTTGTTGTAGGCGCGCTGGGCGGCATGTATCAGCCGGGCCGGGCCGAGAAAGAGGATCCCCGCGCTCAGGGTAAGCACGGCGGCGAGGAGAAATGAAGTTTTCGGGCGAAAATGCGACATGTGTAAAGATAATAATAAAATCCATGTTATACAAGCTTCAAGAGAAAATTCTCTTGACATTTTCAAAGTTTAGAAGTAATTTTCCGGATATATAGAATGGAAGGGCCTCCGCGCGGCGTCCATGCTGAGCCATCCCTGTCCGGTTTTGACCCGGCGCCGGTGCCCCGCCGCTCCTGCATTTTTAAGATAATCATAAGATAATCATTTTTTTACAGGTATTCTTTTTGCCGACTCTCGATGCGCATCTAATCAAAGTTGCAAATACAATGCCAGAAAACTGCGCCCTGGTTTTCGGCAGCCAGAAGATCGAATATCACCGCTTTGCCGAGGCCATGCGCCGCCTCGCCGCCGGCCTGCAAAGCCTCGGGATCCAGCGCGGCGACCACGTCGCCCTGCACCTCCCCAATGTCCCCCATTTTTGCATCAGCTATTATGCCGTGCTCCATATCGGTGCTGTGGTGGTGCCGCTCAACATCCTCGCGCACGACACAGAACTGGCCACCCTGCTGCAGCACAGCGGTTGCCGGGCAATCATCTCCTGGTCCGGTTTCATCCCCCAGGTGCAATCGGCTCTCGCCCAAACCCCGGCGTGCAGCACCTGGCTGGTATTGGGCGACAAGGTGCCCGCTTCCGCCCACTCCCTCACCCGGCTGATCGCGACTTCGTCCGCACTTGACACAGCACCGGGCCACAGCCCCGACGATCCCGCGGTGGTCAATTATCTCTCCGGCAGCGGCGATGAAAGCCTCGGCGCCGTCTTTTCCCACGCCGCCCTGATGGCCAGCGCGACCACCTGTGCCGAGATGTTCCGCATCACCGTCGATGACCGCCTCCTCGCGGTCCTGCCGCTCTTCCATCCGCTCGGGCAGACCCTGGCGATGCACGCGGCCTTGTATGCCGGCGCCACCCTCGTGCTGCAGCCGCGATTCGCGGCCGCCGAAGTGGTCGCCGCCCTGCGCGATCACCAGATCACCTTTCTCGCCGCGGTGCCCGAGATGTTCAGAATCCTCGCCCAGATGGCGCCTCCCGATCCCCCGGTGACCAGCCTCAAGTACGCCCTCAGTTATGGCGCCCAGCTGCAGACGGACGTGATCGAGGCCGTCGAGGCCGCCTATCACCTGCATCTGCTCGAAGCCTACGGCTTTACCGAAGCAGGCCCCCTGGTCACTTCGACACGCATCAATCGCGACCGCAAGCCCGGTTCGGCCGGCCTGCCCCTGGTCGGCGTCGAGCTGAAAATCCTCGACGAAGAGGGGCATCAGCTGCGCCCGAACCAGAGCGGCGAGATCTGGGTTAAAAGCCCCAGCCTGATGCAGGAATACCATAACAAGCCGGACAAGACCCTGCAACGGATGCGCGATGAGTGGTTCTTCTCCGGCGATATCGGCTACCTCGATGATGAGCATTACCTCTTTGTGCAGGAACGCAAGGAGGATATTATCACCAAGGGCGGATTCCAGATCTTTTCATTCGAGGTCGAGGCGATCCTCGCCCGCCATCCGGCCGTGGCCGAGGTGGCGGTGGTGGGCATCCCCGATCCGGCTCAGGGCCAGGAGGTCAAGGCGTTTCTGGTGCTGCGGCCTGATGCCCGGGTCAGCCGGGAAGAGATCAACCTTTGGTGCCGCGACCATCTGCCAGTCTACAAGAGCCCGCGGCAGATTGAATTTGTCAGCACCCTGCCCAAAAGCCCGACCGGCAGGATCCTGAAGAGCAAGCTGCGTAGTGATGCAGCCCTGAGCCGCACTGCTGCACTTCATGGCCAACAATAGTTCAATTCAGTATAGCATGGATCGCCCCCTGCCGCTGGCAGGGCTAACAAAAGGAGAAGAATCGTGAAAGATTACGGCCCCAACGATATTCGCAATGTCGGCCTGGTCTCACACCAATCGACAGGCAAATCAACCCTGGTGGAAGGTATGCTCTTCGCGGCCGGTGCCGTCAGCCGCCTCGGCACCATCGATGACGGCACCACCACCTCGGACTATCGTCAGGACGAAATCGAGCGCAAGATCTCGATCAGTGCCGCCCTGATGACCGTGGACTGGAAGAAAAACAAATTCAATATTCTCGATCTTCCCGGATATCCCGATTTCATCGGGGAGGTGCACTGCGGCCTGCGCGTCACCGATCTGGCGGTGGTGCTTCTCAATGGTGTTTCCGGCATCGAGGTGGGCACCGATATGGCCTGGGAGATTCTCGAGAAGAATAAATCCCCGCGCCTCTTCTTCATCAATCGTCTGGACAAGGAGCACGCCAATTTCAGCAAGATCGTCGCCGAGACCCAGGAGGCCTATGGATTCAGCGTGATCCCGGTGCAGTTCCCGGCCAGCGAAGGCGAAGGCTTTACCGCCATCATCGACCTGCTGCAGATGAAAAAGCTGACCTTCCAGACCGATGGCTCGGGCAAATTCAAGGTCGAGGAAATCCCCGCCGACCTGAAGAGCCGCGCTGACGAGATGCGCAACGCCCTGATCGAAAAGATTGCCGAGGCGGACGACGCCATCCTTGAAAAGTACTTTGAGGCCGGCGAGCTCTCCGCGGAGGAGATCACCCTGGGCTTGCGCGCCGGCATCCGCAACGCCACGATCTATCCGCTGCTGTGTGGGGCCGCTTCGAAGAACATCGGCAGCGCCCCCCTGCTCGACTTCATCGCGGATTACGGCCCGGCCCCCAGCGACCGGCCGGCCGCCAGCGCTGTCGACGGCAGCGGCGCCGCGGTCACCGTAGCCACGGATCCCAAGGCGCCTTTCAGCGGTTTCATCTTCAAGACCCTCTCGGAGATGCACGTCGGTGAACTCTCGCTCATCCGGGTCTATTCCGGCCAGATCAAATCGGGCGATGAGGTGCTCAATACCTCCAACAACATCAGCGAAAAAATCGGCCAGATCTACGAACTCAACGGCCGCAACCGCAAGGAGATGGGCGCCCTCATCGCCGGCGACATCGGCGCCCTGGTCAAGCTGCGCAATACCCACACCAGCAATACCCTCGCCGACCGGAAAAAACCGGTGGTCTTTCCGCCGGTGCGATTCCCCGAGCCGGTGGTCCAGGTGGCCGTGAGCCCGAAGAGCAAGGGCGATGAGGACAAGATCTCCAGCGGCCTGCACACCCTCAACGAGACCGATCCCGGCTTCACCATCGAGATCAATCCCGAACTGAAACAGACGGTGCTCTCCGGGCAAGGCGAGATCCATCTCGCAGTCATCGTCAACCGCCTCAGGGAGCGCTACGGCGTCGAGGTCGAACAGAAAAAACCGCGCATCCCCTACAAGGAGACCATCACCGGCAAGGCGGATGAAAAATACCGCCACAAGAAGCAGACCGGCGGCGCCGGTCAGTTCGCCGAGGTCTGGATGCGCATCGAGCCCCTGCCGCGCGGCGGCGGGTTCGAGTTCGAATCCCAGATCGTCGGCGGCTCCATCTCCGGTCCCTTCATTCCCTCGATCGAAAAGGGCGTGCGCCAGATGCTCGAAGAGGGCGCCATTGCCGGCTACCGCATCGTCGATGTCAAGGCGATCGTTTATGACGGCAAGGAACACCCGGTCGATTCGAAGGACATCGCCTTCCAGATCGCCGGCCGCGAGGTCTTCAAGATGTGCGTGCAGTCGGCCAAGCCGATCCTGCTCGAGCCGATCTATGATATCGAGGTCAAGTGCCCGGAGGAAAACATGGGCGATATCATGGGCGACCTCAACAGCCGCCGCGGCCGTATCATGGGCATGGAGTCCATCGGCCGCTTCCAGGTGGTCAAGGCCAAAATCCCCCTCGCGGAACTGCACAATTACAGCAGCACCCTGCGCTCGCTGACTCAGGGGCGCGCCTCGTATACGCGCAAGTTCTCGCACTACGATCCGATGCCCAAAGAGGTCGAAACCAAGGTCATCGCCGAAGCTCAGGCGGAAAAGGCCGCCGCACACTAGACCTCACCCCGCAAATGCCAAGCCCTCCCGCTGCCTTGCAGGGGAGGGCTTTTTAATGCAAAGGAGATCGCATGGACAAGTTGTGGGCGCCGTGGCGCATGGAGTATATCGAGCAGGAAAAACCACAGGGGTGCATCTTTTGTGACAAACCCCGGGAGACTCGGGACCGTGAGAACCTGATCCTCTACCGCGGCACGGAATGCTTTGTCATCATGAACTTTTATCCCTATAACAACGGCCATCTCATGGTGGTACCCTACCGCCATACCGCCGATCTGGAGGGGCTGACACAAGCGGAGCGGCTCGAAATGATGAGCTTGCTCGGCCGCTGCGCCGGGATCCTTACGGCGCAGATGCACGCCCAGGGCTTCAATATCGGCATGAATCTCGGCCGGGTCGCCGGGGCTGGAATCGATGAACATCTCCACTTCCACATTGTCCCGCGCTGGAATGGCGACACCAATTTCATGCCGGTGACCGGTCACACCAAGGTGCTCTCACAAGGATTGCAGGAGTCATGGGAGAGCCTGCGCGCCCTCTTTTAGTCCCCCTCGCCCCGCTCCGCCCGCCTGGCGTGTCCCGGCTCGGGATTCAGCCATCCAGGCGCACAAGCCTTAGCCCCCCTCGCCCCGCTCCGCTCGCTTGACCTCATCCCAGATGTGGTCCATCTCCGCCAGGGTCGCCTCTTCCATCTTGCGCCCCTGGCGGTGCAGGGTCTCCTCCACCAGACGAAATCGCCGCGAAAATTTATCGATGGTACCGCGCAGGGCATCCTCAGGATTGACCTTGAGAAAGCGCGAGACATTGACGATGGAGAATATCAGATCGCCGAGTTCGTCGCTGATCCGTTCCGCACCGGCGGAACCCACGGCCTCCTCCAGCTCGCCCACCTCTTCACGGATCTTGTCCCAGACCGGCTCCGGCTGCGGCCAGTCAAACCCCACCGCCGCGGCCTTGTTCTGGATACGGTAGGCCCGGATCAGCGCAGGCAGCTCTCTGGGCACACCGTCAATAGCCGACTTTTTGCCCTCCTTGCGGAGCTTGGATTGCTCCCAGGCTACGGTTTGCTCCGCCGCGGTGTGGATGACAGCGTCGCCAAAAATGTGGGGGTGACGCCGCTCCAGCTTGTCATTGATATGTTCGAGTACATCTTCAATAGTGAAGAGCCCCGCCTCGGCGGCCATTTGGGCGTGAAAGACCACCTGCAGCAGCACATCGCCGAGTTCGCCCGCCAGCTCTCCGTAGCGCTCCTCGTCGATGGTTTCGATGACTTCATAGGCCTCCTCGAGTAAATGCTGGCGCAGCGAGGCGTGCGTTTGCTCGCGGTCCCAGGGGCATCCCTGCTCGCTGCGCAGCAGTGCCATGATCTCGACCAGCCTGGCAAAACTCCGGTTATCTCCCGCCTGGTGTTCCTCTCCCATGGATCGTTGGTTCCTTTCTGCAAGGTGAAAACGCAATATAGATGAAAATATAGTCAATTTCTGGCAGGGCTGCAACCCTTCTCCGATTATTGCCTTGAAAAAGTGCCACTATTTTAGTAGTTTCATTAAAGTAAATGGATCAATACAGGATCAGAGCAATGACCTTTCGTCAGCGTTTACAGGAGCCGCGGGTGCTCCTTTTCGACGGCGCCATGGGCACGCAGATTCAGGCGCTGCACATTCAGGAGGCGGAGTGGGCCGGCAAGGCGGGCTGCAATGAAATCCTCAACCTCACCGCCCCGGACAAAATTGCCGCCATTCACGCCGCCTACTATGCCGCTGGCGCGGATGTGGTCGAGACCAACACCTTTGGCGCCAACCGTATCGTTCTTGCCGAATATGGTCTGGAAGAAGAGACGCGCGCCATCAATCGTGCGGCCGCCGAAATCGCCCGGCGGGCTGCAGCGGCGGCCGGGGAGAAACCGCGCTTTGTGGCCGGATCGCTCGGTCCGGGCACCCGGCTCATCTCTCTGGGCCAGGTCCGGTTCAACGCTCTGCATGCCAGCTATCACGAACAGGCCCTGGGCCTGATCGAGGGCGGCGTCGATCTTCTGCTCATCGAAACCTGCCAGGACCTGCTGCAGATCAAGACCGCCGTGCTCGCCTGCCGCGATGCCATGGCGGAACTGGGCCATGACCTGCCCCTGGCGGTCTCGGTGACGGTGGAAACCACCGGCACCCTCCTGGTCGGATCGGAGATCAGTGCGGTCCTCGCCGCCCTCGCCCCCTATGACCTGGACATTCTCGGACTCAACTGCGCCACCGGCCCTGAGGCGATGCGCCCCTATATCCAGCAGATCGTCGAGCAATTTCGCGGCGCCGTGCTCTGCCAGCCCAATGCCGGGCTGCCGCAAAATGTCAACGGCGAGATGGTCTACACCCTGAGCGAAGAGGAATTTGTCCGCCCCCTGGCCGCGATGGTGCGCGAGGAGGGGGTGCAGTTGGCAGGCGGCTGCTGCGGCACGAGGCCCGCTTTCATCCGCCGTCTCGCCGCCGAGCTCGAAGGCACCGCGCCCCGCTCCCGCCGGCCGCAGCCGGCCGCCGCGATCGCCTCCCTCTTCAGCGGCGTCGCCTTGCGCCAGGAGCCTGCCCCCTTCTTCATCGGGGAACGCGCCAACACCAATGGCAGCAAGCTCTTTCGCGACCATCTCCTCGCCAACGACTGGGACGGCGTCGTCGCGGTCGGCAGCGAACAGCAGCGGACCGGAGCTCACGGCGTCGACCTTTGCGTCGCCTATACCGGGCGCGACGAGATCGCCGACATGCGCGAAGCCGTCAGCCGCTATGCCACCCGCGTCCAGCTGCCCCTTTTTGTGGACTCCACCGACATCCGCGTCCTCGAGGAGGCGTTGCAGCACTATGGCGGCCGCGCGGTCATCAACTCCGTCAATCTCGAGGAGGGGGAAGACCGCGCCGCGCGGATCTGCGCCCTCGCCAAGCGCTACGGCGCCGCCCTCATCGCCCTGACCATCGATGAGCAGGGCATGGCCCTCGAGGTCGAACGCAAGCTCGCCGTGGCCCGCCGCCTCTACGACATCGCCGTCCATCGCCATGGCCTTCACCCCGAGGACCTTATCTTCGACACCCTCACCTTCACCCTCGGCAGCGGCGACACCTCGCTCAAATCCGCCGGCATCGCCACGCTCGATGCCATTCGCCGCGTTAAAAGCGAGCTGCCCGGGGTCTTCACCGTGCTCGGCGTGAGCAATATCTCCTTCGGTCTTGCGCCGCGCGCCCGCGAGGTGCTCAACTCGGTCTTTCTCGCCGAGGCGGTAGCGGCAGGACTCGACCTCGCCATCGTCAACGTCAAAAAGATCATTCCCCTTTACCAGATCGCGGCGCAGGACCTCGAACGCTGCCGCGATCTCATTTTCAACCGCGGCGATAACCCCCTCTTCGATTTCATCGCCCATTTCGAGGAAAAATCGGGCCAAATCGCCGCTCCCGCCGGTGATGAAAACCAGCTCCCCCTGGAAGAGCGTATCCGCCAGCGCGTTATTTCCGGCAACCGTTCCGGCCTCGAGCCCATGCTCATGGAGCAGCTCCAGGCCACTTCCGCCCTCGAGATCATCAATACCTTGCTCATCCCGGCGATGCGGGAGGTCGGCGATCTCTTTGGCAGCGGCCGGATGCAGCTTCCCTTCGTCCTGCAGTCGGCCGAGGTGATGAAATTTGCCGTCGACAAGCTTCAGCCCTTCATGGACAAGAGCGCTGCGATGTCGCAGAGCAGCATTGTCCTCGCCACCGTGCGCGGCGACGTTCATGACATCGGCAAAAACCTCGTCGATATCATCCTGACCAACAACGGCTACAAGGTCTACAATCTCGGCATCAAGTGTGAAATCGAAACCATGATCCACAAGGCCCTTGAGGTGGGCGCCAATGCCATCGGCATGAGCGGCCTGCTGGTCAAGTCGACCGTGGTGATGAAAGAAAACCTCGAGGAAATGCAGCGGCGCGGCCTGCACCTGCCGGTTCTCCTCGGCGGCGCCGCCCTGACCCGCAGCTACGTCGAGGAGGTTTGCGCGCCCCTCTATGAGGCCCCGGTGCTGTACTGTGCCGACGCCTTCACCGGCCTGACCGCGATGGAGCAGATCCACGCCGGCACCCTCAAACGCACCCTGCCCGCCGCGCGGCGCCCGGCGCCGGCCGCCGCAACGGCTTCGTCCGCCGAGGTGGTCCCTCTCCGCCGCGATATCGACATCCCCGCTCCCCCCTTCTGGGGCGACCGCATCGTCACCGGGATCGACCTCGATACGGTCTTCGGCTACCTGACCGAGTCCGTCCTCTTCCGCGGCCGCTGGGGCTACCGCCGCGGCAAACTGTCGGCGGAGGAATATCAGGCCCTGCTCGAGGAGCGGGTCCTGCCCGAATTCAGGGCACTCAAGGAACGCTGTAAACAGGAAAAGCTGCTGGAGCCACAGGTGGTCTATGGCTATTACCCCTGCCAGAGCGAGGGCGATGATGTGCTCCTCTACCATCCGGAAGATGGCACGGAATGGGTGCGCTTTACCTTTCCGCGCGAGCGACAGGCGCCGCATCGCTGCATCGCCGATTACTTTTTGCCTCGCACCTCCGGACGCCAGGACCTCATCGCCCTGCAAGTGGCTACCGTCGGCGTCCGCGCCGCCGCCGAGTGCAAACGCCTCTATCAGGCGAACGCCTACAAGGATTATCTGCTTCTGCACGGACTGAGCGTGGAAAGCGCTGAAGCCCTGGCCGAATTTTGGCATCGCAAGGTCCGTGAAGAGCTGTCCATCACCGCCGAGGATGGTACTGGCATGGAGGAGCTGGTCCTGCAGAAATATCGCGGCTCGCGCTACTCGTTCGGTTACCCGGCTTGCCCGGACCTGGCCGAGAACCGCAAGCTGTTTACGCTCTTGCAGCCCGAACGCATCGGTGTGACCCTGACCGAGGGGGATCAGATGGAGCCGGAGCAGACCACCTCGGCCTTCATCGTGCATCACCCGCAAGCCAAGTATTTCAACATCCAGTAACGGGGGACGGTGCGGTTCCATTGTACAACGCGCCGCCAGCAAGGAGCGGCTGCAGACCAGAAGACACATATCTACACAGAGGAGGACGGAATGGAATGTTACATCTGCACCAACTGCGGTTTTGTCTATGATCCGCTGACAGGGGATCCCGAGCGGGGGATTCCGCCGGGCACGCCTTTTGAGGAACTTCCTGAGGATTGGGTCTGTCCGGTTTGCTATATGACCAAGGACCGATTCGACCCGTTGTGAGAAGAGGCAAAAAAAATGCCGAGCCGTCCATGGCGTTGGAATTAGGGGGGTTACCAACAACCGAGGGGACGCCCGGCATTAAACACAAACAGAAATGTTTTTTCTAACGGTATTAAGATACAAAATGTTGGGCAAGATAACAATAGGGAAATCTCTGTATTGTCGTGTCAGGTTTTCCCTGAGGCCTTTCCGGGGATCGTCACCGGCAGCCTTATTGCTTCGAATATATGCTATTTTTCGGGAAAAGTCAAGCATTTACAGATCGATCAAGCCACTTTTTATCGCATACCGCACCAGATCCGGAACCGTGCGCAATCCGAGTTTCTCCATGATCCGGGCGCGATGCGTCTCGACGGTCTTGGGGCTGATGTGGAGCAGCTCCGCCACCTCCTTGTTGGAGTGCCCTTCGGCGATGATCTTGAGCACCGCACGTTCGCGATCGCTGAGCTCATCCTCCCCCTGTTTTTCCTGCCGCGGATGGTCCGCCCCGCGCACCCAACTCTTGACCACATGGCGCGCGATCGCGGGGCTGAGATAGATCTCCCCGGAAATGACGTGGTTCAAGGCGGAGATCAATTCCGCGGCGGCCGATTTTTTCAGGATGTAGCCATCCGCACCATTCTTCAGCGCCTCGAGGACATATTGCTCCCGGTCATGCATGCTCAGGATGAGAATGCGGATCTCGGGAAGCTGGTGTTTGATTTCAGCGATGGCCTCGATGCCGCGCATATTCGGCATCTGGATATCGAGCAACAGCACGTCGGGCTTGAGCTGCGAGGCGGCGGCGATCGCCTGTAGCCCATCCTCCGCCTCGCCGATCACCTCAAACTGGGATTCCAGGGAGAGCACCATGCGCAGCCCTTCGCGCAGCAGGGCATGGTCGTCAGCGATCAGAATGCGGTAGACCTTCATCGATTCTCACCCATCCTTGCGGGAAGCACCGCAGTGATCACGGTTCCTTTGCCGGGGGCGGTCTCCACATCGAACTCGCCTCCCAGCAATTCGATCCGCTCCTTCATGGTCATCAGTCCAAAATGTCCGTTACGATCAGGCCGTTTTCCCTCATCGGGTTCAAAGCCACGGCCGTTATCCTCGATGCGCAGCACGATCTGGTTTTTGAGGCGCCCCAGCCAGACCCGGACCTCTTGCGCCCGGGCATGCTTGAGCACGTTGTTCAGGGCCTCCTGCGCCACCCGGAAAAGGGCAGTCTCCGCGTCACGGCTCAACACATGCTCAAGCCGCTCGCACTCGAATTGGACCGGGATCTGCCATTTCTCCTCGTATTCGGCAAAATGATCGCGCAGGGCGGCCTCGAGCCCGAAATCGTCCAGCAGGGGCGGCCGCAAGTCATAGCAGAGGTTCTGCGCCATCGTCAGCGACTCCTCGATCGTCTTGACCGCATCCATCAAGGCCTTGGGCGGTGTGCCCGTGGCAGCCAACGCCAGGCTCGCCGCCGTCACCTCGAGCTGCAAGGCGGTCAGGTGCTGCCCGAGCGAATCGTGGATCTCGCGCGCAATACGGCGGCGCTCCTCCTCCTGCACCTGCACCATCCGCTTCGAAAGCGTCCGTAAACTCTCCAGGGTGGTCATCTGGTCGGTGACATCCAGATTCATGCCCACCAGGCCGATGAGATGACCATCCTTGGTCAAAACCGGACTGAGAATGGCGGAATAATGGATCAGACCGCTCACCCGCTTCAAGGAAAACGAAGCCTGGACGGTCACATGCGTGGCCAGAACCCGCTTGATGAGCTGCTTGAAATGCCGCACCGCTGTACGCTCCTTGACCACCTCAGTTACAGTACGCCCCAACGCCGGTCCCCAGGCCTCCTGAAACGCTGCATTGGTATCCTGGTAGCGCCCGTCCAGATCCATGCCATAGACTTCATAACGGATGCTGTCGAAGAGGGAGCGGTACCGCGCCTCGCTGACGCGCAGCGCTTCGGCAACGCGCTTCTGCCCGGTGACATCGCGGAAAAAACCCTCCACGCCGATGACGATGCCATCCTTGATCACGCGGCGGGCGCTGAAATTGAGCCAGTGTGTCTCGTTGTGCAGGTAGAGGGGGAGTTCCTCATTGACGATATTCTTGCCGCCCTTGACGCGGGCAAAAATCTTCACCATTCGCTCCCGATTTTCAACGTCGGGATGGTCGAAGATACAGCGGTTCACCATCTCCTCGGGCAAAAGCTGCAAAATGTTCAACAAGGCCTGATTCCAGCTCCGGTAAAAACCCTCATTATCCAGAAAATAATAGCCATCTGCGGAACGCTCGATGATGTCGCGGAAGCGCTGCTCGGATTCGGCAAGGTGCTGTGCGGTCTCCTTGTAATCCGTGATATCGCGGGCAAGACCGAGAACCTGCACGACTCTATTCTCGTTATCCAGAATAGGTACCAGCCAGGTGCTGAGCCAGAGGGCGAAGCCCGGAAAGTCAACCTTATTTTCTGCATATATGGCCTTGCCGACCCGGAACACTTTTTGCAGGTTACTCACCATATGCCGGCTGGCGGCCACCGTAAAAAGCTCACTACGCGGCTTGCCGATCAGTTGGCTGGGATCACAGCCGAAATAGCGCGCTGCGAAACGGTTGACATAGACGATGCGGTCCTCGGCATCGATGATGAAGATCATATCGTTGGCCGCCTCGGCCAGGGTGCGATAGCGCTCCTCGCTCCGGCGCAGGGCCTCCTCAAACTGCTGGATCTCGGTGACATCCCGGATGATGCCGATCACCGCTTCCGTATTCCCCTGGCTGTCCCGGATCATGGAGGCGCTGATCTCGGCGGTGAACAAAGTGCCATCCCGGCGTTTCATCTGGCCGCGGACGTTGCGGATCGATTCGCCGGGTTTCAGCCGCGTTTGCCGTTCCGCCAGATCTACGAGAAATTCCGGCGCCATCAGCTCTCCAGCCTGGAGCTTCTCGTCCATAAAGTCTGCACTCGAAGCGTAGCCAAAGAGCAGGGCATAGCTCTCGTTGGCAATCAGGTAATTCCCGGCCGCGTCGGTCAGGGCCACCGCTTCCGGCGAGGTGTCAATGGTTTGACGGTAACGCGTCTCACTTGCACGCAGGGCCGCTTCCGCATTGCGGCGTTGCTCGATCTCCTTTTCCCGGCTTTCCAGCAGCGCGGCATGTTCTATGGCCACCCCGATCTGGTTGCCAATGCCGGTCAGGGCTGCGATGGAAAAATGCTTGAAGGATTTCCCTTTGCGCATGCCCAGATTGAGGGCTCCCAAAGGACGGTCTTTGCTGAAGAGGGGGATCGTGACAAAGCCCGAGATCCCCACCGTGTAGACCGGTGGAAAGCTCTCCAGGGCGCTGGTGTCGGGAATGAGGATGACCTCGTGCGTATCAATCGCGCGCCAGGTCTGCGAGGTCGCGACCCGAGTGGGAATCAGTGTGTGGGCGTCTTTACGACTCAAGCCGCGATATCGGCTGGGATATAACTGCCCCGGCCGATCCGGATCGAAAAGATAGATCACGCCCAGATCGGCCTGAAGCGTGTGCATCACACTTTCGATGGCGTTGTCCAGAATCGTGCCCAGATCGAGAGAGGCATTGGTCGATGCGGCGATGCTGTTGATCGTTTCCAGCTCCTCCGCCTTGAGCCGGAGCTGCTCCTGGATCCGCTGCAGTTCGGCAATATCGCGCGGTTCGAGTACTGGCACGCCGGGTGCAGCGCCAGGCAGCCGGGCCTCCTCCTGACTTTGCGATCCCCCTGCCGGGATACCGGATTTCTTTTTGGGCACGCGCTCTCCCTCTCTCTTGAATGATGGTGCAGGCCGCAGCGGGCCTCAACGCGATGGCTAAATTTCATCATCTCAGAGGACAATTGCAAGGAGATTTCTTGGCCTTAGCGCAGCAGCAGCATCGCACGGCGTTCGCTGCGGGAGCCGCATCTCAGGATATAATGATAGACGCCCCCTGCGACGGGATGGCCCGCCGCATCGCAGCCCTCCCAGCGCACCTGGTGATCCCCGCTTTCCTGCGTGCCTTGCACCAGCTGCTGCACCAGCTGCCCACGGCTGTTAAAAACGGAGAGATCGATCTCCGCGCTTGCCGCCAAATGATAGGCGATTGTCGTCACCGGATTGAAGGGATTGGGATAGTTTTGCCCGAGGCCAAAATCACGCGGCTGCGTCCAGCTCGCCACTTGTTCCGGATGATAGAACGTCGTGCCGTCGAAATCAATCTGCCTGAGCCGGTAGCCGTAGGTCCCTGCCACGCGTAGGGGATCGAGATAGCGATAGCTCTGCCGGCTGCTGCTGTTGCCATGTCCCTCGATAAAGCCGATTTTGTGCCATGCCTCTTCTTCCCCGCAGCGGCGCTCGATGTCGAACCCAAAATTTTCGGTCTCGGTGGCGGTGACCCAGGCCAGTGCGATCCCCTCCGCCTGTGCCGCCGCGGTGAAGGAGAGCAATTCCACGGGCAGCTGATCCGGCGGTGAGGTGGTAAATTGCCAGGCTGGAGACCATGCCCCGGCGCCGCTGGAGTTGGCGGCGCGCAGGCGCCAGAAGTAGGTGGCGGCTTCGCTCAAGCCGGAGACCGGCCAGGAGAGCTGTGCAACACCGGAGGCGTCGACCATCCGCGCGGTGAAACCGGAATCCGCAGCCAGTTGCAGCTGATAGCTCTGCGCCCCCGCCGCGGCCTGCCAGGAAAGGATCACGGCGCAGGGGGTATCCTGCGCACGATCAGCAGGATACACCAGCAAGGGAGCATCGGGCGCTTCGCGGGCCAGAGAAAAGGAAATGGTCGCGCCTGCAGCGCCGACATCATAGAGATCCAGGTGACTCGCCGAACCGTCGGCAAAAAAGGGCGCTGGGCTGGTCCCGTCGTTGCAGACGGTGCGCCCGGATCCGGCGCTGAAGGTGGCCTCCCAGAGCGTGCCGTTATCGGCAAGAGTGCCATGGGGACGATAGATATAAACCTCATCCGGCAGGGCGGCATCGCCCTCATGGGCGGGATCTCGCTGGTCGATGCGATAGAGCAGCAATCCCTCACCCGGCAGGGCGGATTCGAAGATACTGCCTTCCCGGCGCCGGTATTCGGCGACGAAGAACTCTCCCCCTCCCGGATCCGCCGGAGCGGGGATCCGGCAGGCGTTGCCCGTACGGCTGGTCAGCGGATTGAGCGTGCAGGCAGCGTTGCCGGTGATCTCCGGCAAGTCGGCAATCCAGTGCCCGTATTTGTATTTGCACCAGGCCCCGGGATGCTGCGGCGGGGCTGTCGGACTCGCCATGATGTCCCAGACGCCAACCGGATGGAGGCCATCATAACTGTAATGATACAGATCGGGAAAACCGATGGTATGCAGCAGCTCATGGACCAGGGTGTGGGTGCTGCCGTTGCTGACAAAACTTTGCAGCTGCAGGCTGTAGGAGTAGGCCCGCTTGCCGTTGATCGTCACGGCATACTGGTAGAGGGCCCAGGCGTGCGGCCAGAACAGGGTGTTCCAGGCGGAGGGCGTGCCTTGCACAATAATAACGATATTATCAATAAGCCCGTCCCCATCGCCATCCAGTTGCAGGCTGGCGGGGATCTGGCTCTTGACCGCTTCGAGCGCATTGCGGATCAACAGCTGCTCGCGGCTGGTGCGCTCACTCTCGTCGGCGTAGCCAAGCGGATCATCGCTGCGCGGTTTGTAATAACCGCGCGGATGGGTATCCAGCCAGGAGACGATCGTGCTGCCGGGCTGGGGGAAAAAGCGGGAATGCACGCTCAGCTGCTGATAGGAAATCTCGTAAAAATAGGCATAGACCGAATTGACGCCGGCGCCGCTGCCATTGAAGGAGGCGGCATAGAGCGAGGCCGCGTCAGTGAACTCGGGATCATCGCTGCAGCGCACAAAGACGACCAGGTTCTCCATCACCCCCGATTTGGGTGCGCTCTGCGCGGCGATGCGGGTCGTCAGGCCCGGCGCCTGCCAGTGCTTGCGCCGCGCCTCCTCCAGTTTCGCCGCAGCCACCGGGACGCCCGGCGTCAGCCCCGCTGCGGCAGGATCGGTGCTCCCGGCGCGAAGGGTGGTCGCGGCCAGGGTGCTCCCCTCCCGCCGGGCATAGACATACCAGCCGCTGCCGGGCTCCTTAAGCAGGGGAAAGCCATCCCGATCGTGCAGCCAGTTGAAATATTCGTCGCCGGTCATATAGGCCGCGAACTCGCGCCCGTCCGGCTGCCGCACCGGCACCGGCACATTTTCCAGCCAGGCCGCCCGGAGACCGGCCGGCAGCACTGCCGCCAGCACGGCCCAGACGGCGATCATCCATCCACCCGCTCTCATAGCGCCCCACCGCCCTCTCCGCCATCCGGAATGCATCCGGTGGTCTCAGCAGCTCATGCCACGGCATTGGCCCGCCGCAAGGGACACCCCTGTTGCCTGCATGTCCCAGATTGCAGCCGCCTGAAGGCCGCAGCGGTTCAAAGTATCGGCATATATGATTTTGATTCTATTTTAATTACGCCGATAACACCTTGCGCCGCTGCGGTCCCACCGTTGCCGGCCTATGCAACGGGCATGCCAGGAACCGTGACAAGAGCGCCAGGGCTCAGGGCACGAGCAAAACCTTGCCCAGGGCCTGGCGGGAGGTGAGGAATTCCTGCGCCGCCGCAGCCTCGGCCAGCGGAAAGGTGCGGGTGATGGTCACCTGCAAACGCCCCGCCGCCATCCAGGCAAACAGATCGCTGCAGCGCCGCCGGATCTCCGCTGCGGATCCCGCATAATGGGCGAGGATGGGCCGGGTGAGATAGAGCGAGCCGCCGCCGGCGAGACGGGCGGGATCGAAGGGCGGCACCGGGCCACTCGCCTGCCCGAAGAGCACGAGCAGCCCCCGGGTTTTCAGGGCGGCGAGGCTGCCTCCAAAGGTCGCCTGGCCCACCGAGTCGTATACCACATCGACACCGGTGCCGCCGCTCCAGGCGCGCGCGCGCTGCGGCCATTCGGGATCGCCTGAGAGAAGCACCTCCTCGGCGCCGCAGCGGCGGGCCACCTCCGCCTTTGCCGCCGTCGAAGTCAGTGCCAGGACCCGGGCGCCGCGCAGGCGGGCTATTTGCACCAGCAGCTGGCCGGTGCCTCCGGCGGCGGCGTGAACCAGGGCGCGGGAACCGGACTGCAACGGAAAGGTATCGTGGCTCAGATAGTGCGCCGTCATCCCCTGGAGGAGCAGCGCCGCAGCGGTATCAAACGCCTGCCCCTCCGGCAGGGGCACGAGCTTCCAGGCGGGTATCAGCGCATACTCGGCATATCCTCCCGGCTGCATCGCCCAGGCGACGCGTTCGCCGGGCCGCAGTCCGGTCACCCCCTCCCCCACGGCATCGACCACCCCCGCACCCTCTTGTCCGGGAATATACGGGAGCGGCACGGAGTAGAGTCCGGTGCGGTGATAGATATCAATGAAATTGACGCCACTCGCGGCCAGCTTGACTCTTGCTTCGCCGGCTCCGGGTTGCGGCAGATTCACCTCTTCCGGCATCAGCACCTCGGCAGCGCCGGTCCTGTGCATGCGTATCGCCAGCACGGTTCCTTCCTTTCCTTGGGTCAGGGTAAAAATCTTGTGGATTAATTCCTAAAATAATGGTAAATTTAGTCTTGTGCCATAATCACCTATCCACCGGCGGGGGCCTCGATCACAGGAAGCCATCAGCATGGTCGCAGCAAAGCAGTTATTCCAGTCCATCAACCGGAGACATCTCTTCCGGGATTACCTGGCCATTATTTTCGGGGCCTTCATCATGGCCAGCGGCATCGCCATTTTTCTCGTCGATGCCAAGGTGGTTCCCGGCGGCGTCAGCGGACTCGCCATGGCGATTCATTACCTCACCGGCGACAGATTCCCCGTCGGCCTGATGATGTGGATCTTTAATATCCCCCTCTATATCTGGGGCGTGCGGGAGTTGGGCAAGCAGTTTGGCGCCCGCACCTTTGTCGGATTCACCGCCAACTCCTTTTTTGTCGATCTGCTGCGCGGACAGGCCCCAGGTTTTCACTTCATCCGCTTGCAGGATCACCCGGCCATTCTCAACCTGCGCCAGCATGACTTTCTCTTCCTCATTCTCATCGGCAGCGTCCTCCTGGGCGTCGGGCTCGGCATCATCTTCAAATTCCGTGGCAGCACCGCCGGATCGGATGTGCTCGCTGCCGTCGGCCAGAAACGCTGGGGTCTCAAACCCGGCATGGTCTTTATGGTCGTGGATTCGGTGGTCATCACCTTCGCCGGTTTCATCATTCAATATCGTCACCTCGGCGCAGAACGGCCGGCGCTGGTGTTAACGCTTTATGCCTTTTTTCTGCTCTTCGTCTCGAGCCACCTGGTCGATGTAATCCTCGATGGCTTCGACTATGCCCGCTCCGTCATTATCATCTCCGGCAAGTCCGAAGAGATTTCGCAGCACGTCGTTCAGGAAATGGGGCGCGGCGCGACGGCCATTACCGCCGAGGGCGTCTATACCAGCGAACCTCGCAAGGTGCTCTATACGGTGGTCAGCCGCAAGGAGATCGGCACTCTTGTCGAGGTGGTCAAGTCGATCGATCCCAAGGCCTTTGTCATCGTCAACAACGTTCATGAGGTGCTCGGCGAGGGCTTCCGCGGCCGGATCTAGGCGGAGCTGAGCAGACGGCCCTCTCAACCGCTCCCACATGCATCCGGGAGCCCGACGTAACCCTTGTCAGGTGCGGCCATGCGTGTTCTCCTGATCAATCCCCCCTTTCTGCCGCGCTTCTGCCGCAGCCACCGCGTTCCAGCCGTGGAGAAATCCGGCAATCTCCATTATCCGCACTGGCTGGCGCTCGCCGGCGCAGTGCTCGACGCGCGCAGCCATAGTATCTGGCTCTATGACTGCCCCGCCGATGACATCACCCTCGAGGGGATCCTCGCCCGCGCTGTACAATTCGATCCCGATCTGATCCTCCTCGAATCCTCGACGCCGAGCTGGTATGCCGATTGCGAAACCGCCCAGGCCCTGCGGGAGCAGCTGCCGCACGCCCGGATCTGCATGACCGGCACCCACGTCACCGCGCTCTGGCGCGAGACCCTCGAACGCGCTCCGGCCATCGATTATATCGCTCTCGGCGAGTACGAGGAGAGCGTTGCCGACCTGGCCGACATCCTCGAAGCGGGTGTGGACGACCGGACCGTCCCCGGCATTGCCGCTCGCAGCCATCTCCACAGCGGCCGGCCGGAAGAACGCCCCCTGAACGAGGAGTTGGACAAGCTGCCCTTCGTCTCACCCATCTATCAGCGTTTCCTCACCCCTGCGCATTACACCTTTAACCTCTCCCGGCATCCCTTTGTGCAAATCATGGCCGGACGCGGCTGCACCGCCGCCTGCTTTTTCTGCGCCTATCCGCAGATCGTCCACGGCCAGAACTACCGCCACCGCACCGCGGAAAACATCGTCCGGGAGATGCTCTGGATCCAGAAGAATATGCCCGAGGTGCGGCAGATCAACTTTGAGGATGAGAACTTTGGCGTAGACCCGGCCTTCGCCCGCCGGCTCGGGGAGGTCGCACAGGTGCGCGAGGTGCACTTGCCGATCTTCGCCAACATCAGCGCCAATCTCGACAGCGCCAGCCTGGATGCGCTCAAGGCCGCCGGCCTCCACAACTGCACCGTCGGCTTCGATACCAGCCGCTACTCCCTGCTTGAAAAGATGCAAAAGCTCCAGACCGACAAAAGCATCGCCACCTTCATGCAAGCCGCCCGTCGCCACGGCATCCTGGTGCACGGCTGTTTCCTCGTCGGCTTTCCGGGAGAGACGCTCCGCACCATGCGCGAAGCCTACGACTGGGCCCGCCGCATCCGGCCCGACAGCGCCCAGTTTACGCCCCTCATGCCCTACCCCGGCACGGGCGCCTGGCGCTACTTCCGCTACCACGGCTACCTGGCCACCCTCAACTTTCGCGACTGGCTGACCCGCACCGGCTGGTCGCGTTGCGTCCTCAATCTGCCCGGACTGACACCGAAAAAGATCGACCGGTTCTGCGAACGGGCAACCCTCCTCTTTCACCTGCGCCCTCTCTACCTGGCCCGCAAACTCGACCACGCCCTGCGCCATCCGGCGGAGGGCCTGCGCTCCCTGCGCGCCGGCTGGCAGCTCATCCGCTACTTTCGCTTCCGACGCCTCCATCCCGAGCCCTCCCTCCGGGTCCGCCCCCTGGCGGTTTCCGCGACCTGGCGGATGATGCCCGAAATCCCCGACGGCCGCATGCAGGTCATCGAAAAGGCCTCACAGCGGCTGCGCGCGGCGGAAGCCCGCCAGACCGATCACGAGCGATAGCAGCAGTCCCGGATACATCGGTTCGATCCCGCCCCAGTACTGGCCGGCGTGGGCCATCCCCCGGAGGAGCCAGACCAGGGAGAGCAGCCAGCCGCCGAGCATGGCGGCCAGGGCGAAGCGCGGTTTGAGGCGGATGGCCGGCACATAGCTGGCCATGAGCGGCAGCAGAAGTCCCGGAATACAGGCGGTGCCGACGGCGTACCAGATGCGCACGACCGAGGGGAGGGCCAGAGCGAGAAGAATGCCGTATAGGGAAGCCAGGAGCAGTCCGATCTGCGTCCAGCGCTTCACCAGCGCATCGATGGCCGGAGTTTCGCCCCCGCTTCGGGCTTTTGCGCTCCCACCCGGCGTATTCTCGCTCCCACCCCGATTATTCTCGCTCCCACCCGGTGTTGCATTCGCGAACCCTTTCTCGCTCCCACCCCGATTATTCTCGCTCCAAATATTCTCGCTCCCACCCCGATTATTCTCACTCCCACCCCAAATATTCTCGCTCCCACCCCAAATATTCTCGCTCCCACCCCAAATATTCTCGCTCCCACCCCGAATAATCTCGCTCCAAATATTCTCGCTCCCACCCCCAATATTCTCGCTCCCACCCGGTGTTGCATTCGCGAACCCTGACCCGGGCCGCCTCATCCCCGCGGTTCGTTCACGATCCCGCCGCCAGCGCACCAGCCGTCCCGCCACATCGTTGCCGATGGTCATCCCGCCAATGAAGGTATAGCTGCTCAGGGTCGACATGATCGTAGCCAGGAGGCCGATGAAAAATATTCCCTTGGCCGCCGGCGGCAGGAGGTGTTCCGCCAGCAGCGGATAAGAGAAAATCGGCGCCTCGAGACCGGGCAAGAGCGCACGGGCATAAAGCCCGGCGGAGGTGGTGAGGAAATCGAAGAGCATCCAGAAGAGGATGGAAACGAGAATGCCCCGCCGGGCGGTGGCGCCGTCGCGGGCGGCATAACAGCGCTGATGGAAACCGGGATCGACCAGGGTCCAGAGGGCGATGAAAAACCAGACCAGGATATACTGCGGCGGATTGCCGCCGCTCCAGGTGAGATGCCGTGGCGGCAGGTGGTGCCGGAGAAAGGCCACGCCCCCATACCGGGCCCCCGCAAAGCCGACAACCAGGAAAAATCCCAGGAACATCAGCAGGAATTCGACCACGTTGACCTTGACATCGGAGCGGAACCCCCCCTTGATCAGATAGAGTATGCTGGCCAGGGTAGCGAGCAGGATGGTCCAGGCCAAGGGCAGGCCGAAGATAAGCTGCATCAGCACCCCGAGCATCAGCAGGTAGGGCGCCGGGGTGACCAGGAGGAAGACCAGTACGGCGCCGAGCAACGCCGTGGCCGGTCCGTAATGGTGCGCCAGCTTGTCCGGGATCGTCATCAGGCCGGTCGCCCGCACCTGTCCGGCCAAAAAGAGGGCGAAGATGAGCGCAAAAAGGTAATAGGGCGCTCCAAAGATCACCCAACTGGCGAGGCCGTAGGAATAGGAATATTCGCCGGTGCCGAGGATGCCGCCGTACCAGGTGGAGACCAGGGTCGCGACGAAAACCGGCAGCGTGAGGCTGCGTCCGGCCAGCATGAAATCGGCGGCATGCCCCTGCGCCCTCTCGTTCCCACCCGGGCCATCGCCGGCACGCGCAAGCTCG
>DAOQAG010000002.1:149710-160959 GCA_035353815.1 bacterium
ATGCCCCTGCGCCCTCTCGTTCCCACCCGGGCCATCGCCGGCACGCGCAAGCTCGCGCCCCTGCACCCTCTCGTTCCCACCCGGGCCATCGCCGGCACGCGCAAGCTTATGCCCCTGCGCCCTCTCCTCTCCGCCCTCCCCCCGCTCCGGCTTGCCCCCGCGCCGGCTGTGAAAGCCCACCGCCAATATCACCACAAAATAGAGCAGTATCAGCGCGATATCAATACCTGAAAAGTGAATCATCCTGGTTCCATCCGTCAGAGGTCAGACCCGGTCGACAATAAAGACGAGGAGCTTGCCCGCCGTCAGCTCGATCTCCACCGGGGAGGCCACCACCCGGTTGCTGATGCTTTCGCGCACTCCCGGCGCCAGCGGCTCGCCCCGGAGCGGCCAGGCTAGTCCGCGGGTGACGACGCCCGCACATGGACCCAGGGGCAGCAGGGAGACGATAGTGCCCGGCCGCAGGGACAGCGAGAGTTGTGCATCGACGATCAGGATGCGGCACCAGGTGTCGAGAAACATCAGTTCCAGCCGGGTGTGGTAGCGCGCCAGCAAGCTGAAATTGGCCAGCTCATGGTCCGGCCGCCGGCCCGTAGCTCCGATGACCACCGCCCGGCGGATCCCTTGCTGCAGCACAAAGTCGAGGGCCTTCTCCAGGTCGGTCTTCGCCTGGTCGGTAATACGCAGCAGTCGCGCCTTGGGAGAGGCCGTGGCGCCCTCCGGGCTCAAGGAGTCGAGGTCACCGAGAATGACATCGGGCGTGATCCCCCGGACCCGGGCGCGGTTGGCCCCGCCGTCGGCACAGACGATCAGGGTGCCGGTGCGGATCCAGGGCAGGATCCGCCGCCGCGGCGGCAGCGGTCCATTGGCGATGATCAGGGCATCCGCCGGCTTGGGCATAGCCCCTCCTGGAGAAGTGTGATTCCGGCCTCCACCACCTCACAGCTCCACATTCATGCCGGCGTAGACCGATCGGGTAGCGCCGGGAAAGAATTCCTCCCCCTCGCCGCCGGCGGCATAGAGGCGGTCGAAGAGGTTGGTCACCGTCAGCTGCCACGACAGGGATTGCACCCCCGGCATCCGTTCCAGCGTATAGGAGAGATTCAGATCCGCCAGGGTGGCGGCCCCGACGCGCCGGTCAGCCTCGCGCAGGTTGGTCGTATAGAAGGCACCCACATGGCGGCCGGCCAGCGCCAGGTTCCAGCCGCTGCTGTGATACGCGATCCGGAGATTGGCGAGCAGGTCCGGAAAACCGGCGATGGGATTGCCGTCGAGCCGGATGGCGCCCTCTCCGGTGTACTGGGTGTGATGCACCAGGGTGTTGCGGCTCCAGGTGAGATTACCGCTCACCAACCACCACGGACCCAGCTGCGCCCGCCCGGTCAGCTCGATGCCCTGATGGCGTGTCCGCCGGGCATTGCCGGTAACCGGTTGCCCGAAGCGGTCGAGCCGCCCGCTCTTGACGATCTCGTTTTGAAACTCCATGTGGTAAACATTGGTCGTCAACGCAAGGCTGGAGGTGGTGTAGCCTCCCCCCGCCTCGAGGTCGTACAGGCTCTCCTCCCTGACCAGGGGATGGGTGAAATCATAGTGCCCATTCTGCAGCGCGAATTGCGGCCGCACCGGCGCCCCCCAGCTGTCCGGCGTGCTGGCCTCCGCTGCGTCGTAGAGGTTCTTGAGCCGCGGCTCGCGGCTGGTCCGCGCCAGGGTGAGGTAGCCGCTCCAGTGCGGGGTGAAATGGTAGTTCGCTCCGATCCGGGGATTGAAAAAAAGATAGGGGACGGTGAAATCGGTGCCGATGTACTTTTCATCGTGGAGCCGGTAGGCATGGCGGACCAGGGTCGCCTCGCCGAGAAGGCGCAGCCGTTTGGTCAGGGAGAAGACCTCATTGGCATAGAGGGAGAACATCCGTTTGCCGCCGCGGTACTGATAATAGCGGTAATCCGGGGTGACACCGGCCGGGAGACCTTCTCCCCATTTGAGGGTGCCATAATGCAGCGAGCGGTGCAGGCGCGCCTCGCCGCCGAGGGTGAGCACGCCGCGATCGTGACGGATCTGTGCCCGCGGCATCCAGCCGTACTGGTCGTTCATGACATAGGCATGGATCAGGGCGCCGGTGATGTAGAGATCATCGGGGTTCCCGGTGATCGCAAAGCCGTTCGCGGGGGTGATCCGGTAATAGCTGTAGGGGGCCCAGGCGCCGTCATAATCGAAAAAGCCCTCGCCATGCACATAAAAGAGGGTGTTGTTCAGCGTCGTGCGGCCGAGACGCCATTCGTGGATGAGCTCGTAATGGGGCTGGGAAAAATTCTCGATCTCCTCCTTGCGGCGGATGGGATTGTCCTTGCGCGCCGTCCGGTCGCGCAGCGCCGCCGCTGCCACGCCGTAATAGGCGAGGTGGTCGGAGACCGGACCGCCATAGGCATTGATTTGCGTCGTCATGTTTTGATCAAAACGCGCGGCGCCGAGGAAGTAGCTGCCCAGCTTGACCCAGCTGTTGTCGCGGTAGCCGTCGCTGCTGATCCGGCTCAGGCGGCCGTAGATGGCATAGCGCTCCCCCACCAGGCCCGAGCTGGCGGTGAGGCCGTATTTGCGGGTATTGAAGGTACCATAGCCGCTGCTGAGGGTGATGCCGCGGCGGCGGGTGAAATTGGAGGTGATCAGATTGATCGCCCCGCCGATGGCCGGGGTGCTGCTGAAAGAGCTGCCGGCGCCGCGCTGCACCTGAATATCCTCGAGGTTGGCGGCAAGATCGGGAAAGTCGAGCCAGTAGACCATATGGTCTTCGGGATCGTTTTGCGGCACGCCGTTGACCAGCACCGAGACCCGCCGCTGGTCGAAGCCGCGCAGATTGAGATAGGTGTAGCCGATGCCGTTGCCGCTCTCTGAATAAAAGGTGGTGGAGGGCAGCTCCGCGAGCAGCACCGGAATATCCTGGACCGTATAGCGGCGGAGGATCTCCTGCTGCTTGAGCGCAGCGGTGGCGGGCGACCACTCCAGTTCCCGGGTTCGCGACGCGGTGATGAGAATGCTCTGCAGCGGCAGGACGGTCGGCTGAAGGGCGATCGCGGGTGAGGTGGGCGGTTCAGCGGCGACCGTCAGGTGCGCGGTCTCATAGCCGAGCAGCCGCACCGTAAGATCGGCCCGGGCACGGGGGAGGCGCGGCAGCCAAAAGCGCCCGTCATCGCCACTGATCGCTCCCAGGCGGGTGCTGTCGACGGTGATCTGCGCGCCGGCCAGGGGCAGGCCGCTCTGCCGGTCATAGATCCGGCCGCTCAGCGACCAGGGCTGCGCCAGGGCGCAGGCGGCGGCGAGGAGTAAAAGCATGATTTGTTTCATGGGATGCTATCCTGATAAATCGTTGGTATCGGTCCAGCGGCGTCTTTACGGCTGCGGCGTATAAAAAAAGCCGCTTCCTGAAAAGGAAAACGGCTTGAGCATGCGAAAATACTTCGTCGTTTGCCTACGCTGGTATTACCCAGATCAGGTCATGGTCCGTATGGACGCAGGGTATGATCTCAGACTCGCAAAAACAGGTGGCGAGACACCCCTAACGGTGACAGGTATAAAAGAACGGATGGCAGTACTTACAACAGAGCGTCCGGAGGATTTATTTCACCCGGAATCCAGGCCTCCGCTCCAAGCGGTGACGACGGCAGCGTGATGGCCGCAGCGCCTCCGGTGGATGCAGCGTAACTCCAGTCGCAGCCTCACCGCCACAGCCGCAGGAACTTGACGCCAAAGGGGGCCAGCTCGTGCGCCGTCTCCTGCGGCAGGCTGCGTCCGAAGGCATCGCACACCTCGGCATGCCAGCCGGCCGCAGCGGCCGACCACTCCAGCCGCGCCCCGCGGCCGGAGAGTTCACGCAGGTGCAGCAGGACGCCCTCTTGCAGCGGCCGGCACGCCACCAGCAGCACCGGTGCCGGCTCGAACGGCCAGAGCGACAGCGGCGGCATCCCGGCCGCTATGGCGGAACTCCCTGTGCCGGCGGCCGCCGGCACCACCCGTGACACGAAAGGCACCCGCTCGCCCCAGCCGAAGCGCGTGGCGAATTCGTTCGACGCGTCCGGCCCCGAGGTCAGCTGATACGACCAGCGCATCTCCCCCTCCTGGCTGGCGCGGAAATTGGTGGTCCAGTAATTGTTCAATACCCAGGAAAAAATTTGCTGCGAACCGGGTACGGCACCGGACTGATAGCGCCCGGTCTGGATGCCGCCGAACTGCACCAACGGCAGCTGATCACACACCAGGACGATCTGGCCCTGCGGGCTGCGCACGGCTGCAAAGTTTTGTACGGTGTTCCAGTCCGTGGCCGTGCCCGCAAGCTGGTTTTCGCCCGGCCGGACGACGCCGCCCTGGGCTTCGAACACCAGCCCACCCTCCGGGAGGGCGAAGGGAAAGGCCACATAGACCGCTTCCGGGTCGGTCACAGCCTCTTTGCGCACCTTGAACAGGAGTTCGATCCGCTTGACGGTTTTGTAAAAGCGCACCTCGCAGCGCACCGGCGTCATCCCGGCAAAACCCGGGCAGCTGCCGCGAATGACGAGGCTTTGCCAGATCGCGCCGTCCTCTCCCGGCTCCACCACGACATTTTGCAGGGTCGTGCGCGTATGCGGGCCCATACGCAGGGCTTCGAGGCTGCGGCGGTCCTGCAGCCGCTCATCGATGAACTGGCCGAGTTCCCACTCCCGCTGCGGATCGAGCAGTTCCAGCCCGAGCTCGCGGTCGTAGAGGGAACGCAAGGCCCCCTTCTCCGGATCGACCTCCGCCCGGTAAAAGCGGTTCTCGATCTTTCCCGCCCGAAACGTGGAGGTGCCGGGCGGGAAGGCCGGCGCCATGCCCGTCTCGATGCGATACACCTTGCTCCCCAGGGCGGGGATATCCTCCACCCACAGGGCCCAGGTGCTGCCCTCTGCGCGGCTGTCGAGGCGCTGGAACGTGATCTCCTGTCCCGCTGCGTCGGTTAACCGGAAAGTTCCGTCCCGGGGCAGGATCTGATGGTCGACAAAGAGGGTGAGGAGACCGGAGCGCGGCCAGTTGAGGGTATTGTAGACGGCGATCGTGGGCACCTCGGCCGGCGTCAGAAAGGCTTGCAGCTGGCCCAGGGCCGCTTCACGCAGGAGGCGCGAGTGCATCACCGCCTGCCAGGCATAGGAGCTCTTTTCCGACCACTGCACCTGGGTGTTCTCGGCCAGGGGATCACTGATGCTCTCGGCTGCGCCAAAGGTGTGCTCGTTGTAGAAATGGAGGTTGTCCATGACCGCGGCGGTTTGCTCGCGCAGCGCTTCGGGCAGCTGCGCCCCCTGCAGCGCGGCCATGGCGAGCAGTCCCTGGTTGGCGAGCATACCACCCTGGGTTGCGCGCCCGGCTGCGGTTTCGCGCAGGGCGCAGCCATAGCCGTCGGTCCACCAGTCGGGCCAGGCGACGCGCAGGACGGGAAGGCCGGCGCCGTGCTCGCGCTCGACGGCGGCGAGGAATTCGCTCACCGTGGCGCTGCGCAGCCGGGGATAGAGGTAGGTATCATTCCACTGGCGGATGAGTTCCGCGGCCACGGTCGAGGGCGGCGCGTTATCGGTGTAATAGCCGCTGTATTGCAGGCTCACCTGGTTCATGGCATAGCCGTTGGCGGCGAGTTTTTCCAGATAGCGCGGCAAGCCGGCCTCGAGCCCCTCCAGCCCGGCTCCCAATCCGATCATGTTGCCGGTCATATAGTGATCGGCGCGAAACGCGAGCACTCGCTTGCCCGAAGGCGACTCCCACCAGAACGCCGTCGGCACCGCGAACGGCAGAAGGGCGCGGGTGGCATTGATGCCAGAAGTGACATATTTGATGCCGAGATTGGGAAAATAGTCGGCCAGGCACCAGGCCATGCCGTTGACGTCATCCTGCATCGCCGTCTGCACCGGCCAGCCGGCCTCCTGGAAACTCCGCACCGCTTCGAGGGAATTGAGCAGGGCGTTCTCGTCGGCCACCTCCGCCCAGTTGAGCAGCATCGCCGTCAGTTCGATGCGCCCCTCCTCGACGCGGCGTTTCAGCCGGGCGATCTGGCTGGCCGGCCGGCACTTGAGGTACTCGCGGACCGCCCAGGAGGTCTCGCAGGTCCAGCGGAACCGGGCATCCTCCGGCAGGCGGTCGGTCTGGTCGCAATAGTCCAGTGCGAAATCGATATAACGAAGGTGTTCGGCCAGGATCTCGGTCTGCGGCCGGGTGTAGCCGATGTCGGTGTGGGTATGCTGGACGAAATAGACCTCCCAGGGCCGTACCGGTTTGAGCAGGAAGGTGTGGTCGGAGCGCTCCGCGCCGATCTCCACCTGCAGAGCGTGTGCGGTTTCGCGCTCGACCCGAGGATAGAGCAGGCGGAAGGAATTGCGTCCCAGGTGCAGGGGATGGCGCTGCTCCGCCTGCCCTTCGGGCCGCAGGATGACTTGACCGGAGGGCTCGAGAAAAAGAATCTCGACGTTGACCGGCTGCAGAGGCTGGCTGCCATTGCGCAAGAGCAGGGCCGCAGGCTGGACCCGCACCTCCTGATGCACGGCCCCGGTGAAGGTCATGCACCAGGCCTCGCTGCCCGTCGAGTCGCCGATGACCTTCAAGGTCAACGGCCGGCCGGAGGGATAGCGCCCGGCCGGCAGATCCAGGGTCATCAGGCCGAAGCGGTCGTGATGGCGGTCCATGCTCATCCCCTTAAAGGTGAGCACTATCTCTCCCTCCCCGCGCTGCTGCCAGGTTGCGGCGTTACGGCTGGTAAACGCCAGCACCGGCGCCCCATCGACCAGCAGCCGGAACCCTTTCTCGCCGATATTGCAGCCCAGGCCGGCCAGCCAGACCAGGCGCACTGTGGCCTGCGCGGGCGCCGCAGGCAAAGGCGCGCTTTCCCAGGCGATCGCCGACCGGCCGTCGCTGGCGCGTGCGATCAGAGCCTGGTTCAGCCAGGGCAGCGGAGATTCATAGCTCATGGTCGTTCCGGAAATGCTTTTGGCGAAGCCGTCGACCAGGACGGCGCGCCGGTTCTGCGATAGTGGCATGGCCGGGCTCTCCCTGTAAAGGACGTTCAACAACAGTAACAGCGTTCCAGTCCAGACTGCGATTTTAGGCACTTCATCCTCCTGATCGAGTCACACCCCGTTGTATGAACCAGAGTATACAAAGATCTGGTGTGGCAAACAACTTTTTTCTGAACTTCCGGGCGATCAGGAACCGGTCGCAATTGACGGCCGAAAAAATCCGGCCGCACCGAAGCAGCGCGGGAACCAGGCGTCCGCGCGATCGGGCCCCACTCGCAAAAGATGACGAAAATCACAATCGCCAGCGCAGGGCGGGAATGCGTCTGCCGTCGCTGCCGGCACTGTTTGTGGAAATATCCGCCGGTGGCATGATGTTACTCCTGCAAAAGGAGTGCCTATGGATACTGAACATAAACTGAGCATCAAGGTGGCCGTGATCGGCGCCGGGCAGGTCGGATCGACCTTTGCCTATGCCCTGCTGATCCGCGGTCTTGCTTCTGAAATCGTCCTCATTGACGCCAACCGCGCCCTGGCCGAAGGCCAGGCGGAGGATATGAGTCACGGCCTTCCCTATGTGCGGCCGGCCCACATCTATGCCGGCGATTACGCCGATTGCCACGATGCGGATATCATCGTCATCACCGCAGGGGCGGCGCAAAAGCCCGGCGAGACCCGCCTCGAGCTGACCCGCCGCAACGTCGATATCTACCGGCAAATCATCCCCGAGATCACCCGGCATACCACCTCGGCCATCCTCATCATTGTCTCCAATCCGGTCGACGTCCTCACCTATGCGGCCGTCCGGCTTTCCGGCTTGCCGCCACAGCGGGTGATCGGCTCAGGGACCACCCTCGACAGCGCCCGTTTCCGCTACCTCCTCAGCCAGCACTGCGGCGTCGATCCCCGCAATGTCCACGCCATGATCATCGGCGAACACGGCGACAGCGAGGTGCCGGTCTGGAGCCTGGCCAATATCTCCGGATTGCGCATGGACGAATTCTGCGCCCAGTGCAACCGCAACTGTCCGCAGCTGCGCAAGGATGAGATCTTTGAACAGGTGCGCACCGCCGCCTACCATCTCATCGAGAAAAAGGGGGCCACCTGGCACGCCATCGGCCTGGCCACCCTCTACGTCATCGAGAGCATCGTCCGCGACCAGAATTCCATCCTGACGGTCACCAGCCTGCTCGAGGGCTATAAGGGGATCTCCGATGTGGCGATCAGCGTCCCCTCGGTGCTCAACCGCAGCGGCATTGCCAGCCACATCGATCTGCCCCTGAAAGCGGCCGAACTGGCCGGGTTGCGTCACTCCGCCGCGGTGATTCAGGAGGCTATCCGCGCGGCAGGCCTGTAATCCCGGGCGGGGAACTCTTCTCCGGCATGAACAGTACAAAGTAGAACGGACGGCCGGGAAACTAACTCCAACCGGCTCACGGCGGCGCCGGATGATCAGGCACCGTTCGCAAACCATCCGGGGAAAAGCCCGCCCGCTCCGAAGCGGCACCGGGCGATCGGGAACCGTTTGTAAACCATCAAAAAAAGCCCGCCCGCTCCGAAGCAGCACAGTAACCAGTCGTCCGCGCGGTCGGGCCCCACTCGCAAAAGATGACGAAAATCACAATCGCCATCGCATGGCGGGAATGCGCCTGCCGCCGCTGCTGTTAAATCAATGTTGTGCCGCTCTCCGCACCCGTACGTGCTGCGGCTCAATGCAACCGTCAAGAACGATTCGGGAGGTAACCGCATGAAAAAGCAGCACCGTCTCACCGTCCTTTCCGCCCTCAGCGCCCTGCTGGTCGTGGCCGGCGTCCTGCACGCCCAGGTCACCTATGAAACCGTCACAACCACCAGCGGCATCATGGGCATGGGCGCTGCCACCTCCACGGTCAAGACGAGCATTCAGGGGGAGGCCCGGCGTCAGGATACTCAGATGCAGTTCACAGGTTCCATCATGAAGCACATGAGCCCCAAAGGGACCGAAAGCGAGATCACCCGGCTGGACAAGGAGTTGATCTGGAAGTTCAACGACAAGGACCAGAAATACACCGAGATGACCTTCGCCGAATACAAGAAAATGATGGAGGAGGGCTTCAAGGAGATGCCCGGGGAGCAGAAAAAAGAGAAAAGCGATGCCAAACCGGAGTACGAATGGCAAGCCCCCGTCGTCAAGGCCCAAAACCTGAATGAGAAAAAGAATATCAACAATTTCAGCTGCAACCACTATCTGGTGACCGTTACCACGATCGGCAAGCAGCTCTCCACCGGCAAGCTCGATACCTTGCTGCTGACCGCCGACATGTTCAACAGTGTCAACCTCGGCAAAGCGATGAAGCAGATCTCCGATTTCGATCTGCGCCTCGCCCAGGCCCTCGGCCTGGAGGAAATGAAAAAGATGGTGGGCCCGATGATGGCCCAGTACGGCGACCAGTTCAAAAAGCTGGCGGAGGAGATGAAAAAGGTGGAGGGGTACCCCGTCCAGAACACCATGACCTTCGCCATGACCAACCATACCATGGGCGCTGAGACCCCGGCAGAGCAGCCCGAGGCCAAGGCGGACGAATCCGAGCAGACCGATGTCCGGGACGTCAAGGGGGCCCTGGGCGGCATGTTCGGCAAGAAGATGCGCGACATGGCCAAGGCCAAAGCGGACAAATCCAAAGAGGACAAGCCCAAGGGCGATCCCAACCAGAAACAACTCTTCCAGAGCACCTATGAGCTCAAGAGCATCGCTGCCGGGGATGTTCCGGCCGCGCAGTTCGAGGTTCCGGCCGGCTACAAGCTGCAAGCCGCCAAGAAGAAATAGCTTCGCACCGGCAAAATCACCGGGAGGCTGGAATCCCGAACCCGTTCGGCTGCATCAAGCAGCGACGGAAAGGAACCGATATGTCCCTCATTCCCTCCTGGCGCTGGTTTGGGCCGCAGGATCCCATTTCCTTGCCGGAAATCCGCCAGACCGGCGCGACCGGCATCGTCACCGCCCTGCATCAGATCCCGGTCGGCGAAATCTGGAGCGTGCCGGCCATCCGCGAGCGTCAGAGCCTGATCAGGGCAGCGGGACTGGACTGGATCGCTGTCGAAAGTGTGCCGGTCCACGAAGCGATCAAGAAACGCGACGGCAGCCATCCCCCCTACATCGCGGCTTACCGGCAGACGCTGGCCAACCTCGGGGCATGCGGCGTCGCGATCGTCTGCTACAATTTCATGCCCGTGCTCGACTGGTCGCGCACCGAGCTGGCCCTGCGCTTCGACGATGGCGCCCGCGCCTCGGGATTCCGTCTCCACGAATTTGCGGCCTTCGACCTTTACATTCTGGAACGGCCGGAGGCCGCTCAAAGTTACTCCACCACCACCGCCGCCAGGGCGGCGCAGTTTTATTCCGGACTCGACCCGGCCGGTCGGCAAAAATTGCAGGAGACCATCCTCCTCGGACTGCCGGGGAGCGGTGAGACCCTGACGCTGAAGCAGTTGCAGCACAGTCTCGATGAGTACCGCGACATCGGACCCGCCCGGCTCAAGGAGAACCTTGCTGCCTTTCTGCGCGAGGTCGTGCCGGCCGCCGCAGCCGCCGGGGTGCGTCTGGCCATCCATCCGGACGATCCCCCCTGGTCCCTGTTCGGCCTGCCGCGGGTCGTCAGCACCTGCGTCGATCTGGAGGAAATCCTGGCCGTGGTGGATTCTCCCCACAACGGACTCACCCTCTGTTCGGGCTCCCTGGGCGCGGGATACTTTAACGATGTTGCAGAAATAGCGGAAAAACTCGCGCCCCGCATCCATTTCGCCCATCCGCGCAATGTCGTCCGCAGCAGCGACTTTTCCTTTCATGAAGAACGCCTCTTCGCCGGAGATGTCGATATCTACCGCATCATGCGCGCCCTGGTACGCGAAGACCGGCGCCGGCAGCAAGCGGGACTCGCCGACTGGCCTGTCCCTTATCGGCCGGACCACGGCCATGCCATTCTCGGAGATGAAAAACGGGCGACCTATCCCGGGTACCCCCTCTATGGGCGGTTGAAGAATCTGGCCGAGCTGCGCGGGCTGGAGGAGGGCATTCGCCGCTCGCTGGAGTGACCGGCCCCGATAAAAACTGCGCCCGGGCGAGAATCTCAGGACACCCCCCAAAATCTGGATCCCACCCGGCTTTAATATAATTAAAAATAGTTGGTTACTGGTGAGAAAAGCGTGCAAAGTATACGGCGCGAGATGTCAGGTGGGAACAAGATTTCGGGGGGTACACGGCGCGAGATG
>DAOQAG010000003.1:0-9994 GCA_035353815.1 bacterium
TCAGATCTTGATAAAAATCCGGTTGCGGTAGAGCCAGTAACAGATGCCCCACAAGGCCAGCCAGACGAAGAGGGCGGTGAAGGCCGCGGCGCCCTCTGGGCCGCTCCAGGCAAAGAGGAAATCCGTGAAGGGCTTGAAGATGCCGGTGATCCAGTCGGCCGCACCGGTGTGACAGAAGAGGTAGATGAACAAAGAGTTCATGCCGACGTAGGTGAAGAAACGCGGGACGCGCCGCCAGCCTTGCACGTCAACAAGCCAGTAACTGAGCCCAAGGGTGATCAGACACCAGCCGCCGCTGACGATAACGAAGGAACTGGTGCAGATGCGCTTGATGATGGGCGTGACCGGATCGAGCGCCAGGCCCGCCACGACGCCGAGGACTCCCAGGGCCAGCAGGTAAATAATCTTGCGCGAGGAGGTGCTTTTACCCGCCAGCCACTGCCCGGCAACCACGCCCCAGATGGTATGGGCCGAGGTCGGCACGGCATTGAAAGCCACCCAATGTCCGTGCGAAAACTTGCCCATCAGCAGCAGGTCGACCCACGAGCCGAAATTATGATCCGGCACAAAGGGCTGGTTGAATCCCGGCACCGCCCACGCACGGTAGAGGATCTCACTCAGGAGAATCATCCCCAGGCTGACACCGATCTGGAGGGAAGCCGGGTAACGCATGAGCAAAAAAGCCACCAGGTAGGTGAAGGAGAGCTGCGCCAGGACATTCCACAGTTCAAAGTTTAGCCGGCCGGCGCTGATGCAATACAGGCCGACACCGAGTATCAGCAGCAGCAGGGAACGCTTTATCGCATGACGGTATAACTGCGGCCACTCCGCGCCGGCAGCGCGGCGCTTGGCGACGGAAAAGGGGATGGCCACGCCGACGATGAACATGAAGAAGGGCTGGACCAGATCCCAGAAATGGAGGCCGTTCCATTCGTGATGCTCCAGCTGCCAGCCGATGAAACCGAGAAACGTGCCGTTGAAAGCCGTGCCGCGCAGGATCTCGTAGAGCCGGGTGGACTCACCGATCAGGAAAAACATTGTCAGACCGCGGAAGAAATCCAGCGACATCAGGCGTTCGCGCTGCAGGGGGTTCGCAACCAGGGGTTCAGCCATCGGCGCTCCTTTCCATGTCAAAAAATATTGCTTCGAAGCTGCAAACTTGCTACTTTATGAAAACAGGAGCCTCCATGCGCAAGATCCGTAATCCCTTCACTGCAACCGCCGGGTACCACTGCTTCGGCTGCTGTCCGACCAACCCCATCGGTCTGCAGCTGGAGTTCTGGCAGGATGGCGACGACCTGGTCGCTTTCTGGCAGCCGCGCGGCGAGTATCAGGGCTGGGGCAATATCCTCCACGGCGGCATCCAGACGACCCTCCTCGACGAGATCGGCGGCTGGATCATCCTGATCGCCTGCGAAAAGGCGGGGGTGACGGTGCAGATGGAGATGAAATTCCTCAAGCCGGTCTCCACCGTCGAGGGCCGGCTGACCATCCGCTGCCGCATCCGCGAGCAGAAACGCCGCGTGGTCGTCGTGGAAAGCGAGCTCATCAACGCCGCCGGCGACCTTTGCACACGCGGCCTGGCGCACTATTTCACCTTCGAGCGCGAAAACGCTCCGGAACATCTGCGCTTCCCCGAGAAGGGCGCCTTTTTCGAGGAGGGTGAAAACGCCTAGCGACCGGCATCGGTACGCCGGGCGCCGCCCTCACGGTTCCACCACCCGCCACTTCATCTCCCAATCCCACTGGTCGAAATAGAGATTGCCGCCGCGCCACTCCACCTCACCGCGCTGCGAGTCCACCGTTTCCGAACGGAAATGCTGTTTGGGCGGATCGAAAGGCTGGCTGATGGCATCGTTGAAGATCAGCCGGTAGCTGTCCATTCCGCCGAGATAAAACCAGCGGTGCGCCGTATCTGCGGCCTCGCGTTCGCCATAGGTGACATCCACCGGCACCCAGCCGCAGGGCGAGAACCAGAGCATCCCCCAATCATGCATGCTGTTGGTGGGGGGCTTGAACTCCCAGCCGGACTGCCAGCGCGCCGGGATGCCGCACAGACGGCACAGGGTGATAAAGGTCAGATGCTGGATGCCGCAGTCGCCATGATGGTTCTCATACGCATACATCGGAATATTGGGAATGGTGGAATACTCCCGTGCCGAGGCCCAGGGCACGTCCTCCTCCACCCAGGCGTAAATCTTTTGCGCAATACGGTAGGGATTGGTCTCGCCGCCGGCGAGCTGCTGCGCCAGGGCGCGCAGCTCGGGGGTGAACACGATGTGCGGCGGCTCCTCCTGCAGCCAGGGCTGCAACGGGCCCTGCGGATCGGCCGGGGTCACCTGGTCCGGATCGATGCGGTAATAGCTCCCGTAGCTGGTATACTCATACACCACATTGAAGCGCGCCGGTGTTGCGGCGGCCGCGGCCTGCTCCAGATAGAGGGTGCGCTGCAGCCGCGTGGTATCGGCCAAAAGATGCTTCTCCGGCCAGGTGCTGATCAGGCGGATATCAGTCTGGCGGCCGGGGATTTCGCGCGGGAAGGGGAGCCAGCAGCGCAGCGTCTCGCCGGCGGGGACCGCATCCGCATTAACGGTGAGGGTATAGTCGATATGCAGGCGCACCGGCTCGACCCGCGGCTGCACCGGCGTCGCCCGGGCGATGATGCGCTGGATGTGATCGTCGAGCGTCCAGCTGCCCGGCCCGCCAGCCGGGGCCTCCTCGTCGGGATGCGCCGCCTGCCAGATCTTGCGGCACGCCGGATCGATGCGGAAGAGGTTACGGGCGGCATAGCGGAAATAGCGCTTCTCGCCGTCGATGCGCAGCATCTCCAGGGAGCGCTCTTTCTCCCATGCTGCCAGTTTCAGGCTGTCGGCGTCCGGAATGACCGCACTGATGAATTCGAGCACCTCCGCCCCGGATTTGGGAAAATCCCGGCGGATACGCTGCATCCGCTCGATTTCGAACTCCAGCATTTTTCGTTTTTCCACCGTGAGCTCTGGCCGGGCCAGCAGGGCCCTGATCTCCTGTTCCGCCCGGGTGAATTCGCCCGTCGCGATCAGCGCCGGCCATGACTCCGCCGGCGGCGGTGCGGGTTTCGCGCAGGCCGTCAATAGTGCGAGGGCCATGAGGGCCATTCCTTTCCGCATCTTCATCGTTCTTCTCTCCAGTTGGTCACGCCGCTTCAAGGGGTAACGCCGCCGGCCTCAGCAGCCCAGATAGGCACGGAGATGGCCGCAAAGGATCTCTTCCGCATCGACATGCAGCCAGTGCGAAGCCCCGGGGATGGTCACCAGGGTGGCCTGCGGAAACAGGGTCTTGATGAGGGCTTCGTCCTCATCCAGGACGTAATCGGAGCGGCCGCCGCGCACGAAAAGGGCCGGCTTGTCCCAGCTCCGCCCGCCCTCGCCGACGGCTGCGAAGATCCGGTCGAGGTTTTCCGACAGGCTCTGGACATGGATCTGCCAGCGGTAGCCCGATTCGGTACGCTGCAGGTTCTTGAGGATGAATTGCCGCACGCCCGGCTTGGGGACGACCTCGGCGAAGGCTGCGTCGATCTCCGCGCGCCGCGCAAAGCGGCTGAGGTCCAGCGCCATCATGAAATCCAGCACCCGGCGGAAAAAGGGATGATAATAGGCCTTGGGAGCGATATCAACGACCACCAGCTTGTCGACCCGCTGCGGATAGCGCAGGGCGTGGCACATGGCCGCCTTGCCGCCCATCGAGTGGCCGATGACGCTGACCACGCCCAAATCCTCCTGCACAATGAACGCCTCCAGATCCTCCGCGAGGAGTTCATAGCTGAAGGCGTCGCTGTGCGGCGAATCGCCATGGTTGCGCTGATCCAGGAGAAAGACCGTGTGCTGCGCGGCGATGCGCCGCGCGATCGTCAGCCAGTTATCCGACATCCCGAAGAGCCCGTGGAGGATGATCAGGGGCGGGCCGCTGCCGAGTTTTCTGTATGCGAGCTGCATGAGACCTCCTGGCCGGGAAATTAACCATTCACAGCCCCTTTTGCAAGAGAAAACCGGCGGTGGCCGCGGAAAGATGCTTGCTTTGAGGGAAAAGGATTTTTATATTGGGCGGGAGGCCATGGGGAGGATCACGAGAAGGAGGATGTGCCATGACGGGAGATATTCCGGTTCTTTTCACCGAGGGGAACAGCCTGGCCGAGGCCTGGGAGAAATCCCTGATCAGCCTGCACCGCCACGGCTGCGAGATCAAGACCGAATATGACAAGCCCGAAGATCCGCCGAGCAAGGACTGCTCGATGACCATCGTCGTCCACGACCCCCTCGCCGAGCCGATGATCCACCGCGATTTTCCCGGCGGACTCGAAGATCTCCAGGAGTATGTCCTCGAGGTGCTCGAAGGGATCAAGGACCACTGCATCCGCGACGTCACCGCCGGGGAGGCGGACACGCGCTGGGAGTACACCTACCACCAGCGCCTCTTCGCCTGGCAGGAGTCCGCTTCCGCCCGAATGTATGACCAGATCGAGCTGATCGCGGCGAAACTGGCCCGGACCCCCTGGTCGCGCCGCTGCCAGGCGGTCACCTGGAAGGTGTGGGAGGACAATTACTGCGCTGATCCGCCCTGCCTGCAGAGTATCTGGTGCCGGATGCTGCCGGACGAAGCAGGGCGCTGGCGCCTCAATACCAATGTGCGGTTTCGCTCCAATGACGCCTACAAGGCCGCCTTCATGAACATGTTCGCCCTGGTGCAGCTGCAGGCGGAGATCGCCCGGCGCATCGCCGCGCAATCTGGCCGCACCGTCCTTCTCGGACGCTACGTGCACCAGGCTGACAGCTACCACATTTACGGCTTTAACCTGCGCGAGTTCGAATCCCGCTTCCTTCAGGCCCTGCAGAACCGCACGTTCGAGCAGCGCACCTTCCGCTATGCTGACGTACGCGATCTCATGGAGGAGGCGATCCCTGCCATCCGCGCCAAAGCGGCGGCGATGGGCCGCGACGTACCGCCTGCGGTGCAGTAATTCTCCCGCGCCGGCGCGGCCCGCTCCTGCAGCGCCGGCACCCCTCCCATCATCATTTGATGCACTCCAGCCAGAGCTCGCCGACCTCCCCCGCCGGCGGCGTATAGCGGATCTCCACCCGGACGCCGCTCAGCGCTGCCTGGCGCAGTTGGGCGGGCGTGCGCACGGCCGTGAAATCGGGCGCAGGGAGGGAATGCACGATCGCCTCCTCCGCGGCCCCCACGCCCTGCAGCAGGGGATGAGAACAGGCCTGTTTCATCTCCCATAGCGCCACAGCGCGCATCTCTTGTCCGAGAGGATCGCCCGGCTGCTGATGCAGCAGCCAGGTGACCGCCTTTTCGAGGATACGGCGGTAGGGTCCGCGCGCCAGGGTGTACCCGCTGCGGATAAAGGCCAGTACAGCAGCGCAGCTCCTTTCCAGGGCTTGCCCGCCTTCGCCCCAGCTGCCGTCGGCCATTTGGCGGCGCGCCAGCCCGGCCAGGAGATGCTCCGGAGCCGGTGCTGCCGGCTCGGCAAGTTGAAAACTTACACGCGACCGGAGCCTGCGCACAAGGCTCAGTTCCGTCTGCAAGCATTGCATGGGCATCGAAGCATTCACCAAGTGGTCCGCCAGAAATCCCCCCGCCTCCAGCCCCTGCGGCAGCGGCACCGCCACCTTGAGCCGCTGCGCCGGCACTGCGGAGACCACCTCCTCCTGCACCGCTACCAGGGAGGTGAATTCGGTGACCAGATGATGCTCCAGGGCCAGACCGATGATCTCGTCGCGCAAGGCCGAGGTCCGGCGCGGCCCGACATGCATCCGGTCCAGCAGCAGGTCGATGCGGGCCCGGGCCCAGGTGCGCAGAATCACTTCAGCACGGATCTGGACTTCGGGCAGGAGCAGGCTCTTCTCCCATGCCGCGCCGCCGCAGCGGCCGGAGAGGATCAGACGGGCCTCAGCTCCGGGGCGAAATTTGGCCAAGAGCATCAGGGGTTGACCATAATAGAGATCGGGCAGCTCGGCGGGCAGCACATCCCAGGCGGTCGTCCCTTCCCAGCGCAGATGCAGGTCCTGAAGCAGGGGATAGGAGAGACGGTCGTGGAAGCGAATGATCGCCACCTCGATATCCTCATCGAGCTGGAGAAATTCGCTGGTGCCGCGGCCCAGCCGCGCCAGGCTGTTGATAAAGGCGCGGTTGACCGAGGGCCCGATGCCGAAGGTGAAGATACGGCTATTCCGGATCCCGCGCCGCACCTCGGCGAGCACCTGCTCCTCGGCCGAAACCGCGCCGTCGGTGAAAAAGAGGATATGCCGCTGCCGCTCCGCATCGGCGGGCACGCCAAGGGCCGCGCGCAGCGCCAGGCCGATCTCGGTGCCGCCGCGGGCGGTGATCTGCGCCAGCCAATAATCGGCCCGCTCCAGGCTCTCCTGGCTGTAGGCCGCGGCGATGCGATCGCACCACTCCACTTCATTGTCGAAGGCGAGCAGCAGAAAGGTGTCCGCTGGTCGCATGGTGCGCAGACCGGCCGCAAGGGCGTTGACCGCCTGGTGCAGCGGCTCGCCCGCCATCGAGCCGGAGCGGTCGAGGACGAAGATAAATTCCCGCGGCGGCGCACTCACTTCTGACGGCCAGCTGTTGGGCACCAGGGTCACCAGGGCGGTGGCGGCACTGCTGTCGCCGGAAATCCAGACCGGGCACGCCACCTCCGCTTCGGCCAGCCGGTAACGCAGGACGAAATCGCGGTCCGGAATCTGCTCGCCCGCAAGCCCGATCTCAAAATGGCTCCCGTCGAGGCGGGTGATCCGCAGCGGATGCGAGGGGCTGACGGGATCCTCCGCCGCCTGTCCGGCGTCGATATGGACGGCGATCCCGATTCCGCCGATCTCCTCGCCGGGAAGGGCCAGAGGCGAATCGGTCACCTCGGCTTCCGCCGGATCACGATGATATTTTGGCGTGACCCCCATGGGGAAGACCCATTCATAGCTGTTCTCGACGAAGGCAAGCGGCTGCTGATAGCGAAGAACCGCCGTGATCTCATCCCCGGGCTGGACATTGGCCAGCAGCAGGGCGAAGAGATTAGGCCGCCGCTCCTCGAAGAGACTGGCGCGTTGGCCGCCGTGCAGCGCAGTCTCGTAGCGCTCGCGCGCTGTCTCCGCCGGCTGCACCTCCGCCTTGACCTTCGCCGCGCCGATCAGAAACTCGAAATCATATATCGCGCCGTTCTCCGGCAGCGGGAAGAGATACTCCAGCTCCAGGGGCGCATCAAAGGGATTGTGATAGTGCTGCGTCACCGCCACCGCGGCCAGGGGACCGGTAATGTGCGCCTCCACCTCGGTGTGGCGCAGCGGCAGACTTGAGGCCATCGGCCGATCCGCCAGGAACAATCCGCCCAACGGCCACTCCTTTATTGCGAACGATCCGGACATAACACCCCTCCAGTCAAAAGTAGAGACAATCCTGAATTCCCATCGGGCAAGCGGCCGGCCCTCAGTGCTCGAAAATGATGGAGGCCTGCTCGAGCAGCCTGAGTACCTGCTTGCGCGTCGCCGCGTCCGCCCGGGTATCAACCACCAGTTCGACACCCGGCGCCAGGGTGTAGCGCAGCAGGCTCTGGGCCTGCCAGAGCCGCTTCTCCGCCTCCTGGCGTTCGCTACGTTCGTCCTGAAGCAGCGCCTCCAGTTGCGCACGCGAGGTGTGCTGAAATTCGCGGCGGATCTCATCCAGCCGCATGCCGCGCCGGCGCAATACCGGAATGGCGGCGAGGCGGATCAGATGGTCATCCGTATAGCGCGCCGCCAGGCCCGCTCCCGCTGCAGCCGGCAGCAAGCCCTGCTGCACATAAAAGTGGATGGTGCGCCGTGGTACGCCGCTCTTCTCCACCAGTTCATTGATATCCATTTCCATGCGTCATGCTTCCTTATAATGACAGTTTAATATAACACCGTCATATTTAAATGTCAAGTTAAAATAACAAAAAAGGCCGCCTGCGCGCGGCCTTTTTGTGCCAATCCCCTGCTATTTGCCCAGGGCTTTGCGGGCGCGGCTCCAGACCACGGCGAGGTTGAGGCTCTCCTGATTCCAGTGGACCACCCTGTCGAAGAGCAGGTGCGCTCCCTGCTGGTCCCCTTTTTCCTGGAGGCAGCGGGCGCGGTAGTAGAGGGCCCAGGGGTCGTTCTCCAGGCGCTGCAGCTGGGCGATGGCGCCATCCCACCGTTTGTCCTGAAACGCGAGGTATCCCAGGAGGGCATGCAGTGACAGGGATTCATCCGGGTTGTTGCGCAGCCGGATAGCGGCGAGATAGTCGGCAAGGTTGACCTGGGCCTTGTCGAAGAGACGATTGGCCGCGCAGACAAGGGTGAGCCAGTAGGCGCCGTTGACCCGCAGGTTTTCCCGGGCATGACTGGCGAGTCCGGACCGGTCGATCATCGCGGCGGCCTCGGTGCACTGGCGGAGTCCCTCCGCCGGCCGGCCCATCTCGCTGAGAACAAATCCCTCGTTGAAAGCGGTCGTAATCAGGATCGCGGACTCGTTTTCCTTTTCGGCAAAGGTCTGATGCCGGGCATAGGCGCTCATCGCCTCATCCACCTTGTCCTGATAGAGATACGAGCGGGCCTGCAGCCGCAGTGCGATCAGTTTGTCGCTGACCCGCGGGCTTTCACTGAAGTAGCGGTCGTAATAGGTCCGGGCCTTGTCATACGCCCCCATGAAGAGATAATTATTGCCGATGCCGGCGAGACTGCCGGTGAACTGGTTGTCGGTATCGTAGGCCTTTTGATACTGCACGATCGATTCGTTGTAGCGTCCCCGCTTGAGCAAAAACTCGGCATAGGAATCGTAGGGATTGGGCAGGTGGGGCATGAGGCGGATGTACTCCAGGAAGGCTTTTTCAGCGGCGGGGTAATCCCCGACGGCCATGCTGGCGTATCCCAGGTAATTATAGGCGGGGGCGTACTCCTTGTCGATCTGCAGGGCCTGCTGATAGAGATCGATGGCTTTGGTGTTTTCGGAGTGGCTCTGGAAATAAAAGCCGGCGTAGGTTTTCAGGCGCTTGTCATCCGGGTAAAGGGCGAGGAGCTTGTCCATATTCTGGAGGGCGGCCGCACCTCTGGCCTCATTGCTCGCCTTGTAAAAAGCGACCAGCAGCCGTTCTCCGTCGGAGGCATTGGCCGACAGGGCTAAAGCCTTTTCCATATTTTCCTCCGCCGTCTGGGCGCTGCCGCCCGCAAGGCTGCGATAGAGGAAGGCAAGGGCGAATCCCGGATCTTTTTCAATGGCACGGTCGAAGTGCCTGGCCGCGGCGGCGTAATCGATGTTCTCCAGCTGGTCGCGTCCCTGCAGGAAGAGGGTGCGTGCCTCCTCGGAGGCCGTGGTGATCGGGATGACCTGGTCGAGAACCGGTTGTGCCAGAGTCCCGGCCGTCAGTACCATAAGGATGAAGAGCAGGCTCGCAAGTTTCATGGTATCCTCCCGGATAACAGATCAAACGCAAGGGTGCCGATAAAGCAGGAGCTTCGGGTTGTGGATGGCGCCAGGGATACCGGATCGCTGGGGAGTATGACCGGAGGAGGAACAGGGGGTGATGGAATGCTCTGGATTTCGGTCCTATTTCAATATAACGGAAACCGGGAAGGATGTCAAGCGGCAAAATGGAAAAGAGTACCCCTGAAATCTCGCCCCTACCTGGTCCCTAACGTTTGGGCTTCTCAAAATTGATTTAGACTCTGATTCTTGTATAATGAATGTTGAAAGGAATTAGATTAAAACATCCTTTGCAAAGTCAGGACTATTTATTAATCTGACAGGGTGAAGAGGATTGATTCTAGGGTCATAGAACCTGATCTTGCGATGCAGCATGGCCCATTTTAATTCCAGCTGGGTGGGACCCAGCTTTTGGGGCTCGATCTGATACTCCTTGATCTTGCGATACAGCGTGGCCAATTTTAATTCCATCTGGGTGGGACCCAGCTTTTAGGGCTTGAGCTGATACTCCTTGATCTTGCGATACAGCGTGGCCCATTTT
>DAOQAG010000003.1:10094-31135 GCA_035353815.1 bacterium
CTTTTAGGGCTTGAGCTGATACTCCTTGATCTTGCGATACAGCGTGGCCCATTTTTAATTCCATCTGGGTGGGACCCAGCTTTTAGGGCTTGAGCTGATACTCCTTGATCTTGCGATACAGCGTGGCCCATTTTAATTCCATCTGGGTGGGACCCAGCTTTTGGGGGGTATCAAGGCAAAATGGAAAAGAGGACTTGACTGACAAGATAAAATTCGCGAAATTCAGGCAAATCAAGACCATCCAGAGAGCGCTCGCCATGAAGACAAGATTCTCCCGTTTTGGCATCGCGGTTTTATTTCTCCTTTGTAGCAGCCTCGCCGGCTGTGCGAAATTCGCCACTTTTTTCCAGGATCTCCTCGGTCATAACGAGACCAGTCCGGCACAGATCGGCCGGTTGGTCGCCCATGATCTGTTGTCGCGCTCCGAATATTATCTCTACCTGGCCCCCTTCTGGCGGGGGATCCATTACTCCGAGGCTTGCGCCGGTTTCGGCGCCGCGCATCTGGCCGGTTTGCTGCACGACAAGGAGCTGCTCGCCCGCCTCGCCAGCCGCTACGCGCGGGCCAATACGGACAGCCTGACCGACCTGGCCGATCATGTCGATGCCAATGTTTACGGCATTCTGCCGCTCGAACTCTACCGCCAGACCGGGGAGAAGACGTTCTTCCAGCAGGGGATCGCACTGGCGGACGCCCAGTGGGTCGATCCCCGACCCGACGGCCTGACCCGTCAGACCCGCTTCTGGATCGACGACATCTGGATGATCGGCGCCTTGCAGGTCCAGGCCTGGCGCACCACCGGCAAGCCGGTCTATCTCGAGCGGGCCGCCCTTGAAATCGACGTCTACCTGCAGAAGCTGCAGCAGCCCAATGGCCTTTTCTATCACGGGGAAGGCGCGCCCTTTTTCTGGGGCCGGGGCAACGGCTGGGCCGCTGCGGGCATGGCCGAGCTGCTCTCCGAGCTGCCGCCGGATAATCCCCATTATCCCGCCATCCTCGCGGGGTATCGCCGCATGATGGATGCCCTGCGCCGTTATCAGGCCGAAGACGGGATGTGGCGACAGCTGATCGACACGCCCTCCGCCTGGAAGGAGAGCTCGGCCACGGCGATGTTCGGCTATGCCGTCACCGTCGGGGTGAACAAGGGGCTTCTCGACCCTTCCCTCTACAAGCCGGTCTACGAGAAAGCCTGGGAGGCGCTCCTCACCTATATCGGCGCGGACGGCCGGGTCGCCGAGGTCTGCATCGGCACCGGCAAGAGCGCGGACATTACCCACTATCTCACCCGGCCGCGGGTCACCGGGGATCTCCATGGCCAGGCGCCGGTGCTCTGGTTCGCATGCGCCTTGCTGGAACGCAACCGCTAACGGGAGGAGTTCGAGGATGTTCCAATCGCTTAAAGCCGCGGCCGCCAAAAAATTCATCAATCCCTACCTCGAGGGCATCGGCGTCATCCAGGAACTCGAGTTCAACAAAGAAGCCCGATCGATCCTCGCCCTGGTCACCTTGACCGGGGAGGCCGAGCCGGTCCGGGTCGAAGCCCATGGCTACCTCCTCGGCCCCGATTCGATCACCATCTCCAAATTCATTTGCAGCAGACCCTGGCTCGAAACCACCCTCAACCGTTTTCTCGCCAACCGGAAATTCACACTGCCGGAGCAGGCCCGCAGCGCCATCCGCATGGTGCTCTGAGACCTCCGTTGCCGGTTAATAAATACGGCAGCCAAGGATTTCTCACCGCTTTCACCTTGAATTCCTCTGCAAACGGATGTAGATTGCATAATGTGGCAACATGGTAATCAAGCTTCCGTGTATAGTGCAATGGAGGATGTCATGAAGGTGAAGGCTGCTTTGATCCTGCTGTGTGGACTGGCTGGTTCGCTCTCCGGCCAGGAGTACATCCTCATCGGCTGGAATGACCTGGGCATGCACTGCGCCAACAAGGATTTTGCCAATCTGGCCATTCTGCCCCCCTACAACAACCTCACCGCTGAGCTGATCCGCAAGGGTGATGCCAGTCATGCGCCGCAACTGGTCACCTCCGGCTTCACCGTGACCTATACCATCCCCGGCAACAGCTACTCGGTGGGCAAGACCAACTTTTGGAGCTACGAGGACAAACTCTTCGGCGTTTCCCTGGCGGACAACATCGGGCTGACGGGCAATGGACTTGCCGGGAATCTGGCTGTGGCAGGAGACCATTTCGAAGCGAGCGGAATCCCGATCACGCCCTATACCGATGCCGACCTCGCCAAAGAGTCCCCCTACCAGCTGGCCTTGCTCAAGGCCTATGATGCCGCCAACACCCTGCTCGCTACCACCCAATGCGTCATACCGGTCAGCAACGAAATCGGCTGTGTTAGTGGCGGCTGTCACACCAGTGAATCCGCCCTGCTCGGCAGCCATGAAAACGAGGGGGGATTCGACGCAAACGCCAGGCCGATCCTCTGCGCCAAATGCCACGCCTCGAATGCCCTGGGGCTGCCCGGCCGGAGCGGACTGCCCTCCCTTTCCCTCGCCCTGCATGACAAACATAAAGATCGGACCAATGACTGCTACAAATGCCACCCCGGCGCGACCACGCGGTGCCTGCGCGATGTCATGTACAGCAAGGGGATGACCTGCCAGAGCTGCCACGGCTCTCTCAGCAACGTCGCTTCCACGATCAAAACCGGCCGCCGGCCCTGGCTGGATGAACCGAAATGCGGGGCATCCAGTTGCCACGGCGCCCAGCATGCCGAAGAGAGCGGCAAACTTTTCCGCCAGTCGCGCGGACATGGCGGCTTGTACTGCTCAACCTGCCACGGTTCGCCGCACGCCATCGTCCCCACCATCGAGCCCAATGACAACGTGCAGAACACCGCCCTACAGGGTTACCCGGGCGTGCTGCGCGACTGCCGCGTCTGCCATGGCGTTCAGCCTGCGGGAGCCGGTCCGCATGGCGTGATGACCGGAATTGCCCAAGCGACGGATACCGGCTCGCCCGCCCGTTTTCTCCTCCAACCGGCCTGGCCCAATCCCTTTAACGGGCAGACCCGGATCCTCTTCGAACTGCCACGCTCCTCCCGGGTCAGCGTTCGAATCTGGGACATCCAGGGCCGGCTGGTAAGCGTGCTTTGCGACGGCGAGTTATCCGCCGGCCCACATCAGCTGCACTGGGATGGCACCGACGGCTCCGGCCGGACCTTGCCCTCGGGCATCTATTGTTGCACCCTGATGGCGCAAGGGCAAAACCATGTCCAGCGCCTTGCCCTGATAAAATAGAGCGGCCCGCGGTTGCGCAGACGCAACGGGCTGATAAAATGTCTTGAAACCCCCCAAAATCTGGGTCCTACTCGGCTTTAATATCATTGAAAATAGTGGCCTACCGGTGATAAAAGCTTGCCAAGTATACGGCGCGAGGTGTCAGGTGGGAACAAGATTTCCGGGGGTACCCTGGCTGATAAAAAGTCTGTTCTGCCGACATCCTCCATAGGTCGAATTGTACCAAAAGCGTGCCGGCGCATCGCGCTGCAAAAAAAAGTTGAGAATCCTCTTGACTTTGAGGCTGCATTCTCCTATCTTCAAATGAAAATTTATTTTCATGCCGCATTGTTGTGAAATAAAAATTGCAGCAAGGGCCCCGGACATGAAAAACATCGAAGACCGGATCTGCAAAAGCCTGCCCGATCTCGCGCCGCACCAGAAAAGAGTGGCCGATTTCTTTCTCGAACACATGGATCTGGTCGCCCTCCTGCCCATCCAGGAGGTGGCCCGCCGCGCCGGCGTCAGTGAAGCCACCATCGTCCGCTTCGCCCAGCTCCTCGGCTATCGCGGCTACAAGGAACTCAAGGAGACCCTCTCCGCCTATCTCAAAGAGCGCCTCTCCCCCACCGCGCGCTATCGCCTGGCCATCGCCGAGCAGGGCAGCTCGCCCGATGTGCTCAAACTGGCCTCACAAAATGTGATCTCCAACATTCAGGAGACGATCAAGTCGATCGATCCCCAGGCCTTCACCGGCGCCGTCGACCGTATCATTGCCGCGCGGCGGATTTACTGCATCGGCCTCGAACTCTCCGCCCACCTGGCCCAGCTCATGACCTATCTGCTGCGCCAGTACAGCTACGACGCCCAGCACCTCTCTCTGGATTATTTTCGTTATATCGAACAGGTCGCCTTTATGGACCCGGGCGACCTGCTGATCGCTTTCAGTTTCTCACCCTATTCACGGGAGACGGTCGAAGCGCTGGCCCAGGCCCGGCAGCGGGAGATTCCCAGCATTCTCTTCACCGATAAAAAGAGCGCCCCCGCCCGGAGCTGGGCCACCCATTGTCTCCCCATCCAGACCGACAACATCACCTTCAGTAATTCACTGGGAGCGGTGGTGACGGTCATCAACGCCATCATCACCGAACTCAATTTCAGGGACAAGGAGCGCACCTTGACGGCGCTTGGGATTATCGAGGAGAGCATCCGCGACGATCGCTACTTTGTCGCAAATCCCTGACCCTTGGCCCGGCGCGGCCGCAAGCATTGCCTGGTGACGCATGGGTGCGGTTTCTGCTCCTGCGGATTTAATTTTCCAATGCCCGGTGCGGGTTCAATCCTTTGTATGGAATCTGATGCCATGAACCAACAAAAACTGCTGGATCTTTTTCTCGAACTCGTCCGGATCGACGCCGTCTCGCTCCAGGAGCGGCCGGTCGCTGAATTCATCAAAAAACGCCTCGCGCCCCTCGGCGTCGAGATCACCGAGGATGATGCCGCGCAAAAACTCAACGGCACCTGTGGCAACCTCATTATCCGGCTGCCCGGTGACCTGCCCGATACAGAACCCCTTCTCTTGCTGGCCCATCTGGACACGGTCCATCCCACCGCCGGGGTCCAGCCGGTGCTGAAGGAGGGGGTCCTCTGGTCGGATGGCACGACCATTCTCGGGGTGGACAACCGCGCCGGGGTGACCCTGCTCCTGTCTCTCATCGAGGAGCTGCACGAGCACAAGCTGCACCACCGCAGTCTCGAGATCGTTTTCACGGTCGCCGAGGAGCTGGGGATGTTCGGAGCGATGGCCCTCGATTTCGCGCAGCTTCGGGCGCATCAGGGTTTCGTCTTTGATTGCACTGCCCGGCCCGGGGGGTATGTCGCCTCCACCCCCACCGCCTATGATTTTAAAATCGCCATCACCGGCAAGTCCGCCCATTCGGCCGTGGCACCCGAAACCGGCATCAACGCCCTTTCCATGGCGGTCCATATCATGAGCGGTTTTCCGGTGGGCCGGGTGAATCCGCACTCGGTGGCCAACTTTGGCACCATCCATGGCGGCACCGCCGATAACGTCGTGCCTGACCGGGTGGACCTCACCGGCGAGTTCCGCTCTTTTCGCAACGAGGAGATCACCGCCCTGCGCGAGCGCCTGACCTCACTTTGTGCCGAGGCGGCGGCGCGCTGGGGCGGCCAGTGTGAACCCGCCTTCATCTTCAGTTTCCAGGGCTTCCAGTTCCATCCGGAGATAGCGCTGGTGCAGCACCTCTACCGCGCCTACGGCCGTGTTGGCGTGACACCCCAGCCGCTGGTCTATTACGGCGGCAGCGACGCCAATGTCTTTAATCAGCACGGCATCCAGATCATCAACACCGGCATCGGTGCCCAGAATCCCCATTCCCGGGATGAACATATCCGTCCCGCGGACCTGATGACCGGCTTTCAAATTCTCACGCACCTGATCGAAGCGGAGTGAAGCAGAGATGAGACGAAATGCGGCGATACTTGTCCTGGCCCTGCTGGCCGGAGTAGTGCTGGCCGGCGGCAAGGCGCACAGGGGCTATCTGATGATCATCGGCGGCGGTGACAAGCCGATGGATGCCATGCAAGAGTTCGTGAACCGCTGCCAGGGCCAGTCGATCCTGATCATCACCTCGGCCAGCGAGGATCCGATCGAGTATGGCACCTTCCTGACGGGCCAGCTGCGGCAGTGCGGCGCGGAACAGATTACCATGCGTCACATCATCGAGCCGGCCGTGGCCAACTCGGACTCGATCGTCGCCCTGATCGATGCCGCCGGCGGCGTCTTTTTCACCGGCGGCGACCAGGACCGGCTGATGAACCGCGTCGGTCATACCCGCGCGGAGCAGGCCCTCGACCGCCTTTACTTCGAGCGTGGCGGCATCATCGGCGGCACCAGCGCCGGCGCGGCGGTGATGAGCGAGGTGATGATCACCGGCAACGAGCTGGTCAACAAGGATTCGACCAACATCTTTCACTCGATCCAGGCCAAAAACGTCGAAACCAAGCGCGGCTTCGGCTTTGTCAAGAATGCGATCATCGACCAGCACTTTATGATGCGCAAGCGCCATAACCGCCTCATCGGCGTGGTGCTCGAACATCCCGGGCTGCCCGGGATCGGCATCGATGAGGAGGGGGCCATCCTGGTTTACCCCGACGGCCACTTCCGCGTCTACGGCCTGGATGCCGTGATCGTCTATGATGCCCGCAAGGCAAAGCAGATCCGCACCAGTGACCAGGGGCTGCTCGGGGGCCGGAACCTCAAGGTCGACCTGCTGCTGCCGGGCGACGAATACCGGATCGAGTAGGGTACCGCCATGGCCGCATCAGCCCGATATTCCTTCAACACCCTGTTTCTGATCTTCGCCATGGTCGTGGCGGTGGCCGCGCTGACCTGGATCGTCCCGGGCGGGGAGTACCAGCGCCACGAGGTGGGCGGCAAGACCCTGGTCATCGCCAACACCTTCACCCGGGTCGAAAGCCAACCCCAGGGTCTGATGGCCTTGCTCTCGGCCCCCCTCAAGGGTTTCATCGAGGCCGCCAAGATCATCGGCTTTTGCTTCATCATCGGCGGCATCTTCACCATCATCCAGAACACCGGCGCCATCACCGCCGGCGTCAACTGGATGGCCTGGTATTTCAGCCACAAGCCGCATATGCAGAAATTCTTCATCCCCGCCACCATGACCCTCTTTTCGGTGGCCGGCACCACCTTCGGCATGTGCGAGGAGACGATGCTCTTCGTGCCGCTCTTTATGATGCTGGCGATCTCGCTGGGCTACGATTCCCTGGTGGGGACCGCCATTCCCTTCCTCGGCGCCGCCGCAGGATTCGCCGGGGCGGTCATCAATCCCTTCACCCTCGGCATCGCTCAGGAGATCGCCCAGCTGCCCCCGCTCTCCGGCTGGGAGTACCGCCTCTTCATCTGGCTCCTGAGCACTTTTTTCATGATCGCCTTTGTCATGCGCTACGCCCGCAAGGTCAAAGCCGATCCCACCATCAGCCCGGTCTACGAAATCGACTGTGCGCGCGGGCTGCATCCGCAAGCCGTCGCGCCGGGGCACGCGCGGATGGAAGGCCACCATGCCCGGGTGCTGCTTGCTTTCGCGCTGGCACTGGCACTGCTGGTTTTCGGCGTGATCCGCTTCGGCTGGGGCATTGTCGAAATGAGCGGGCTCTTTTTCGGCCTGGGTCTGGTCGCCGGTGTGCTCGGCCGGCTCTCGATCGGCGGGATTACCGAGGGCTTCAAGGCGGGCGCGAAGGACATGATGGGCGTCGCCCTGATCATCGCCTGCGCCCGGGCTATCCTGGTGGTGGCGAATGACGGCAAGATCCTCGATGTCATGCTCTATGCGCTGGGCGGCCTCATTTCACATCTGCCGCGCGTCGTCGCCGCCCAGATGATGTTCGTCACCCAGGGCATAATCAACTTTTTTGTTCACAGCGGCTCGGGCCAGGCGGCCCTGACCATGCCGATCATGTCGCCCCTGGCGGATGTCATCGGCATCACCCGCCAGACCTCGGTGCTCGCCTTCGTCTTCGGCGAGGGCTGGATTAATCCGATCCTGCCCACCTCCGGGGTAACCATGGGGGTGCTCGGGCTGGCTGGCATCCCATGGGAAAAATGGGCGAAGTGGCTGCTACCGCTGCAGATCTTCTTTTTCATCCTGGCGCTGTTGCTGCTGATACCGCCGGTCCTGTTGCACTTTCAATAATGCTGTCACAACCTGGTCCATAACGCCGCCGTCCGGGCGGACGGCGAGGCAGAGGCTTCACATTACATCCAACTGGAGGAGGTCTCCATGTCACCCAGATCGTTACGAATTCTGCTGTGCGCGGTGCTGCTCCTGGGCTTGGCTGCTGCGAGCCAGGCCGTGGTCAATCTCGAGAGCGGCAAGGTCGGCCTGCGCATCAGCGATGCCGGCAGCATCCGGTTTGTCGTGCCCGGTACGTCCGGCACACGCCAGATCGACCGCATCAACATCATCGCCGCGCTTAATGAAAAAGCGGTTTGCGATTACAACGAGGATCAGGACAAGCTGATCGCCGCGTATACCATCTCCCCCGCCACCATCGCGGATTTCGAAGGCGGCGCCTTTTACGGCAATGTCTCCAGCAACCTGCCGCCCAACGTCAATTTCCGACTGACCGTCTATGTTTGGAAAGATCAGCCCTACGCGATCGCCCGCTACACCGTCATCAATGACTCCTCGGAAATGGCCTCGCTCTATCTGGGCGCGGTCGGGGTGCCGCGTATCAATGGCAGCTACGGCGGCGAAACCGATAAATGGGATGCGGATCATCATATCGCCTACTGTTTTCGCGGTGCGGAAGCGGGCTACGCCGGTCTTCGCCTCCTCTCCCAAACCCCCTACTCCTACAAGGCCCTGGACTGGAACGTCTACTCCCCGGCGGATCCTTCCAGCGATGCAGCAACCGACTCCACCCGCTATCATCAGACCGCCGATCCCGATTTTGGCCCGGAAATCACCGCGGGCGGAGACGGCTCCATCTTCAGCCTCAATGCCGGTCCGGTGACCCTTGCGCCGCACGATTCGGTGACCATTTGTTACGGCATTTTTTACGGGGACAGCTATGCGGAGATGGTGGCAGCCGCCGATGCCGCACAAGCCCAGTATTCAATCAAACTGGCCGCGAATACAGCCGCAACGAATTTCGAAACGGGCAAAATCGGCTTCCGCCTCAGCAATGCCGGCAGTATCCGCCTGATCGTCCCGAACATGTCCGGTACGCGCCAGATGGAGCGGGTCAACATCATCGCCGCGCTCAACGAGAAAGCGGTGTGCGATTATAACGAAAACCACAATCCCCTGACGGGCACGGTCCAGTTGACCGTTCCGACCAAATCGGACCTGGAGGGCTTTGTCCATTTCGATAGCCGCTACATCGACGAGGCGGATCCAGCTTCTACACCGCTGCCGCCGCACATGTCCTTTGATGCCCACTCCTATGTCTGGATGGACCAGCCCTGGATGATCGTCGAGTATACGGTCACCAACGATTCCGCGGAGGCCGGAACCTTTTATCTCGGCGCCGTGGTGGTCCCGCGCATCAATGGCAACTATGGCGGCGAAAGCACCAAATACGATGCCGCCAGCCAGACCGCCTACTGCTATCGTGAGGGCGAAGCCGGATACGCCGGCCTCCGTCTGCTCTCGCATACCCCCTGGTCCTACAAGACCCTGGACTGGGGCGTCTACTCCCCCGAGGATCCCAATAACGACGCCGCCACCGATTCGATCCGCTACCACCAGACCGCCGATCCCGGCTTCGACGCCGATCTGCTCGCCGGTGGCGACGGCTCGATCTACAGTCTCAATGCCGGTGCCTTTACGATACCCGCCCATGGCTCCGTCAAGATCGTCTATGGTGTGATGTATGGCGACTCTTTCGCGGATATGGTGACGGCGTCCAACGCAATGCAGGTCAAGTATCAAGCGGCTTTCACCACCGCCGTAGAGCTCAAGCCCGGCGAACAGCGCCCCGAGAGCTTTGCCCTGAGCCAGAACTGGCCCAATCCCTTCAATCCCACGACCGCCATTCGTTTTGAGCTGCAGGAGCGCACGCAAGTCCGCCTCGCGGTTTACAACCTCAACGGTCAACTCATCAGCGTGGTGGCCGACGGCCTCTATTCCGCCGGCGCCCATCAGGTGAGCTGGGATGGCCGGGACGCGGCCGGACATAATGCCGCCGCCGGCATCTACTTCTATCGTCTCCAGGCGGGGGCGCAAAGCTGGACCAAAAAGATGACCCTGGTGCGTTAAACCACGCCCGGCGATGGAATCACAACCCAGGCCGGGGCTGCTGCGAAGAGCGCCCCGGCCGCCATTTCCTCAGTCGAACCGATGAGGGTGTCCCGATGAACAAATACCGGATTCTTTTTCTCCTGCTCGTCCCCGCCCTGCTCTATGCCGGCGTCACTGGCAAGGTGGCCGGAACGATCACGGATGCGCAGACCGGCGAGCCTTTGCCCGGAGCCAACATCCAGATCGCCGGCACCAGCCTCGGCGCGGTCTCGGACATACATGGCCAATACATCATCCTTAATGTCCCGCCCGGCGTCGTCGCCGCCAAAATCAGCTTCGTCGGCTATGAGACCCAGGTCGTGACCAACCTGCGCATCATGATCGATCTGACCACCAACGTCACGGTCAAGCTCCGGCCTTCGGCTGTCCAGATGAAAGAGGTGGTGATCATCGCCGACAAGCCGATGATCCAGAAAGACCTCACCAGCTCCGGCGCGACGATGCGCCGCGAGGAGATCGCCAGCCTGCCGGTCACCGAGTTCACCGATGTGCTCGCCCTGCAGGCCGGCGTCACCGATATGGGCGGCTCGCTCCATTTGCGCGGCGGCCGCTCCAACGAGGTCGGCTTTATGATCGACGGTATGTATGTGCAGGACCCCCTCCTCGGCCGTATGATCACCCAGATCAACAATGACGCCATCCAGGAATTGAACCTGCTCAGCGGCACCTATAATGCCGAATATGGCAATGCTCTCAGCGGCATCGTCAACATCGTCACCCGCGACGGCGGCGATTCCCATTCCGGCAACCTCGAATATCGCTCCAGCCAGTTCGGCATCGGCCGCTTCAGCGACCTCGAGGAAAACCGGCTCAATGGCAGCCTCGGCGGCCCCCTCTTTTTTAAAAAGCTCAAATACTTCATCACCGGTGAACAGAACCACAAGGGCAGCTACCTCCCCTTTGGCTACAATCTCAGCAAAACCCTTTTCGGCAAGCTCTCCTACCAGATGACACCGAAAATGAAATTCACCCTGAGCAACCGCGCCGCCAGCTCTCGCTACCAGCGCTACAGCCATGCCTACAAATACATCCCGGACCAGTATCTGCGCAACCGCACCCGCACCAACCAGACCCTGCTGATGGTCAATCAAAGCCTCAAGTCCAATCTCTTCTATGACATGCGTCTGTCCTTCCTCGATGAAAAATACTATTCAGGCATCGATAAGGATACCTCCAGCTATCTCAGCGCCACCGAAGCCGAATACCTTCCCTGGGCGGGAGATGGCTACGAGTTTTACGCCAAATCCGATTATCCTGAAATGTTCGACAACCACAACAAGACCGCCGATTTCAAGACCGACATGGTTTGGCAGGCCAACAAGATCAACGAGGTCAAGTTCGGTGTGCAGTACCGCAAGCACTGGCTCAAACTCTTCTACGTCTACGATCCCAAGCGCAATTATCCTTACCTCAACGACTATAATATCAAACCCTTCGAGGCGGCCGGCTATATCCAGGACAAGATCGAGTTTCCCTACCTGATCATCAATCTCGGCTTGCGCTATGATTATTTCAACGCCAATGCCACCTTCCGCGAGGATCCGCTCTCCCAGGACAAGCTGGTTACAGTCAAGGCGCGTACCCAGATCAGCCCCCGCCTCGGCATCGCCCATCCGGTCTCCGACCGTACCAAGATCCACTTCGCCTATGGCCACTTTTTCCAGAATCCGGAATACCAATTCCTTTTCGAGAACCGCCAGTATGACCTGAATGTGCGCGAGCCGCTCTTCGGCCAGGCCAACCTCGATGCCCAAAAGACCGTGGCCTATGAGGTCGGTGTCTCGCACCAGTTCTCCGATCGCATCGCCGCGCATCTTACTGCGCATTACAAGGATATCACCGATTACATCGGCACCAAATACTATGAGGCCTTTTCCGGCAATACCGGCCGCTTTGTCGGTTACACGGTTTACGTCAACGAGGATTATGCCAACGACAAAGGCTTCGAGATCAATGTCGAGGTGCGCCAGGGCCGCTATTTCGGCGGCGGTTTGAGCTATACCTACTCCATCGCCAAGGGCAGTGCCTCCTCTGAGGCGGAGCAGTATCCCGGCACCGACGAAAGCACCAAACTCTACTATCTCGACTGGGATCAGCGTCATAACCTCAGCATGCAAACCTATTTCCGCATTCCGAAGGACGAGGGTCCGCTCCTCTTCGGCAAGCATCTGCTCGCCAACACCGATTACAGTGTGGTGCTCAGGGCGGCCTCGGGATTTCCCTATACGCCGAGCGGCCGCGATATCGGCTTTGTCGACAAGAATTCGCTGCGCCGGCCCGGCACCTACACCATGGATCTGGAGGTGGGCAAGGAGCTCGCGATCGGCCGCGGCATCAGGCTGCGCGCGTTTGCCGAATGCCTGAACCTCACCAACCATCGCAACATCCTCTATGTCTATGGTGATACCGGCAGCCCCGATTTCACCCTGGTCGGCGGCTATTCGAACGAATACATGCGCGATCCCTCCAATTACGGCCCGCCGCGAAGCATCCGGCTGGGATTGGGTCTGCAGCGCTAAAGCAAACAGCACCTGCCAACCATCTGTCAAACTGGTGGAGTAGAATGAAGAAAATTGCATACCTGATCTTCGCGCTGGCTTGCCTGACCAGCCTGGCGCTGGCCCAGCACACAGGGAAGGATAAAGAGCAGGAGGAGGCCCGCCTGGAGAAATCCGCGGGCGTCGTCGACCGTGCCGGCGGGACCCACAACGCCAGCAACATCGGCCTCTTTTTCGAGAACCGCGGCAAGCTCTATCCCCGGCGCCTCACCCAGGGCCCTTCGGGCGAGTTCCCCATCGGCTCGGGTAAAAATTATGTCTACCGCATCAATCCGATGATCGGCATCCCCGGCAACGTCGTGCAGGGGCGCTATACCACCGACGAGGAGTGGGAGGCGGTCGGCGGCTATCACAACTCTTCCTATGCCAAAATCGCCTTCAGCGACAATCCCCTCAGCTGGAACCCCGACCTGGGATGGCCGGTCAAGGACCAGGCAGGCAATCCGGTGATCAAATCGGACCAGGACAGTTACTGCGTCTACGATGACAACAACAACACCGTCGCCCCCCTGGGACTTGAAGTCCGTCAGACCGGCTACGCCTTTGGCGTCAAGTTCGCCCAGAATCTTATTTTTTACAAATTCGAGCTGCTCAACAAGGGACCCCGCGACCTCGACAGTCTCTATTTTGACATGTACGTCGACATCGATATCGGCGATGTCAGCGGCGGTCTGCCCGAATATGAAGATGACAAACTCGATTTCGACAAGGCCAACAATTTCGTCTATTTTTACGACGACGGCTTTTCGGGCGAGTGGACCGGCGGGGTTACCGGCTACTTTGGCGTGGCCTTTCTGCGTACCCCCAAGGTCAACGGGATCGAGCTGGGCGTCACCGACATGCACTACAACCTCTACGACGATGACCGCGACGACGACAGCCTGCAATACGCCATCTTTTCGAGCAACCCCGGTCTGATCCGCCCGCAGTCCCTGGTGCCTTTTTATTTCCACCAGGGTAGCAATCCGACCCGCCATTATGATAACCCGGCCACGATCCCGGCCTCAGGCCTTGACCTCACCAGCAACATGGCCTCCGGCCCCTATCACCTCGGCCGCGGCGATACCCTCACCTTTTACACGGCCCTCGTGGCGGGCAACAACAAGGAGGAGCTCTACACCTACCTGAAATCGGCGCAAAAGATCCTCGCCTATAATTTTGATATCGCCAAGCCGCCGGCAACCCCTACCCTCAGCGCCCACGCCGGGGATGGCTATGTGACCCTCTACTGGGATGACGCCGCCGAGCATTCCCTTGATAATTACTCCGGCGAGTACGACTTTGAGGGGTACCGCATCTATCGCAGCGTCGACAAGGGCCTGCACTGGGATCAACTGGACCGTAATGTCGATCCCAGCGTCGGTGTTACTCCCGTGCCCGTCGCCAAATATGACCTTGTCAACAACATCGGCCTGGATCTCGGGCTGCAGCACAGCTTTACCGACACCACGGTGACCAACGGCTACACCTACTGGTATACCATCACCGCCTATGACCGCGGTGATGCCTCCGTGGAGAGTCTGGAAAGCCCCAAGGGCAATTCGCCGGAGGCTCTCAATACCGAAGAGGTCATTCCCGCGTCCGCCGCCTCCAATCGTACGCCGGTCACCACCTACCCGGTCGAGCATCCCGCGGGCAAGTCCAATTATCAGCTCGATGTCCAGCCCGTGGATGCGGATTCCTTGGGCGAGCGCTCGTACAAGCTCAAATTTACCTACTGGCAGCAAACCACCTTCGGAACCCTCAAGACCCGAATCACCCCGATCATCAGTGACTCGAACTACGCCACCGGTACCCACATCGGTGTCGAGTTCGCTGCGCCCAATTCGCTGCATCTGATCGATCTGGCGACCGGAGATTATATCGGCTCCGATCCGCGCAGCTACCGCTCCGGCATCACCTATTCGATCAACAAGGGCTTGAAGCTCAAGATCGAGGATCCCGATCCCGCCGCCGCGGCGCAGTATCTCCCCAAGGCCGGCGACTATCTCACCCTCTTTTTCTGCGTTCAGGCCGTTCGCAGCGACGGCAAGGTGGTCACTTCGCCCCAGCCTCTCTTCTATGATAAGCCCTTCGCCACCAGCGACGGCGTCATTTTCAGCCTCAATCCCCCGGCCTACATCCAGAGCATCTCGCGCATCGGCGGCACCGATCAGCTCGACATCACCTTCTCGGTGTCGGATGCGGCCTCGGTGGTCGCGGCGAGTTATCAGATCGCCACCACCCTCAAAGGCACGGATGCCGCGGGTCAGGGCGTGATCTCCCTTCTGATCACCCGGAGCGGCAGCGAGGTCAAGGCCGATTCCCTGCATGACGGCGACACCTTCGATTTCGACGGCCTCACCGGCAAGGTCTCCTTTTCCGCGAAAAATCCTCCGGGGCCGGGCAATCTCTTCGCCCTCGTGACCGTCGTCCCCCTGCTGCCCTCGCTCAGGGACAGTTATGCCTTCAGAATCAAGGGCGCAACCCTTACCGCAGCCCGTCCCCATAACGAGCTGGAACGCATCCGCGTCGTCCCCAATCCCTATGCCGTGGCCTCCCTGTACGAGCCCGAATACGGCGAGCTGCGCAAGGAGCCGCTGCGCCAGATCCAGTTCATCAACCTGCCTGAACAATGCACCATCTATATCTACAGCGTGGCGGGGGACCGCGTCAAGACCATCGAGCACCAGGCGCCCAACGGCACCGAGGTCTGGGATCTGCGCGCGGAGGGAGGACGGGAGATCGCTCCCGGCGTCTATCTCTACATCGTCAAGACCGCCGGGGCACAGTACAAGAATACCTTTGCCGTGATCAAGTAGGGAGGGCAGAATGAAGACGATCAAACGATGGATCCCGGTGGCCCTTCTGACCTGGCAGATGACGGCTTGGGGACAAAATCCCAACCTCGGCACCAGCGGGGCCCAGTTTCTCAAAATTCCGGTAAGCGCCCGCGCCGCGGCCATGGGCGGGGCCTACGTCGCCATCTGCGGCGATGCCACCGCCCCCTTCTGGAATCCGGCGGGCATCACCCGCGTCAAAACCCATGCCACCCATTTTTCGCATACGCGCTGGCTCGATACCTTCGATTTCAATGCCGCATCGTATGTGTATAACGGCGGCACCTTCGGCACCCTGGCCGCCAGCGTCACCATGCTCGGCGTCGACCAGATGGAAATCACCAGCGAAAGCGAACCCAACGGCACCGGCGAATTTTTCGACGCCCAGGACGTCGCCGTGGCCCTGAGCTACGGCCGCGAACTGACCGACCGCTTCCGCGTCGGCCTGACCGGACGGTTCGTGCAGCAGCGCATCTGGAACGAAAGCGCCAAAGGGGTGGCCTTCGATGTCGGCACCCAGTACCAGCTGCCTTTCCGCAACCTCACCATCGCCATGTGCATGAGCAATTTCGGCGGGGACATGAAGTACAGCGGCTCCGACCTCGGCGTCAAATGGGACGGGGACGATTATCTCCCCAACCGCCTCGTGCCCACGCAGCTCGAGACGGAAACCTTCGCCCTGCCCCTCAATTTCGCCTTCGGCATCGCCATGGACCTCTTCCGCACCTCTTATGCCAAAGGGATCGTCGCCCTCGATGCCGTCCACCCCAACGATAACAAGGAGCGTATCCACCTCGGCACAGAGCTCACCTTCTTCGACCGCCTCGCCCTGCGCGCCGGCTACAAGGTCAACATGGATGAGGAACTCTGGGATGTCGGCTTTGGCGTGAATGCCTTTTCCCTCGGCATCCCGCTGAGCTGCGACTACAGCTACTCCGCCTATGACATCCTCCCCGATGTGCACCGCTTCTCGTTCGGACTCTCCTTCTGAAGTACTGAATCCTGCGGGTAAAAAAATCGCTCCCACCCGGGCCGGCCGGCCGGGTGGGAGCGAAATCCCCTTTGCATCTTGTCCCCATCCCGGTACAGCGGCCCGGGATGGGGCGAAAATTCTCAGCCGTGGCGGCGTTCTAACGCTCTGTTGGCAGAGCCAGCCTGCACAAGACGACGCGGATGGGCGAAAATCCTCAACGGTGGTGAGAAGTTCTACCGCGGCCAGCGGCACCAGGGCGCCAGCGGCAAATCCTGCTCCGCCACGATGCGATAGAGCGCGTAATAATTGCCCGCCTCCGGCACCAGGTGAAACTTCCAGTACCGGATCAGGCCATAATCCGACTGCGGCTCGAGCAGGCAGGGGAGCAGCTGCGCCGCCGGCTGGCGGCAGGGGATGTAAATGTCACCCTTGCGGCAAAGCAGGGCAAGCGGCCGCGCCTCTACCTGCAGGCTCTCCGGGGCCACATAATCGAACCGCGACGGCACTACCTTTTGCGTCCAATACCCCTCAGCCTTGACCTCGGCGTCGCGCGTAAACATCATCATTTCGATGTCATGCAGGCGCAGGGCCGCGATCACCGCGGCCTGCGCAGCCGGAATGACATAACCGAGCGGTCGGGCGACACTGAGCGTCGGCACCACCGCAGGATACCACTCCTTCTCGATCCGCTCCCCCAGCTCCGGACCCGCCGCGTCGGACAGGGGCTCGAGATCCTCCTCCGCGATCCGCTCCCCCGCCTTTTTGTCCACCTTGAGCACCCGATCCTTTCGTTTCTCCTCACGAAACTCGCGCAGCCGCAGCTCGGGCTGGGCCGGATCGCGCCGGTAGGCCATCTGCAAATGAACCTCACCGAAGGCGCCCTCCCCGGCCAGAAGCTGCTGGCGCAGGGTGCGCACCCGGGAGGCCATCTCCGGCCCATGCGCCGCGACCGTTTTAATGAAGGCCCGGATGGAGCGGCCCTGATAGCGGGTACGCGCGGCCAGGGTGGCGAGATCGTGCCGCGAAGCCCCCTCCTGAATGAAGGAGAAGGTCTGGTAGATCCCCAGGCTGTTGCGCCCGTCGTTGAGGTCGGAGGTGCTGCGCCGCGTGATCTGCGGCCAGCGCGCCAGCTCCTCGCGGGTGAAATCGGCCCCGGAGGCGTCGCTCGGCATGTTCTCCGAGGTGACGAGATACTCGTGAAAGGTGATCTTGTCCCTGGCCAGGGTCGCTGCCACCTCGGTGAGGATGACCTGGCGCGAATACGACTCGATGGCGGGATCGACATTGACATTGGAGACACAGCCCACGGTGACTTGGTAATAATCGTCGCCGCGCTCGTGCACATCGAGGGTCACTTCGGGCATCCAGGCGCGGAAGACGCGGTGGATCGCCTGCACCCCCTCGCTCTCCATCTTGATATGATCGCGGTTCATGTCGAGACCGAGCTCGTTGACCCGCCGGTCCTTGTGGTTGCCCCAGGGATTGGCCTGGGGAATGATGAGAAAATTGGCCTTTTGCAGCAGCGGCTGCAGGTCGCCGAGCGCGAGGTCGCGCAGCAGGGCGAGCGCCGCCTCCTTGCCCGACTGCTCGCTGCCATGCTGCGAGGCGGTGATCAGAATGGTGATCCTGCTGCGGTCGAGTTGCTCCGGCCGGCTGGCCCCCGCAGCGGTGACCACGCACAGCAGCAGGCTTTCGGCGGCATACTCTTCCACCGGACGCGTCTTGCCGATCTCCATCACTTGCACGGTTTTGCAGCGGGCGGTGAGTAGAGTCAGAAACTGCAGGATCTGATCGTGTTGGGTATAGCGGGAGAAGCCGTTCGCCTCACCCGGGGTGGGAAGCTCCTGGGCTGGGGCCGCTGCGAAAGCCGCGAGGCAAGAGAGGACGGTGAGCAGAATCCGCTTCAGCATGGGTCATCCTTTGTGTTCATACAGGCGTTCCTGGGCGATGGTATACCGGGCGAGGCGCCCGGCGGGAATCTCGACGCCGATGCCCGCCCCGGGGGGGATGTCGATGCCGCCTTGGGCGTCCAGCACCACGGGAGGATCGGCGATGTCCTCATGAAAATAGCGGCTGGTCTCCGAGGTGTCGCCCGGCAGGATGAAACCCGGGGCGGTCTGGAGATGGATATTGACCGCGCGGCCGATGCCGGTCTCGTCCATGCCCCCCGACCAGACCGGGATGGAGCGGCGGGCGGCGAGCTCCGCCATGGCCAGGGCTTCGATCAGGCCGCCGACCCGTCCCTGCTTGATGTTGATGATGCGGCACGCCCCGAGCTCGAGGGCGGTCCTGGCGTCGTCGAGGCTGTGGATCGACTCATCCAGGCAGAGGGGCGTAGCGAGCTGCTGCTGGAGCAGCGCGTGCTGGTAAATATCCGAATAGGAGAGGGGCTGCTCGATCATCATCAGATTAAAGGCGTCGAGCTCGCGCAGCCGGGCCGCGTCGGCCAGGGTATAGTCCCCGTTGGCATCGGCCATCAGCTGGATCTCCGGAAAGCGCTTGCGCACGGCCGCGACCCATTCGATGTCCTGGCCCTTTTTGATCTTCATCTTGACCCGGTGGTATTTCTTGGCGACCGCCTCCGTGACCGCCTCGAGCAGTTTGTCCGGGGTTTCCTGCAAGCCCAGGCTGATGCCGGACATGATCTTGCGCGCCGGCAAGCCGAGGAACTCGTGCAGCTTTTTCCCCTGCTGTTTGGCGAGCAGGTCGATCACCGCATTTTCGAGGGTCGCCTTGGCCATCTCGTTGCCGCGCACCTTGTGCATTTGCCCGCTCAAATCGGCCAAGGTCATGCCGGGCTCGAGCAGGGGCAGGAGAAAGGTCTGGATGATGTAACGGCAGGAGGCGGTGGTCTCCGGGGCGTAAAAGGGATCCGGATCGGCGACGCATTCGCCCCAGCCGGTGACGCCGCCGGCCTCCACCTTGAGCAGCAGCGCCTCCTTGCAGGACCAGGCATAGGAGCTGATAGCGAAGGGGTGCAGAAAGGGCAGCCGCACCGTCAGCAGGTCGATGCGGTCGATCGGTCCGATGGGTGTCTGAAGAAATTTCATACTGTTCCCCGATCAAGAGTACGCGGAGGTCTGGTGCCCGGTCACTGGTACATCGCCGGCAGGTCTTTTTCAAAAAGGGTGAAGGGATTCTGATAAAAGAGGATAAAATCGGCGGCGCTGACCTGGCCCTTGTAGGGCGCCCAATACTGCGAGGTGCCGGCATTGCGCCAGACCAGGGCCCACGCGGTTTTTTTCGCCTGCGCGTTGTATTGCACGGCCGCGAGCAGATACTGGGTCCACCAGTCGCTGATCGGCACATTCTGGATGCCGACCTCGGTGAGGGCGGCGATCTTGCCGCGCGCCTCCGCCATCGTCGCCACCACGGCCAGGGCATTGCCGAGATGGCTGACGCGGGACTTGTCGGTCAGAAGATAATAGTCCATGCCGAGAATATCGACCCAGTCATCGCCGGGGTAGCGCGCCAGATATCCGGACTCGCTGCTGACCTCTTGCGGAGAGATGCAATAGAGGAGGTGATGCACGCCCTTGGTATCGCGCAGGTAGCGCACGGTCATCTGCCACAAGGCGTTGTACTCGGCCGGGGTGCAGGCCGAAGAACCCCACCAGGGCCAGTCATGGTTATGTTCATGATAGGGCCGCAGGATGACCGGGATGGCGGTGCCGTCAAAGGATTTGAGATCCTGCAAAAAGGCCGCGATTTTGTCGAGGATCTGCAGATAGGCAGCATGATGAGATTGACCGGGGAGGATATATTTGACCGCGGGCGAGTTGTCCCAGGCATTGCCGCCGCTCACCGGATTATCAAGATGCATGCTGATGGTATTGATGCCGCCGCGCTCATAGGCCTGCTTGATCCAGATCTTCATGGCATCAAAGTAGACCCCGTCGACGTTTTTCTCGTTCTGGATATCGCCGATATCCCAGCCGTAGACGGCGGGATAATCCCCGCACACCTCCTTGACGTCGGAGCGGCCATACTCCGCCCACCAGCCGACGCCGTAGGCGAGATCTTCCTGATGGCCGAAGAGAAGGTAGGTCTGGGCCAGGATTCGCAGATTTTTAAAGAGCGCGACGGTCTCGGCGGTGGCGAGCGAGTCGACGAGCAGGGTGTTTGTCACCACCGGGGTGACCTTTTCCGGGCCGTTCGTGGACTCTTTTTTGCCGCAGGCGGAGGAGAGGGCGACAAAGAGCATCATGACCGCAGTGAATTTTAATCGATGCATGGCGAAACCTTTCCTTATTAATGACCCCCCAATATAGCCATGCACAGAGCTTAAAATCAAGGAGAATTCGCGTGCAGAATACCCCCGAAATCTCGCACCCACCTGACACGGTGCCGGCCCCAGGTTACCTCCTTAAAATCTCGTACCCAACCGACGCTCTGCCGGCCCCAGGTTACATCCTTAAAATCTCGCACCCACCCGACACTGCGCCGGCCCCAGGTTACCTCCTTAAAATCTCGTACCCACCTGACGCTGCGCTGAACCCAGGGTACATCCTTAAAATCTCGCACCCATCTCGGCGCTGCGCCGGCCCCAGGTTACATCCTTAAAATCTCGTACCCACCCGACGCTGCGCCGGCCCCAGGTTAC
>DAOQAG010000003.1:31235-40346 GCA_035353815.1 bacterium
TCCTTAAAATCTCGTACCCACCCGACGCTGCGCCGGCCCCAGGTTACATTTGGGTGCGACCCGGAGTTCAAGGGAGATCAAGGAGAATTCAGTTGAAAAATTGACGCCGCTTCGCTAACTTGTCTGAAACAACCGTGGAGTCCGGATCCTGATCGCATGAATATTCTTTATATTACCCAGTATTTTCCACCTGAGGTCGGCGCCACGCAGAACCGCGCCTTCGAAATGGCCGCCAATCTGGTGCGCCTCGGCCACACGGTCACGGTCCTAACCGAATTCCCCAACCACCCGCGTGGCATCATCCCGCCCGAATATCACCGCCGCTGGTATGTGAAGGACGAGCTCGAGGGCATTCGCGTGATCCGCGTCTGGGTCTTCGCCCGCCCGGTCAAGACCTTTTTCACCCGTATGGGCTTCTATCTCTCCTTCATGGCCAATGCGGCCCTGGTCGGCACCCTGGTCCGCGGCCGCTACGATATCATCTATGCCACCTCGCCGCCCTATTTCGTCGGCGTCACCGGACTCTGGTTGAGCCTGGTCAAGCGGGCCCGCTTCGTCTATGAAGTGCGCGACCTCTGGATCAAGTCCGCCGCCGAACTCGGCGAGCTCAGCAATCCCCGCATCCTGAAAATGGCGGGATGGCTCGACCAGCTTTATTACCGCCACGCCCGGCGCGTCATCGCCGTCACCCGCGGCATCTACGACGACCTGGCCGCCCAGGGTCTCGCTGCCAAATTGCACCTGATCTACAACGGCACCAACTGCGAGCAACTCTACGACCACGGCGATGGCAAACGCCGAGAACTGGGCTGGGAGAACAAATTTGTCGTAATGTACGCCGGCGTCCTCGGCATCGCCCAGGGGCTGGAAGAGATCTGCCGGGTGATCGAGATCCTCAAAGCAGATCCCGCCATCCTCTTCGCCTTCATCGGCGAGGGACCGCTCAAGCAGCAACTCCTCACCCTGCAGGAGAACCGCGGACTGACCAACCTTCACTTCATCGGCGAGATTCCGCGCGAGGAGATCGCCGCCTGGCTTTCAGCCGCCGACTGCTGCCTGGTGCCGCTCAAGAAACGTGAGACCTTCCGCGGCGCACTGCCCTCCAAAATGTTCGACGTCATGGCCTGCAGCCGCCCGCTGTTGCTCAGCGTCGACGGCGAGGCGCGCGCCCTGGTGGAAAAGATCGGCGCCGGCCTTTATATCGAACCCGAAAATGATGCCGAGCTGCAGCGCGCCATCCTCACCCTCAAGGCCGATCCGGCGCTCTGCAAGCAGATGGGCGCAGCCGGCCGGAGTTTCGTCGAGCACAACTTCTCCCGCCGCCAGGCGGCCCTGGAGCTGGAAAAGGTGCTCCAGGAGGTGATGAACGAATCGAGGAGATCCCCATGAAAATCAGCCCGTGGCTGCTTTGCACCGCCCTGATCCTGGGTACCGCATTTCCCTCCCCTGCCTGCACCATCATCGCCGCCGGCAAAAAAGCCACGGCGGACGGCTCGGTGATCCTCTCCCATACCGATACCGGCCCGGATTCGCGCCTCCGCGTTGTTCCCGGCCGGAGCTTTCCGGCCGGCGCTCTGGCCCCCGTATACTGGGGCATCCAGGATCCCGCCCAGTCGCTCGATCATCCGGCCGAAATCCTCGGCTATATCCCCCAGGTCCCGCAAACCTTCACCTATATCCGTTCCGCCTATTCGCATATCAACGCGCACCAGCTCGGCATCGCCGAGAGCACGATCAGCCAGCGGCCGGAACTGGTCAATGAAAAGGGCAAGTGCGAGCAGATCATGACCATCGAGATGGCGCAGATCTTCGCCCTCGAGCGCTGCGGCAGCGCCCGCGCGGCCGTGCGTCTCATCGGCGATCTGATGACCACCTGGGGCTTTCTCTGCTCTGCCGGCGATGGCGGCGAGGCCCTCTGCATCGGCGACACCGCCGAGGTCTGGGTTTTCGAGGTCATTGGCGTCGGGCCAGACTGGAAAAAAGCCAGCGGCCAGCCCGGCGCCATCTGGGCCGCCGCGCGCCTCGGCGACGATCAGGCCACCATGATCCCCAACTGGAGCATTATCAAGGAGATCGATCCGGCCGACACGCAGCGTTTCATGGTTTCCGCCAACTACCAGAGTGCAGCCGTCGAACGCGGCTGGTACGATCCCGCAGCCGGAAAGCCCTTCATCTGGCAGGAGGTTTATACCCCCCTGCCCCAGGAGTACGCCACGGGCCGCTTCTGGCTCTTCTACAGCACCTTCGCGCCCAACCTCTATCCCTGGCCGGACCGCTCGATGGGCAGCGATCCCTTCAAGAACCTCAATCCCTACATGCAATACGTCGAACCCCTCTCGATTTATCCCTTCTCCGCCAGGCCGGAGCACAAAATCTCCGTCCGCGAGGTGATCGCTTTCCAGCGCTCGGTCTTCGAGGGCACCATCTATGACATGACCAACGATCCCAACTGGCTGGTCCCCGACGGCAAGGGCGGGTACAGTAAAAGCCCCCTGGCGACGCCCTTTCCCGGCCGCGATCTGCGCGCTCTGCTCAGGCTGACCAACCGCCGGCCGGTCGCCCGCCATCGCGGCCATTACGGCATGGTCCTGCAGCTGCGCGGCTGGCTGCCGGATCCGATCGGCGGGCTCTACTGGGTCTACCTCGACAACCCCTATTTCAGTCCCTATGTGCCGATCTACGCCGGCGTCACCGGGACGGCCGCCAGCTATCAGATCTATGATCCGGAAAAGTACAGCGACGCCTCAGCGCGCTGGACCATCGATATGGTCGACAATCTCGCGGGCCTCTGTTTCCAGCGGGCCATCGAGGATGTGCGCGCTGTGCGGGATCCCTGGGAGGCAGCGAATTTTGCACGACAGGATTCGATCGAGACCGCAGCGGTCCAGCTCTACGCCAAAAGCCCGAAAAAAGCGGCGGAATTTTTAACGCGCTACTGCGTCGATCTGCAGGAGCAGGTCCCGGGGATGTACATCGGACTGCGCAACACCCTGATCACGAGATATACCAACAACCGGGAGTAGCTCCGCCTCCCGGCCGCAGCGGTGCGACTGGTGCAGATCCCGTGCTTCATCCCCCTGCGGACACCTCTCTGCACCCGCGATTGCAGGAAGCGCTTGTGCGCCCCGCATGATGACGCAGGCCACACGCAAGCAGCCGGCCCCCTTTCTCAACCGCTGCATCGGTCGCGCTGGCCGCACATGGCCACGCGCGAGCGGCGATTCTCGTCCCACAATTTGCTTTTTTTCTGCAAGATTTTCCAGCGCGAGGTGTTCAATTCATGCGGTCTTCCCCACAAGGCAGCAAAAACGCCGCACGGCACTCCTGATCCTGGCAGGAGGCATTGCGGCGCGCAAGGCAGAGGTTTTCCCAAACCTCTGCTTTTTTTTGGTCCGCCCCTTGTCGGGCTGATACTATCGCGGCGAGAGTGCACTCGACTCCAGCCAGCGCTGAAATCTGTGGAAAATGACACAGCTGTGGCACTCCGGCGCCTGTTCCAGGAGAACCCGCTTGCCTTTCACCGGCTGTACCGGCATGCTCCCGGCGGGCGCCTCCTGCCAGGCCAGGTGATTCTCTTTCAGCAGCGCCTTGAAGGCCGTATGCTCTCCGGCGAGATGTTCGGTGTAGACCGAGCGCAGCAGATGGTGTTTGTCCGCCTTGAGCCAGGGGATCAGCTCTTCCGTGAGGGCGTAAAAGGCATCAAAGAGGAAAACCTCGCTGATCTCCTTTTGCAGCCCGCCGCGGCTGACGGCATAGATGGCCGGCCGGTAGCCGCCGCTGTGGGCGCTCACGATCACCTTGCCCAGCTGCGCCTCTCCCGGAATGCGTCTCTCGGCGCGCAACACCGCGAGGATCTCCTCCACCATCCGCCTGAATCCGCCTTCCTCCTCCATCTTGCCGCCGCCGGAGTCCTGTGCATGCCACGGCCCCTGCGCGAGCACCAGGATGGCGTTCTTGTGCGAAGCGGCCAACTGCTGCGGCAGATGGAATTGTTCCAGAACCCCGAGGTCATCGTTGTTCCAGCCATGAAAATGGACGATCAGATCCACGGCGCCCTGGTGCGGCTTAAAACCCTCTGGGATGACGATCACGGCACTGCTGTCGATATAATGGGGATCGCGCGGAAAAAAGTTCTCCTGGTAATGCCAGCCCTCCTGGCGCGAGGGATGGGGATAGGGCGCGTTGCGCAGAAAAATCCGTGCCCATTCGCCCCCCGGAAAGGCGTTCCAGTCGATGCTGGTGGCAAAGGGACGCTCCATCCCCTGATTGCCGGTAAAGTGGTTCCAGGCCAGCCGCGCCGCCCGGGCGACGGCCAGAGTGGCCTGGTTGTCGGCGTTGTCGCGGCGATCGGGTGCCTGCTCGGTGAAGGCGGCGATGGCAAAATCGGCCTCGTCCGAAAGCACCAGACCGACGTCGTTGGAGACGCCGGTGACCCCGCCGGTCTTGTGCGCCACCACCAGGTTGTGCGCCGATTCGAACGGCAGCAAGCGCGGGATGGCGGAGTCGTAGAACTGTTCCTGCAGGATCCCGATCATCCGCCGGCTTGAAAGGGAGTCGGCCAGCTCGCCATGGTAGAGTTTCTCCAGCAGCAGAACCATGTCGGCCGGAGTCGAAACCCCGACGCCGTAACGGATCGACTCGGAGGAATCGGTCTTGGTCGCGTAAGCCATCAGCCGGTTCAACAGCCGGGTGTTTTTCAGACCGAGCGCAGCCATGCGCTCATTGACCGCCGCGAGTTTTTCCGCATGACTCTGGCCCAGGGCATCGATCACCAGGTTGGTGGCGCTGTTGTCCGAAACCACGATCATCAGCAGCACCGCATCGGCCAGACGTACCTCCGCACCGGGGGTAAAAAACTGCAACAGCCCCGATCCCCCGCGGCGTTCCTCCGGAGCCAGCGTGACCTTTTGCAGGGGATCGAGCCGCCCGGCCGCGACCTGATAAAAATACTCGACCATCACCGGCAGCTTTATGACGCTGGCTGTGGGGAATCTGGTCTCGGTATTCCAGGCGATCACCTCGCCGGTGCGCAGGTTCTTCGCCATAAAACCGAAACGTCCGGAGAAGCTTTTTTCCAGATCGCGCAGCGACTGCATGACTTCCTCCGTTTGCGCGTTTGTCACCGCAACCTCCTGCGCCGGCACGGAGCCAATGCAGGCCAACAGCAAAAAAATCCCGATCGTCGCACCCTTTCGCATGGCGATTTTCTCCACAAGTGAGCCGTCCATCCCCCTTTTCCTTCCTAAATTACTATAGTAATCGAAAAAAGAAAAGCATATATTATCTGATTAGACCTTCAAAAGGATATCGCGCTCATGAATCCCGATTATCGCTCCCGCATCGCCGACCGGCGGTTCTTTCTTGTGCTGCTGCTGTCGCTTTCAAGCGCTGCCCTCTCCCAGTCCCTGCGCATCAACGAGGTCATGTCCTCCAACAGCGCCTTCCTCGCCGACGAGGATGGAGAATATTCCGACTGGCTGGAGATTTACAATTCCGGCAGCGCCCCGGTAGTGCTGGCCAATTGGGGCCTGAGCGATAAGCTCAGCAATCCGGGCAAATGGCTTTTCCCGGATATCAGTATCCAGCCCAAAAGCTGGATGCTGATTTTCGCCGACAGCAAGGACCGCAAAAACGCCATTCCCCACTGGGAGACTGTTATCCGCAAGGGGCAGATCTGGCGCTACCGCACCGGCGCCGCCTCCGTGCCGGCCGCCTGGATCCAGCCCGAATTCGATGACAGCGGCTGGCAGCAGGGCGCCAGCGGCATCGGTTTTGGCGACAACGACGATGCTACCATCCTCCCCGCCATCTCAATCTCAGTGTACGCACGCATCGCCTTTAGCATCGCCGACTCGGCGGCGGTCCTCGGCATGGTGCTCGACATGGATTATGACGACGGCTTTGTCGCCTGGCTCAACGGGGTCGAGATCGCCCGCGCCGGACTCGGCCCGGCCGGGACCCAGCCCGCCTGGAATCTCGTCGCCGCCGATCATGAGGCGAAAATGTACCGTAATCTCCCGCCGGAGCGATTCCCGATCGCCGACTTGCGCCGCCTGCTCCGCTCCGGCCGCAACATTCTCGCGGTGGAGGTGCACAATGCCTCCGCTTCCTCCTCGGATCTGTCGCTGATTCCCTTCCTCTCCCTGGGCTACGCCGCCGCGCCGGCCGGGAGCATCGGCAGCGACCCGCGGCTGAGCCTCAGCCCGACCTATTTGCACAGCAACTTCGCCATCTCCGCCTCCGGCGAAACCCTGCTGTTGAGCGATCCCTCCGGCGCTGTGGTCGACAGCATCACTGTACCGTCGCTGGCGCCGGACATCTCCTGGGCCCGCATTCCCGACGGCGGCGCGCGCTCGATCTATTGCAGCCAGCCCACGCCCGCGGGCGCCAATTCCAGCGCTGTCGTCGCCGAAACAGCGGCCGCCGTCGACTTTTCCCTGCCGGCCGGCTTTTACACCCAGCCCTTCACGCTCACCCTGACGTGCGCCACTCCGGGGGCGACCATCCGCTATTCGCGGGACGGTTCCGAACCCGATTCTCTCTCCCTGCTCTATGGCAGCAGCGTCGGCATCGGCCGCACCACCGTCATCCGCGCGCGCGCCTTCGCCCCGGGCCTGGCACCCGGGCCGGTCATCACCCGGACCTATATCCTCGGCCAGCCGCCCGCCCCGCTGCCGGTGATCTCGCTGACCACCGACCCTTATAATCTCTGGGATCAGGAGTACGGCATCTACGTCCTCGGCAGCAGCTACACCAATGAGGATCCCTATTTCGGCGCCAATTTCTGGGAGGATTGGGAGCGGCCGATCCATATCGAATTTTTCGAGCCGGGCGGCGCCCTCGGCTTCAGCCAGGACGCCGGCGTCAAGATTTTCGGCGCCTGGAGCCGCGCCCGGTCGCAAAAATCCATGGCCTTCTTCGCGCGGCAAAGCTACGGCCACAAGGAATTCGACTACCGCCTCTTCCCCGATCTGCCCTTTCAGAATTACCACTCCTTTATCCTGCGCAATGCCGGCAACGACTGGGACCGCACCTTCTTCGCCGACGCCTTCATCCACTCCCGCCTCAAGGGCATCGATCTCGACCGCCAGGCCTATCGCCCCTGCACCGTCTACCTCAATGGCGACTACTGGGGCATCCTCAACCTGCGAGAAAAGATCAACGAGGACTATCTCGCCCAGCACCACGGCGTCGATCCGGAGAAGATTGACGAACTGGAGATGGATGGAACGGTGATCGAAGGCACCAACGACGATTACATCGCCCTGCGCGATTTCATCGCCGGCAAGGACCTCACCAAGGCGGAAAACTATGCCTGGGTGAAAAGCCGCATGGAGATCGACAACTTCATCACCTACGAGGCGGTGCAGATCTATGTCGACAACCGCGACTGGCCGGGCAACAACATCAAATACTGGCGCCCCCAGACGGAAGAGGGACGCTGGCGCTGGATTCTCTACGACACCGAGTGGGGCTTCGGCATCAACGCCTATGCCTCCGGCAATGCCTATACCTACAACACCCTCGCCTTCGCCACCAGCCCGACCCAAACCCCGGGCCTGCACGGCAATCCGCCCTGGTCCACCCTGCTGCTGCGCCGGCTCCTGACCAATCCCGAGTTCAAGACGGCCTTTATCAATCGCTTCGCGGACCTGATGAACGGCGCCTATCGCGAAGCGCCGACCGCCGCCCATATCGATTCCCTGCAAAAGCTGCTCGCCACCGACATGCAGCGTCATTATGAGAAATGGCGCCAGCCGGTCTGGTGGATCTCCTCCTACCTGTGGTGGGGTTCGTTCAGCCAGTGGAACGACTACGTTCGGATTCTGCGCGATTTCGCCCTCAACCGGCCGACCCACATGCGTTCACATATCATGCAAAAATTCGGGATCCAGAAGCGGGTCTCCCTTAAGCTCTTCTCCACGCCGGCAGGCGCAGGCGAGGTGCTGATCAACGACTTTCTTCCGGTCACAGCCCTGCCCTGGAGCGGCACCTATTTTTCCGGCATTCCGGTCAAGCTGACCGCGCAGCCCGGCAACGGCTATACCTTCGCTGGCTGGGAGGGCGCCGTCACCTCAACCGAGCCGACGATCCAGGTGACGCTCACAGACGCGGCAACCCTCACCGCCCGCTTCGCCGCCAGCCAGGACAGCAGCGCCCACGTGGTCATCAACGAGATCAACTTCAAATCCATGGACAGCTACGACACCGAGGACTGGGTGGAACTACACAATTACGGCCTTGGCACCGCGGAAATCGGCGGCTGGCATCTCAAGGACGATGCCGATGATCATGATTATGTTTTTCCCGGCGGTACCCGCATTCCGGGCGGCGGCTTTCTGGTGGTCGGCCGGGACACGACCAAATTCCGCCGCTTTTACCCGCAGCCGGCCATCCAGCTTCTGGGCAACCTCCCCTACGGTCTGAGCAGCAGCGGCGACCAGGTGCGCCTTCTTGAGGCCGGCGGCGCTCTGGCCGATTCGGTCGCTTTCGGAACCTCGGCACCCTGGCCCGCTGCAGCCGCCGGCCAGGGCGCGACCCTCGAGCTCATCGGCCCGGCGCTGGATAACAGCCAGGCCTCCAGCTGGACCGCCTCGTCCGGTCATGGCACCCCCGGAGCCCGGAATTCGGGTTACAATGCGGTCGATCTCCCGGCGGCCATGGCGCCCGCAGAGCTGGTACTGGCGCAGAATTACCCCAATCCCTTCAATGCCGGCACCTCCATCGCCTTTACCCTGCCTGCACCCGCCGAGGTCCGCCTGGAGATCTATTCGATCCAGGGGCGCTGCATCTGCAGTCTGGCGGCCGGACGCTTCGGCGCCGGGCGGCATCAGCTGGTCTGGGATGGCCGTGACGATGCCGGGGCATTGGCCGCGAGCGGTCTCTATTTCTGCCGCCTGTGCAGTGGCAATGTCAGGCAGGTGCGGCGTATGCTGCTGTTGCGCTGAGCCGGCCGCGGCTGCAGAGTCTGGCGCCCCAAGAGTCTGGCGCCCACCTGGCTCTCGTAACGCCAAAGCATCTGGCGCCCACCTGGATCCCGCGGCCCGCCTGGCCTTTGGCGCCCCAAGAGTCTGGCGCCCACCTGGCTCTCGTAACGCCAAAGCATCTGGC
>DAOQAG010000003.1:40446-42704 GCA_035353815.1 bacterium
TGGCGCCCCAAGAGTCTGGCGCCCACCTGGCTCTCGTAACGCCAAAGCATCTGGCGCCCACCCGGATCCCACAGCCCGCCGCAACTATTTTGGCCTTTCCCCTTGACAATCTCCGGGGATTTTGTTAAATTGCTATTCGGAACGATTACTATAATGAGAGTATGAACAAGAAGACCAGCCCGAAACCTGCTCTCCGCAACAGCCGGCAGCGTGAACGCCTCCTCGCCCTGTTGCAGGAAACAGAAATCCACCCCACAGCCGACTGGCTCTACGTCCGGCTCAAGCCCGAATTCCCCCATCTCAGCTTGGGGACGGTTTACCGCAATCTGACCATTCTCGCCGAACAGGGGCTGGTCAAAAAGATCCACTCCGGCAGCACTTTCGACCGCTTTGAGGCGCGTGTGATGCCGCACTACCACCTCATCTGCAAGCGGTGCGACGCCATCCAGGATCTGGAGATGCCGCTCCTCATAGAGATCAATGCGCGCGCCAGCCGGATGACCGATTTTCAGATCCAGGAACACCGGATCGATTTTTACGGCCTTTGCAGCAGCTGCCGAGCTAAAAAACGCGAAACCTGAAAATTTTTTCCGGTTGTATTAATAAACGTTCTTATTACTATTAAAGAACCGATTTACCTTTCATTCTTGTGCACCCAAACCGCAAAGGAGATATACAATGAGCGAACAATCCAAGTGCCCGGTGACGGGCCATTCCGCCATGCCCCCTGCCGGCAAGGGCACCTCCAGTAGGGACTGGTGGCCCAATCAGCTCAACCTGAGCATCCTCCACCAGCATGCGCCGGCCGCCAATCCCCTCGGCCCGGACTTTGTCTATGCCCGGGAGTTCAAAAAACTCGACCTGGCTGCCCTCAAGAAAGACCTTTTCACCCTGATGACCGACTCCCAGGAGTGGTGGCCGGCGGACTGGGGCCATTACGGCGGCCTCTTCATCCGCATGGCCTGGCACAGCGCCGGCACCTACCGCATCTCGGACGGCCGCGGCGGTGGCGGCACCGGCAACCAGCGCTTCGCTCCGCTCAACAGCTGGCCCGATAACGCCAACCTCGACAAGGCGCGGCGCCTGCTCTGGCCGATCAAGCAAAAATACGGCAACAGGATCTCCTGGGCGGATCTCTTTATTCTGGCTGGCAACTGCGCCCTCGAATCGATGGGTTTCAAGACCTTTGGCTTCGGCGGCGGACGCGAGGATATCTGGCAGCCGGAGGAAGAGACCTACTGGGGTTCGGAGAGGGAATGGCTGGCCACCAGCGACAAGCCTGGGAGCCGCTATTCCGGCAACCGCGACCTGGAAAATCCCCTGGCGGCTGTGCAGATGGGATTGATCTATGTCAACCCGGAGGGGCCGGACGGCAATCCCGATCCCGTCGCCTCGGGCCGTGATGTGCGCGAAACCTTTGCGCGCATGGCCATGAACGATGAGGAGACCGTCGCCCTCGTCGCCGGCGGCCACACCTTCGGCAAGGCCCACGGCGCCGGCGATCCGAAACTGGTCGGGCCGGAACCGGAAGCCGCCCCCCTGGAAACCCAGGGCCTGGGCTGGATCAATAAATTTGGCACCGGCAAGGGCGTGCATACCACCACCAGCGGCATCGAAGGCGCCTGGAAACCCGAACCAACCCAATGGGACAACGGCTACTTCGACATGCTTTTCGGCTATGAATGGGAGCTGGTCAAGAGCCCGGCCGGCGCCTGGCAGTGGCTGGCCAAGGACGTCAAGCCGGAGCATATGATCCCGGATGCCCACGATCCGAGCATCAAACACCGCCCGATGATGACCACCGCCGATCTTTCCCTGCGCTTCGACCCGATCTATGAGCCGATCTCACGCCGCTTCCACAAGGATCCGCAGGCCTTCGCCGACGCCTTCGCCCGCGCCTGGTTCAAGCTGACCCATCGCGACATGGGGCCCAAGGCCCGCTACCTCGGCCCCGAGGTGCCCAAAGAAGATCTGATCTGGCAGGATCCGGTTCCCGCCGTCGACCATCCCCTGATCAATGCCCAAGACATCGCCGGCCTCAAGGCGAAAATCCTCAGCGCGGGCCTCAGCGTCTCCGAGCTGGTCGCCACCGCCTGGGCCTCGGCCTCCACCTTCCGCGGTTCCGACAAGCGCGGCGGCGCCAACGGGGCTCGCATCCGCCTGGCGCCGCAGAAGGATTGGGCGGTCAACCAGCCGGCACAGCTGGCCAGGGTGCTCGCCGCGCTTGCAACCATTCAGAAAGAGTTCAACAGCGCGCA
>DAOQAG010000003.1:42804-46746 GCA_035353815.1 bacterium
CCTGATCGCCACCCTGAGCGGCCAGGAAAGCGACCATTAACGCCATACTGCTGCAGCGGGTCGTTTTCAACCGCCGCTGTAGTGAAAAAGAAAGCCCGGGATACCATGCGTATCCCGGGCTTTATCTTTTCACAGAAAACCGTATGGATAAACGGCTTCAAGGCCTGATGATCTTGTCCGCGGCTGCCATAACCTGTATCGTCATGTCCATGTTGCCGACTTCGCCGATCTGCAGTTTTTCGTTAAGATGGAGATGATCCAGGCAGGTGCCGCAGGTGGCGATGCGCGCCCCTTTCTCTGCCAGTTTTTTCAGGCTCTCCAGCACCTCGCTGCCTTCAGAGGTCAGATAGATCCCCGAATTAACACACCCCACCAGGTCGACCCGGACGTCGGATGCGGCCAGCTTTTCCAAAAAGATCTTGAGCAGCTTTTTACCCAATGCCGGGTCGCCGCCGCTGCCCATCTGGTCGGAATTCAGATAGAGGAAGGTCATAGCGTCTACTCCTCGGGTTATGTGCTTCTTTCAGTCTACTCTACGACTTGGTCGATTCGGCTCCGGCCGCAGCATGCATCCAGGGGAAATCCCGGAGTCTCACTTGGCCAGCACCAGCCGCGTGGTCGCATTCAAGTCACCGGCCTGCAACCGGGCCATGTAGATGCCCGCGGCCAGACCCTGCGGCCGCCAGCGTTCGCGCTGTTCACCCGCGGGGCGCCAGCCCTCGACGAGATCCGCGACCATCTGCCCCCGCAAATTGAAGATGCGCAAGCTGACCCACTCCGGCTTGAGCAGGGCATAGCAGATCGTGGTCTCCGGATTGAAGGGATTGGGATAGTTCTGCATCAGCCGGAGTCCTGCGGGAGTCGCTTCGCGCTGGGCAACCTCCGACCGGAAATCGGACTCAAATGCTCCGAGATCGGGGGCAGCGCCGAGGAAGGGGAGTCCCAGATCAATTCCGCCGTCGATCAGATCGCTGCCGAGAGCCAGGTGCATGAAGGGGAGATCCGGCAGGGAGCCGTCCGCCTTGCGCGGAGCTGCGGCCAGGGCGGGATCGAGGCTGATAAAATCCGCAGTCGTCACCGTAAAAGGCGAGAGCCAGCTGTTGTTCGCCTGGAGAGCGAATGCGCCCAACTCCGCGCTGCCGTTGAAGGAGAGGCAGTTCTTCACGGTCAGGTTCTGACCGGCGGCCAATGTTTTGGTGATGCGGTAGTTGGCCGTAAGGTTGCCGAAGCCGGTGCAGTTGTAGAGGGTCATCGAACCCACGTTGTTGTTCTGGTCGAAGCCCTTGGCCTTGCAGTTGAAGGCGAGGCAGCGGTTGAGAATGAAATGGTGCATGAGCATATCGCGGTTGCTGTTGTCGCCCCCGCCCATCTTGAAGCCGTTGCCGTTGGCCTGGGAGCCGGGATCGCTGCCGTCCTTGAGCCAGCCGTTGCCCCAGGTCCAGCAGTTCTCGAGGAGGGTGGTAACGTTGGTGGCGCCGCGCATGTAGCCGTCCCAGCCGTCATCGCAGTTGCCCCAGGAGCGGCAGCCGTAAAACGAGTTGCCGCTGCCGACGTCGAGTTTCGGGGCAAAGCCGTCGGCGTCGCCATAATCCGGTGGATCGGCGTTATGGTACGAATCGCAGTTGATGAAGCGGTTGTCGTGGGCGCCGGTGGAGAGCTGGACGCCGGAGTCGCGGCATTCGAAAAAGCTGCAGTTCTCGATGGTATTGAAGGCGCCTGTGGTCCCGGTGATCTGCAGGCCGTTGTCGCCGGCCCCCTTGAGGTCGAAATCCCGGAAATACCACCAGCTCGCCTTGAGGGTGAAGGCCCGACTGCCGAGGGCCTCCTTCGAGAAATCGAGGAGCGGGCGCTCACCCGGATAGCCCCAGAGGCAGGAGCGTCGGCTTTCCGTGCCGCTCTTGTCGGCGCCGATGGTGATGTTGGCGGTCAGCTCGTGGGTGCCGCCGCGGATGAAGATGGTATCGCCCCCGGCCGCCTTGATGACCGCCTTGGGAATGGTCCTGAGGGGCTGGGCGAAGGTGCCCGGATTGAGGTCGCTGCCGCTGGGGGAGACATAGAGGGCGGCGCGGGCGAGGGAAGCGAAAAGGAGAAGCGGGAAAAGTGCCTTTTTCATTTTACTGCTCTGTCCTGGAAGATGAATGGCTCTATTCAGATTGACAGATATTATTAGCCATTTTCCCGGTCAGATTCAAGCAATATCTTCCAGAGAAGGAGACCGCTTTCCCCGTCTCCCCGTAGAAAGAAAATGCCCCATCTCCGGAGGAGATGGGGCATGGAGGAATGCAACACCGAATCATGCTTCAACCAAGGATTCGCCGCCTGGCGCAAGGCCGTCGCCGGACAGACTCCGCTATCAAACGTATCTGTCAGTGCGCCTTCACCCAGTTGAGGATCGGTGTCCAGACCAGGGCTTCGGCGTTGTGCGCCATAAATAGATCGATGTGGCCGAAATCAATCGCCTCTTCGCCGGCCGGATGAAGACGGACAATCAGATTCTGCACGTCCGTGCTGCCGAGAAGGGTGGTGGTGTAGGGTGTGAGGTCGCCCATTCCACCCGCTGCGGCGACATTGAAGACCGGTACAGTGATCAGATTGAGATTATCATCCCAAGGCACCGGTACCGCATCACTGATAATGGCAGTGTAGTCCAATTCGAAATGATCCGCTTCATACGGTACCGAATCAATGAGAAAATCCCAGCATTCATTCTTGGTAACGTACTGGAAATCCGTCAGAGCATCGCCTTCCAGGACACCGGCAAAATAGTGGAAAGTTAAAGGGCTGAATACTTGACCTGAGCTCAGGAACATGGCGGCCTGAAAATTGGTAAATCCCGCAAAGATCGCTGATTCACCATCCGGATTATCGCTGGCCGCCTGGCCTGCGATCGGGAAAAGCTGTACCTCCACATAATTGGAAGCATCCACCATGGCTTTATAGGAATTATATGCTGCAGTGAAAACCTCGCGCGCTGTGGCATCATTCGATTTGTATGGACAGTCGACAGGAATCCAGCCTGCCACCACTCTTTTATTTTTGGAGATTTTGGCTTCAGCATTGAGTAAAGCATATCCAGTCAGCACCCCACTGCTGTATCCTGATAAATTAAGTGCATTATTGCCGCAGCCCGAGAAGGTGCGGGCAAAACGGGCGATCTCCATGGCAAAGCGCAGGTTGGAGACCTGATTGTCGATGCCCCAATCCTTCATAAAGGAAAGGTCCGTGACGCTTGCGGGCACCAGAGTCCAGTTCTGGTCGATGCCCCAGACATCGATATCATTGCGGGCGAGAAAAATGGCAATGCCAAAATCGTCCGCCACATTCGGAGTGCGTACACCGTTGAGGAACATGCCGGTGAAATCCTTGGAATCGCCGTGCTGCAGGAAGAGGTTTTTCCGGGTTTTAATCGGTTGGCCGGTCTTCGTTTCCTTGACGACGCGGTGAATGCCAATTACATCGTAAGTCCCGGCGCCCACCTTGACCTGAAAGGAGTAATGGACGATGTCGCCGGTTAATACCTCCCGCTTGAAAAAAGGCAAAGTCTTGGGCGTATATTTTTTCGCGGTTGCGGAAGCATCCGCCTCCCAGGCTGATGCCTTCATCAGATCCAGGGCAACCGCCTCACTCTCTCCCGTCACAACTGTGCCGCTTTCCGGGCCCGTCGAATCCTTCTCACAAGCCAGGGTCAGCATTAGGATGACACAGCAGCCGAGCAGACCATACCAAATCTTCATGGCTTCCCCCTCTTTTCTTTTAGGTGAGGTACATTGAACGGAAGGTTGTTGGGATGCCCCCCTCGCGCATCCCAACCTGCAGAACGACAAGACGTCCCCTCATATCTCTATCAAGATAAGCAACGCATTATGAAAATGCTAACACAGGAGTGACAATCTATAACAAAGAAGTGATAGAACGAGTTTAGATCTGGGGCGATGGCTCTTT
>DAOQAG010000003.1:46846-67446 GCA_035353815.1 bacterium
AGCCGCGCCAGAGCGGCGGCAGCAAAATCGGCATCGGCATAGTTGTCCCGGACCACCGCTATGGCATGACTGAGGAACTGCGCGTCGGCCGGGGCGACCGGGTGACCTGGCTGCGAGCCGCCCAGGGTCAACAGGTCCTGCCGCACCCGCTCCTTGAGCTGTTCCTGCAGCCGGATCAAGTTGCCAATCCGCAACAAGAGCTCCCGGCGGTCGAAGGGCTTGGTCAGATAATCGGAGGCGCCCGAGTGCAATCCCTTCAGGCGCTCTTCCCCGCCGCCGCGCGCTGTCAGTAACAGCACCGGGATATGGCTGGTGCGGCTGTCGCTCTTCAAAACGTGCACCAGCTCGAAACCGTCCAGCCCGGGCATCATGACATCGCTGAGGATCAGATCCGGCTGCTCGACCTGCGCCTGATGCAAACCTTCCTTTCCATCCCGTGCTTCCAGCAGCTGGTACGCCGGGGTCAGTTGATGGCGCAGCAGCACGCGCATGTCCGGATTATCTTCGATGATCAGAACCCGCCTGCGACCGTCATTTTCCTCTCCGTGAGCTTCTTCCTCTGCAGGGGCAGAGAGCGCATCGATTCCGGGGGCTTCCGGCTTCCACGGCATCCCATCGTAGTCGCGGAGCACGCTCTCCCCGGCGATCTCCTCCGGCTTCAGGTGATCCCTCCCCATGGGAAGAAGGATCGTAAAAGTGCTGCCCTGTCCAGGCGTGCTGCGGACGGCCATCTCTCCATGGTGCGCCTGCACCAGCTCGCGCCCAACCGCCAGACCGAGGCCCGCACCAGGAACCGAAATGCGGTTCTCATCCCGGTAGCGGTAGAAATAGTCGAAGAGGTGCGGCAGGACTTCCGCAGGAATCCCCGGTCCATTATCAGCGACCGCAATCTGCACGCATTCCCGCTGGGAGGCCATGACCGGCGCCTGCAGCGTCACCCTGGTCCACCCTCCGCGCGAAGTGTATTTCAGGGCATTGTCGATCAGATTGCTGAGGACCTTCTCGATTTTGTCCGGATCCAGCCAGACCACCAGGGGCGTCTGCCCCGGTAAATCCGCTGCAAGAGGCTCGAAGGAGAGCGCAATGCGGCGCCGCCGGGCGAGGGATTCAAAGGAAGCCACCAGGGTGCGCAGAAAGGGCAGCAGTTCCACCGGCCGCGCCTGCAGCGAGATTTTGCCGGACTGTACCTGTGCCAGATCGAGCAGCTGATCGACCAGGCGTTCCAGCCGCCGGGTGTTGCGCAGCATCATGGCAAAGAGCGCTGTTTTACCGTTGCCCTTTTGCTCCGTAAGCTCTTCAAGGGGTGCTGCGATCAGGGTCAATGGGGTGCGGAATTCATGGGAGATGCCGGCGAAAAATCGCGATTTGGCCCGGTTGAGTTCCTCCAGTTTTGCGGTGTGCTCGGTCTGGAGCGCCAGCTGCTGCTGGAGAAATTGCCGGCGATACCATCTCCGGGTGGTCCAGCCGACCAGGACAAAGCCGAGCAGGGCATAGCTGCTGTACGCCCACCAGGTCTCGTACCAGAAAGGCGGGATCATGAAAGCCTGGGCGGCGCCTATCTCATTCCAGACGCCGTCGTTGTTGCAGGCGGTAACGCGAAAGGTAAAGTTGCCTTTGGGCAGATTGGTGTAATCCGCCTCACGGCGGGTACCAACATCCCGCCAGTCGGCGTCATAGCCCTCGAGCTTGACGCGGAAGCGTACACGCTCCGGGATAGCAAAGCTAAGCCCGGCATAGCGAATGTGCAGATCGCGCTCCCGGGAGGCGAACCGGACAGGGCCGGAATTGCAGAGATACAGGCTCTCTGCGGAGGCAATGGATTCGATATAGACCGGCGGTGGCACCGGATTGTGAGGCAGACGGTTGGGGTCGACCGAGATGATGCCGGCAATCGAGGTAAACCAGAGGCGGCCGTCGGGGCCTTTCCATCCCGAAGGCTGGCGGCGTCCATTACACTCCGCTTCACGCATGCCGTCGAGCTGATTGTAAACGGTACAGGGGATATGGCGTATCGTGCCCGCCGTGAAGGCGGCAAAGGAGTGTTTCGCTGCCTTGAATACCCCTTTGTTGCAGCTGAACCAGTAATTGAGGCTGTCATCCTCAAGCATCGCGAAAATACGTTCATCGAACAATCCGTCGCGCGCCGTGTACCGGTCGTACCGGCCCGCCGCATAGCGATATACACCCTGGTTGTCCGTGCCGATCCAGACCGCCCCTTCCCGATCCCGAAACATCAAAGTGATGCCTTCCTGGCGCAATGCGGGCAGGACCGCCTCCTGGTTGAAGCGCCCCCGGGTGAGGCGATGCAGTCCGGCGCCCCAGGTTCCGAACCAGAGATCATCCGGCGCCATTTCGAGCATGGCAGTAACCGCGGCGCTGATAGGCTGGATGCCATCAAACCAGTAAGGTTTCCAGCGGGTGCCATCAAAGCGGTTGAGGCAACCAGTCGCACCCGCCCAGAGGTGGTGACTCTGATCTTCCAAAAAGGATTTAATCTCTGACTGCCCCCGGCTTTTTCTGAGATCCCAGTGCTTCGCCACTCCTGTCGGCGATAACCAACTGACGCCATGGCTGCCAAAGCCGACCCAGAAGCCGCCTTCTGCCGCGGGGAAAACCGTGGTGATCTCAACACTGGGAAAGTCGGCGACTGAGGTGTAGGTGCGGATAGTGGAACCGGAGATCAGGGCGACGCCGCCCCATTTGAGTCCGGCACATACCATACCAGCCTGATTTACACAAACGGAGTGGCCATAATCCGGCGGTAATCCTTCCGGAGCGCCCCAGGAGGTGAAGGTCTTGTCACTGAGACGGAGGAGGCGGTCGCCGCCGATCCAGATCGAGCCCTCGCGATCTTCCATAATAAAGCTGAAGGAATCGTTCTCGAATGGCAAGCCTCTGCCTCTGGTCAGCCAGGCCGTCCGGCCACGATAATAGCGGACGATCCCCTTTCCATCAGCGCAGAACCAGAGCGCGCCATGACGGTCTTCGATGATCGAGCGAACAGTATAATATCCAAATTCAGGTTCGGGAGACCAGAGAAGTTCAAGCTGATAGGGAGGTTGCCGGGTCAGGCGCAAGAGCCTCCCATCGAGGGTGCCTGCAAGAATTTCACCCGAACGCAAGCGGCAAAGGGAAGTGATATGTGATACAACAGAACTGTCGGGACGACTGAGGAGTTGGCAGGCAGCGTAAAATCCGCCCAAAGCGAGGCTTCCCCCGGCAAGCGTCCTTTTAAAATCGGCCGCAGGGTAGATGGAGAGCCAGGAATTGGTATGCCCCATGTAGAGGGTTCCATCATCATCCTGTGACAGGGTGAGGATGCTATTTTTAGTTCTGTTGGGGAAATTATAGCTGGAGAGACGCCCCTCCTTGAAGCGCGACAGCCCGTTTTCGGTGGCAATCAGCAGGGAGCCATCCTCGGCCACGAGAATTTGATTGACGACATTATTGGCCAATCCGGCGGTGGTATCGTAGCTCGTAAACTGCGTCCCGTCGAAGCGGCTGATCCCGCCGCCCTGGGTGGCGAGCCAGAGGTTGCCCGCATGGTCTTCGGCGATGTCCCAGATGAAATTCGAGCGCAGGCCGGGGTAGCGGCTCTTGTCGTAGAGCTTGAATTCGGCGCCATCGAAGCGCACCAGCCCCTCCTGGGTGCCGACCCAGATATAGCCGCGCGAATCCTGAAAGACCTTCTTGACGGAATTCATCGGCAAGCCGTCTTTGGCCGTATAGACGCGGAGGTCGTACTGGGTGATCAATTTGTTGGGATCGAGAGCGAAGGACTGAGCGGTCAGGAGGGATAACACGAGGAAATAGGTGAGGCCGATCTGGCGCATAACCCCCTCATACGCTGGATAGCATTCCCGTAACCGGGTGGTCGTGCAGATGATCGCCTGCGGCAGTCCTGCCGAGGTCAGCTGCACCTCCGGAAGGTATAGTTAAAGATAATCAATTGTTCTTTTTTTCAAAGCAATTTTTACCGGATTCACCGGTCAGCCGCATTTTCCCGAGACCTGAAACCGCATCTCCGGGAAATAAGCGGCGGCCCGGATATGTTTCAAGATTTTAGATGTGAAGAGTTTAGCCGCTGGATGACCGCACTTGAGAAAGGAAAACTTGCCATGAAATGCAATGTCGGCACCACCGACCGCTGGATCCGAATTGTTGCGGGCGCACTTATCGCGGGCAGCAACTATGTCAATTACTACGTTTTTCACAATCCCTACTGCGTCTGGGCGAATCTCGGCTGGATCCCGCTCCTCACCGGCATCTTCCGTTTCTGTCCTCTCTATGTACCCTTCAAAATCTCGACCGTCGAGAAAAGCAAGTAATACGCAATTCAGCATCCCCAGCATCAACGCGAAATGGATGCTGTAAAATCTCGACCATCGCGAACAGCAAGTAAAACAGCAAAGCCCGGATCTTCACCAAATCCGGGCTTGTTCGTTTTCACCCCCCATCACGTCCCGAAATAGCGATCGCCGAAATCTCCCAGTCCAGGTACGATGTATTTGGCCTCATTGAGATGGCTGTCGATGGCCGCGGTGTGGATGACCACCTCCGGATAATTCCGGTGCAGCGCCGCGATACCCTCCGGGGCGGCGACGACGCAAGCGACGGCAATCTCCTGGGCACCGCGGTCGTGCAGACGGGCGATGGTATCGAGCAGGGAGCCTCCGGTAGCGAGCATGGGATCAAGGACGATGATGCGCTTGTGCTTCAGCTCGACGGGAAATTTTTGGTAATAGGCGCGGGCGAGAGCGGTGCGCTCATCCCGTTCAAGACCGATAAAGCCGACCGGGGTGCGCGGCAGAATGTCGAGAGCCGGCCGCAGCATCGAAAGCCCGGCGCGCAGCACGGGCACCAGCACGAGCTCCTCGGTGAGCTGACCGCCCTGCGCAGAGGCGAGGGGGGTTCGCACCGATTTCCTCCGCAGCGGCAGGCTGCGGGTTGCCTCAAGCAGCACGATCTGGGCCACTATGGCCGCGTGGTGCCGGAACTCTTCCGTCCCGGTGCGTTTGTCCCGCAGCAGTGTCAGGGAATGCTCCAGCACCGGATGCTGGATCAGATGCACATTTTCCACGGATGCCCTTTCCTGTTGATCCCTGCTCACCCCGGGTGTGCGCACCTCCCCTGCCACGACCTAGTCGGCGACGGTCAGGGTGATGAGCGACGGCGTCACCACCGCGGTCACCACTCGCGCGGCAGCGCTGGAGCGTTTCGGCGTGCCGGTGATCGTGACGGTTTGCGTCTGTACTTCGATTTCGTAGGTGCCATCTTCGGTCTCCCCGGCAGGGAATACCGGGGTGGCCGGTGAGAGGCGTTGCACCGTCAAGCGCGAGAAGGTATTACCACCACCGCCGCGATAGGCCGGGGTCAGGTAATAGGCTTGCGCCTTCACGGCCAGACTTGTGCACTCCTGACTGACCGAATCGACCTGCGCGGCATCCGCGGCGTTGTGGAACATGTTGAAGCCCGCCACGATGGCAATGCCGACCACAATACAGGCGATGACGAGAAGCAATAATTGTTGTTGTCCCATCTCCTGGTGTCCTCAAGATCCCCCTGAGGTATCAGCCTGCCGGATCTGGGTGCCTGTTTATTGCGGGTCCCAACCGCAATATTGCCGTGCTCGTCCGGGTCAAATGTACTTAACGGAATATAAAACAAGCTTATGAATGAAGATAGCATACCCGCATGTAAAAGTCAATAAAATAATCACCTGATTCGTAATTTTTGGCGAAAATAGCCATTTTTTTGGATGATTTGACGGATCTGCGCCCGGCGGCCGGCAAAACGTTACGCGCCGCCTCCCTCAGTCTGCACCTGTTTATATTCATATGGGAGACAGGTTCCCAAGATACTCGGCCAAGCCTATCACGCGGTCTCTCTGCCCGCACCCCCTGTTCATTTGAAGATCAGGCTCTCCAGTGCGGCCCAATCCATCGCCCGGACAAAGCTGCGCACACGATCGATGTCTCCTTGCACACGCACAATCAGGGCATAGGCTTGCGCGGAGGGGAGACCCACCGGCTCCGAAGTTTCCATAACAGCGGTAGCCCCTTGCGTATGCCGCCATCCCGGGCCAAGAAAGACGGCGATGGCGCCTTCCTGCCAGCGGCCCTCGCTGTCAAAGCCGTCGAGAAAGCGCAGGGCGGGCGCTGTGGGTGTGGTTAGGGATTCGGCACGTACGGTCTGGGGCAGAGGCAGGCTGAAATGGTTGACCTCCACGGAAATGCGTAATACCGTATCCCGCAGCTCGACGGCCTCTTGCTCCTTTTGCGGGTCTTCTGCAAACTCCTTGATCTGGTGGATCTCCACCATGAGGTTGCCGATCTCGCGATCGAGCACCTGTGCTGCGGTGAGATCATGGCCCTTGTCCGCCTCTTCCTTTTCAACGACCAGCTGATCGAGTTTTTTCTGCGCCTCCGCCCTGGCCCGTTCCTCCTCGGCCTTGCCGAGGGAGCGCAGCGTGCGCTTTTCATCGAGCGCAGCGAGTTTCTTGCGCTGGGCGTTGCTCCAGGTGATCGCGTAATGCACCTGCAGCGGATGCCAGGCGGCAGCGGCGGCGATCCGCTCCGGAGGCGTCAGGGGTGTCTCTTCCTCCTTAAGCCAGGTCATGGGGCCAGGCGGCATGGCCTTGCTGATGCCGGTCAGCATTCTGGCGTAGAATTCGCATTCCCGCGCCGTCGGCGGGCGCATATCGCTGCCGGGGGTGCCGGCCGCCGCCGCAAGGGCTGCCGTCAGGAGGAGCACAAGCCAAGTCAGATGCCGCATGGCCAAACCTTTCCTACCCGCTGAAGCTGATCCCGCAGAGGGCGGTTTGCTGCGAGGGAACGGGGTTCTGGACGGGATCTTTTGGGGATAATACTGGAATGTAAGGGAATTCCGGCATAAAGGCAAGCGAATTGCAGTCCGGCAACTGGGGCGGACCAGCGCAGTGCCGCGGGCGGATGCGGGCCGGCGCATTGCTGGCGGGCGGATATAATGCGGCGGACCAGCAGGAGGCGGATGCGGGCCGGCGAATAGCGGGCCAGCCGGAGTCTTGCGGGCCAGCGCCTTGCAGTCCGGCTGGTGCCCGCCGCCGGGGTGCAGAGGCCTGCAGTGGGCAGAGCCCGATGACGCTCGCTGCGCTGCGGCAGCCGGCGGCGGCGCATTACTCCTTGAATCTTTATCATTTTTTGCCTAATTTACAGCGCGAAATTCTCACCCCAATAGAGGAATCCCATGAAAGAAACGACCCTCGCCCTGCTCGGGCTGGCTTTCCTGATCGGCACTGCCCTGGCTGCCGAAAATCCCCTGCTCAAGGAATTCAAGACCCCCTTCGGCGTGCCCCCGTTCAGCAAGATCAGGAACGAGCATTACCTCCCGGCGATCGAGGAGGGCATCCGGCAACAGCGGCTCGAGATCGCTGCCATCGCCGCCAATCCCGAGCCCGCGACCTTCGCCAACACGATCGATGCCCTTGAACTCAGCGGCGAGCTGCTGACCCGGGTGACCAACGTTTTCGACAATATGACCTCCGCCCTCACCAGCGACGCCCTGCAGCTGATCGCCCAGCAAGCCGCCCCCCTGCGCTCCGCTCACGCCGATGACATTCTCATGAATGGCCCGCTCTTCAGCCGCATCAAGGCCATCTATGAGCAGCGCGCCAGCCTGGGCTTGACCCCTGAGCAAACCATGGTGCTCACCCGCTATTATCGCGACTTTATGCGCGGCGGCGCCAATCTTGACGAGGCGCAAAAGGAGCAGCTGCGCGCCCTCAATCAGGAGCTCTCGCTGCTGACGCTGAAATTCGGCGACAATGTGCTCAAGGAGACCAATACCTATGCCCTGATCGTGGCCGATCCCCGGGATCTTGCCGGGCTCCCGCCGGCCCTGGTCTCGTCTGCGGCTGAAGCCGCTGCCGCGCGCGGCCAGGCCGGCAAATGGGCCTTCACGCTGCAGGCGCCGAGCATTTTTCCCTTCCTGCAGTACGCCGAAAACCGCACCCTGCGCCAGCAAATCTATGAGGCCTATATCCATCGCAGCGACAACGGCAATGAGGCCGACAACAAGACCCTGCTGAGCAAGATCGCCGCCCTGCGCGTGCGTCGCGCCCAGTTCCTCGGCTACCCCAGCCATGCCGATTATATCCTCGAAGAGAACATGGCGAAAAAGCCGGAGAACGTCTATGCCCTGCTCGAGCAGCTGTGGCGGCCGGCCCAGGCCCGCGCCCGCCAGGAAACAGCGGACATGCAGGCGATCATCGATCAGGAACAGGGAGGCTTCCAACTGCAGCCCTGGGACTGGTGGTACTATGCCGAAAAGGTGAAAAAAACCAAATACGATCTCGATGAAGAGGCGCTGCGCCCCTATTTCAAACTCGAGAATGTCCGCAATGGCGTCTTTTGCGTGGCGCAAAAACTCTACGGCATCACCTTCACCGAGCGCAAGGATATCCCGGTCTACCATCCCGATGTCCGCGTCTTTGAGGTCAAGGAAGCGGACGGCCGCCCGGTAGGTATTCTGATGGTCGATTATTTCCCGCGCGCCAGCAAGCGCGGCGGCGCCTGGATGAGCGAGTACCGCCTCCAGCAAAAGCTCGGCGGTATCCGCAGACCGGTGATCTGCAATGTCGGCAATTTCTCCATGCCCACCGCCGACAAGCCCGCCCTGTTGAGCATGGACGAGGTCGAAACGATGTTCCACGAGTTCGGCCATGCCCTGCACGGCCTGCTTTCCGACTGCACCTATCCCCGGGTCGCCGGCACCTCGGTGGCGCGCGATTTCGTCGAGCTGCCCTCGCAGATCATGGAGAATTGGGCCTTCGAACCCGAGGTGCTCAAAGGATACGCGTGCCACTACCAGACCGGCGCGCCGATCCCGGAGGCGCTCATCGACAAGATCGGCAAGTCGGGCCACTTTAATCAGGGATTCGCCACGGTCGAGTACCTGGCGGCCTCTTTCCTCGACATGGACTGGCACACCCTGCGCGAGCCGATCGAACACGATGCGTCGCTCTTCGAAGAGCAGTCCCTCGCCCGCATCGGCCTGCTGCCGGAGATCGCCCCGCGGTATCGCAGCTCCTATTTTCGTCACATCTTTTCCGGCGGCTATTCAGCCGGCTATTATGCCTACATCTGGGCCGAGGTGCTGGACGCGGACGCCTTTCAGGCCTTCAAGGAGACCAGCCTCTTTGATCCGGCTACGGCTTCCGCTTTCCGCAAATACATCCTCTCGGCGGGCGGAAGCGAGGAGGCGATGACCCTGTATAAAAAATTCCGCGGCCGCGAACCCGGTATCGGGCCTCTGCTCCAGAAACGCGGTTTGACGGGCGAATGAGAGGAGCCTGCTGTTGATCAACGCCATCATATACTGCCTCGCTGTCTGGCTGGCCAACTATACCGCCACCCTATTCATCCCCTTTCCGGTCTTCGGGATGGTCTCGGTGGGCACCCTGATCTTTGGCGTCACCTTCACCCAGCGGGATCGAGTCCACCGCCATGGCCGCGGCAAGGTCTATTTGATGATCGCCGTGGCCGCCATCGGCATGGTCATCGAATGTGCCCTGCTGGGTGTGCCGTGGCGCATCATCACCGCCTCGTTTCTGGCGATCGTCCTTTCGGAGACCGCCGATACCGAAGTCTACCAGAAGCTGCTGAGCCGGCCCTGGCTGCAGCGGGTTGCCGGCTCCAATGCCGTGAGCATCCCCATCGACAGCGCCATTTTCAATCTGGTTGCGTTTCTCGGCGTCTTCCGGCCGCTGATGCTGGTCCAGATTATCTTCGGCGAGATCGTCGTCAAGACACTGACCGGTGTCCTTGTCGCCCTGAAAAAGAGCCGGGACGGGTCAGCGCGTCTCGCCACGGTTCAGGACACCTGAGAAGGCTCCTTGCACCCCGATACGGCGGGGGCCGCCACACCCCCGCCGCCATCCTGCCCCCGCTGCTGATCCGCGCCGCCCAACCGGCCCCCCTGGTCCCTGCAAACAACCGCCCTCGCTCCCGACCTCTCCCGCTCTGTTGCCGCAGCAATCACACCTTTTACAGTCCCGCCGGTATGGCCAGCAGTATCAAGCCCAACCTCTCCCGCTCTGTTGCCGCGGCAATCACACTCCGCCCGATCTTAAAAAAATTATCGCACCACGGGAATACAGTTATAACAATAGATGTTATAACATTAAAATAAGGATACTACATGCGCATCGAAGAAGAGATCCGGCAGGAAAAATTCACCAGCGCCCGTCACAAACTGGTAATCAATATCCTCTTCACCAGCAACCGGCTGCGCGACCAGCACTCGGCCCTGCTCAAGCCCTTTGATATCACCCTGCAGCAGTTCAACATACTGCGCATCCTCCGGGGCCAGGCGCCACACGCCGCCTCCCTCGGGTTGCTGCAGGAGCGGATGCTCGACCGGCAGCCGGATGTCTCCCGGCTGGTTGAGCGGCTGCGTCTCAAGGGGCTGCTGCAGCGCAAACCGGGCACCACCGACCGGCGTACCTGCGAAGTGACCATTTCAAAAAAAGGCATGACCCTGCTGGCCCGGATCGACCGGATACTGGAATCCTGGTATGCGGGAGTGACCGGATTGAGCGAAGCAGAGGCGGAGGAGACCAGCCGGCTCCTCGATCAGATGCGCGGATGAATTGGCCTCATCAAATCAAAAATAAACAGAAAGGAATCCCCCAATGAAATCCCTGACAACCGTTGGTCGAATCGTTTTTGCCCTGCCTTTTGTTGTGTTCGGCATCAACCACTTGGTCTATGCCAAGGCAATGGCCGGAATGGTCCCTTCATTCATTCCTGGTGGCGTTTTCTGGGTCTACTTTACTGGCCTGGCCCTGATCGCAGCCGGTGTGGCCATCATCGCCCAAAAATTCGCCAAACTGGCGGCGGTGCTGCTCAGCGCTCTGCTGGGTTTCTTTATTGTGACCCTGCATATCCCGGGAATGCTCAATCCGCAGACCATGCAGATGTCGATGATCAGTTTGCTGAAAGATGTTGCAATGGCTGGCGGAGCGCTGGTTATTGCCAGTGTCGTGAGCGAATGATTTGAATGCACACCCCGGCCGTTTCGGGCTGGCGCACGCAACAAAGGGCGGCACACTGCAACCAGTGGCCGCCCTTTTTCATTTAGGCGAAAGCATGCGTGCGCCGCACCGATCGGAACTCGCGCCCCCCGGGCTGGATGAGAGCGAGATTTACCAAGCCCGCGCGCGCTTTCTCCGCAGCCCGAGAGTATTTTCAGCAGTCCGCTCGGGGAGGTACGATATTTTTGGAATCCAGGCGGGCCTATTCCACGCGGATCTTTGCTCCCATCGTCCGGCCATAGACCTCGGGCCGGTACATCTCCTCAGCCCGGGTCGGCGGCAGCGTAAACGTGCCGGGAGTCGTGGCGCGCATCAGATAGGTATAGGTGTGCGTTCCCTCCGGCAGCCAATCGGCAAACAAGAGCACCCGATCGTCCTGCTTTTCCACATGGGTGAAACCAAACCACCAGTCATTCTCGCTCGGCCCCCCCTCCTCCAGCCGTGCCGTAGCCGCACTGGTCGTGGCAAAGGTGGCATTGACCGCTTCCATGCCCGCCGGGAGCGGATCGTCCACCACGATATAGTGGCGCGATTGCGGCGCCACCACCGTCAGCGTGACCTTGATGACTTCGCCGGCCGGAACCTGGGAGGCATCGCTTCGTCCCGAGGTGAGCGGTTCCATCACCTTGAAGACCGTGATCCCCTCCTCGCGCAGATCATTGTACTCGAGGGGATAATAGCTCATGCGCAGGCCGTAATAGAGGGTCCCCGTCCCCTCCTTGCTGATCTCGGTTTGCACCTTTTTGTCGCGATAGCCGGAGAGCGGCAGCGTCTTGCGCTCCACCGCCGTCGAGCGGCCCGAGAAGAGGGTGCTCATCACCTCCTGCCCGGCGAGGCGCACGCGCGCCGTGAACTGCGGTGCAGCTGCCTCGTAGGTTTTGAAATACTCCGACAGCGCGTAAAGGACGAAAAAATTCTCCTGGGTATTTGACCAGTGTCCCTCGCGGCGCTCGGTCATCAGCCATGCCACGGCTTGCTCGGCCTGCGGGAATTGCGCACCGGTCTCGAGCAGGGCCTGCAGCACCACGGCGGTGGTGCGGACATCGGAATCATAGATCCAGGGGGCCTCGTTCTCGGCGGCGAAATGGACCTCGGCCGGCGAGACGCGCATCTTGTTGAGCAGGGACTGGGTGAGCTGCGCCCGGGCGCCATCCTTGTGGCCAAGGGCATGTACTGTCTTGAGCAGCCACGCCTTGCCGGTGGTCGTCATCGGCGTCTTGTCGGCGAGCAAGCGATCGAGCGTCCCGGCATCGGCCTGGCCGTTGAGCGCCAGGACATAGAGCATCAGGGCGTGCGTGGTCTGCCAGGAGGCCTCGTTGTAGGGCGTGGTTTGATAGAACTGGCCGTCGAGGACATTCCTGAGAAAAGTGAGCGCGCCGGCGAAAAGCTCCTCGTCCACCTCGTATCCCGCCTTTTTGGCCAGGGTCATGGCCCAGGCGGCGTAGGCGGTGACGTACGGTGAGCTGTAATTCGATCCGGGCCACACGGCGAAGCCGCCCTCATCGGTGCGAAAGCGGCCGAGGTCAGCCAGCACGCCCCGGGCGATCGCTTTGTACTCCTTGACGCCCTTGACCTGCAGTCCGAACGCCTCCACCAGTTCGCCGGAGACCAGCACCGGCAGGGCGCGGGAGAGCCGCTGTTCGAGGCATTCATAGGGATAGTACATCAGATACTCAAAGGGGCCGGAAAGCTCGGAGAGAGCGGTTGAGGCGAGCGAGACCTCCAGCGTCGAGAGCTCCTTGTAGGCCTCTTGCGGGATCTCGAGAGTCTGGACGGCCGGACCGTCGGCGCGCTGATAGAGGGCCACCGACTCGCGCACACCCGGGGCCTGGACGGGGATGGAGCGCTCGAGCCCGTCGCTGAAGCCGGCCATCTGGCAGCGGAACCGGAAGAGGGCCTTTCCCTCCCTGGCCGCCCTGAACTTGTAGCGGACCTCCTGGCTGCCGCTCCGCGGTACAGTCACGGTGACGGCAGGGCTCCCCAGCAGCTCGAGCCCGCTGACCTCCAGGTTCAGGGTCGCCGTGCCCGTCTCTGCGGAATAGTTGTGGATCACCGCGCCGGCCTCGAAGGTATCGCCGATGCGGGCAAAGCGCGGCAAGCTGGCCAGGAGCATCAGGGGCTGGTTGACCTTGAGCTCACTGCTGGCGTAGCCGAACTCGGAGGCGATCGAGTTGGCGACCGCCATAATCTTGAAGGTGGTCAGATTATCCGGCAGCTTAAAGGTGACGCGGGCATGGCCGGTGGCGTCGACATCAAGTCCCGGATTCCAGTAAGCGGTGGCCTTGAAATTCTTGCGCAGATCCATCTCGCTGCCATAGCCTTCGGCGCCGCCGCCGCCGCGCTTCTCCCCCTTTTCGCCATAATTGCGCTGTTCGACGATGTGGAGCCGGGTCTCGGAGGTTTGTACCGAGAGGGGACGGTTCCCATAAAAGGCATCAAAGGGATCGGGCAGCTCATAATTGATCAGGTTAAGGACGCCGCGGTCGACCACCGCTAGAGTGACCTCGGCCGCCGAGGGCTCGCCGGCCGCGTCCTTGACGTCGACATCCAGGGTCACCGTCGCTCCGGGGAGATAATCGGTGCGGTCGGCCTTCACCGCAACCTTGAGATGCTGTTCTCCGGGATCGACCGGCAGATTGACATAGCCGATCTTGAAGGCCGGGCGGCCGACATCCTCGCCCTCCTCGGAAAAGATGTAATTGCCGGCGCGGCCACGCAGCAGGATGACCGAGACAAAAACGTTGGGCAAGTGCTTGCGCGTCAGCGGGATCTCGAGCATCGGGGTGCTGCCCGTCAGGGTGACCACCTGCTGGCTCATGATCCCTTCGCGCTCGAGGGTCACCAGGGCCTGGGCGGTTTCAAAGGGCGATTTGACCATCACCTTCGCCACCTGTCCCGGTTTGTAGCTGCTGCGGTCGGCCACCAGCTCGATGCGATCGTCATCCTCGCGCATCCAGGCGACATAGCCCTTGCCGGTGACGTAGAGCCAGGCCTGAGTTCGCGTCGCCCGGCCCGCCCCCTCATGTCCGCTGGCCTCGAGGTAATAGACCCCCGCCTCCCCGGGCGTAAAACTCCGGGAGACACCTGCGGCGGTCGTCACGATCGCAGTCGAGTCCATCGGAGTATCGACCGCCTTGCTCAGCCATTCATAACGGCCGCCGAGACCAGCCTTGCGCACCGAGTGCCACTGCCGCTTGACTAGGCGCACCTCGACGTTTTTGCCCGGCGCTGCCTCGCCCTCGGGGGTGACGGTGATGAGTTCGAAGGCCAGGGGTTTCATGGATTCGGCGAAGGTCGTCGCCGGTTTGAGGCCGATATAGAAGGAGGCCGGATGGATAATTATCCGTTCACTGGCCCCGATCACCTGACGGCCGGGGCTGGTGACATCGGCACTGACCGTGAGGGAGAGCGGGAAATCGGTACCGGGCGCCTGCACGGCCGCGGCGAAGCGGGCCCCGCCCTGGGCATCCAGGGTGGCACGCGACTGCGAGAGAACGCGGCCGGGAAACTCTTCGCTGCCCTCTTCGTACCATTCCGCGAGGCCGAAAATAAAGCCCTCATGGCCCTGCGGCTGATAGGCATCCCGGTCGAGATAGGCGTTCCAGGCCACCTGCTGTCCCGCCAGGGGGGCCCCGAAGAGGTAATGAGCCGAGACCTGGGCCACGGCACTGTCGCCGAGCAGGAAAGAGGGCGCCGCGCTGTGCACCTGCACGGAGAATTCAGCGGGCCGGTAGGCCTCCACCCGGAAGCTGGTGTTCATGTAATTCTCACCCTCGGTGTCGCTGCTGTCCGGCAGATCACTGACATTGGCATAATAGTAGCCCAAAGGCGCCCCGTCGGCCAGCTGGAGATCATAGGCAAAGGATCCAAATTCCGAGAGGTGGACATCCTGATAGACCAGGAGGTTGCCGCGGCTGTCGCTGATGCGCAGGCGGCAGGTTTTCCTTTTCGGGATGCCCCAATCGTGGTAGAGTTTTTCGCGCAGCATGCCCTTGAAGTGGACCGTCTCGCCGGCGCGGTAGAGGCCGCGCTCGGTAAAAATCAGTCCGGCATGTTTGACCGGCTCGGGATTCCACTCATACTCGATGCCGAAGCGGTACGGGAAGATGCCGGTGCCCCAGTCGGAGGCATTGTAAGCGAAATCCTGCTCCTTGTAGACAAAGACCCACTGCCGCGGTTTCTCCCAGGGCTGGGTTGCGGCGATGCCCAGTTCGCGCCAGCCGGGCGTCTCGCAGAGGCCGAGGGGGCCTGTATTGCCGCTCCAGAGCATGCGGTTGCCGTCATCACGGATTTCGACGCGCGCTCCGGCCACCGGCGTGGCGTCCTTGAGGTTGGTGACCCAGATCAGATTGTTGAGGGGTGAAAATTTGGCCGAAACCCCGAGGTTGGTCACCTGCAGCAGGATGCGGTTCCAGCGCACCGGGATTTCGGGATCGGTGGTCAGATCGTCGATCTCGGAGAGGACCACGCCGGTCTTGCGGCCGCCAAGAACCCAGTCGACCTTGAGCGGCTGGGCGGTTTTGACGTTGCGCGGCTGTTTGACCTCCCACATTTTGTCGATCATGAAGAGCGAATCGGGCAGCGGCTTGGCGCGTCCGTAAATGTCCTCCGGCGACAGCAGCAGGGGAATGAGCCGGTCGGGCGCCACCATCCCCAGCCGGACGCGAACGCGCTCCTTGTTGACGAAGAAGACGGGGTAATTGCGATCGCCATAAGCTTCCAGCACGCCCGGTCCGGTGTTGAGGGAGACCCGCGCCGGGTAGGCCGCCGTCCTGAAGCTGTCAGCGACGGCGCTGCGGATGCGGTTGCCGTAGGTGTCCTGCAGTCCGCCATCGATGGTAAAATGATACATGGTCTCGGGAAGAAAATCGAGGCTGAGGCGGACATCGCCGCTTGCCCAGGTGCGCTCGGCATAGACCTCGGGGATTTTGACCTCGGGCTGGAACTTGAGATGCTGGATCAGCTCGGCCGGGGTCACGCGGTTGCTGAACTGGAATTCGATGCCGCTGACCGGTGTGATGCGCCCTTGCTCTTCCTGGCGGCCGGAGGAGACCCCCTTGAACCAGAGATCCCCGACGGTGGTGACGGAGATGGTGCGCGGCTCCGCCAGGCCGAGCGATCCCGCCCCAGCCGGCAGCCCGGCTAGGAGTTTGAGGGCGAAACTCTTGTTGCGCGCCAGCGGTGCCGCCGGGACGACGGCGATGACCCGGGTTGAGTCCTCGCCGAGACGCCAGGAACGGTGAATCTCTTCAAGCGTGGCCGGACGCAGACGGATCGGGAGGGCACGCACGCCATCGCTGAGGGCGATCCGCTCGCCGATGCGGGCCGGATCCATGGGAAGATTGAAACAGAGAAAAAAGAGGCCGCGGGGGTCGAAGCCCTGCTCCCCGTTTTCGGGCTCCGACTGCAACAGCAGCGGACGGAGGGTCTCGAAACTCCAGGAGAAGGATTGGCTGAGCTGGGCGCCGCTCAGGGCTTTAGTGCCCGCCGGTATAGTCGCCTCAAAACGCGTCGCCACCGGCAGGGTGTCGAGGGGAGTGAAGACCAGGGTTCTCGTCCCCATCCAACGGTATTTGCCCTTGATGGCGGGGGTGATCTGCAACGGCCCTGAGGCCAGTCCCTCCGGCGTCGCCTTGAGGGCGACCATCGGCTCGCTGAAGGTGACGACGATGCTGAGGGCGTCGGTGATAGCGCCGACAGAGCCCTTGGGGGTTACGGAGAGCACCTCAAGTTCGCCGCTCCATCCCGCAGCGGCCGTGATCAGCAGTAAAAAAAACGTTCTGCACCCTTTCATCCAAACCTCCGCAGCGAGATCACCCGACAGCTTTTCGCGAACTGGCGGCGCAACTCGTTGCGCCGCCTGGCGCATTTTAACAAGATTTGTCGCCATTTGCAAGCATTTGTTGCTTGACTTTTTACGGGCGCTGATCAAGATGAGCCGCAACAAAAACGTTCCAGAAAAAAGCGTGATCGCCTTTTGGGATCCCGTTCAGATGCGCACGATCGCCCGCAAAGAGTACGACAGCAGCCTGCTCGATGAATCGTGCTACCTGGATGTGGACGGTGACGAAATCGACGAACTGATCGTCTTCTGGAGAGATGGGCGTATCGAGGCGCGGAACAAGGGCAGCGCCGCTATGCAGCGGGTATTCGGCCTGATCGATGCCCTGGCCCCAACTCCAACCCCGGTGCTGATCACCGGCGAGAACGGCACCGGCAAGGGGCTGGTGGCCCAGGCCCTGCATCGGCGAAGACTTTGAACGCACCTTCATCCTCGCGACCCTGCGCGAATTCCACGGCAACATGACCGAAGCCGCCACCGCCCTCGACATCGACCGCTCCCACCTCTATCGCAAGATGGAGCAGTTGGGAATCCGGGGGGAAGCTCTGTAGCAGCACAGTGAATCTGGTTGGTTGCGACGTGCTCAGGCCGGATGCGCGGAGCGCAGCTGCGCGATCCTCGCCAGCACCGGCGGGTGGGAATAGTGCAGGAAGACATAAAAAGGATGGGGCGTGAGATGGGAGAGATTGTCGCGTGAGAGCTTTATGAGTGCGGTGATCAGCGGCGCGCCCAAACCGGAGGCCGCGGCGAAGCGGTCGGCCTGATATTCATGCCGCCGTGACAGGGCGTTCAGCAGTGGCCCGAGGATCATTTCGACCGGGGAGTAGAGGAGCCCGAAAAAGAGCAGCCCGGCGTAAAGCGAAACCTCTTGCATGCCGAACGCCGATTGCAGCCCGGTGACGCGAATGAAGAGCGACAGCAGGTAAAAAATGATCCCCATGTGGAGGATGCTCAACAGCATCCCGGTCAGGATGTGCCGTTTTTTGTAATGGCCGATCTCGTGCGCCAGAACCGCCACCAGTTCGTCGGTGGTCTGTTTTTCGATGAGCGTATCGAAAAGAGCGATACGCTTGTTCTTGCCAAATCCGGTAAAAAAAGCATTCGACTTGCTCGACCTCTTTGAGCCATCCATCACATAGATCCCCTTGAGCGGAAAACGCACCTTTTCCGCATACGCCAGAATCGCCGTTCTGAGCGCACCCTCCTCCAGAGGCGTAAACTTGTTAAACAGCGGCATGATCCAGGCCGGGGCAATAAAACTCACCAACAGCGAATACCCCGTTGTGACCAGCCAGGCGTATACCCAGGCCCAGACCCCCGCATACTGGAAAAAGGCGAGCAATCCCGCCAGTAGCGGCCCGCCCAGAACGATCGCCAGCAAGAGGCCCTTGACCAGATCAAGCAGATAGGTTTTGAACGTGGTCCGGTTAAAGCCGTATTTCGCTTCAATGACAAAGGTCTGATAGCTGGAGAAGGGCAGGGAAAGCAGACTGGAGCCGGCCATGATCATTCCGATATAGACGAGACCGTTGACCAGCGGCGGCCATCCCCAGCCCTTCACCCATTGATCGAGCGCGTTAAATCCCCCCACCAGCCAGAAGATCAGCAGCACGGCCAGATCAAAGGTGGCCGTGATGAATCCGAACCGTGTGGTTGCGCGGGTATAGGCCTGCATTTTGGCATAGGCCTCCGCATCGAAAACCCCGGTGAATTCGTCGGGCAGCGCCGCCGTAAGGGTGGAGAGGTTCAACCCCCGCGCCACGCCGTTCAGGATGAATTGGGCCAGCAAGGCGGCCAGGATGATCAGCGCATAGAGATTCATTCGTCGATCCGCTTTCGTTTTAGGGGGTTCTGGGCCGCATCACCAGATCGATGCCCTCAAGAACCTGCAGGACCCTTTCATCGGAAAGGGTGCCGATTTTTTCACTGAGCTCAGCCTTGTCCACCGCAAAAACCCGCGTTACATTGACAACGCAGGCGCGGGGCAGGCCAGCCTCACCCCGTTTCAGGACCACATTGCCCGGGGAGCGACCGCGCTGCAAATTGGAGGTCAGCGCACAGACCACCACGGTGCGGAGCTTGCTGGCATTGAAGAGGTTGTTCTGGATGACAACGTGCGGATGGCGATACCCTGGCCCTGATCCGGTTGGCGGCTCCATAGCGATCCAGTACACCTCACCCTGCTTGATCACCAATTATCCTCCAGGAGGTGGCGTTGCCGGCGCCGCATGTGCGCCAAATAGCCCTGCTCCCCCGGATCAGGATCGGAAAAAGCGGCATCGATCTGTTCCAGCAGGATACGGTTCTGCAGCTGCTCGAAATAGGCCTCGACCGCAAGAGCAAATATCTTGCTGCGCGAGAGGGAGAGATCCCTGGCCAGGGTGTCGACCTTGTCCAGAAGCGGCTTCTGGATGGAGATTGCTGTTTTTGCTGTGGCCATAGTTATACCTCCTTCATACTATTAGTATACGATTTTGTCGGATCATTGTCAATACCAATTTTATACCGGTTGGTGAGGTGCAGAACCCTGGCAGGTGCCTGATGCCGAATAATACGGCGGTCGGCCCACCTTGACCATCGTGCGGCGGCCGGACGGATGAATCCTTTCTCCGGCCGTGTTACATTACCAGCCGAATCTGAATCCAAACAGGAGGTCTTTATGAAAGCTCTACGATTCTTGCTCTACATTATCGTCGGCCTCGCGGCCCTCCTTGTCATCCTCGGGCTCATCGCCCCCAAGTCCTATCGGGTCGAGCGCAGCATGGAAATGACCGCTCCCCCGCAAGTCGTCTTTTTCCATGTCCAGTACTGGACGAAATGGCAGGCGTGGCTGCCGTGGGGCAAGGACGATGTGGATCTCAAGATCACCTATAAAGGGGTGGATGGCACAGCCGGATCAAGTTACAGCTGGATCGGCACGAAATCGGGCTCGGGCGAGATGTCGGCCAGCACCATCAAACCGGCCGAAGAACTCGCCTACCACCTGAAATTTATCACCCCGATGGCGAGTGAGGCGGACGGTTTTGTCCGCGTCGCACCGGCCCCGGGCGGCAGCAAGGTGACCTGGGCCATGTTCGGACGCGATCCCTTTCCCTGGAATATCCTGATGCTCTTCATGAGCATGGACAAGATGATTGGCAAGGATTTCGAGCGCGGCCTGACCTCCCTCAAGGAAATCAGCGAAAAGGATGAGGCCCAGATCGCCGCCTATATCGTCACGCCGGTCGATTTCCCCGGCCGCACTTTTGCCGCCCTCCGCCAAACCGTGGCGATAGCCGGGATCCCCGACTTTTTCACGGCCTCCTTCGGCCGCCTCATGGCGGCAACCGCCAGCAAAGGCCTGACGATGGCCGGTCCCCCCTGCGGCCTCTATTATACCTGGGATGAGAAGACGCAAACCACCGAGATCGCCGCTGCCCTGCCCATCTCCGGCCCGAAGGCTATCGGGGAGGGTATCGAACTCGTCACACTGCCCAAGGCCCGGGCCTTCGTCATTGATTATTACGGACCATACGATCGGTCGATGCTGGCCTACCAGGCCATGGACCGCTACTTCGCCCGGAACAATCTGAGACAGAGCATGCCGATCCTCGAGGAATATGTCACCGATCCCGGCACGGCGCCCGATCCCGCCAAGGTGCTGACCCGAATTTACTTTTTCGCCAGGTAGCAAAAGAAAAGCCCATC
>DAOQAG010000003.1:67546-152469 GCA_035353815.1 bacterium
GCGGCCGGGCTGGAGAGCCCGGATGGGAACGAGACTGAGGGGGCCGGGACGGGGAGCCCGGATGGGAACGAGACTGAGGCGGCCGGGCGGGAGAGCTCGGATGGGAACGAGGGTGAACGAGACTGAGGCGGCCGGGCTGGAGAGCCCGGATGGGAACGAGACTGAGGGGGCCGGGACGGAGAGTCCGGATGGGAACGAGACTGAGGCGGCCGGGCGGGAGAGCTCGGATGGGAACGAGGGTGAACGAGACTGAGGCGGCCGGGCGGGAGAGCCCGGATGGGAACGAGATTGAGGCGGCCGGGCCGGAGAGCCCGGATGGGAACGAGACTGAGGGGGCCGGGCCGGAGAGCCCGGATGGGAACGAGACTGAGACGGCCGGGACGGAGGAGGACGAGGGGTCGCCCCTTTACAAATGCAGCTCCTTTTTGAGAAATTGTCCCGTGTACGAGCCCGCAACCTGCGCGACCTCCTCCGGCGTGCCGGTGGCGACAATGTAACCGCCCTTGTCGCCGCCGTCGGGACCCAGATCGATCATATAATCGGCGGTCTTGATGACGTCGAGTTGATGCTCGATGACCACCACGGTGTTGCCCTTGTCCACAAGGCGATTAAGGACGCTGAGGAGGATGTTGCAGTCCTCGAAATGGAGCCCTGTGGTCGGCTCGTCGAGGATGTAGATGGTGCGGCCGGTGCCGATCTTGCTCAGTTCGGTGGCGAGCTTGACCCGCTGCGCCTCGCCGCCGGAGAGGGTGGTCCCCTGCTGGCCGAGTCGGATATAGCCCAGGCCGACATCCGCCAGGGTCTTGAGTTTGCGCTTGATCACCGGGATCTTGTCAAAGAATTCCAGGGCATGAGCCACGGTCATATCGAGAATGCCGGCGATCGATTCGCCCTTGTACTTGATCTCCAGGGTTTCGCGGTTGTAGCGCTTGCCCTTGCACACCTCGCAAGTGACATAGACATCGGGGAGAAAATGCATTTCGATCTTGATAATCCCGTCGCCCTGGCAAGCCTCGCAGCGCCCGCCCTTGACGTTAAAGCTGAAGCGGCCGGGCTGATAGCCGCGAATCTTGGACTCCGGCAGCTGGGTGAAGAGGTCGCGGATGGGGGTGAAGAGGCCGGAATAGGTCGCCGGATTCGAGCGCGGGGTGCGTCCGATCGGGGACTGGTCGATGGCGATGACCTTGTCGAGGTGCTCCAGTCCTTCGATACGCGCAAAGGGGAGCGGCGTCTCCTTGGCGCGGTAAAAGTGCTTATTGAGGATGTGATAGAGGGTTTCGTTGATCAGGCTGCTCTTGCCGCTGCCGGAAACCCCGGTGACGCAGACGAGGGTGCCGAGCGGGATGTCGACATCGACGGACTTTAAATTGTTCCCTGTGGCGCCGCGGATTGTGAGCAGGCGCCCGTTGCCTTTGCGGCGCTTCTTCGGCAGGGGGATGGCGCGCCGGCCGGCGAGATAATCTCCGGTGATCGATGCCGGCTGGGCGGCGATCTCTTGCGGCGTGCCGAGGGCCACCAGCTCGCCGCCGTGTTCGCCGGCGCCGGGCCCGAGATCGACCACAAAGTCGGCTTTCTCGATGGTCTCCTTGTCATGCTCGACCACGATGACCGAGTTGCCGAGATCGCGCAGCTTCATCAGGGTGTCGATGAGACGCTGGTTGTCGCGCTGATGCAGGCCGATCGAGGGCTCATCGAGAATATAGAGCACCCCCACCAGCTGCGAGCCGATCTGCGTGGCGAGGCGGATACGCTGCGCCTCGCCGCCTGAAAGCGTCGCGGCCGCACGGTCGAGCGTGAGATAGTCCAGCCCGACATGGTCGAGAAAGGAGAGGCGCTCGCGGATCTCCTTGAGGACTTGTTGGGCGATCAGTTGATCGCGGGCGGAGAGCTCCATCCGGCTGAAAAACTCCTGCGCCTGATCCACGGAAAATCCCACCACATCCTGGATGGTATGGTCGCCGATCCTGACCGCCCGCGCCTCCCTGCGCAGCCGCGAGCCCTGGCAGTCCGGACAGGGAATGATATCCATGAACCCTTCGATCCACTCGCGGATCCCGCTCGAATCGGTCTGCTGATAGCGTCGCTCCATGTTGCGGATGATCCCCTCGAACTTGTTGCGGTAGGTCCCCTCCATACGTCCGGTAGTGGAACGGTAATTGAACTCCATTTCCTCGTCGGAGCCATAGAGCAGCACGTTCTGGCATTCCGGCGAGAGCTGTGTGAAGGGCGTCTCCATGGTGAAGCCGTATTTTTCCACCACCCCGGCGGTGAGGCTGAGATACCAGCCGTCCTGGAGCTTGCCCCACGGGGCGATGGCCCCCTGGTTGAGGCGTTTGCTTTTGTCCGGGACGATCAGGTCGGGATTGATCTCCATTCGTGTGCCGAGGCCGTTACAGGTCGGGCAGGCCCCATAGGGGGTATTGAACGAGAACATCCGCGGCGCCAGTTCCTCGTAAGAGATGCCGCAGTCGATACAGGCATAGTGTTCGCTGAAGAGCAGTTCCTCGCCGCCGACGACGTCGATGAGGACGATGCCCGAGGCGAGGCTGAGGGCGGTCTCGACCGAGTCGGTGAGGCGCGACTGGATGCGCGGTCCGACAATAAGGCGGTCGACCACCACCTCGATGTTGTGCTTTTTATTTTTGTCCGGTTTGATCTCCTGCTCCAGCTCGAGGACCTCGCCGTCGAGGCGGACGCGCACATAGCCGTCACGGCGCGCCTCCTCAAAGATCTCACGATATTCGCCCTTGCGGCCGCGCACCACCGGGGCCAGCACCTGAATTCTGGTCTCCTCCGGCAGTCCCAGCACCTGATCGACGATCTGCTGGATGGTCTGGCGCTCGATTTTTTTGCCGCAGTTGTAGCAGTAGGGCACACCGATGCGCGCGAAGAGCAGGCGCAGATAGTCGTAGATTTCGGTCACAGTGCCGACCGTGGAGCGGGGATTGCGGCCGGTCGTGCGCTGTTCGATGGAAATGGCCGGGGAGAGACCTTCGATATAGTCGACATCCGGCTTTTCCATCAGGCCGAGGAACTGGCGGGCGTAGGCCGAAAGTGATTCGACATAACGGCGCTGGCCTTCGGCATAGAGGGTATCGAAGGCGAGGGAGGATTTGCCGCTGCCGGAGAGGCCGGTGATGACCACCAGCTGGTTGCGGGGGATTTCGAGGTTGAGATTCTTGAGATTGTGCTCGCGGGCGCCGCGAATGATGATGTATTCTTTTTCCATACCGTTAGAGTTCTCGCAAGGTTAATCAACATCTAATTTACAAAAGCGGCGGGCCAAATTAAAGCAATTTATGGGAAGAGCACCGCAGAGTCAGAAAAATATTGACATTGTGGGAAAAAAAGTGTAGAATTATGAATGTAATTCATTGTGCTGTGGTCACCGAACTCCGGAGAGCAAAAATGAGAGCCCTTTGCCTGATCTTCTGCCTTCTGCTTGTGACCCTCCCCCTGGCCGCCGCACCTTCGGCCCAGGAGTTTCTCGCTCAGGGTGATGCCGCCTATGCCAAATTTGACAATCCGACAGCCCTGAAATTTTACCAGCTGGCCTGGCAAGCCGACTCCTCCAACTGCACTACCGCCTGGAAGATCTCCCGCGCCCATGTGGACATCGGCGAAATGGCCTCCAAAGAAATCCAGCGCAGCAACTACTACGCCGGCGAAAGATACGCCCGCAAGGCGGTGGCCCTCTGCCCCAACGACGATATGGCCCACCTCACCCTGGCCATCGTCGTCGGCCGCGTCGCCCTGATGGAAGGCGGCAAGAAAAAGGTCGAACTCTCCAAGGAGGTCAAGAGCGAGGCGGAAAAAACCCTCCAGCTCAATCCCAATAACGACATCGCTTGCCACGTCCTCGCCCGCTGGAACCGCGAAGTCGCTAATCTCAGCGGACTCCTCAAGGCCTTTGCCAAGATTCTCTACGGCGGACTGCCGCCGGCCAGCAACGCCAAAGCGGTCGAGCTCTTCCAGAAAGCCATCACCCTGAAGCCGGATTACAGCAACCATTATCTTGAGCTCGGCATCACCTACCAGGAGATGGACCAGTACGAACCGGCCAAAACCGCCTTTGAAAAAGCACTGGCCTGCCCCAATCAGGTCTTCAATGATGATGTCCACAAGAAAGAGGCCAGGGAACGCCTGGAGAAGGTGATTAAAAAATTGCAGTAACACGGGCGCACACTACGCAAAAGGCCTCCAGGAGGGATACTCCTGGAGGCCTTTTCAGTCATGCCGCTGCGCCGATGATCACTTGACGAAAGCCATGCGCCGCAACCCCCTGAAGCCCATCGCCTCCATTCGCACCAGATAGACCCCACTCACCACCTCTTGACCTGAGTCGTTACGGCCGTCCCAGATCCGCCGGTAACTCCCCGCTTCGAGGCGTCCGTCGACCAGCGTGCGCACGGGCTGGCCCAGGATGTTGAGGACGACGACGCGCACCATCCCGCCCTGCGGCAGGGCAAAGCGCACCTCGGTGCGACCGTTGAAGGGATTGGGATAATTCTGTGCAAGCTCAAAGTGTGTCGGCAGTTCGCTGAAGCGGAGCACCTCCGCTTCGGGGGCCAGCACCTGGAGCCGGCTCCGGGTGCTGCGCAGGTCGAGGCCCTCCAGCTTCCAGTCGCAGAGAGTTCCTGCGGCGCCGCGCTCGGCAACCACCAGCCGCAGCAACGCACCGGAGCCGCTCGCCTCGGCGGCGCTGGTTTTATCCGCCAGCCGGGCCAGGGCGAGATCGATGACCCCGCTCCGGGCCTGGTGGTCGACCACCAGTGCGGCCGTTGCGCCGCCTTCCTCCCAGAGGGCTCCGGCGGAAATAGCGCTGACCTCGAGCTGCTCGGGATTATAGCGCAGCCGCAAATGGGCCATCGCCAGACCGGAGAGGTCCGGCGCGATCAGCTCGCAGAGGAGACGGCCCGCGGCGTCGGGGAGCGGTGAAATCTTCCAGGAGAGGGGTGCGGCCGTGCTTTTGGCCAGGGAGGCCGCGGCCGCCGGCCGGGACTGATACCAGTTCCACATGCGCGTGAAGACGAACAGGTCCTCAAAATTAACCACGCCGTCACGCGCCACCGTCAGCGCCGGCACACTGCCAATGGCGGGGCCGATATCGCCGGCGGTGCCGTTGGCCGGCTGCCAGTAGCTGGCGAGCAGGGTGAAATCGCGCAGATCGATATCCAGGTCGCTGTCGAAATCGCCGATCAGGCCGACCGCGGTGGCGGACTGGATGTGTGCGCCGCTGCTGACGGCGGGCAGGTCGGTGTTATCCGGCTGACGCAGCTGTACCGAGTTCAGGTTGAGATCGCTGGCGCAGTCGGCGCTGAGGACCTTGAACCGCACGGTGAGCAGGGTGCCGCTGCCGCTGGCGCCGCTGGTCGCACCGACACGGGTCATCGAGACGTCAAGGAGCCCCACCCCGTCATCGAGGGCGATGAGGGTGGGATCCGCAGCCCCGCCTTGCTTTAAAAAGTCACCCGCCGTCCAGCTGACCGCATCGACCTTGGCCGCGTTATAGGCGAGGACGAAGTGGACCAGTCCGAGGTTGACCAGGCCGTCGACCTCCACGCTGACATCGAAGGCCGTCTCCTTGATGCCGATGATGGCGGCCGGGGAGAGGGCGATGCGGCTGGCGCCCACATAGTAGCGGCCGATGTCATAGCCGCCCTTGCCGCTGCGTTCGGCCACCACCGCGACCTGACGCCAGGCGTTGTCGGGCACCGGATTGCTGGTGGTATAGGTGATGACGTACTGCGAGGTCAGGACCTCGCCGATGGCGTCGATGATGCCGGCGAAATCGGCGCTGATGTTGTACCAGAGGCCGCTGGTCCGCTCCGCAAGGCTATGGAACTGCGCGCCGTCCGGTCCGACGATATGGGTGACGATGCGCCGGCTTTGCAGCAGCGAGATCATGGTCTCGGTCGTGAAGGTGGTGGTGCCGCCGCCGGTTTCGCCGGCCTGATGATAGTCGGCATCGGTGATCAGGACCGCCATCTTTTGACTGGTTTCGCGCCAGGAGAGCTTGCTGGCGCGGCTGAGAGCTTCGAGGGCGTTTTCTTTGGTATCGCCGCCTCCGGAGGCGCGCAAGCCATCGATCCAGGTCTTGAACTCAGCCGCATCGGCGGTAAAATCATGCACCTCCTCGGTGCTGTCGCTGAAGGTGACCAGGCCAAGGCGAAAATCGATGCCCTTGGCAGCCAGGGCATCGGCAAAACCGAGGGCGCGCGCCTTGAGGCCGGCGATCTCGTCGCCCATACTGCCAGTGACGTCAAAGACAAAGGCAAGGTCCGCCCGCGCCCCCGAGCCGCTGCTGACCATCTCGACCGTGATCGGAGTCTGCAGCACGCCCTCCTCGCGCACCTTGAAATGGCTGGCGGTGAGATCGGTCACGGCCCGGTGGGTGGCCGAATCCACGACCGAGACAAAGCTCTTGATCACGGGGAAGGCGTCGGCGTCGACGCTGCTGACGGTCACGTCGAACCCGGAGTAAGCCGCCGCGCTGCCACGGCCGAAACCGAGGATCGTGCCGCCATCGCCGGCGATCCAGCCGGCATAGGCGTTGATCATGCAGACGGCATTAAGCCCCACGGTCACGCCGCTGGCCTCGAGGGTCCAGGTGGCACCGCCATCGCGGGTGCGGTAGATCCGGCCGCCCTGGCCGACGGCTACGCCGTTGCCGGCATCGGCAAAATCGATGGCATGGAGGGCTTGTGGGCTGACCGGGGCGCTGCTCCAGAGGGCACCACCGTTGCGGGTGTGCAGCACCTTGCCATCACCGGTCACCGCCCATCCCTGGCTGCCGTCGATGAAATCGACGCCATGGATGATGCTGGTCACGCCGCTGATCTGGCTGCTCCAGAGGCCCCCGCCATTGACGGTCTTGAGGATGACTCCTGTCTCCCCGACGACCCAGCCAGTGTCGGGATTGACAAAAACGACATCACGGAAGGTCTGACCCGCGGCACTGTATTGGGCCGTCCAGCTGCCGCCGCCATTGACCGTCTTTTCGATGACGCCGAGGCTGCCGACATTCCAGCCGATCGCCGCACTGGCCATGGCGTTGGCATAGAGAATGCCGCCGGCGCTGCTCGACAGCGCTGCCCAGCTGTCGCCGCTGTTAACGCTCTTCATGCAGAGTCCGGCTCCGGCGGTGTTCTGGCCCACCAGCCAGCCGGTCGTATGGTCGGTGAAGGCCAGATCGCGCACCACACTCTTGGCGGTGATGGCGGTGCTGCTCCAGGTCGCGCCGCCATTCAGGGTGCGCACCATGGTGCCGTTGTCGCCGGCCGCCATGGCCTGCAGCGAATCGGCGACGATCGTGTAGAGATTGCTGGTCGTGCCGGAGGTCGCCGTCTCCCAGCCGCCGCTGCTGGTCGAGTAGGGCCAGGTATGCGCAGAGCCGCAGGCGGCGGCCGTGAACCCGGCCACTTGACCGCTGCTGTTCCAGGTGAACGCACTGTAATAATAGGTGGTCTCGGGAGTCAGCCCGCTGTCGACGAAAACGCTGTCCTTGCCGGAGTAAACCAGCTCGCCCTCCTCAGGCCCGCCCGGGTATCCGCCCATCCGGCGCACCACCCGCACTCCGTCCCAGGCCTTGCCCGGCGGAAAGGTCCAGCGGCAGTAGATCTTGTTATAGGCCACGGCCGCGGCGGCAAAGCCGTAAACGTTGGGCAATTCGCCGGCGATATAGTAACGGCCGCTGTCCCAACCGCCCTGGGTGCCACGCGCCGCGGTGACGACGACCGTCCGCCAGGTGTTGTCGCGCACCGGATGATGGGTGGTATAGCTCACCACGTATTGCGAAGAGAGGGCGACGCTCAGCTTGTCGATGATCGCCTGAAAATCACCGCTGATATCAAAATAGAGTCCGCCGGTCTCGGAAGCCATCTGACGGAACTGCGGGTAATCGGGGCCGACGACATTGCACATGATGCGCTGGGATTGCAGCAGGGCGATCATGCTCGCGGTGGTATAGGTGGTAGTGCCGCCGCCGCCGGTCTCTCCGGCCTGGTGATAGTCGGCATCGGTGATCAGGATGAAAATGCGCTGACTGACAGGGCGGAAGCTGAGGGTGGTGGCGCTGGCCAGTCCTTCGAGCGAGTTTTCCTTGGTATCCCCCCCGCCCGAGGCATAGAGGCTGCTGATCCAGCCCTTGAAGGTCGAAATGTCGGCGGTGAAATCATTGATCTTGTCGACGCTGTCCCCATAGGTGATCAGCGCCAGGCGGTAATCGATGCCTTTGGCGGCCAGGGCATCGGCAAAGGCCGAGGCCCGCTCCTTGAGGCCGCTGATCTCCTCCCCCATGCTTCCGGTGGTGTCGAAGACAAAGACGATGTCCGCCTTGGCGCCGGAGGAAACGCTGACCGACTCGACGGTGATCGGGGCTTCTTTGGTGCCGTCCTCCCGCACGCCAAAATGGGCGGAGGTGAGTCCGGTGATCGGCTCCATGGTCACTGAATCGACCACCGAGACGAAGGATTTGACCAGAGGGAAGGCCCCGGCATCGACGCTGCTGACCGTCACCTTGAAGCCATAGAGCGCAAAGCCCTCCTCCGTCCGGGCCATGGCCCTGGCGGTCTCGCCGAGGATGGAGTAGCGTCCGGCGCTGTTAAAGGCGAAGGCGGCATAATAGTAGGTGGTATTGGCCGCGAGCAGGGAATCCTGGCAGAAGGTTCGGGTGCCATTGTAGATGGTGATGCCATCGCTGACGCTCGCCGGATAGCCGCTGGTGCTGCGTACGATCACCGTACCCGCATAGTCGTCGGCGGGATTGGTCCACGACAGCCCGACGGTGGTGGGGCCTGTCGCCTTGGCGCTCAGGCCGGTGATGGTGGCGGGGATGGCGCCGCCCGGGTGCAGCCGGAGAATGACGCCGCCGGCGCCGACAGCCCAGCCGCAGGTGGGATCGACGAGGAAGAGGTCATTCAGGCTGGCTGCGGTGGTGCTGCTTTCCTCGCTCCAGCTCTCCCCGCCATCGTAGGTCTTGTAGAGCCGGCCGTTTTCGCCGGCGGCATAGCCATGCCACGTGGAGGTGAAATGGAGGGCGCGCAGGGCGCCACTGCTCACCTGGAGGGCGCTCCAGGTTGAGCCGCCGTTGCTGCTGCGCAGGATCTTGCCGTTTTCGCAGACCGCCCAGCCGAGATTTTCATCGGCGAACCAGATGTCGTTGATCCGGGTATTGACGCCGCTGGTCATCAGCTGCCAGTTGGCGCCGCCATCACCGGTGCGGAGGATCACGCCATTGTCGCCGGCGACGACGCCTTTTTCGGCATCGAGAAAATAGATAGCATAGAGTCCGGCCGCAAGGCCGGTGAACTGCTGCGACCAGGTTGCGCCGCCGTCGGTGGTGACTTCGATCTTGCCCTCATGGCCGCTCACCCAGCCGAGGCTGGCGCTGATCATATGGAGGCTGTAGAGGCGGGCGGTGGTGCTGCTCAGAACCCGGCTCCAGGAAAGGCCGCCATCGCCGCTGCGGAGGATGGCCGCATTCTGCTTGCTGTCATAGCCGACGGCCCAGCCGTGCGCGGCATCGGCGAAAAAGAGGTCGCGCAGGGTATACTTGGCATCGACGCTGCGGGGGCTCCAGCTCGCCCCGCCGTTGGCGGTGAAAAGCAGCGCGCCTCCCGTGCCGCCGGCCCAAGCCGTGAGGGAGTCAAGGGCGTAGACGGTATATAAATCCTGGGCCAGCGGGGCATACTGCCGGCTCCAGGAGACATCGGTGGTCACGCCGGGCAGCACCGTGATGTAATTATCCTTGCGCACCGAATATTCCCGGCTGCCGTCGCTGACGCGCAGGGTGACCGAATAGAGGCCCGGCCTGGCGTAGGTGTGGTCCGGATTCTGGGCATAGGAGTCGATGAACAGATCGTTTTCAAAATCCCAGCTCCAGGAGATCACCCCGCCGCTGCCGAGGGTGGCGTGCGCCATCGGCAGCTTGGCGCGGCGGGAGGCCAGAGCGGTCGCGGGCGCAGCAGGCTGGATGGAATTGTGCACGGTGACCGCGCCGGTGGCGCCTTCGATATCGCAAACGTACCAGAAATTGCCGCTGCCGGAGGTGGGGATGGCGATGGTTTGCAGCAACCCCGACGAGGTGTAAATCTGCACCCGGGCCCTGGCATTGCTGATCGTCGGCACCTCGGAAAAATTCTCGACATAGCAACGGTAGGTGCCGGGCTGGAGGGCGCCGATGGTGATCGTCTCCGGACCATAGCCCTCCTGGTGGTCGACATCGAGGTAGACGAAAGGCGCGCTCTCCAGATCGCCTTTATTATCCCAATAGATCTCATGGCTGGTGCCGCCGATGACCGGCGTGCGCAGGTGTAAATCGAGGTCCTTGGGCTGATTGCCCCAATTGAGGATCAGCCGCATCTCGCCCGGCTTGATGACCGGCGAAAGCGAGATCTCGAGATATTTGTCCTCGCTCTCACTGAAGGTGAGGATCGACTCGGTGCCCATATAATCGCTGGCGGAGACCGTAAGGGTGTAGCTGCCGACGCTGGAGAGATCGGTAAAGTGGACGAGGAGCGGCGCCTTGCCGGCGAGAGGCTCGGCGCTAAAATTGGCGGCGATGATGCTGGTGGGGATATCGGTGATCGTATAGCTGCCGAGCGAGTCGCTGATGGTGCTCCGTCCTGCCAGCCAGACGACGGCGCCGGGGATGCCCTCCTTGGTGATCGCATCGGTCACCCGCCCCCGGAGGGTGGCGTACTTGCTGGCGTCGGAGGATTTGCCGACGGTCAGGGTGAGGCGGCCGGTTTGATAGCCGGTCGCTGTCGCCGTAATGACCGCCGCACATCCCGGTTCGCTCGCCGCGGCCGAAACCTTGAACTCCTGCTCACTGCTGCCGCGGCTGATCGTCACCACCTCGGGCACATGCAGGCAGCCGTTATCCGAGGAGTTCAGCATGACCTTGACATCGGTGGGCGCAAGGGTTGGCAGCGCGATTTTGGCGAGGATATAGCCGCCCTGGGGGACGGTGAGGGTGCTGCCGCTGAGGATGAGCTGGGTGTTCTCGCCCGAGCCGATTTCGATCAGTCCCTGATAATCAGGATGGTCGCTGCGAAAATAAAACGAGAGGACGCTGCCCTTGAGGTCGGACCAGTCCCCTGCCCAGGAAGGAGGAGCCACCGCCCAATGCCAGTCGCCCGTGGCCCAGTCACTGATCTGTAAATAGCCGCCGGGGGAACCCCCGGCGGATTTCCATTCCAGGGTGCCATCTCCCGAGGCGCTCCACTCCTCCGTCCCTGCGTCAAACCGCGCTGAATAGCGCGCGCCGACGCGGATGCTGTCGAGACCGGCGACATCCTTGACATCACTCATTTCTGTGCGGATGCGAAAACTCTGAACATTGGCCAATATGGCATCGAAGAGGCTGTCGGACACCTTAAAACTGGCGGGGGTGAGCGGAATGGAGAAGGACTGCCATTCGCTGTCCAGCGGCGGACCAAAGGGCGCCTGCATCACCGCCGCTGCCGCAGCGATGCGGCTGGGCTGGGCGTGCAGCGGCACGCCGGCGGCGATCATCAGCAGCAACAGGATCAAAGTCATGACCGGGCGAAAACACTTGTTCTTCATACGCGACTCTTCAGTTTAGAACCTCTGTCGTGGATATCGCCGGAGAACAACCCATCCACCCCGGCCCTGATACAGATCTCAAGGATGCTGCCAAGCTACTGAATCACGATACGGCTGCCGAGCGCGACCGCCTCAAGGGATTGGGCATTCTTGTCATATAGCCCCAGATCCGTGCCGTGGAGGAGCAGATCGATCTCCGCGGTCGAGGCGGTCATCGCCTTGAAGACAACACGGGCGATCCGGCCCTCACCGCTGACCGATTTGCCGGCCGGGAAAATGCCCAGTTGCAGGTTGACCTCGCCGGCGCTATTGTCCCTGCTGAATTGCAGCTGGGTGACGGCGCCGCCGTTCTTTTTGAGAAAATCATCTTCGCGGCCGAGTTCCACAACCTGCAATTGGGCGGGATCGAACTTGAGCCGGGTGCCGATGGTGCACAGGCTGTCCACATGATGGGCCTTGACGTAAACAGTAAAGGTGCTGTTGGCTGCCAGGGTGGTATCGATGGGCGTCAGGGAGAGGGCGGGCACCTGGAACTTCAGGGTGAGGTTGAGCGTGGTCTTTTGCCCGGCCTTGAGGTCGAGGCTGTCGCTGCCGGCTAGCACCAGAGCGGTGTCCTGGTACGCGGATACCCGGAACACCCGGTTCTTGCCGGGCGCCACCTTGAGGGTGGTCTTGAACCGCCCTTCGGCGGTGATGGCGGTATCGATGGACATCGTTTTCATCCCGCTTCCCGATACCGAGAGGACCAGGCGGCTGATGCCGGTCTCAAGCAGCGCGGCTTTGGAGAGAGAAAAAGCGGCCGTGACGCGGGCCTCGGCAGCAGGCTCCGGCTCCGGGGACAAGGGCTGGGCGCAGGCGGCCAGCAGCGCCAGGAGAGCGGTGGCGGAGAGGGAGAGGATTCTTTGGGCTGCAAACATGCGGCAACTCCTATGGATGAAAGACTTTCAATAGTGCAGCAGAATTTGCCGGGCGGAGGCCGCTCACCAGCCGATGGTCACGCCGACCGCCGCCTTTTTGGGCGCCGATCCGTCGTCTCCGCTGGCGAGCATATAGATGATCCCGCCGCCGATGGCGGCCGTGGTTATCCAGAATGCCGGCTTCGAATAGAGGGATTTCGCAGCGGATCCCTTGGCTGCCGGACGGGCGGCCGCCTGCTCCTCGCTCCGGGCCGGCGGGGTTTGCCCGCCCCGCTGCCCCTGCAGTCGGGCGATCTCCGCATCGGTGAGCAGCCGGATCGGAATCAGCTCGGTTTTGCTCTCGTTGCCAAAGTCATCGGTGGCTGCGATCTGGTAGGCCAGTCGGCCTCCGGCCGTCAATGCAGCGGGCAGGGTGATGCGGTAGGCGGCGCCGGACTCGACCGTCTGCACGGCATCGGCCGGGATATAGCCGGTCAAGCCGGTTGCACTGCGAATGCGATAGTAGGGTGCGCGTACCAGGGTGACCTCGAGCAGTTCCCCGGGGGTGAGCTGTCCAAGCTGCTTGCCGGTGTTGCCAGGGGTGGAATAGACGGCCACTGCTTCGGTCCCGGTTTGCACCACCACGGGCACGCTCGCAGCGCTGGCGACAGCATTCATCTCATGTTCGATCTGCTGCCCGTCATGCTGAATGGTGATGCGCACACTTTTAACCCCCGCGTTGTCACTGACATTGGCGGTGATGGGCAGGGGCTTGCCCACGCGCCCCAACCGCACCGGCTGATGGGCGATCTTGGGTGGCGTGGTGTCGAATACCTGGGCGCGGGCGGCCAAAGGCAGCACCAGCAGTGCAAAAAACAGGCGCCATTTTGTTTCAGGGTTTGGCAGTTGTTTCATCGTATGACATTCTCCCTGGATTGGGCGAATCCTGTATGGAATTAATTTTATGGAATATAGAAGATTTTTGCATCCGCATGGTGCGATCCCGCTCCAAGCTGGCAAAATCCAGTCCACAATTGCGGTATCGTGGCCGGCCGCCGCTAATTTTTGCATAAAAAAAGCCCGGTCTCATACGAAACACGGGCACTACGTGTAAAGGGGCAGCAGGAAACGTATGAAATCGCAGGGATGCCAGGCGAAAGATGCGCGTTCAAGAACAGGTAAACCTGAAACCCGGTCCGCCCCGGCCGGTTCCGGGACGGGGCTGCACCGGGACGGGGCCTCCGTCAGGAAATCTTTTTCACACGATAGGTGATCTCGCCGGCGGGCACACGGATCGAAACGATATCGTCCACCGCCTTGCCCACCAGAGCCTTGCCGACCGGAGAATCGATGGAGATCGCATCGAGATCGTAGGAATGGAACTCGGCGGTCGGCACCAGCTCATAAACGGTCTCCTCCTCGGTGTGGAGGTCGACCAGCACCACCCGGCTCCCGACATGGACCTGACCGGTCCCCATCATCTCGGCACTCAATATGCGCGCCCGGGAGAGGGTCTCCTCGAGCCGGGCGATCTTGCGCTCGATCAGCAACTGCTTCTCTTTGGCGGCATCATATTCTGCATTCTCGCTCAGATCGCCTTTCTCACGCGCCTCGGCGATCTCCTTGATCACCTTGGTGCGCTCGTTGCGCTTGAGATGATGCAGTTCGGTTTGCAGCTTTTCCAGCTGTTCTTTGGTCAGGTACAGGGGTTTCATCACCGGGCCTCTTCACTCTCTTTTCAGTTGCGACGGGTATTGTTCCAGGGGGGATACCAATGGAATAAAAACGCAAACCGAACCGGCGTCAGGACACCGATTCGGTTTGCGTGGTGTTAAACTAATAATAAATACGCAATTTGTCAAGCAAAATTTAAAGAATTCCACTCCGGGCAGGCCAGCGGCAAACAAAATCCTTGGCTTTTTTGCCCGCGTATGCTAAATTACATCACGTTCCTCACGAATGAAGGCTGTCATGCCCGCAAAGAAATTCAAGATCTTCGTCATCACCACCGGCGGCACGATCGAAAAGATCTACGATGAAGAGAGCGGAACCCTGGCCAATCGCGGCTCGCTCCTCCAGCAGATGCTCGCCCGGCTGCGTCTTCCCTATCTCACCATCCAAAGCTATGACCTGCTTTGCAAGGATTCGCTGGAGATGACCGACAAGGACCGGCAAATGATCCTCCTCGCCGTCGAAAATCTCCTCGAGCACGCCGCTCCCATCCTCATTCTGCACGGCACCGATACCATGGAAAAGACGGCCGACTATCTCTACCACAACCTGGCCGGACTGCAGGTGCCCATCATTCTGACCGGAGCGATGAAACCCTTTGGCTTTGAAAATTCCGATGCCCTGCAAAACTTTACCGAAGCCCTGCTGGCCTGTGCCCTGACCGCACCCGGGGTTTATATCAGCATGCACGGCCGTATCCACCCGCTCCCGGGTGTCTTCAAGAACCGGGAAAAAGGCACCTTTGAAACAAGAGAACATGCCTAGTCCTTGTCTCTTTCCAACCCAAATCAGGAGGTTTCCATGTCAGCTATTGCGCATCTAGAACCCAAATCCTTGTGGAGATATTTCGATGAAATCCGTAAAATTCCCCGCGGCTCCGGCAACGAAAAGGCCATCGGTGACTATGTGATGCAGGCGGGCAAGGAACTGGGCCTCAAAGCCGTCCGTGACAAAGAGGGCAACGTCATCCTGTATAAAAAGGCCGCACCCGGCTGTGAAAAAGCGCCGGGGGTTGTGCTTCAGGGCCATCTCGATATGGTCAATGAAAAGCACTCCACCTCGAGTCACGATTTCACCAAAGATCCGATCCAACTCATCCTCCAGGGCGAGTGGCTGTCGGCCGATGGCACCACTCTCGGCGCCGATAACGGCATCGGCCTGGCGGCGGCCCTGGCGGTACTTGCCGATGATACGATCAAACATGGCGCTCTCGAAGCGGTTTTCACCGTCGACGAAGAACGCGGCCTCAACGGCGCCCGTGCCCTTACCCCCGATCTGCTCAAGGGGCGCATCCTCCTCAATCTGGACAGCGAAGAGCTGGGCAATTTTTCCATCGGTTGTGCCGGCGGCGCCGACACCAGTCTGACGGTTCCGCTCAAGCGCGTGGACGCCACGGGCGCCCAGGTGCTCTATCTCCATCTCAGCGGGCTGCGCGGCGGCCACTCCGGGATTGATATCCATGAAGGCCGCGGCAACGCCGTCAAGATCCTCAACCGCCTGCTCTGGCAGCTTTCCGGCGAGATGAAGCTGGAGCTGGTCAGCCTCAATGGCGGCGACAAGCACAATGCGATCCCGCGCGAAGCCTTTGCCGAAATCGTCCTTCCCAAAAAGCAGGTGGAAGCGGCCAAGAGCTGGCTGGCCCAGGCCCTCGAGGAGATCCGGCAGGAGTTCAAGCCGGTGGAGGGCAAGATCGACCTGACCGTCGAAGTGCTCAAGGGCAAAACCCCGAAGGTCCTCGACAAGGCCTCCAAGGAAAGGCTGCTCGGACTGATTTTTGCCCTGCCCCATGGTCCTTTGGCGATGAGCCGCTCGATGAAGGGACTGGTGGAGACCTCCAACAACGTCGCCGCCATCAAGAGCAGCGGCGCCAAGGCGGTCATTCTCTGCAGCAGCCGCAGCTCCAACATGGCGGCCTTGCGCGCGACGCGCAACAAGTTGGCAGCCATTGCGGCCATGGCGGGCGCCAAAGTGGAGCAGCCCGAAGGCTATCCGGGCTGGATGCCCAATGTCGATTCGCCGCTGCTCAAGGTGGCGCTGGAGGCCTACAAGGAGGTGACCGGCAAGAAAGCGGTCTATTCGGCGATCCACGCCGGCCTCGAGTGCGGCATCATCGGCGAAAAGTTCCCCGGGATGGACATGATCTCCTTTGGCCCGGATCTGAAGCATCCGCATTCTCCTGAAGAAAAGGTGAACGTCAAGAGCGTGGCCATATTTTACAAGCATCTGCTCCGTATTCTCGAAACGCTTGCCTGATGGGCATCCTCACAGCCCCGCGTACCTTGCGCGGGGCTTTTTTTTTGCCCGCCTCTCTCCGGCCGCGCCGGCGCTGTAACAAAGCGGTCCTGGTGCCGTATACTCAGGCAAAACACCCTCATCGTACCCATCGTGTAAACTTATGGAGTCGCCCGCCATGATGAAACGCAGCAAAAAAAAATGGTATTGGATCATCGCGGCCGTGCTGGTGCTGGCCCTGCTCTCCGCTTCGCTGATGGCCAAATCGAAAAAGAAGGACGACAAGGGACCCGCCAAGGTCAAGGTCGGGCGCATGGATATCATCGATAAAGCCCTGGCGGTGGGCGCGATCGAGCCCAGGAACGAGATCGCGGTCAAATCCAAGACCTCCGGTGTAGTCGGCAAACTTTATGTCGAGGTCGGCGATCAGGTCCAGGCCGGCGCTCCGCTGCTCGATGTCCGCCCCGATCCGACGCCCCTGGAGCTGGCCGAGGCCACCCGCGGTGTGGAGATCGCCGAGATCGAATTCGCGACGCTGACCAAGGAACTCGATCGGCAAAAGGAGCTCAAGTCCAAGGGCCTCATCTCGCAGCAGGAATATGAGACCCTGGCGCAGCAGCATGACCAGGCCTCGGTGCGCACGCAGATCGCCCGGGAGCGGCTGGAACTGCTCAAAAAGGGACGCGTCAACATCGCCGGCAGCGCCATCGAAACCACCGTGCGGGCGCCCATCACCGGCTATATCCTGCAAAAAACGGTCAATCTTGGCGATCCGGTCGTCCCGCTGACCTCCTATCAGGCCGGCACCGAACTGATGAAAATGGCGGACATGAAAGACCTGCTCTTCCGCGGCACCCTGGATGAGATCGATGTCGGCAAAATCTCCGAGAGTATGCCCTGCGAGCTGGCGATCGGTGCCCTGCCGGGCAAGAGCGTCAAAGGCCATGTCGCCCTGATTTCGCTCAAGGCGCGCAAGGAGGAGAATACCACCCTCTTCCCTGTCGAGATCGCCATCGATGATGCGGCCGGGGCCGTGCTGCGCGCCGGTTTTTCCGCCAACGCCAGCATCATCATCAATAAAAAGGAGAAAGTCCTGGCCATCCCGGAGCGCCTGGTCACCTTCCGCAATGACTCCGCGTTCGTGCAGATCAGCACCGGCCCGGAAAGCAGCAAGGAGCAGTGCATTAAAACCGGGTTAAGCGATGCCATCAATATCGAAGTGCTGTCCGGTCTCGAGGAGGGGCAGGAGGTACTCGAGAAGAAGGTCAAGCCCATCGTCTAGCACGGGGGCAGAAGAGGCCAATCGAGGGCAGCCATTATGAGCCATTTGCTGGAAACCATCAAAGAAATCCTGCACTACCTGCGCCAGTACAAGGGCCGCACCTTCATGACCCTTTTCGGTATCATCTGGGGCACAGTGAGCATCGTTGTGCTCCTGGCCTTCGGCGTCGGCGTGCACACCTCGATGAGCAAGAACATGCACGGCATGGGCGAGAGCATCGCCATCCTCTGGCCCGGCCGTACCGCCCTGCCCTATATGGGGTTCGGACGCGACCGCTATATCAACTTCATCGAGGAGGACGCGGAGCTGCTGCGCCGCGAGATTCGCGATATCCGCCGCATCAGTCCGGAATACTCGTCCTGGAACGCTGCGCTGCGCTACGGCGAAAAAATCAACAAGCCGAACATCTCGGGGGTTATCCCCGAGTACGCCGAGATGCGCAACATCCAGGTCCAGCCCGGCGGGCGCTGGCTCGATGAGATCGACCTCCGCGAGCGCAAACGGGTGGTCTTTTTGGGCGACGAACTGGCCAAATTCCTCTTCGGCGAGGGCAGCAATCCTGTCGGCAAGTACCTTTTTGTTTCCGATTCGCCCTTTCTAGTCATTGGCGTGCTCGCCCACAAGACCCAGAACTCCTCGTACAGCTCGCGCGACCAGGACCGCGCCTTCATCCCGGCCTCGACCTTTCAATCGATGTTCGGCTACAGGCATATCAACAATATGGTCTACCAGATCAGCGGTCCCCTCATGTCGGAGCAGGTGCAAAAACGCGTTTATGAGGTGCTGGGCAAAAAAAAGGGCTTCGATCCCAAGGACAAGGAAGCCCTGGGCATCTGGGATACGACCGAGATGGACAAATTCACCTACTATTTCTCCCTTGGATTCAACATTTTTATGGGGGTGATCGGCGTCATGACCCTGACGGTCGGAGGCATCGGCCTGGCCAATATCATGTATGTGGTGGTTCAGGAACGCACCGCGGAGATCGGTGTGCGGCGTTCCATCGGCGCGCGGCGCTCCCATATCATGGCCCAGTTCCTGCTCGAATCCTTTATCATCGTCGTCTCCGGGGCCCTCATCGGCTTTCTCCTGGCGGCGTTGATCATCAAGGGGATCGCCGCCATGCCCTACGAGGAGTATGTCGGTGACCCCGCGCTTAATCTCCGCGTCGCGCTGATCACCATGGTCATCCTCGGCCTGGTCGGCATGGTCGCCGGATGGTTTCCGGCACGCAAGGCCTCCCGGCTCAACGTCATCGACTGCCTGCGCCATTAACCTGCACTCTCGGAGGAAATCCGCATGCATCTCCTGATGCTGATCAAGGAATTTCTGGAGGACATCAAAAAGCAGAAACTGCGGGCTTTTCTCACCACCTTTGCCATCACCTGGGGCACACTGGTGGTGATCCTGCTGATGTCCTTTGGGGCCGGGCTCTCCTTCCGCATGCGCGAGGGATTGCTCAATGCCGCCGATCGGATCATCACCATCTGGCCCAACCAGACCACCGTCAAATATCAGGGCCTGCCGATCGGCCGCCCTATCCGCCTCACCGAGGAGGATGTCGAGCTGCTGCAGCAGAGCCTGCCGATGGTCAGCCAGGTCTGTGCCCAGCAGGGCAAGCATGGCACCCGGCTGCGCAACGGCAGCCGCACCGCGCTGACCTATATGGAGGCCGTCTACCCCAATTTCGAACTCATGCGCCGGATGTATCCGGCGGCGGGCGGACGCTTTCTCGATGCTGTGGACCAGCAGGAGAAACGGCGCGTCCTGTTCATCGGCAGCGATATTGCCCGGGAGGTCTTTGGGGAGGAGGACCCGATCGGCAAGCGTTGTGAACTCGATGGCCTGCCCTTCACCGTCGTCGGCGTCCTGCCGAAAAAGATGCAAACCTCGATGAACAACGGCCCGGACGACCGCCGCGCGGTCATCCCTTACTCCACTTTTCAGAGCATTTACGGCTGGCGCTATCTCAACAGCATCATTCTCCAGCCCGCCAATCCCCAGGAGGGCAAGCTGATCAAGGATGAGATTTACCGCGTCCTCGGCCGCAAGCACCGTTTCGATCCCAAGGATGACAAGGCCCTGTTCGTCTGGGACTCCGCCGAGACCGTGGCGATGCAGGATAAGATCTTTCTCGGGCTGAATATTTTCATGGGGGTGGTCGGTTCCATGACCCTGATCATCGCCGGGGTCGGCGTGGCCAATATCATGTATGTGGTGGTCAAGGAACGCACCCGCGAGATCGGCATCAAGCGCGCCGTCGGCGCCAAGCGCTGGCACATCATGCTCCAGATCATTTTCGAATCCCTGCTGATGGCCACCATCGGCGGCGGCGTGGGCATCCTGGCGGCCACAGGCATCATCAAAGCGATCTGGCTGATCCCCGCTCAGGAGGGGGCGATGCAATTTCTCGGCCGGCCCCTGCTTTCCACCGCGGTGATGATCATCGCCGTCTCCTTGCTGGCATTGATCGGTTTGCTGGCCGGATTCTTCCCGGCACGCCGCGCGGCGCATATCGACCCGGTCGAAGCCTTGCGTTACGAATAGCCTGCGGACGCACAAAGAGCTTGCCCGGCAGCTGCAAATTTGCTACATTAAGGGGAACAAATCCCGGCGTGGATTCGTTTCAGCAGTACATGGGGACGAATATGGTTTCGACGGGAATCATGGTGATAGTGGACGCATGCCGAGGACCCCGGTTGGCCTCGTTAATCATCCGGGACAATAAGTAAATGCAGACGATTATTCGTATGCTCTGGCTGCCTAATTAAAGGCGGCCTCGTTCACTACGGTTTGCGCCCGCAGGGGCTGTAGATGAACGTCGATCACTGCAGGATAGCCTCCGGGCACGCTCTGGGCCCCGGGGCGAACCCTTACAGAGCTGGACTGCATCGGCCTGGTCTGTTGCGCTAGATGCGGTTGAGATTCAGCAGCAGACTATGCATGTAGTGGCTGCTATGGCCGGTTTTTCGGACGTGGGTTCGACTCCCACCGTCTCCACCAGGAGCCTTGTTGAACAAACAAGGCTTTTTTTATTCACCCGCGGAAAGGTATGGATATGACCGACTCGGTGATCGATACAGAGATGCTGCGGCAGAGCTTCGGCCTGGGGCGCGGCAGCGAGATTCATCTGCCCCTGGGCAGCCAATTGACCCCCGCTGCCATCGAGCTGATTGCCGAACGCGGCATCACGGTCCGCTTTATCGATGCCCTGGGCCGGGTCTATACCGGCAATCCGCCGCAGCAGCCCCTGGAGCGCATTCATCCCCTGACCGGACAGAGCACACCCCCCGGGCGCAAGCGACCGGCCTCCCCCACCCCGGGCAAGGCCGATACGGAGCTGCTGACCCACCTCGATGGCGATTCCCTGGTCCCCAAAACCCATCCGCGCATCGCCCTGCGCGGCAAGCTGGACACACTTATCGCCTTCACCGTCCTCGCCCAGTGCGATTTCGACCGTGAGCAGCGCTTCCCCTGGCTCCACCCCTATCTGGCGGATCTCCGCTCGCATATGGGCAACCTGCTCAAGGCTGAGGTGACCGGAGAAGAAATGCCGGCAGCCGGCATGGGCGGGATCGATCTCGAAAGCCTCCATACGCTCGCGCAAAATCCGCTGCGCTATCTCGGACATGATCATATTGTACCGGAAGAAACCCAGGGAAGGAATGTGGCGCTGCTGAATGTGCTGCGCGCCTTGTGTCGCGAGGTGGAGCTGGAAGTCGTGCGTGCCTTCACCGGGTCGGATGGCGGGATGCTCCGGCCCGATCTGCTCACGGCGGCCAACCGGCTGAGCAGCGCCATTTACGTGCTGATGCTGCTCACCTTGCTGGCGGAAGCGGGGAAAAAGGTGGAACTGGAGACCCTGGCGCTTTAGTCGTGATCTGCGGGATGATCGTGTGCGTGCGTCTGCAGTCCCTGCAGCAGGGTACGCCAGGCGAGCATGGCGCATTTGACCCGCGTCGGAAATTCGCAGATCCCGGAAAAAGCCGCGAACTCATCCAGCTCCTCGCCCTCGGGCGGCTCATACCGCCCCTCCTTGACCATGCGGGCGAACTTGCCGGCGATCTCTTCGACCTCCTCCACCCGCAGCCCCTTGATCTTTTCGGTCATCACCGAAGCCGAGGCCTGGCTGATGACGCAGCCATGACCCGAAAAGGCGGCCGCCGCAATCCGGCCCTCTGCCATTTTCAGGGTCAGCAGGATCTCGTCCCCGCAGAAGGGATTCTTCAATTCAAGGCGGACATCCGCATCCGCGAGTTCGCCCTTGTTGCGCGGCTGCTTGTAATGGTCGAGCAGCACTTCCTGATAGAGTTGATCTAGAGCCATTTTTTGAAATAATCCTTTGCCTGTAACAGCCCGCCCGCAAGCCGTTCGACATCCTGTTCGTCATTATACAAATAAAAGCTGGCCCGCGCAGTGGCGGGCACGCGCAGTTTGCGCATCACCACCTGGGCACAGTGATGGCCGGAGCGGATCGCAATCTGCTTCTGGTCAAGAAAGGTGGCCAGATCATGAGGATGAATGGAGGCCAGATTGAAGGAGAGGGCCGGACCGCGCTCGGTCCGGGGTCCATACAGGGTGATCCCGGCTATCTCTCCCAGACGCTCCAGCGCCAGCCGGGTCAGGTGGTGCGTATGCGCCGCGATCGCCGCCATACCGAGCCTCTCGAGATAATCGATCGCTGCGGCGAGACCGACCGCCCCGGCCACATTCTGGGTGCCGGCCTCGAATTTCCAGGGCACCTCATTCCAGTCGGAGTGCAGATAATCGACACTGCTGATCATATCCCCCCCGAAGAGGAAGGGGTCCATCGCCTGCAAATGGGCCATTTTGCCATAGAGGACGCCGATGCCGAGGGGCCCGAGCATCTTGTGCCCGGAAAAAGCGAGGAAATCGGCATCCAGCGCCTGGACATCGACGGTCATGTGCGGCACGCTCTGGGCCCCGTCAACCAGAACCAGGGCGCCGGCCGCGTGGGCTTTGTCGATAAAGTCCTTGAGAGGGACAATGGTCCCGAGCGCATTGGAGGTCTGGGTGATCGCCAGCAGCCGCGTGCGCTCGTTCAGCAAGGTATCCATCCGGCCGGGATCGAGCCGCCCGGAGGCATCGAATTCAAGAAAGCGCAGGCGCGCGCCGCGCCGCTGTGCCGCCATCTGCCAGGGCACCAGATTGCTGTGGTGCTCCAGCTCGGTGACCATGATCTCATCTCCGGCGTTGACATGGCGGTCGGCCCAGGCCCGGGCGACAATATTGATCGCCTCGGTGGCATTGCGCGTAAAGATGATCTCCTCGCTGCGCCCGGCGCCGATAAATCCCGCCACCCGGCTCCGCGCCGCCTCATAGGCCGCCGTCGCCCGTTCCGCCAGGCGGTAGGCGCCCCGGTGCGGATTGGCATTGTCGCGCTCATAAAACTGCTCCATCGCAGACAATACCTGGCGCGGCCGCTGCGCGGTGGCGGCACTGTCCAGATAGACCAGATCGCGGTTCTCCGGCTGCGCAAAGAGGGGAAAATCGGAGCGAATTTGTCGGGTATCCAGCATACTACGCCTCGGCCTCCACCTGGACCATCCCCCCCTCAATGCGCACCGGCCGTGTCGCCACCGCCTCATAGGCCGGAGGCGCCAGGACCTGCCCGCTGCGCAGATCGAACGCCGCCCCGTGCAGCGCACAGCAGATCCGGCCGGGCTCAAGATAGCCCTCCGAGAGCCGTGTCGCTTCATGCGAGCAGCAATCCGCCAGGGCATACCATCCGCTCTGCTGGTGTACCACGACCAGCGCATCATCCCCGACCATGACCCGGCGCATCTCGCCCTCCGGCAGCGCCTCCGCTGCAAACAGGGTGATGTACTCCGCCATCCTCTCTCTCCCTACAAAAGACCCAGTTCCAGCCGCGCTTCTTCACTCATTTGCGAATAGTCCCAGGGCGGATCCCAGGTCATCTCGACGTGCACTTCGCGCACACCCGGAATCGCCGCCAGCCGCGCCTCGACCTCCGGCGGCAGACTCTCCGCCACCGGGCACATCGGCGAGGTCAGGGTCATCAGCACCTCGACGCGGCCGCGATCATCAATATCGAGGCGATAAATCAGTCCCAGGTCGTAGATATTCACCGGAATTTCGGGATCATAGAGATCGCGCAAGACCAGCACCGCCTGGTCCATCAATTCTTCGCGGTCAACGATGGCATCCATCAGTTACTCCTCGCTGCCAAGACGTTCATGCACCAGCTGCTCGATCTGCGTGCGCAGGAATTCGGAGCGGATCGCCGCGCTGATCTCCCCGGCAAAAGCATGCACCATGATCTGCCGCGCCAGCGCCGCCCCGATGCCGCGCGATTGCAGATAAAAAAGCCCCTCCTGGTCCATCTGGCCGATCGCCCCCCCGTGCGTGCAGCGGACATCATCGGCGAAAATCTCCAGCTGCGGCTGACTGTCTGCCAAGGCTTCGTCGGAAAGCAGCAGGTTCTTGTTATGTTGAATCGCATCGGTACGCTGCGCCTCGCGCGCGACAAATATCCGGCCATTGAAAACCGCATGCGCCTTGTCCTGCAGAATGCCCTTGTAAAGCTGCCGGCTGTAGGTATGCGGCTGGAGATGGCGCAGCGTTGTATGATGGTCGATATGCTGCCGGCCCTCAGGCATGTAGAGACCATGGAGCGTCGCCTCCGCCTCCTGGCCGGCCAGTTCGACGGTCAGATCGTGCCGCACCAATCGCCCGCCGAAATCGAATGCAAAGCGCCCGTACTGGCTGGCCCGCCCCAGCGTGGCGCGGGTATAGCTGATGTGATGCGCTGCCGGGCTTTCGCGCTGCACCACGTAATGGGTGAGCCGGCTTTCTGCGCCGATCACCACATCCACCACAGGATTGGTGAAATGATGCGAATCAGCCCCCCCGCTGTAAATCTCGGTGAGCTGCGCCTCGGAGCGGTCGCCCATGAACACCACCACCCGGGGATGGACGACGGCGGGGTCGGGCGTGTCGACATGATGGACGATTTCGAGCGGCACGAGCAAACTGAGCCGATCAGGAATGGTCACCACTACACTCTCCTCCGCCAGGGCCGCGTTGAGCAGCGCAAACGGTGTCTCGCTCTGCGCCATGGTCTCGCGCATCCGCTCTCCCGCCCGCTCGAGCATACCGTTATGAAGCGCGGAGGAGAGGTGCAAGGTGAAGGATTCCGCCCCGTCAGGAAGGCGGGACTCCTGCGGGCTGAAACGGCCATTGATAAATACCAGGCGATAGGCGGAGGGATCCAGGAGGGCGGCCTCCCCCACCGGCAGCCGGTCCGGGCCGGCAAATTCCAGCGCCTGACACCAGTCGCTCTCCGCCAGGGCGGAGACATCGGTAAATCGCCAACGCTCCTGCTTCAGCGTCGGGAATCCCTGCGCGACGAAGCGCGCCCATGCTTCACGCCGCACCTCTTGCAGGAGTTCCGGAGCGGCCGCCCCCGTCTCCTGCCGCAGGCGATAATGTGCCTCGGGCCACACGATGCTGACCTTTTCTTTCATCGCCGACCCTCGCCTATGCCGTCAGCGCCGCCTGCGCGGCGCGGAGCTTGATGTCATCATAGCCGTTGGCCTCCAGCTCGAGGGCCAGAGACTTGTCGCCGGACCGGACAATGCGGCCGTCATAGAGGACATGGACAAAATCGGGGACGATATAATTGAGCAGCCGCTGGTAGTGCGTGACGACGACAAAGGCATTGTCGGGTGCGCGCAATTTATTGACTCCGCCGGCGACGATCCGCAAGGCGTCAATATCGAGTCCAGAGTCGGTTTCGTCCAGAATCGCCAGGCGCGGCTGGAGCACCGCCATTTGCAGGATCTCGTTGCGCTTCTTTTCGCCGCCCGAAAAGCCTTCGTTGATGGAACGATTGAGAAAAACCGGATCCATCTCCACCAGCTTTAATTTTTCGCGCACCTGCTTGAGAAAATCAGCCGCGCCGAGGCGGCTTTCGCCGCGGTGCGCGCGCACCTCATTCAAGGCCGTGCGCAAAAAATAAGAGGTGTTGACCCCCGGGATTTCCACCGGATACTGAAAGGCGAGAAAAACACCTTCGCGCGCGCGCAGCTCCGGTGCAAGCTTCAGCAGATCCAGGCCCTGATACCTGACCTCGCCCCCGAGAATCTCGTAGCCGCTGCGCCCCGCCAGCACCTGGGCCAGGGTGCTCTTGCCCGAACCGTTGGGCCCCATGATGGCATGCACCTCGCCCGGCTGAACCGTAAGGGTGATGCCCTTGAGAATCTCCCGCCCCTCGATGCCCACCCGCAAATCTCTGATTTCAAGCATATCCATTCTCCGAAAAAAATACATCCGGGGCGTCTCAGCCCACGCTTCCTTCCAGACTGACACTCAACAGTTTTTGCGCCTCCACGGCGAACTCCATCGGCAGCTCGGCCAGCACCTCACGGCAAAAGCCGTTGACGATCATCGAGACCGCATCCTCGCGCGCTATGCCACGCTGGTTGAGGTAAAAAATTTGGTCCTCGCCGATCTTGGAGGTCGTGGCCTCATGCTCGACCCGGGCGGTGCTGTTCTTGACCTCGATATAGGGAAAGGTGTGGGCCCCGCAGCGATCTCCAATCAGGAGCGAATCGCATTGGGAAAAATTGCGCGCCTGCACGGCGCTCTTGAGCACCTTGACCTGTCCGCGGTAACTGTTCTGGCTCACCCCGGCCGCAATGCCTTTGGAAACAATGGTGCTGCGCGTACCCTTGCCGATATGGATCATCTTGGTCCCGGTATCGGCCTGCTGGTGATGATTGGTCATCGCAACCGAATAAAACTCTCCGATCGAATGATCCCCCTTGAGGATGCAGCTGGGATACTTCCAGGTGATGGCCGAGCCGGTCTCGACCTGGGTCCAGGAGATATGCGCATGCGCGCCGTCACACAGGCCGCGCTTGGTGACAAAATTGTAGACACCGCCGCGCCCCTCCTTGTCGCCGGGATACCAGTTCTGCACGGTGGAATACTTGATCTGGGCGCGCTCCCTGGCGATCAATTCGACCACGGCCGCATGCAGCTGATTCTCCTTGCGGATCGGCGCCGTGCAGCCCTCGAGATAACTGACATAGGCCCCCTCTTCGGCAATGATCAGGGTGCGCTCGAATTGCCCGGTGTTGGCGGCATTGATGCGGAAATAGGTCGAAAGCTCCATCGGACAGCGCACCCCTTTGGGCACATAGATGAAGGAGCCGTCGCTGAAAACCGCCGAATTCAGCGCAGCATAAAAATTATCCGTCGCCGGAACCACCATCCCGAGATACTCCTGCACCAAATCGGGATAGCGCTGCACCGCTTCGGAAAAGGAACAAAAAATGATCCCCAGTTGCGCCAGCTTTTCCTTAAAGGTCGTCGCCACCGAAACACTGTCCAGGACCGCGTCGACGGCCACACCCGCCAGCGACTGCTGCTCCTCCAACGGAATGCCGAGTTTATTGTAGAGCGCCAGGATCTCGGGATCCACCTCATCCAGGCGCTTTGGCCCGGCATGACTTTTGGGGGCGGAATAGTAAATGATATCCTGATAATCGATGGGCGGAAATTTCACGTTGGCCCAGCGCGGCTCCTTCAGGGTCAGCCAGTGGCGATAGGCCTTGAGCCGCCATTCCAGCATAAAGGCAGGTTCCTGCTTGCGGGCCGAAATGGCGCGGATGATCTCCTCGTTCAGCCCCTTGGGCAGCGTTTCCGCCTCAATCGCGGAGGTAAACCCGTACTTGTATTCCTGATTGGCCAGGGATTCAAGCTGATCGACTTCTTTGCTCATCTCTTCCTCACAATCCGGCCGTGCGCTCAAGATCGGCCAGGGTGACCGACTGCAGGTAATTGAACATTTGCCGCTGCAGCGGCCGTATTGCGCCCTTGAAATCGCAGAATTCCGAGCGTTCGCAGCCCTCCCCCCTGGCGCCGCAGGCGGTGATCCGGAACGGGCCCTCCACGGCCTCCATCACCTCAGCCAGGTTGATGCCGTCCATGCGGCGCTCGAGGCGGTAGCCGCCGTTGACCCCCTGCAGCGAATTCACCATGCCCTGCCTCGCGAGGCGCTGCATCAGCTTGGCCAACAGGGCCAACGGGATACGGCAGGCTTCGGCAATCTCGCGCACGGTCGCGGTCCCCTCGGCGCTCTGGTGGAGATGGCGCAGCGCCAGGATGCTGTACTCGGTTTTTTTGGATACTCTGAACATACTATATAGGACCTTTTTAGTCTTATTTTAATGGGATAACATCGGCTGACCCGAATTTGTTCCCACCGCGGCTGCTTTTCCGGATTTAGTTAAAAAAAAGCCCCGGCGGTGCGCGCCAGGGCTCCAATTCCAGCAACAGGGCCAATCCGCCCGCAATGGGCGGCGGCGCCAGATTCTAGAGATAATCCTTGCGAAAGTCATCGATTTTGGATTTATCCTTGAGGCCGGTGTACCACTGCCCAAAGATGGCTTGCTGCTTGCGCTGCAGCAGCTGGTTACGCAGGGTTTCTTTCTGCGCGTTGAAATCCGCTTCGGCGAGGCTGGTCTTGCTCAACAGCTTGATGAGAAAATAGCCGCGGCTGCCCTCGACCGGCTGGGAGATGGTTCCGGGCTGGAGCGAGAAGGCGGTTCCGACGAAGCGCGACTCACGGCCGAGCCCGGAGATATAACCGGAAAAGGTGAATTCGCCGGTCTGCTGCACCTTGCCGCCGATCTGGGCGGCCGCGCCTTCCAGGCTGTTGGCGGACTGGGCCTGGGAATAGAGCGACTGGCATTTTTCCTTCGCCAGGAGCAGCGCCTTTTCATTTTTCAGTTTGGCGCTGATGGTCTCCTTGGCCTCGATCCAGGATTTGACATGTTCGGGAATCACCTCGGCGACATGTACGACCATATAGCCGCGTTCGGCATAGATGACATCACTGACCGCGTCCTTTTTGCTGCGGAAGGCAAAGCCGCTCACCCGCGGTTCCATGCCGACACCGGGGATAAAGCCGCCGGCGACGAAGGGCTCGGTGCGCTCGACTTTTTTGTTTTCTGCAGCGGCGACGCTCTTCAGATCCTGTTCCTTGGCGGTCTCGGCGATGTAGTTGGCCTCTTCCTGCAGGGCCTCGCGGGTCCGTGGGGAGATCTCGTATTTGAGCAGGATATGGCTGGCCTGGACCTTCTCCTGGCCCTCCTCCGTCTTGCGCTCGCCCACCTTGATGATGTGCAGGCCGAACTGTGAGGTCACCGGTCCGACGATCTCGCCGGCGCGGGCGGCAAAAGCGGCCTCCTCGAAGGGTTTGACCATGGCGCCCCGGGCGAAAAAGCCGAGATCGCCGCCCTTTTCGGCCGAGCCCGGATCCTGTGAATTGAGCTTGGCCAGCTCGGCAAAATTGCTGCCGGCGCGGGCTTCCGTCAGAATCTCCTGGGCTTGCTGACGGACCGCCTCGGAATCGGCTTTGGTCGGGGCAAAATCGAAGAGGACATAGTCGATGACGCGCTTTTCCGGCTCCTTGAACTCCTCTTCGTGCTTCTGATGATAGCTTTTAATCTCGGCATCTGTGGGCGCGGCAACCGAAGCGAGAAAATCGCTGGCGGGAACCAGCAGATACTCCGCCTGGGCCTTGAGGGTGCGCTTCATGTATTCGGCACGGATCTCTTCGTCGCCCACCACCGCGGTGGCCCGCAAGAGATTGTCAAGCTTGCGCATCGGCAAGGTCGTCCGCAGATACTCCTCAACCGAGGACCAGAACTCGCCGGCGCCGGGATTGTTCAGGGCCGCCTGATAACGCTGCATATCGAACTTGCCGGTCGAATCCTGAAAGGCCTGATTCTGACGCAGCTCCGCTGGAGGATTGTTAAAGATCTCTTCGATAATCTCCTGATCGGAGGCATTCAGCTTGACCGCCTTGACCTCACGGTTGAGCAGACGCTGCTGTACCAGATTGTCAAAGACGCGACCCTCAAGCTGTTGCAGCTGATAGCCCTCGGGATCGCTGCCCGACTGCTCGCGATAGGAAGCCAGCTCGTTCTGCAACCGGCTGGAAAACTCTTCATAATGAATCGGCTGGCCATCCACCTTGGCGATCACACCCCGCGGCTGATTGGACTTGAAGCCGCCCATGCCCCAATCCACGATGATCGTCAGAATAAAAGCAACGACCAGGATCAGGAGGATGGTCTTCATGCTGTTGCGCATGCTTTTCATCAACGCCATAGCTTGCATCCCTTATGGTAGAAATGATGTGGTGTATTTCAAGTAAAACCAATAAATATAGCATGACGTGGCCTAAAATGCAAGGCTTTTTTCCCCGCCACCGGCTCTGTGGCCGAAGGAGCGCTCCTGCCGCTGCCGCCAACCCATAAAAAAAGCGGGACCCCGTGAGGTCCCGCTCTCTCAGACGTCAAACGGGCCGTAAACGCACCCCTTGACGCCGGGCTGCATAGGTCATCAGACGGGGAGGGACCGTCTGATTGCCTATCTGGAGAAATATCCGATGCTCCGGCTGCTTATTTGACCAGCAGCATCTTTTTTACATCATGGAACGAGCCCATCGTGATGCTGTAGATATAGACCCCCGAGGGGAGGGCATGGGCATCGAAGGTGATGCGGTGCACACCGGCGCTCTTTTTCTCGTTGACCAGGGTCTGAACCTCACGGCCGAGCAGATCAAAGACCGTCAGGGTGACCATCCCCTCCTGCTTGACGCGAAAGACGATATCCGTCTGCGGATTGAAGGGATTGGGGAAATTCTGCGTCAACTCGTAGCGCTGCGGCGCGGCCACTTCGACCTCACGCACATCGGAGTAGGTGAAAGCGCCATTACGGTCGACCTGTTTCAGCCGGTAAAAATAGGTGCCCACATTAACCTTGCTGTCAGTGAATCCGTAGCTCTGCGCCAGATTGGTGGAGCCGGCGCCGGCGACGAATCCCAACCGCGTGAAGGTTTTGCCATCGAGGCTGCGCTCGACGTCAAAGCCCAGGTTGTTGCTTTCACCGACCGTATGCCACTCCAGCAGCACCACATCACTGAGGGAGGTGTTCTTGACACCGGCCGTGAAGGTGGTCAGCTCGACCGGCAAGGAGACGCTGCCGACGATCTCATAGGGATCCTCGGTGGTGGCGTAGGTGACCGCCTTGGCCGCCCCGTAAAAGGGGCTGCTGGAGAGCACATTTTCGAACTCGACCACCAGGGTATCCCCCGCCTGCCAGTTGGCATAGGAGATCATCGGGGTCTGCTTGAGTTCGACGGCCCAGCCTCCGCCGGAGGCGCACCAGCTGGTGATGCTGGTATCGCCGGGCGACTTTAAGAGATAGGCCTGAAATTTGATCTCACCTGCGGCCGGAACCGAGCCGTCGGGATTGAGGAATTTGCCGCCGACGATGTGCGAGAACGGATCGCCCTGGGCGAAGGCGCCATTGAACTGGCTCCATCCCGCCAGGAGTAAAGCCAGTGCGAAATATTTGAGTCTCATGGACTATCCCTCCTGATTAACGAGAGTACGTGGGCCAGAGCGCCGGCGCGGTCTTGTTGACCTGGATCAGAACCGGTTCACCCGGGGCGACGCTGAACGGAGTCATTGGATTGCCGAAATTGAGCGACGGCAGCCAGTACTGGCTGAAGCCGCGGCCGTCCGCGCCAACCTTGAGCAAAACTTCCACCCCGCCGATCTGGGTCGCCAGTTCACTGGCATTGGTGATATCGGGCCGGTCAAGCGGGACGATGATTTCATTATAGGTGTATTTGGCCGCGGTGCTCAGATTGAAGCGGAGCGTTCCCGCATCCGGCACGGCGCCGCAGTAGAACCAGCTGGCCGGGGCATTCTCGTCCGCCTGGATCAGGACCGGCATGCCGCTCGCGAGCGCGAAGGGCGTGGCCGGGAAATTCAGGTCCGGCAGGTAATAGGTGCTGTAGCCATTGGTGGTATGGTTGATCTGCAACACCACCTTGACGCCGGCGCCGATGGCCTCAGCCAGCTGCCTGGCGTTGCTGATCGGCGTCTCCAGCGGCAGAGAGATATAGTTGTAGCGTGGTTTGCTGGAGCGGACCAGCTCAAAGCCGTACTTGCCGACGCGGCGGGAGAGGCCGGAGGCATTGTCGCTGTCCACCGCGCGGACAACATAGTACTGGCGCAGTGCCTCGCTGTTAACCATCAGCGTGGTGTCGCTGGTGGCCGCCAGCAGCGTGCCTTCGGTCTCGGGATTGAAATAGGGATTGGCATCGTGCACATAGATGCGGTAGCCGATCATCCCGGCACGTTCCAGGGTGCCGTTGACGCCGCGGGTCACCGGGTTCCAGTGCAGATGGACCGCCGCGCCCTTCTTCTCGGCGGCGAGCTGTGCCGGGGCCATCGGCGCGATGTTGTCGATCGCTCGGCCGCTGCCCATCGCCGTACCCGAAACCACCGAGGTGGCCAGGCTTCCCAGCACCGAGGTGACCGGGCTCGCGCTGCTCAGGCTGTGGATGACCAGGGGAACCGCACCCGAAGTGGCCTGCGGCATCGCCGCCAGGGTGGCGCCGCTCCCCTTGAGCGAGGTGGCCGGGGGCACCCATACCGCCCGCACATAGAACGCCATCGAGTCACTGCTGACAACCGGGAGATCGATCGTCATCATCGTCGAACCGGTCCCCGAGGGGTTGTAGGCGGCCACTTGCTGCGGCCAGTAGTGGAGGGTATCCTCGCCGTTGATGGTGTAAAAAATCTCATAATAGTTGATCACCGGCGTAGCTCCCATGCCCTGATGGTTGGCGGAGAAGGGCCACTGCAGGGTAATCCAGCCGCCCTGATCACCGGGCACATCGCGCACCGTCAGATAATCCGGCTGATCGATGACCGGATCGATGATCGTGATCGCACTCGAGGTGGCGGAATCGAGGGGATAAACGTCCGTGCCGATCGAGGCGGAGAGAAGCAGGTTATTGGTGCTCACCCAGCTGGTGAAACGAAAGACCCCGATGCCATCGGTCAGCTTTTTGGGGCCGCTCGGCATCACGATCTCGCTGGACTGGAGATTGCTGGAGAAGGTCAGATAGCCGGCGAAATTTTTGTCAATAACGCCGTACTTGTCGCGGGCGATGACCTGGACATCAAAGGGCACGCCGCGGACCTGGGCGCCAGCGACAACCGGCTGGATCACAAAGGTGCAGGCTGCGTTGCTGGTCACGGTTACCCAGCTGGTCTGGGTATTGCTGTTTGAAATGGGCGTCACCAGGTCTTCCTCAACACCCTGGCCGTAGAAACTAATGATGCCTTCGGCCTTGGGATCCCAACCCAGTGAAGAGCTGTAGGAGAGGGTATTGATCAGGACCTTGCCCGGAGCGACTTCCTTGGCTTCGCTGATGGGCCAGGCGCCGCCGTAGTTGGCCTTGGGGGCCATGTTGAGAAAGAAATCGGTGCTGTAGACCGACCAGTCCGCAAGATCCTCGCTCATGAAGACCTCGACATCAAAGCGGTTGATCGTCTTGGCGCTCATGATGGCCGGGCCAGCATTATCCCGCTCCTCGGTGATACCGACCGGCAACGGGGCCATGGGATTGTCCGCCCAGTCGGTAAAGCCGTTACTCGCTGCAACCACGACATCCGGCACATCGCCGGTATCGCCGCCATAAGGCGTCAGGGCCGGTCCACTGCCGGTGGTTTCGTTGTAACTGATATACGCCGCAACCGTATCACCGTAGGTATTGATCGCCGCCGGCTGGAAGTAAGCGTATCCGGGATTATAGACATTCAAGTCTACCGCCAGATTGCTCTTGAGGCCGTCGTAGCCGGTAATGGTCCAGTTGGCCTGCCGGAAAGAGCGCTTTGGATAGATCGGCGAGAGATCATTGAACATGAAGCGGTAATGATCCAGCTTGCCATCGGCATCAAGGTCAACGGTGGCCAGGCTCAGCAGGATGGGCGGAATGTTGTCGCGCTCCACCTTGACATCCGAACCCAGCAGCGCCCGGGTGGTGCCGCTGAGGCTGAGTTCATTGTCATATTGCATGTTGCCATTGGGCGTAATCGCCAGATCGCTGACCAGCGACTGTGCGCGGAAGTTGATGGCGCCGCTGTCATTTTTGGTCCAAGCCAGGCCGGTATGGTTGAGATAGACGATGCTGTCGATGCGCGCCGGGGTCATGCCGGTGAAGTAGACCTGGATGCCGGAGACATCATAATTGGAGGCGCCAACGAACCACTTGAAAAGCGGGGAGGGCATGCCGGGCGCCGGCGAAGTGGGCCAGCTGGCGGTATTGACCTTCTCGCTGAAGACCAGGCGGATGCGTTTGGTACCGGCCGTCAGGGCGCGGATGATCGCGGGGCCGGCGGTATCCAGGATCTGCACCACCTGGGCATTATTGGCAGAAAGAGCAATGTCCGAGCTGTACAGGGCTTCCACCAGGCCGTTGTTGACCGGTTCGTTGAGTCCATTGGGATCGCCGGGATTGGCATAGGTCACACGCGGGATCAAGCCGGTGTTGGCGACCTTGGGAACGCTCGCGGTCAGAATCACTCGCAGCGTCGTGCCGGAGATCCAGGCGCCGGTGCCGCCGATGGTCAACAGGCCTTCGCCGCTGACTTGCAAGCCGGAGGTGCTGACGCGGGCGGTGTTCATGGTATGATCAAAAACGATGTCGGCATAATCCAGATAGCCCCAGCCATTGGGACCACCCGTGGTTAGATCCGCGGGGAGGATGGCGTCGTGGGTCAGAACCTGAACAATGATCGGATAGATGCCGTCCGTGATGGTCACCACCGCACCGGGGCCATTGGCCGGAGCCGTCGGCGGCGCTGCGGCCAGGGATTCGCCATTATAATTGCCGACTGCGTCAGTAACCTGACGGTCCGCCGCATAGACGATCGTGCCGACCTCGTTGCCCGAGGCATAGTCGGTGGTCAATTGAAACTCATAGGTCGCGGTCGGCGCCAGACTCGAGTTGGGCGAGACAATGACGCTGATCGGATTGGGTGACGGGCTGGTGGTCGAGGTGATCACGGAAAAATCGACCCCTTGCACGCTGGCATAGTCGAGCGGCTCGCTGAAGGTCACCTCGATGCGCTTGGTGGCCAGCGCGGCGGCCAGAGGCTGCCGGCGGGTGGCGCGCTTGGTATGGGCGCTGACAATGGCAGGGCCGGCTTTGTCGGTGAGGGTGCGCGAGTGGCTGTCCGCGTAGGACTGGAACTGTGAGGTGGTCGCCTCACGGAAGCGATCGGTCGTGCTCAGCGGCCGGGTGTAGGCCAGGGTCGGAGTGATGCCGCTGTTGGGGACGCTGGAACGCACCCAGAAGGTAAACCGCTTCGGAGTGCCATTTACCAGATTCCAGACGCCGATCGATTCGAGGCTGTGCACCGATGTGCCGAGGCCGCTGAAGATTTGATCATTGACCGTGACGTTGGCGGGATTCATCGGCTCGCTCCAGATCAGGTCGATGCGGTCGATATAACCGTCGAATGGGGTCCGGTTGCCGACATGGGTACCGGTCACCGGATTGGAGTTGCCGCTGCCGTCGTCATAATAGAACGCCTGGCGGATCGAGGGCAGGATGCCATCATCGCACTCGATATAGACGGAGGGGTACTGGATCACGCCCCAGGGGCCGGAAGTCCCGGTTCCGCTGATCTGCAGGCCGCCGCCCTCGACCAGCCAGATCCAGGGCCGCAGGTTGGTATCGTAGGGATAAGGGGTTGAGGTCCCTTGCCGGATCGGCAGATAGATGGTGTCATCATTGTTGCCGCCCGGTACCCCGGGAGGCGAAGTGAAAATATCGCCGGGCCCGCGCAGGGTGTAGAGATCGCCGGGATTGGTGCTGATGTTGTTGTCGCCATCGACATTCAAATCGACGCGAAATTCGGTGCCGGTAAAATTGTCGTTCAGGTAAGTCCTTGTGCCTCCGGCCACATTGAAGACGACCTTGATCCAGGCGGCTGTGCCCGTTTGCAGGGGATCGGCGGTCTCACGGCGCAGGATTTGCGCCGTAAGTTCTTCCGCGGCTCCGAGCATGAGCGCAAGGACGAACATGATGCGTAACATGGGTGTTAACTTCATTTTCGCCTCCATTTGGTTCTGTGTTGCTGGAGTTGCACCGCTACCGGTTTTGCAGCCCGAAAGCCGGAGGGCGCAATGCAGCCATGGTAGTAGGAACTGCAGGCCTCATCGCAAATTCAATGCCATAGATACCAGCGGCTTTCTATTCCCGATCCAATTGCGATCTCCGTCACAAAGATACCCTTTCCCGCGTAAACCATTATTGTTATTAATGAAATTAGATGCTTCGGCATACCACGCGCCAACCCTTCATTTTTGACGATTTATGGCCATTTTTGCCAGACCACCGCGCCGTTCCGTGTTTCAGTGAAACATTGTTCAGCAATGAAACATCTCACCACCGCCGCGTCCAGCCGCGCTCCGCATGGATGGATTTGCTCCAAACCGGACAATTTTCGGCAGCGGCCGCATGCTTTTCCTTTTTTTTGAAGGCACGAATGGTTACATTACGGGTGCAACTCTTCCGCCGGCGCCGGCCACGCGCCCTCCCCTCCAGGGGCTCCTTTGCGTCCGGTGAACCTAAAACCCGATCTGCACGATCTTGAGATGATGAAGAAAAAAACAACACCCTTTGACGCGCCCGTCCTCAGGGCGATCGGTCGGGTGGCCGATCAGGCGGGGTATGCCGCCTATGCGGTGGGCGGCTATGTCCGCGACCGTCTCCTCGGCAAAAGCGGCAAGGACATTGACATCGTCGTGGTCGGCGATGGCCCAGACTTTGCCCGGCTCCTGGCCGACCACCTTAATATAGCAAATATTTCGATATTTAAAAAATTCGGCACAGCCATGCTGCGGTACCGCGGCCTGGTGATCGAGGTGGTCGGAGCGCGGCGGGAGAGCTACCGCAGCAATTCGCGTCATCCCGAGGTGGAGGGTGCCGATCTGGAAACCGATCTGGCGCGGCGGGACTTTACCATCAACGCCCTGGCTGTGGCCTTGAACGGCGCCAATCCGGGAGAAGTGATCGACCCCTTTTCCGGCCTCGCGGATCTCCATGCCGGGATCATCCGTACTCCCCTCGAGCCGCTGCGTACCTTCAGCGATGATCCGCTGCGGATCCTGCGCGCCATCCGCTTCGCCACCCAGCTGCAATTCGAGATCGAGCCGCTCACCCTCGCGGCCCTCGGCAGCGAACGCGAGCGCCTTGCCATCATTTCGCAAGAGCGCATCAGCGACGAACTGATCAAGATGCTGGCCAGCAACAAACCCTCGATCGCTCTCCGCCTCCTCAGCGACAGCGGCGTCCTCGATCTCGTCCTGCCGGAGATCGCCGCCCTCAAGGGCGTCGACCAGATTGCCGGCTACCGCCATAAGGATGTCTTTGAGCATACCCTCAAGGTGGTCGACAATGTCGCGCGCGTCTCGGACAAGCTCGGCTTGCGCGTGGCCGCCCTCTATCACGATGTCGCCAAGCCGCAGACCAAGGAGTTCAAGCCGGGCGTGGGCTGGAGCTTTCACGGTCACGAGGAGTTGGGCGCCCGTCTCTTCCCGGCCATCGGCCGGCGGCTGCGCCTCCCGCAGGAGACGATCGATTACACGCAGAAACTCATCCGGCTTCACCTGCGGCCGATCCATCTCGCTGAAGAGGGGGTGACCGATTCCGCCATACGCCGCCTGATTTTCCTCGGCGGTGCCGAGCTGGACGATCTGATCACCCTCTGCCGCGCCGATATCACTTCCGGGAATCCCGGGCGCGTCGCCCGTCACCTGGCCAACTTTGACGTGGTCGTCGAGCGCATGCTGGCGGTCGAGGAACGCGATCGTCTCCGGGCTTTCCAGCCGCCGGTCCGCGGCGAAGAGATCATGGCGGTGCTGGGCCTGCCGCCGGGCCCGATGGTCGGCCGGATCAAAAAGGCGCTGGAGGAAGCCATTCTGGACGGTATCATCGCCAACGAGCACGATGCGGCCTTTGCCTATATGCTCCAGATCAAGGAGGAGCTGCTGGCGGATGCGCCGCAATAAAGCGAAACTTTTCCTATCCTGATACGTCTTTGTATTAGTTGCTTTTTACACCACTAAGGAGGGCTCACCATGCAAGAATATCCCACCCCCGGGGTCACCCCCGTCGATGAAGGCAACATGGGTTTTTTGCAGCGGATCGTTAATGTCTTTATGGCGCCGAGCAAAGCCTTCAAGGCCGTGCGGAAAAATCCGCGTTGGATAGTTCCAGCGATCGTGGTGATGCTGCTTTCGGCGGGCATGACCTGGTACATTACCCCCGCCATCCAGAAGGAGCAGCGCGAACGGATGATCACGCAACTGGAAAAGCGCAACATGGACCAGGAGTAGATCGATACGGCGCTGGAACGGCTCGATAAGCCCTGGATGAAATACATGATGCTCGGGTCGGCTCTGGTCGGCGGACTGCTGGTCATCCTGGTGATGGGCGGCATCTGGATGCTGGTGGCCAAAAGCGTTCTTGGCGGCGATACCCGCTATCCGCAGATGCTCGAGGTCGTCTCACTCAGCAGTATCATTCCCACGGTCGGCATGCTGCTCAAGGCACCCATCATCCGTTTCAAGGAGACGATGAACGTCCATTTCAGTCTGGCCACCTTTATGCCGGATGCGTCCCGGGACACGCTTCTCTACAAGTTTCTCATGAATACCGACATTTTTAACCTCTGGTTCATCGCGGTGCTCTGCATCGGCATCGCTATCGTCTCCGGACTCAAGGTGCAAAAGGTCTGGCCGGTCGTCGTCGGTTTGCTCGTGGTTTGGTATCTGGCGTCGGCGGCTATTGGCGGCCTCTTCGCCTGATGACACCTCTCATCATGGATCTCAACGGGAGTAATGTTTCATGAACAAGTTTACGATTCTGATGGTTACCTTGCTTCTCGGTATCGGTGGTGCCCTGGCCCAGGAATCCGCTTCGGCGGATCTGAGCCTGCAGGAATGCATCGCCATCGCCCTGGAGAACAACTCCACTTTGCGCGTTGCCCAGAAGAATCTGGACATCGCCGGCGCCAATGTTACCACCGCTACCGCGGCCTGGCTGCCGCAGATCAGCAGCTCGTTCAGCACGGGCAAGTACATTCAAGGGGCCCGTGTCGACAAGACCGATGTGCCGAGCGGGATCGATCCGGAGACCGGCCGCGTCATCTACAAACAGCAGTCGATCTACCAGGCCCAAACCGAACGCAACTCACACTCCGCGCGGGTCTCGCTCAGCCAGAATCTCTTCGATTTTGGCCAGACCCTCAACAGCATCAAGGCGGCCAAGGCGGACAAGCAGGCCAGCGCCCAGCATGTCGAAAACACCCGGCAATCGGTCATCTTTAATGTCAAGAGCGCCTATTACGAACTGCTCAAGGCGATTCATCTCGAGCAGGTGTATCAGGACGCCGCCAAACTGGCGGAGGACGAAGTCAATCGTGCCCAGACGATGATGGACATCGGCATCTCCTCGCAGTCGGAGGTCTTCCAGGCCAAAGTCACCCTGGGCTCCGCCCGTACCACCCTGATCACCCAGCAGAATGCGATCGAGGCCGCCAAGGCCAACCTCAATAATGCCCTGGGCCGCAACCCCAGCACCCTGGTGGGGGTGCGCGAGGACAAGAGCCAGCCGATTTTTCCGACGATCTCCTTTGATGAAGCGGCCCAGACGGCGATCAAGAACAATGCCGCGCTCAAGGTCTATGAGTTCCAGACCAAGGCGAGCCTCTTCTCCCTGCGTATGGCCCAGATGCGCTATATGCCGAGCATCGGCGGCAGCGTCAGCTACGCCCGCTCCAACGAGGATATCGGCCGCGTCTTCTCCTCCAAACTGGATGAGGATTTCAGCGCCACCCTCGGCCTTGGCGTCGACCTCAACATCTTTAACGGTCTCTCCGACAAGGCCAATGTGCAGCGCGCCAAACTGAACCATCAGATCGATCAGGAGAATCTGGCGGAACAGAAGCGGCTCCTCACCGCGCAGGTACAACAGTATTTCCTGCAGCTGGAGGCCTACAAGGATTTTATCGAGATCAACCAGCAGAACATCGAAGCTGCGCGTGAGAATTTGCGGTTGCAGCAGGAGAAACGCCGGGTCGGCTCGGGCACCGAGCTCGAGGTCACCCAGGCCCAGGTCGAGCTGACCAGATCCCTCGCCAATCTGGTTAACGCTGAATATGAAGCCAAGATCGCCCGCGCCCAGCTGGAAACGGCCATGGGTATAGCTGAAGTGATTCAATAGCACAGAGCAGATATCTGCCAGGAGGGAGTAGCTCCATGTCCAACAAAGTAAAGATCATCATTGCCCTTGCCGCCATCGCGATCATCGCCGCCATGGTATTTGTCAATCTGCGCAAGAGCCGTGGTGAAGTCATTGACATCACTGCCACGGAAGTCAAGCGGGGCGATATCAGCCGGACCGTCTCCGGATCGGGCAAGGTTCAGCCCGTGACCGATATTAAAATTGCGGCGCGCATCTCCGCCGAAATCAAAAAGATCCACGTCAAGGAAGGCGATGTGGTCAAGCAGGGCCAGCTTCTGGTCGAACTCGATCGGGCGAATTACACGGCCTATGCCGAGCAGATTCAGTCCCAGCTCAGTTCCGCCCGGGCTGCGGTGAAGAAGGCGGATGCCGACTATGCCCGTATCAAGGGGCTTTTCGACAAGAATCTCGCCTCGCAATCCGAGCTCGACGCCGCGGAGGCGACGCGCATGTCCGCCTCCGCCAGTCTCGATCAGGCCCGCGCGGCGTTGAAGCAGGCGGATGATGATCTGGACAAGACGCGGCTGGTCTCTCCTATCGACGGCACGGTCACCAAGCTCAACAAGGAAGAGGGCGAGATCGCCGTGGGCTCCCAGTTTCAGGCCGATATTATCATGAATCTCGCCAATCTCCAGGACATGGAGGTGCTCTCCGAGATTGACGAAAACGAGGTTGTGCTGGTGCACCTGGGGGACAAGACCTCGATCGAAGTCGACGCCATTCCGGACACGACCTTCCAGGGCCGGGTGACCGAGATCGCTCATGTCGCCACCACGACCAATGCCGGCACCCAGGAACAGGTGACCAATTTCGAGGTCAAGGTCGGCGTCACCTCCGACGTCACCAAGCTGCGTCCCGGGATGTCCGCCACGGTGGATATTCTCACGGAGACCCGCCCCCAGGTTCTTTATGTGCCGATCCAGTCGGTCACCGCGCGCGATCTCAAGGCGGACTCGCTCAAAAACAGTGCCGGCAAAAAGAAACCGGCCAAGGAGAATGCCGACCCGCAGGCCAGCCCGCGCAAGGATGAGAAAAAGCCGCTGACCGAAATCGTCTTCGTCGTCAACAACGGTACCGTCAAAGCCGTACCGGTCAAGACCGGTATCAGCGACGACAACAATATCGAGATCATCTCCGGTCTGACCGAAGGCCAAAATGTGGTCACCGGCAGCTACAAAGCCCTCTCCAAACTCCTCAAGGATGGCAGCCAGGTCAAGGAGAAAAAGTCCACAGGCGTCGAGGAAGAGGAAGCGAAAAAGTGAGGAATGCTCAATGCTGATCAAGCTTGAAAAGATAGAAAAAGTCTACGAAATCGGCGCGGTGCAGGTGCCGGCGCTGCGGGGTATCCATCTGAATGTCGACAAGAACGAATACATCGCCATTATGGGGCCCTCCGGCTCGGGCAAATCAACGCTGATGAATATCATCGGCTGCCTCGATACCCCCTCGGGGGGAGAGTATTTGCTCAACCAGCACAATGTCAGCACTATGGACGACGACCAGCTCGCCGAGATCCGCAATCGCGAAATCGGCTTCGTCTTCCAGACCTTCAACCTGCTGCCGCGGGCGACGGCGCTGCATAACGTCGAGCTGCCGATGATTTACAACGGCACCGCCTCTGCGCTGCGCCGCCAGATGGCCGAAGAGGCGCTGGAAAAGGTGGGGCTGGCCGATCGCATGCATCACAAGCCGAACGAGCTCTCCGGTGGTCAGCGCCAGCGCGTGGCCATCGCCCGGGCCCTGGTTAACCGCCCCTCAATTATCCTGGCCGATGAACCGACCGGAAACCTCGACAGCCGCACCGGCGACGAGATCATGGAGATTTTTGAGGGACTGCATGAGCAGGGCAACACCATTATCCTGGTCACCCATGAAGAGTACATCGCCGAGCACTCCAACCGGATCATCCGGCTGCGGGATGGTTTGATCGAGCGTGACGAATCCGTTCACTGATAAGGCTGCCCTATGCGCATTTTGATCTATATGTGGGAAGGCATCCGCATCGCCTACGATGCGCTACGCTCCTACAAGATGCGATCCATTCTGACCACCCTGGGTATTGTCATCGGTGTGACCACCGTCATCACCATCGTGGCCCTGATCCAGGGACTGAACGGGGCCTTTTCCAAAGAGATCTCTTCGATCGGCACCGATACGGTCTATATCCAGAAATTCCCATGGGTGATGAAAGAGGACGATTGGCTCAAGTACCGCAACCGTCCGAATCTCACCCTGGAAGAGTCCGACCAGATCAGAGCCGCCTCGCGCCTGGCCATCGCTGTGGCCCCGCAGATCGGCACGGCGCGCACGGTCAAGTTTGAAGAAAAATCGGTGGAGCAGGTGATCATTACCGGCACCACAGCGGATTATCTCCTTACCTCCAACGCCAATCCGGAATACGGCCGTTTCTTCAGCGAGAACGATGTCAACACCAACCGCCGTGTGTGCGTGCTGGGCTATGAGGTGGCTGATAAACTCTTCGGCCAGTCGGATCCCCTGGGCAGGCGCATCACCATCGGCGGACGCAAATTCCGCGTTATCGGTGTGCTCGACAAGAAGGGCTCCTTCTTCGGCTGGAACATGGATGTCCTCGCGATCATCCCGATCGGCGCTTTCCGCTCCGCCTTCGGCGCCCAGCGCCGCTCGATCGAGATCGAGGTCAAGCTGGCCTCGCCCGACCAGATCGAGGAGGCGGAGTATGAGCTGACCGGACTGATGCGCCATATCCGCAAGCTCACGCCCGGCAAGGAGAACAACTTCGCCATCAACAAGCAAAGTATGCTGCTCGACACCTACAACCAGCTGACCGGCACCCTCTGGGCGGTCGCGATCGGGGTCGGCGCCATCTCCCTGCTGGTTGGCGGCATCGGCATCATGAATATCTTGCTGGTTTCGGTGACCGAGCGTACCCGCGAAATCGGCATCCGCAAGGCTCTCGGAGCTCGCAAATCGGACATCCTCTGGCAATTTCTCATCGAGGCGATGATGATCTGCGCGCTCGGCGTCCTGATCGGCATTCTTCTCGCCGTCGGCATCGCCAAGCTGGTCGCAGCGACAACCCCGGTTCCAGCGGCGATCACCTGGTGGGTGGCCATTCTCGGCCTCTTTTTCGTCGTCGCCATCGGCCTCTTTTTCGGGATCTATCCGGCCAGCAAGGCCGCCCGGCTCAATCCCATCGAAGCCTTGCGTTACGAATAACCTTTGCAGACAGGTTGAAAAATGGTATTCACCGACACCCTGAATCTGGCCCTCTCGGCCTTCCGCACCAACAAAATGCGTTCGATCCTGACGCTGCTGGGCATTATCATCGGCGTCATGACCATCATCGCCATGCAATCGCTGATCACCGGACTGCGCAAAAGCATCGACGAGCAGGTCAGCGGACTTGGCAACAACGTATTTCAGGTGCAGAAATGGCCGGCCATCAACATGGGACCGCATGATCACGACAAGTACCGCAACCGCAAGGACATCACCTATGAGGATGCCATGGCGGTGCGTGAGCGGGTTACCGCAGCCAAGTCGGTCGGCGCTGAGGTCTGGAACTGGGGCCAGGAGATCCGCTACAAGGAGCGCAAGACCCTGGCCAATGTCCAGGTCGTCGGCGTAACCCCCGAATTTCTCGAAAACAACGGCCTGGAGGTCGCCGAGGGCCGCTTCGTCACCGCCGAGGATGTCGATCTTAACGTAGCCGTCACCATCCTCGGTGCCGACGTCATCGACAAGCTCTTTCCCATCGAAGATCCCATGGGCAAAGAGATCAAGATCATGGGTCGGCGCTTTGAAGTGGTCGGGAGCTTTGCCAAAAAAGGGAGCGTCTTCGGCCAGAGCCAGGACAACAAGCTGGCCATCCCCTTCCACCAGTTCGAAAAACTCTATGGCAAGGAACGCTCAGTCAATATTACCGTTCAGGCGGCGACCCCTGCCCTGTTCGAGACCGCCATGGATCAGACCATCGGCGTGATGCGGACGCAACGCAAGGTCAAGCCCGGCGTCGAGAACGATTTTGATTGTTATTCCAATGACACCATCACCGGCTTTTTCGACAATCTGACCAAGTATGTGCGCATCGTCGCCATCGCCATCGCCTCGATCTCGCTGCTGGTGGCCGGCGTCGGCATCATGAACATCATGCTGGTTTCGGTGACCGAGCGCACCCGCGAAATCGGCATCCGCAAATCGGTGGGAGCCAAACGTTCCGACATCCTCTGGCAATTTCTCATCGAAGCGATCGTCCTCAGCGAAGTGGGCGGCATCATTGGCATTGTCCTCGGACTGGGCATCGGCAAGCTGGTCGATGCCTTCACCCCGGTGCCGGCGGCCGTGCCGATCTGGACCGTCTTCCTGGGGCTGGTGTTCTGTTCTTTTGTGGGCATGATTTTCGGGGTCTATCCGGCCATGAAGGCGGCCAAGCTGGATCCCATCGTTGCGCTGCGCTTCGAATAATCTGCATTTCTTTCGACAGGAGGTCCTATGGAAGTCGACTTGAAAAATGAATCGGGAGTCCTGATCCTTGCTCTGCGTGGGGACCTCATGGGCGGGCCGGAGGCGGAAGCATTTCACAAGGTGATCGAATCGGCCATCGAAAAGGAGCAGGTCCAGGCAGTCGCCGACCTCAGCCAGGTCCACTGGATGAACAGCTCGGGTCTGGGCATGCTGATCCGCGGCATGATCAGCCTGCGCAGCAGCGGCGGCGACTTGCGCCTCACCGGCGCCTCCGAACGGGTACGCCGCACCATGGAAATCGCACGCCTGGATACCGTCTTTCAACAGTTCCCTTCAGCGCATGAGGCCATAAAGAGCTACAAATAAAGGAGGGATGTATGAACCAGCTCAGCCGGGAAGAAATCATCGCAAGGCTCCGCGGCGGCCAGCCGCTCACCGATATCAACATGGCCGGTGTCGATCTCTCCTATGAATCCCTCAAGGGTGTCGACCTCTCGGGTCTGGATCTACATGAAGCCCACCTGCAAAACTGCAACCTCGAAGGCGCCAATCTCGCCGGCGCCATTCTCGACAAGGCCTTCCTGTTCGGCGCCAATCTGCACAAGGCCAACCTCAACGGCGCCAGCCTGGCTGAAGCCAACCTCCAGGACAGCAATCTCGATGAAGCCACCCTGGTCAAAGCCCGGCTTTGCCACGCCTCCCTTTTCGGATCCAGCCTGGAAAAGGCTGACCTTTCAGAAGCCGACTTGTCGCGCGCACGCATGAAACGGGCCAACCTCCGTAACGCCCGGCTGCGCGGTGCCAACCTGCAGTTTGTTCACCTCGAGCGCGCCAATCTCATGGGCACTTCACTCGAAAAAGCCGATCTCTCTAATGCCAGCTTTATTAATGCCGAATTCCGGGATACCAACCTGGCAGGGGCCATCCGCGAAGGAACCATCGGGCTGCCTGCCTGAGGTTCCGCCCGGTTCTCCCGCTGCCCCCCAAAATGCCCCGGTTCCCCCGGGGCCTTTATTTTTTTCTTGATTCTCATCGCCGCCCATCTTACCTTAAAAAAAAACTGGTAGCAAAGGCTGAAGAATGATCTCGACCCTCGACGCCCGGCTGGCCTCCTCCAGGGCACTGGTTCAGGAACGCCTGGAACAGCTCCTCCCCAGGAGGGATCCCGCCACCCTCTATGATCCCATGCGCTATGCCCTGGCCCAGCCGGGCAAGCAGCTGCGCCCGGCGCTGTTGCTGCTCTGCGCCGAAGCCGCCGGCGGCCGGAGGGAACCGCCTCTCGATGCCGCCCTCGCCATCGAGGTGATCCACACCTTCACCCTGGTCCACGACGATATCATGGATCACGACCTCCTGCGTCGCGGCCGGCCAACCGTGCAGCACCGCTGGGATGAAAACGTCGCGCTTCTCGCCGGCGACGGACTATTGGTCCTGGGCTACTCCCTGCTCGCCCGGCTCGAGCCCGGACTGGTGCCGGAGGTGATGCGTCTCTTTTCTGCAGCCATCCTGGAGATATGTGAGGGGCAGGCTCTGGACAAGGAATTCGAAACGCGCGCGGAGATTTCCCTCGAAGAGTATTACGGGATGATCGGCAAAAAGACGGGGCGGCTTTTTGCGCTGGCTTGCGCCGCGGGCGCCCTTCTCGGCGGCGGCGATGCCGGGGCGGTCGCCGCTCTGGAGAGCTACGGCGCCCTGGTCGGCCGGGCCTTTCAGCTGCAGGACGATCTCCTGGACCTGCTGGGCGACGAAAAAACCATCGGCAAGGATGTGGGCAGCGACCTGGAAGAAAATAAAAAGACCTTTCTGATCACCCACGCCCGCCACAACGCCCATCCTGGTCAACTGGAACAACTCGCCGCCCTGACGGCGGTCAAACCGCTCACCCCGGAGCGGCTGGCGGCGATCATCGCCCTCTTCCATGCGACCGGTTCCATTTCCGCAGCCCGGACCGATATCGCCCGCTCCCTCGAGGCGGCCCGCCAGGCCCTCGCCCCCCTGCCCCAGAGTCCCGCCCGGGAGGATCTTGCCGCGTTTCTCGACGCCATTGCCGGGCGCACCTTTTAGCCCCCTTTCCCCAAAAAAAAGCCCCGGCATGCCAGGGCTTTTCTGTTTTGCTGCGGACCGCTCCGCAACGCTTGCCAGGAAGCGGCGCTCAGGACTCGATGGAGGGCCGTCGCTGCTGCGAAAGCAGCATGCAGATGGGCACGTGCGGCGACCGCTTGCGGGGGAGGGCCGTGGTGTTTTTGCCCTCTTTGCGGCGACGCCGGACATTCTCGCGCAGGAGGATCGCTTTGAAGGAACTCAGGCGGAGCGCCTCTTCGCTCGGGCCGCCGGCACTGCGCAACGGGATGCGCAGGTAATCCGCCGCAATGCGTTGCGCGCCGCGGTCAAGATAATAGACCGCGCGCCGGATCTGGGCCTCCTGTAGACTCATGGCGCAGAGGGCGAAATAATAGGTCATGTGCAGCGTCGGCATCATCTCCAGAGTGCTTTCCGCTGCAGCCGTTCCCCGGCCGTAGCGGTAGGAAAACCGCACCAGTTCCATGCAATGATGGAGATCCTGGGCGCAGGCTTGATATTCCCCGAGTTTGAGGAAGGCGAGGGCGCGCGGAAAATAGCTGAGCAGTTCCTCCTCGAGATGGCGCTGCTCCTGTTCACAAAGCTGTTTGCGCTTCCCCTGCTTGAACAGGGTACGTGCCTCCTCTTGATGGAACAGGAGATAGCTGCCAAATCCCTTGGCCGACATGCCGTCGGGCCGGCCGCTCCAGAGCAACCGGTAATAGACGGCGTTTTCCAGATTGATCTGCAGACGCTGGCGCCCCTCCACCCTGCGGATCCGGCGCACCCGCATGCTATTGGCGCTCTGGAGCCAGTAATACAGAATTGGCTCGGTTTCCTGATTCATGCTCTCATCCCTTCATCCCTCCACCCAACCGCACCGGGTTGCTGCCCGCCGGTCACCGCACATGAGGCCTATGCTGCCCGAATAAACCATGGAACTGCCGCCGGCATTCCTTCAGGCGGCTTTGCTCTGCAAAGAAGTCCCGATTTAATCCATATCACATACTTGTAAAGTATAGCAGCAGAACAGGAAAACTGCGTATAATTTTTGCGGTTTTTATTACGACAAGCGGCCAGGAGCCGGCCGGATGCCGGGCGCAGGAGCCGGAAATCAGTGCCGGTGCAGATCCTTGTGCATCAGCTTTCGGGTTTCCTTGAGGCGGTCATCAGCGGGCAGATGCAGCAGGTGGTTATTGAGATCCTCATCCTGCTCCGCAAACAGCAGCCTGGCCATATAGTCGATGATACTTCCCGGGAAAACGCCTTCGCGCTCATAGAGGGTCCGCTTCTCCAGCAGCAGCTTGGCCGATTCGACACAGCTCTTGGGCAGGGCCTGGAGCCGTTTGAGCAGCTCCGGATCTTCAAAGATGTTGCCCTTGATGTAGAGCCGGTCGGCCAGCTCGGCGGTGTTCGCAGCGGTGAGCCCCCACTCCGCCGCCATGGTCATGCCGGCCAGGAGCAGGTGCACCGCAGCGCTGCCATCCGGGCTGCGCAGTTCGACCGTCTGGCGCCCCGCGGCGGTCCCGCTTTCTTCCTCCTGCTGCGGATTCAGCTTGTGCCCCAGGTCATTGGCACTGACCCACCCCAGCGGCACGCGGATCATGGCCGAACGGTTGCAATCGCTCCAGCAGATGCGCGTCGGTGCCTCCTGGTTGGGCACCAGGCGCAGGTACGCGGAGGAGATGGTATTGCCAAAAGCGGTGAGCGAGTCGGCGTAGGTGCAAAATCCGCCGATCAGCTGCCGTGCTGCGTGGGTCAGGCGGCCGTCCGCGCCGAGCATCATGTTGGTATGCTGGCGGGAAAGCTCCACATGCACATGCATGCCATTACCGGCGATCCCCTCCTCCAGCTTGGGCGTGAAGGTGGCGACGCAGTTATTGCGGAAGGCGACGTTGCGGATCAGCCATTTGGCGAGCACCAGGATATCTCCAGCCTCGTCGATCGGTGTTGGCAAAAATTCAATTTCGAGCTGCTCGGCCCGCCGGCCATTGATCTCCGCCAGGTCGCTGTGCACATTTTCAAGATACCCGACCTCGCTGTGGGCATATTTGACCGCGCCGGTGATCTGGGTAATATAGCGCACCATCTCATCCAGCACCTTGCCGGTCTTGATAAATGGCGCAGAGGCGTGATAGCCGCGCTGCTTGCCGGCCAGAAAAATATGGCTGTCCGGCTCGGCCAGAAGGTAAAACTCCAGTTCTCCGAGAGCGTTAAGGGAGAAACCGGTCCTGCGGTTGAAAAAGGCATGGGCGTTGAGAAGGATATTGTCGGGAGCAAAGGAGGCATACCCGCCGCTGCTGTCGAGGTAGCGGCAGATAAAATCGAGACTGCTGGGATCAAAGGGATTCAAAAAGGCCGTCTTGTAAAGCGGGACGACATAGAGATCGGAAACCGAGGCATCGACCATTCCCTTGAAAAGGGAGGAGCCGTCCGCCCGTTCGCCGTCGGAAAGAATATGCTCCGCCTGTTTCCGGTTGGCGAGCGGAATCTTGAGTTCTTTCAATTTGCCATCGAGGGCGGTATAGTGCAGGGTAATGCGCTCGATCTGGCGATCCTCAATGATACGGATCAGATCGCGGCGTGTGAATTCTTCTCTCGGCTTGTCCAGAAGCAGGGATATCGGATTCGCCAGAGCATAAGCTTCGCTCATTTCCACCTCCAGGAGTCGTGCCAGAATCGCTTGCCGTCCCGACGCATTACGCAGCAGGGGATGCAATTTACAGCTAAAGGCTGTCAGGAGCAAGCAGTTTTTTCTCGAGGGGAGGAGGCGGCAGGCGGCGCAGATTCTCGGCACGAATATAGGAGAAGAGCTCGACCAGCCTGGCGCGCGGCAGCTCGGCGCTCTCCACGGCAAAGGCGGTTGAACGGTAGAGGTCCCAATCGGCGCGCGTTGCCGGGGGCAGTTCGAGGCGCTCGTACAACGGGGAGGCCGGGGGGATATAAAAGATCGAAGGACCGACCAGCACCCCGAGGTCGAGCAAGTGGTCTACGCTCGCACGGATCTCCGCGAAACTCTGGCCGGGCAATCCAATGATCAGGTAAACGGTCACCATCAGTCCAAGTTGTTGCGCTTTGCGGACGACGGTTTCGAGGGCCTCGCCCTGGTGCGGCCGATGGTAGTCCTGACGCAGTGCTACGTCCCGGGTCACAAAGGAGAGGTTGATCCGCCTGAAGCCCGCCTGTTTCATGAGCGTCAGGATCTCGCCGTCCAGGGTCGGGTAGGCAAGTCCGTTCATCGCGGTCAATTCAATCCCGGCGAGCCGGGAATCGGCGCGAATCCCCTGCAGCAGATCCTGAAACCACGTCCGCCGCACCGTCAGGTTGTCATCCTCGAAATTGAAGAGTCGCACCCCGCGTCGGTACAGGCCGCGCATCTCCTCCAGCACGTTCTCCACCGGCCGCCAGGTCATGGCGCGTCCGAACATGTTGGCGACACCGCAAAAATCGCAGCCTTGCGGGCAGCCGCGGCTGCACTGCAAGGAGGCATAAGGGGTGCGGCCGATGCGGTAGAGGGCGGGATCGGCCAGATCATGAGCCGGCGTCAGCGTGCGCCAGTCGATCTGTTCCCCGACCAGCGCCGCCATCTGGCCCGGGACCAGATGACCCAACCCGGTTTCAGCCGGACCGATGCAGACGCCATCGAGAGCGGGCGTCCGCTCCAGGCACTCCGCTGCAAAGGCCGTGGCATGGTGGCCGCCGATAAAGACGGCGCAGCCAAGACGCTGCTTGATCCGCGGCGCCAGCTCATGGATATTTTTATAATAGGCCGTGAACTGGCTGGCGATGCCCACCGCCTCCGGGCGCCATGCCGCCATCTCCTCCAGGAGGGATTCGTCCTCACGGCCAAAGCGGTAATAGTTCCTGAAAAAATGGGGGGCCGAATCGATGAAGGGGCGCAGATGACCGAGATTGGTGGGGAGGGCCAGGGTGCGCTTTTTCAAGGGCGAAAGGGCATCGACAAGGGTCACCTCATGCCCGGCCCGGCTCAGCACCGCCGCCACATACAGCAGCCCGAGCGGATACAAACGGATCGGGGTGGTATAGAAATCCTCGAGCGGCGGTTGCAGTAATAATATGCGCATAGGGTATTTAAAAGGAATTATCTGGTACGTATTGCTTGTTACTTAGAATACATAAGGTACGGGGAGCATTACATTGAACGCCGCGCGGCTCCGCGGCCATCAAATTAATGGAATTGTATGCAAATTCTCATCACCTACAGCAGCGGCTACGGAACGACTCGCGAGGTCGCAGAAAAGATCGGACAAGTCCTTGAGGCCGAGCCTCATTTCCATGTGGATTTGCTCTCCATCGAAGAGGTGACCTCGATTCGCGCCTACGATGCGGTCGTCCTGGGCAGCTCGGTTCGCGCCAGCCATCCCATGGCGAATGTCGTTGACTTTCTCGCCTTGCATCGTCATCAGCTTGAGGAGAAGCAGGTAGCGATCTTTCTGGTTTGTCTCGAAGCCAACTCCGAAGAGGGACGCTGCAAGGTCCGCCAGGAGCACCTGCTTCTGCTGCTCGACCATTTTCCGACGATTCACCCGATCTCCGCAGAAGCCTTCGGCGGCAAAATCGATTTTGCCAAACTCAATCCCGTGATGCAAAGTCTGATGCGCCGGGTTCTTGAACAGACCTCTCTGCCCACCGAAGGCAGTGTCGATACCCGCGATTGGGCTTTTATCGAGCAATGGGCCACCGACCTGCGTGAGAAACTGCTCACCCAGCAGCCCTCCTCCCCGGTTATCACCTCCTGAACCCGCTCACAGCGATCCGGACAGATATTCACATGGATGACCGGCCCGCCTCCGGGGCCGGCAGGGCCAGCGGCAGATATTTGCTTGCTTGCGGCAGGATATATCCCGTCGCACCTTCCAGCAGATCCGGCCGGGCCAGCTCCCAGGCTTGCTCCAGCGAAGCCGCCGGAATCATCCCGGTGCGCCGCACCTGATCCGGCGCCAGCGCGGAAACCAGGATGACGCGCGCCGCCTCCGTCTTGCTCTTCATGGCCAGGGCCGTATGGCCATTGATCCGATAGCTGCGCAGCAGCTCTCCCCCCATCTCCGCGGCGGAAGCGCCGGTAAAATAGCTCATGAACGCGGCCGAGCCGATCCCTTCACTGCATTCGGCCAGGACGACCAGGGTGCCGCCCGGCTTGAGGGCCTGAAAGGCATGATGGATGGACTTGTGGGACTGGATGAGGTTGACATCGCCGGGATACCCCCCGGCGCTGGCGATCACCAGGTCCGCGTGGCCCGGGATGGGAACGCTGTAGAAGCGGCGCACCTCAGGGAGCAGCCGCCGCTGCGTCGCCAGGATCGTGCCCGCTGCAGCAGCGGCAAGCCGCCCGGAGGGAGAGAGCACCAGCTGTAGCGACAGGGCATGCGGGAAAAAGGTGCAGACCTCCGCCAGATCGAGGTAAACCGGATTGCGCTCGATCTCTCCCTCGCGGCAATCGGGATGGAACTGGCCGCTGCCGGGATCGAGGGTGAGGCGATGGTTGCGGCGGATGGTCTCCTCGCCGGCAATGCCCGGGAGAAGCATTTTCGGACCGCCCCCAAAGCCGGCGAAATAATGGTATAGAATGCCGCCAATCGTCACCACCCAGTCCGTTTCCAGCGCCATGCGGTTGATGGTAACCGGGGTGCCGCGGGTGGTCGTGCCGAGAAACTCGAGCCGCTTCTCCTCCCGGCAGTCGTGCTGAACCACCGGATAGGCCTCATAGACCTCGGCGCCGATGACCTCGCGCATACGGGCTTCCGGTTGCAGCACATGGCTGCCGTTGGCGACGAGAATACGAATCCGCAGCGACAGGGCATCCTCGAGTTCGGGAAGAAGGCGGGGGAGAATTTCATCCAACCGGCAGCGGCGGGTGTGATCCGGAACCACCAGCAGCAGGTTGTCGCCACGGGAGGCGCCAAGCGACGTGAGCTGGCGGATCAATTCGGCAATAGCCGGCTCGATCCAGCCGGAGGGCGGTGGCGCACTCTCGTCCGGCTCCCACTCGGGGAACACCCGCCAGTGGATGCCGGAATCCGGGTGAAATGAAAGTAATTGGGAACCGTAGGCAAGCTGCATATCCGCCCTGTCAAAGAATTACGAGATCAATTGCAGAATCTCATCGCCATGCCCCTCGGGTGAGACCTTATGGAATACATGCTCGAGCTGGCCATCTTTACCTATAATAAAGGTTTTCCGGATGATTCCAAAATACTTTTTCCCGTACATCGACTTTTCACCCCAGGCACCATAGGCCTCCGCCACCTGATGATCGGGATCGGAAAGCAGGGGAAAATTGAGGCCATACTTGTCGATGAATTTCTGGTGCGACTTGAGGTCGTCGGGGCTGACGCCGAGAACTACAGTATCCCGGGCATCAATCCGCGGCAGGGTTTCACGAAAAGAGCAGGCTTCCTTGGTGCAGCCGGCCGTGTCGTCCTTGGGGTAGAAATAGAGCACAACCCTTTTCTTGCCTGCATAGTCACTTAAAGCAATAGTCCCGCCCGTAGTTGCCGCCAGGCTGAATTCCGGAGCCTTGTCGCCTGCTTTTAACTCTTGCATTGAGACCTCCCATGTGATATCGTTTGATCAGATTATATCATTCTTAGCAACAGCAAGACGGCACGCCCTATTCCGTCGCGAGCGGAACGGCACCATACAGCACGGCCCGGCAGGGAGCCGGGCCGCAGGAGCTCTTGTTTTTGCGTGCGCCATCAGGGCATGGCCGGATCGGCAAGGAGGAGCAGCGCCTGATGTATCTTTTTGCAGTCGATGCGCGCCGCCAGGCGGCGGCATCCGGCGTCGTTCAGGTGCCGTCGTGCCGCTGCAGAAAAGGCAATGGTGATTTGTACGAGCGGTTCGATCTCGGTGTCGTCGCTGCATGCGGCGGCATGATAGACCAGCCGGCCATCGCCCGCGCGCTCCCAATAATCTTCCAGGGTGATCCGGTCATCCTTCATACGATCACATCAGCCAGTGCAGTTGCGTCTGGCCGCTCCTTTGATCAATGATGTATTCACCCAGATGGGTGGGGACCTCGCTGGCGTCGCGAATCCGGAGCGAGCGCTTGGGGGCCACGGCATAGGTATGGCAACCGGGATGGCCCCGGATCTCTGCCGGTATCAGGGCTAGCAGCTCGGGGCCGCCGTCGCAGACCTGGCCCTCCGCCTTATCCTCCAGCACCCCCTCGATGGTCTCATCCTCCTCCCTCACCTCACAGATCCGTTCATTTTCATCCGCCTCTTCAGGATTCAAGCCATGCCAGAAGTAGCTGCCGAGGGAGTGAGTTTCCGGTGTCGTATAGAGGCGGTCAATGGCGACGTCACTCTGCTTGAGCAGCTCGCCGATCTCGCGCGCCTTGTCGGCCTGATCCTCCCCGACCAGGATGAAAAAGATACGGGTTTCATAGGGATAAAGCACCCGCCGGCAGGGTAAAGAGTTCATGCGAACCTCCCCAGGCCGTAAACGCCTGTAGTTGGATTCGTCCAACTGGAATGTCCCGTGATGGCAGAAGAAATATGCCCGCAAAATCGGATAAAATGGAGGCGTGCTGTGTCAGTTTAACTGGGGACAACGGGGAATGCCATCTATACGGGTAACACGTGCCGATGGCCGGGATATTCCCGTTCGCAAATTAGTCAGAGAAGGGGCCACATCTTGCGATGCGGCCCCCTCTCCCGGTCGTGCGATCACTCTTCGGCGTGGACAATACCCTTGTCAAGGCGGCGTTGCTGCCGTTCTTTGCGGAAGCGGTTGGCCCGCGAGCCGATGAATTCCATATAATAATAGATGATCGGCACGATCACCAGGGTCAGAACCGTGGCCACGGTCATGCCGCCCATGACCGCCCGCCCCATCGGCGCCCAGATCTCGCCGCTCTCGCCTGCCCCAAGGGCCAGCGGCAGCATGCCGAGAATGGTGGTCAGAGCGGTCATCAGGACCGGGCGCAGACGCACGCGGCCGGCTTCATGGATCGCCGGCTCGAGCTCCCAACCCTCGTGCCGCAGCTGGTTGATCTTGTCGACCAGCACGATACCGTTGTTGACCACGATGCCGACCAGCATGACCACCCCGACCAGGGCCATGACGTTCATGTCCGTCCCGGTCACCATCAGGCCGAGGGCGACACCGATCATCGAGAGCGGAACAGTGAAAAGGATAGTGAAGGGATCCACCAGCGATTCGAACTGCGAAGCCATCACCATGTAGGTCAGGATGATCGCCACCAGTAGGGCGAGGCCGAGATACATGAAGGATTCCTGCTGATCCTGTGCGGTGCCGCCGATCTCGGTGCGAAAGTCACGCGGCAGCGCCACCTCCTTGATGACCTTGTTGACATCGCCGGTAACGCTGCGCAGATCCCGCCCCGAAACATCGAGGCTGAGGGTTACGATGCGTTCCTGGTCTTCCCGGAGAATTTCGCGTGGAGCCCGGGTATATTCCACAGTCGCCAGCGCCCGTAGCGGGATCTGGCTGCCGGTGGGAGCCATGATGAGGATGTTTTCGAGATCCTCCTTGCTGGTGCGCGATTTTTTATCCAGCTGCAGCTTGATGTCGTATTCATCGCCGCTGTCGCGGAATTGGGTGACCGTGGACCCCAGGATACTGGTGCTCACCACCTGGCCGATCTGGGCGGTGCTCAATCCCAGGTCGGCGATGCGCTGCCGGTCGAGATGGACGCGCAGTTCCGGCGTCGCCTTGCGGACGCTGGAGGTGACGGAAGCAACGCCCTTGATGGTGGCCAGTTTGGGTTCAAGCTCGTTACTGATCGCCTCGGATTTCTCCAGATCGTGTCCGAAGATCTTGACGGCGATATCGGCGCCGCTGAAGAGCTGCTCGCCGCGATCGGCGAATTTGACCGTCATATCCGGCAGGGCATTCAGCTCATCCCGCACCGCATCCTGGATCTCGAAGGAACTGCGCTTGCGGTGGGTCCGATCCTTGAGGCGGATGGTGATATCCCCTTCGGCGGAGTTTTTCGAGGAGAAGAGGGCCATGATCCCTTCCCCCTGGCCGAAATTGGCATAAATATTCTCCGCTTCCGGTATCTTCTCTTTGAGAATCTGGTTCAGTTCCTGCATGCTTTTGTCCATGGCGGGCAAACTGGTTCCCGGTGAACGATCGACCGTGACGGCCATAAATCCGTTGTCGGTTTGCGGGATGAAATCGCCGCCGGCCATGAACATCCAGACCACGGCCAGAACGAAAGCGAGAAAGGTGACCGCCAGAACGCTTATTTTATGGCGCATGGCGCCAGCCAGACTGCGCTCATAGAGGCTGTGGAGGGCATCCAGCCATCCCGTGATCAGCCGGTGCGCCCGCATGGTCCAGCCATTGGGATCAAGATTTTTCTGGATGCGCAGGATACGTGAAGCCATGAGCGGGATCAGGGTCAGGGCGACGACCAGCGAGATGGTGAGCGAAAAACAGATGGTGATCACCATGTCGCGGAAAAGCATCCCGGCCATCCCCGGCACAAAAAGCACCGGGATGAAAACCACCAGGGTCGTCAGGGTCGAGGCGGTCACCGCCATGGCCACCTCCTGCGTCCCGTTATTGGCGGCATCCTCCAGTTTTTCCTTGAGTTCGTCGTGGCGCCGGAAGATGCTCTCCAGGACAACGATCGAATTGTCAACCAGCATGCCGATCGCCAGGGCCAGGCCGGCCATCGAGATGATGTTCAGGGTGATGCCCGCCTGGTCCATGACGGCAAATGTGGTGACCACGGAGATCGGGATCGACACCGCCACGATCAGCGAACTGCGGATGTTGCGCAGGAAGAGAAGCAGCACTAGGAAGGTGAGCAGCACCGCCTGCCAGGCCGTATCGGTCAGGTTGGACATCGACTGGGTGATGAATTTGGAGAGATCCATCATCGTCGCGATCTTGACCCCTGCCGGCAGCTCCTTCTCGATGGCAGGAAGGCGTTTGGCCACCTCGCGGCAAACGGTCACCGAATTGGCATCCGACTGGCGCTGCACGATCACGCTCACCGCAGGCTGGTTATTGTTCCAGACATGCTGACGCTGCTCGCTGAAGCCATCCTCGACGCGCGCCACATCGCTGAGGCGGATCACCGTGCCGTTGAAGGTCGCGACGCTGGTGTTGGCGATCTGGTCGACGCTGCTGTACTGCCCTGAGGTATTGACCGAGAATTCGAGCTTGTCATCCTCGACCATTCCGGAGGGGATCTGCAGATTGCCCGCCTGCAGGGCGCTGGTGATCTGCTGCAGGGAGATGCGATGGGCACGCATGCGCATCGGGTCCGCAAAGACCTTGATCTCGCGTTTCATGCCGCCCATGGTTGAGGCCGACGCAACGCCTGCGATCCGCTCCAGTCGTGGCTCAAGATCATGCTCGCCGATGTAGCGCAGCTCGGCCTGGCTGAGTTCACGCGAGGAGAGGGTCAGATAGAGGATCGGTTGGGCCGAAATATCAAAGGCGAAGACCATCGGCTGCGAGGCATCGTCGGGCATATAGTCGCGGATGTACTCGAGATTATTGCGCACATCGATCTCCGCCTGATTCATGTCGGTGCCCCAGGTGAACTCGACCATGACCAACGACAGACCCTGCTGGGTGGTGGAGCTGACCGTTTTGACTCTCTCCACCGAGGCGACCGCTTCCTCGATCGGCCGTGTGACGACCGTCTCCAGGTCGTCGGGGCTGACCCCGGTGTACTGGGTGATCACCGCGAGCATCGGAAATTCAAGCTTGGGGTAGAGATCGAGGTTCAGGCGCGACAGGGAAAAAAGGCCAAAGCCTACGGCAATGATATAGATCATGGCGGTGGTCACACCGCGCTTGATGGAGGCCTGGGTTATCCTCATAGGTTAGCCTCCCCCCGGGTGACGATCTTCACCGGGGTGCCGTCACGCAGACTGCCCTGTCCGACCGTCACCAGCTGATCGCCGATGGTCAGGCCGCCGGTGACGGCCAATTGCAGATGATCCACGTACGAGACCTGCAGCTGGCGCTGCACCGCCTTGTCGCCCTGGACGACAAAAACCAGGTAATGGGTAGCCACCTTTTCCTCTCCATCGATCATCTCGATGGCGCTTTTCTCGACGGTCGCATAGCGCGGCACGGCGATCGTATTCTCGATCACGCCGGTGACGATCCGGACGCGCGCAAACATCCCCGGCTTCAGGCGGTGCTCCGGATTGGCCGCCAGCACCTCTACCGTCGCCATGCGGGTCAGCGGATCGAGCACCGGGCTGATCTTGCTGATCTTGCCGCTGAAGGATTCATTCTCAAAGCTGCGCACCTGAATCTCCGCCTCCTGTCCGAGGCGGATCTTGCCCAGATCGTTTTCGGTCGCATCAATGGTAATCTTGACTCGTTCCATCTGAACTACGGTGGCCACGGGCGTCGCCGGATTGGCCATATCCCCCGCTTCGTAATAGCGTCTGCCGATGATGCCGGAAATCGGGGCGGTGATGGTTGCATCGGCAAGTGTGCTTCGGGCGGCAAGCAAACCCGCCTGCGCCTGCTCCAGGGCCGCCTTGGCCGCTTCATACTGGGTCACCACCAGGTCATACTGCTGCTTGCTCATCGCGTTTTCTTTAAAAAGCCGCTGGGCGCGCTCGTATTCGACGGCGACATTGGCCTCCTGGGCCCGGGCGGCGCTGAGCCCCGCTTCGGCCTGGCGCACCCCCTGTTCGATGGTGGCGGCAAAGATGCGGGCGATGGGAGCGCCCTGGTGAACCAAGTTTCCTTCGTCGACAAAATATTTTTCAATCCGGTCGGGGATCTTGGAAAAAACCTTGACCTCGAATTCCGCCTCGACATCGCCATTAAAGTTCAGGGACTGGACGACCCGGCTGTTCTGCACGGATGCCACCTCCACGGGAACGCGCACGACCTCTTCAGCTTTGCCCTTGTTTTTACCGCATCCCGCGCCCCACAACAGGATGGCGCCGAGGAGCAATGCATCTACCAAGCGACGTTGCATGAGATTTCTCCTTTTCACGGTAGTCTAGAGAACGGCGGTTAGTTTACCGACAGCCCGGCGCAGCTGGTAGCGGGCCATCTGATATTCAAAGAGCGAGGAAACATAATTCAGTTTGGCGCGATTGACCGCCAGCTGGGAATTGAGCACATCCAGCTGGGTGTTGGCGCCCTCTGCGTACATCAAATTAGCGAGGCGCAAGGCCTCCTGGGCCAGGCTGGACGACTCCTTGGCCGCGAGGTATTTTTGCTTCGCCTCCTGAAACTTGTTGTAACTCACCTCAGCGTCGGCGGCGATGCCGTCAAAAAGCTGCTTTTCGGTATCGCCCATGATCTTCTGATCCAGCCGTGCCTTCTGATACTGCTTGCTGTTCTTGAAACCGGTGAAAAGCGGCAGTTGCAGACTCACCGCCGAGGTAAAGCCTTTGCTGAAATCTCCCTGGGTGAATCGCATGCTGTTCTTCATTGCCATATAGGAATAATCGGTCTGGAAGAAGAGCTTGGGCATGAAGGCGCTGGCAGCAACCGTAACCCCCTTGCCGCTGATGAGCTTCTGCTCCTTCATGGCCAGGATCTCCGGGCGGGCGGTCAGGGCGCAGTTCTGAAATTCCTCCAGCGTCATATTGCTGAAATCGTCCTCGATATAGGCCAGGCTTCCCTCGACCTGGATATCGGTCGCGCGCGGCAGGCCGAGCACCGTGCGCAGTCCGGTGACCGCCAGTTGGAGATTATTCTTCGCCGAGATCACCTCGGGCTTGAGATTGGCAACCTCCACCTCCGCGCGCATCTTGTCAAACCCGGAGGCCGAACCGACACTGAACTTCTTCGTCACCACATCGAGATTAGCCTGGGCCTGCCCCAGAGCCTCCACCTGCACAGCGGCCAATTCCTGGGCCAGCAGGCAGGCATAAAAAGCGCTGGCAGTCTGGTAGATCAAATTCTGGCGTTTGGACTCGAGGCTCTGCTCCGCAGCCCGTTTGCCGGCAGCGGCCATCTTGATCGCCGAAACCCCGGCGCCACCGAGAAAGAGCGGCTGGGTCAGCGTGGCTCCATAGACCAGGGTATTTTCCATACCGAAGGAGAGCTGGACGTAGTCGGGCATTCCCGAGAGCTCGGGAATCATGTCCACCAGGGGGCCGAGCATCGGCTTGAGAAAATTGGGGATCGTCTGCTGCTGAATGTTCCAGGCGTGTTGCAGGTTGGCGTAACCGTTCACTTGCGGCAGGATATTCGAGGTGGCTTCCCAGACCCCGGCGCGGGCCTTGGCCAATTCTTTTTCGGCCATCCGCATTTCAGGGTTCTTGTCCAGGGCCATATCGACGCTCTCCTGGACGGTCAGCGTCACACGCTCCTGCGCACTCAGGTTCAGAGCAACCGCCAGGATCAGGATGGTGATCCCTGAGGCAGTTCTAGTACTCCTCATCAATTCCTCCCAATGGCATGCGTGAAGTAGGAAAACAGGCATCAGACAGAAGAACAGGGATTGCCGGCAAGGGATTCCCGGGCGTACGATCTTTTAATATACTGTTTTTCGCATATTATTGTTACAAGAAATGCGCACGAAGCTGAACGATTTTAGTCCCCGCCCGGCGGCCCTTGTTTTGCAGCTTGCAATTCCCTCACATTTTGCCTACATTTAATAAACAAAAACTGGATGTGGATGAGCGATGGATCTTTTCGAAGAGGCAGCGCCGGAAAAAAAGAGTGCTGGAAGCGATGCCCCGCTGGCGGAGCGTCTGCGTCCCGCCACCCTGGATGAGTTTGTCGGCCAGGCGCATCTGCTCGGGCCGGACAAGATCATCCGCCGCGCCATCGAGAGCGGCCAGCTGGTCTCGATGATCCTCTGGGGTCCGCCCGGCACCGGAAAAACCACCCTGGCGCGTATCATTGCCCGGGAGAGCCACTCCCATTTCAGCGCCCTGAGCGCGGTCACCGCCGGGGTGGCCGATGTCCGCAAGGTCATAGCCCAGGCTCGGGAGCGGCGGCGCAGCGACAACCGCGGCACGATCCTCTTCATCGATGAAATCCACCGCTTCAACAAATCACAGCAGGATGCCCTGCTCCACAGCGTCGAGGATGGCACCCTCCTGCTGATCGGGGCCACCACTGAGAACCCGAGCTTCGAGGTGATCCCCGCCCTGCTTTCGCGCTGCCGTGTCTACAAACTCGAGGCCCTCACCCCCGAAGAGTTGGGCATTATCCTCGACCGCGCTCTGACGGCCGAACAGGGGCTCAAGCCGCAGCAGCTGCGCCTCGAGCCGGACGCCCGCGCCCTCCTGATCACCCTGGCCGGCGGCGACGCCCGCAACGCCCTCACCGCCCTCGAGCTCGCCGGCCGCCTCGCCCATCCCGACGCGGCGGGGATCCGCACCATCGACCGCGCCCTGGTTCAGGAGGCGATGCAGCGCCGCACCCTGCTCTACGACCGCCAGGGCGAATACCACTATGACGTCATCTCCGCCTTTATCAAGAGCGTGCGCGGCTCCGATCCCGATGCCGCGCTCTACTGGCTGGCGCGCATGCTCGACGCCGGCGAGGATCCCCTCTTCATCGCCCGGCGTCTGATCATCCTCGCCTCCGAGGACATCAGCAATGCCGATCCGCACGGCTTGATGATCGCCTCCGCCGCCTTTCAGGCAGTCCATGCCGTCGGCATGCCCGAAGGCCGCATTGTCCTCGCGCAGGCGACCACCTATCTCGCCTGCGCTCCCAAAAGCAATGCCTCCTATCTCGCTTTCGAAGCCGCGAGCGAGCGCGTCCGCCAGGGCGATTCCGTCGATGTGCCGCTGCATCTGCGCAATGCTCCAACCCGAATGATGAAGGAGTTCGGCTATGCCAGCGGCTACCGCTACCCTCACGACTTTGGCGGATTCACCGACCAGAATTATCTGCCCGAAGAGCTCCGGGGCGTCGTCTTTTACCACCCTACGGAAAACGGGATCGAAAAGAAAATCAGGGAGCGGTTGTTGCATCTCTGGCCCGGGCGGAAGCGATGATCCGGACGCGCTCTTGTCACGCCTCCATCCGGAGTGCCCTGCTTTATGCTTTGCTCCTCTGTGTGCCGCAGCAGCAGCCGCTGGCCCAGGTACCGCATCCGGGTGACCGCGCCGGACAGCGCGCTGGATCCGGGGCGGCCGTCGACTCGCTGGCCGCGGCCCGTACACAACCCAAGCCCTCCTCCGGCGTGGATACCACTATTGTCTATCAAGCCCGGGATATCGACAACGACGTTCGGGCGCGAAAAAGCTACTTCACCGGCGATGCCCAGGTCCACTACAAAAACATGATGCTCAAGGCCGGCCGCATCACCATCGACTGGGATGCGCAGACCCTTACCGCGGAAGGTATCCCCGACACCGTTTGGGTGAAAAGCCGTACCGGCAACGATTCCACCCGCCAACCGGGCTTCCGCGGCCTGCCCGTGCTGGTGGAAAACGGTTCGGAAATGACCGGCGAAAAAATGTTCTACAACTACAAGACCGAACGCGGCCGGGTTCTCCGCGGCCGCACCACCTTCGAAGATGGCCGTTACCTCGGCGAACAAATCAAGCTGGTCGGCAACAAAACCTTCAACGTCTCCAACTCCATCTATACCACCTGCGATCTCGACAGCAATCCGCACTTTCATTTCAAGGCGCGCCGGCTCAAGATGATCGTCAACGAGCGCGTCATCGCCAAACCGATCGTCCTCTACCTGGGCCATATCCCGGTGGCCGCCCTCCCCTTCGCCTTCTTCCCGACGAAGACCGGCCGCCACTCCGGCCTTATCATCCCGCGGTATGGCGAGAGCACCCAGGAGGGACGCCACCTCCGCGGCCTCGGCTATTACTGGGCCCCCAACGACTATTTTGATGCCCAGGCCACCGTCGACTATTTCGAGAAATCGGGCTGGCTCATGGAGATGGGCACCAATTACGCCGTCCGCTATCTCCTCAACGGCAGCATCGAGGGCTCCTTCACCCGCAAGAATTTCACCACCGGCAACAAGTCCCGGCGCTGGGATCTGACCATCCGCCACAGTCAGGAATTCAGCCCCACTTCGCGCTTCAGCGCCAGCGGCTACTTTATCAGCGACAACAGCTACTACAAGGATCTCAGCACCAGCATCTATACCCGGCTGACCCGCGAGCTGCGCTCCAATGCCACCTGGAGCAAGTATTGGGCGGAGCAGAAACTCAGCCTGAGCGTCAACTTTTCCCAGGTGCATGACCTCCAGGACGATCTCACCCAGACCACGCTGCCGCAACTCTCCTTGCGCAAGAGCCAAACCCAGATCTTCAAACCCGGCAAGGCCAAACCCGGCGCCGGCAGCCGCCGGGCGAACAAATGGTACCACAACCTCTATCTCTCCTACGGCGCGAATTACAGCAATTCACGCCGGGAGTATCTGGCCATCACCAGCAGCGACACCAGCAAAAAGGTCGACATCAACCGTTCACTCAACAATTCCCTCGACCTTTCGCTGAACAGCCCCAACAAGTATTTTGGCTTCATCGCCGTTAACCATGCCCTGAGCGTCGAACAGGACTGGTACGACCGCATCCATACCTTTGCCCTCAATCCCGAAACCGGAGTGATCGTCGATACCGAAGAGAGCCAGCTGGCGGCGCGCCATACCTTCAATTACAGCGCCTCGGCCAACACCAAAATCTATGGCATTGTCGCGCCCGGGATCGGCGATATCCAGGCCATCCGCCACGTGATCACGCCCTCGCTCTCTTTCAGCTATCGTCCTGACTTTTCGGACCGCAGCTGGGGCTATTATACCTATCTCAAGGATGCCTCAGGCAAAACGGTCAAAAGGGACCGGTTCGGCGGGAGTACCGGCAGCGGCGGCACCCAGATGGTCAGCATGAGCGTGCGCAACCTCTTTCAAATGAAACGCGGCAGTGGGGAGAAAACGAAAAAGATCGATCTCTTCAACATGGATTTCAGCACCAGCTATAATTTCCGGGCGGAGCAATACCGCCTCTCCGATCTCCGCAGCTCGTGGCAGGCCAATCCCGCGCGCAACTTCAGCCTCAGCGCCGGCACCACCCACTCTTTTTACGCCTGGGACAAAGCCACCGCGCGGCGGGTGAACCGCTATTTGTTCGAGCAAGGCGGATGGCGCCAGGGCGATTGGGCGCGCCTGACCTCATTCAATCTCAATTTCTCGCTGCGTTTTGAAGGCAAGGGCGAAAAAAAGCAGAAATCATCCGGCTTGGCCGATTCGACCGGCGCGGCCGGCGACAGTTTAAAGTGGGATGATAATCTCACGGTGGAGGAGGAAAACATGCTGCGCCGCGGCCGCCGTTTTCAGGACGACCGGGCCTTCTCCCAGCAGAGCATCCCCTGGCGGCTCAATACGACCTTCAATTTCTCCCTCGACAAGTCCAATCCCGAGCGCCCGATGAAACGCTATTATCTCGATATCTCGGGAGCCGAGTTGAGCCTGACCCGAAATCTCCGCATCGGCTACAGCGCCCACCTGGATCTCGAAAAGGGCACGGTCGCCTACCACCGCATGACCTTTTATCGCGACCTCCATTGCTGGGAGGCTTCGGTCGACTGGGTACCCTCCGGACCGGGCAAGCGTGTCTATTTCCGCATCAATGTCAAGGCCCCAAGCCTGAGCGATATCAAACTCGAGCGTTTTGGCGGCGCCGGCAGCGTACTGGGCTACTGATCCTCTGCAAAAAAAACGCGTCTCAAAGGACGCGTCGCCGGGCTGTACACCAACTCTCACTCCTGTTGGCCGACATCCTCCCCGCTCTCCTGCAGCTGATTGCCACCCTCCTCACCAGGCGCAGCGGTCCCTTTTTCCAGATACTGAATCCATTGGGCATTGACCTGTACGGGAAAATAATTCCGCTCGGGGGCATGGTTGGGCATGGACTGCAATTCACCTATGACCATGACCGAACTGCCTTTGCGCAGAAATTTGTTGCATTGCACCGCCTGCTGCGCCCATACCACAATGCTGATATAGCAGGGCGGCCGTTCCATGCCTTCCGGCAGATTGGTCTCGCTCTCGGGCGCCGTGACGATCACAAAGTTGGTGACCGGAACGCCGCGCGTGGTCCAGCGCAAGGGCGGATCCTGGATCAACCGGCCGGCGATGGCAACACGGTTAACGCTGGGAAAGGCATACTCCTTATGATCGACGGCAACACCAGGCGCAGGAGGGGCCGTATCCATGCCATTTTGCATAGAGAAAACCTCACTAAAAATTCAGTAGGGTCGCGGCGAACATTTCCAGTGCACCAAAAGCCGAGGGGCTGACCCGCTCCCCCCGTTGCCGCAGAAAAGCGCTGATCTCGGCCGCCGTGGCAGGCAGGGTCAGCAGCCGGGTGTATTCATAGCGGTCGCGCGCCGCCGCGGCGGATTGCAGCAGCGCATCACTGTGCAGCCGGCTATGGGCTCGGAAAATAAGCTCGGGCTTGTGCGTCTCGCGCGCCCGCAGCAGACCGATGCAGCGCAAGGTATAGTCTTCTACCGCCAGCGCCAGCTCCTCCACCAGCTCTTTCGCCATGCTGGCAAAGGGATCGGGATGGCTGCCCCGGGTGGGCGCATCAATATGGCCGCCGAAGACATCAAAACAGCCGGGATATTCACCCACCTGCTCACTACGTTGCATCAGGATGAGCTGGTCATCGGCACTGATGACCAGAGCGCTGATGCCAAGGGCATGGGAGAGCGCGCGCTCACCCCAGCGCTCGACGATCTCGGCAACGTGCCCGTTGGAGTAGAGCAGGCTTTTATAGTCGGTGGGGCGAAGACGCAGCTCCAGGGCGCCGTCCTCTGCCGCCCATCCCTCGAGCCGCGCGATCCGGCCGTTGAAATGCGGATTGGGCTTGAGCCCTTTCCATGCGGCATCAACGGCTTGCTGCAGCTCCGGGGCCCGTGATTCAGCGATACTTTTCCAGGTGACACGGAGATCGTCGACACCATAATGCCCCCTAAGCAGCGGGATGTAGGGGAGAGGGGGAGTTGGGCTCACAACGGATTCCCTTCGAGCCGCAGCAGTGCCCGCTTCACTTGCAGGCCGCCGCCGTATCCACCCAGCTTGCCATTCGCTGCCACCACGCGGTGACAGGGAATGATAATGGCGACCGGATTGGCACCGTTGGCGCCGCCGACTGCGCGCATGGCCCGCGGCTTGCCCAGACGGCCAGCCAGCTCGCCATAGGTAACCGTCTCGCCCCAGGGAATCTTTTGCAGCTCCTGCCAGACCGAGCGCTGAAAAGCGGTGCCGTAGGGAAGTTCAACCGGTACCTGCCATTGCACCTTCTCACCGGCCAGGTAGCGCCGCAACTGCTGCTGCACCTCCGGCAAAAAGCCGGGCGCCTTGCGCAGGGTGGATTGGCCGCCGAAGAGAAGGAGCAATTCAGCCTCACTGCGCCCGCGGACAAAATCGAGACGGCTGAGCACACCTGCTTCACCGGCGATGAGAATGTCACCGTGCCCCCAGGGGATCACATCGTAAAATATCTCTTTCATGGGCAAAACTTATCCATATTTATGCTTTTTGTCAAGCTAAAAGTTGCCGGAGCACCCAAAGGAAAAGGGTTGCCGGGCAAAACCCGGCAACCCTTCCCTGGTTACTCTTCAGCTGCACCGTTGCGGATTCGGCCTAGTTGAAATTGTAACGCAGGCCGAACTGGACTCTGTAGACATCGCTGAGGGTCGCGTTGTAGTCATAGGTATGATCCATCAGCTTGCCGCTGAAGCTGCGCAGCGTGTAGGTCGCCTTGCCTTCGGCATCCGCAGCGCCGGTCTTGGGAACCACCAGCGGCGAACTGGAGACCATCTTCTTGCTCACACCCCAGTTCTTGTTGATCATGTTAGTGAAATTGATGAAATCAACCCGGAACTGCAGGGTGTTGCGCTTGCCGAGAAAATTGGTGAAAAGATCCTGGGAGATCGAAAGATCCGCGCGATAGACCATCGGCAGCCGGACCGCATTGCGGCCGGCATACTCGCCGCGGTGCTTGCTCAGATACTTGTCCTGCTCGATGTAGGCATCCCAGGCGTCCGCCTGCTGGGCCGCAGTGAAAGTGACGCCGCCCGATTTGTATTCCTGGAAGTTCATCTCGGACTTGTCTTTGTGGATGTAGAGCAGATCGTTGCCGGTGGCGCCGTCGCCATTCAGATCGCCGCTGAAAATGTAGCTGGCGTTGCCGACCGAGAACCCATCCAGATAGAGGGCCACTGTCGTGGCACCCAGCTTGAGATATTCGAAGCGATAGGAAAGGGCGCCGAGAACACGCGATCCGGCGGAGGTGGCGGAATAGGCGTTCACTGGATTGTTGGGATCCCAGTTGATCGCATTGGCCGTAAAGGAGCCGGAGGCGATGGAACCTGGATCTACCGTATTCTTGGATACACCGTAGCTGTAGGCCACCTTGCCGTACAGACCGTTGCTGAAGGGCTTTTCGATGGCCGCAACGATGTTGTAGGAGTAGCCGACGTTCTGGTTCTTCAGGACGATGGCGTTCTCGACAACGTTGCCCTTGGTATTGTTGATGCGGTTGCTGGTGTAGCGCGGCCGATTGTCGGCGCCATTAAAGTTGGTCTGCGCCTTGGGCAGGTTGGCGTTGATGTAGTAGACGCCGTTGACATCGCGGCCGTACAGAACCTCAGCCGTTCCGATCAGGCCCCACGGCAGCTTCTGGTCGACACCGAGGTTGCTTCTCCAGATCTGCGGGAACTTGAAATTGGGATCGGTCAAGGCCAGTTCATAGCTCGACGCCGGAGCGCCGGTCACGCTGGCGGGCTCATAGGCGTGGGGATTCGGGTTGAACGGACGCGCCGTGGTGTTGGTGAGTTTCTCAAAACCGGTCAGCATGCCGGTGTTGCCGATCTGGTTGGAGATCCAGACATAGGCGGGTTTGCCGGTGAAGATGCCGGTACCACCGCGCACCTGGGTCGAACGGTCGCCCTTGACGTCCCAGTTGAAACCGAGACGCGGCGAGAAGTGGATGTTGGCATCCGGCAGCTTGTCGGTTTTGTACTGGACCACATCGCCGTTCTCATCGAGGAAGTGGGTGGTGTCGGCATTGACATTGTCAAATCCCGTCTTCTCGAAGAAGGGCACATCGAGGCGCAAGCCGGCGGTCAGGCGCACATTTTTATGGATCTGCATCTCGTCCTGACCGTAGATGCCGGTATACCAGACCTTGAGGGGCTGGACCGGCTTTTCCATGCCGGGGATGTTGATCCAGCGCTTCTGGAAGGTCGCCAACTTGACCGGGGAGACGGTGCGATTGGGATTGGCAAGATAGTCGTTGGCATCGGTGTAGAAATCAGCCAGCGAATTGTAGACATAGATGCCCTGAGATCCCGGGTAGAAAACGTTCTCCGAAGAGTAGCGTTCGAGGCTGGCGCCGAAGGTCCAGTTGTGCTTGGGACCGTAAATGGTCCAGGTGTCCTGCAGCTGGAAGGTCTTGTAGCGCAGTTCGTTGTTCGGGGTGAAGGGCTCGAATCCAAAGGTGGTATAGACCGAGCCGCTCTCGAGGATGTCGACCATCGGGAAGAGCTCGCCGCGCGAATCGCGGCTCTCGTCGTTGTAGGTATACCCGATGATCAGGTTATTGGCCATGTTGGCGCCGATCATGGCATTCCACTCGCCGACGATCGAGCGGATGTTTTCCTTGATCTTGTAGTTGGAGTTCTGGAAATTCAGACCGGTTGAGTTGCTGCGGCGGGTGCCGTATCCCAGCGAGGAAGAGTTGGAGAGCAGCACGTCGGTGTCCGAATTCAGGTGGTTGTAACGCAGGCTCAGCTTGTTGCGGTTGTTGAGGTTGTAATCGATCTTGGCGATAAAGCGCAAGGCCGGCGTTTCATGGTCATAGCCCTGGTATGGGCCGGTCTCGTAGTTGAAATTCTTCTTCAGATAGGCGCTCAGGGCATCCAGATCCGAAGCGAGCACGCGGGTGGTCATGCCGGCGACGGCCTGACTGGCATCGGTTCTGGCCGTATAGGTGGTACCCGGTTGGGTCAGCTTGTCGCTTTCAGCATCGACGAAGAAGAAAAGTTTGTTCTTGATGATCGGGCCGCCGAGGCGGGCGCCGTAGCGGTTGTAGCTGAAAGTGCCCGGATCGAACTTTAAGTCCTGGGCTTTGGTGCCGACCAGGCTCTGGTCACGGGTCAGGCCATAGATGGAGCCGGAGAATTCGTTGGTGCCGCTCTTGGTGACAGTGTTGACGCCGGCGCCGACGAAATTACCCTGGCGGACATCATAAGGGGCGATGTTGATCTGCAGCTGTTCGATCGCCTCGAGCGAGATCGGCGCAACGCCGGTACGGTCACCGGGCTGCCCGGAAAGACCGAACGAGTTGTTGAAATAGGAACCATCGACCGTGACGTTGTTCATGCGGTTATCCTGACCGGCAAACGAAAAACCATAGCCGGAGGGATTGTACTGCGGCGTCAAGCGGGCGAAATCCTCGATGCGCTGGCTGATGGTCGGCAGCATCTGCATCGTCTGGGTGCTGATGGTGGTGGCGGCACCGGTGCGTGAAGCGCTCATGAGGGGATCGCGTTCAGCGGTGGTGACGACTTGACCGAAATCGATGCTTTCCTGAGGCAGGATGAAATCGATCTTCATGTCCTGACCGAGGGTCAGATAGATGTTCTCGATCTTTTCAGTTTTGTGGCCGACGAAACGGGCGGTGATGGTGTAGGGCCCGCCGATGCGCATGCCGGAGATATTGTAGCGGCCGTCGCTGCGGGAATTGATGCCGAAGGTGGTGCCGCTGGGCTGATGGACGGCCATGATGTTGGCGCCGATCAGCGGCTGTTTGTTGTTGTCGAGCACCCGGCCGTTCAAAGCCGCGGTAGTGAGGCCCTGGGCCCAAACGCCGGCCGGCACGATCAGCGCCAGAAGCAGCAGGAGCACAAGTCCTTTGGTAGCGGTTTGGTTCATACTTCTCCTCCTTTGTGAAACGTTATGCACCGTATTTGGCGGTGGTTTGTGGAACGCGTGACGAGCAATAGGATAAATGTAGTAGAGACAACAAGGACGTAACGGCCGGGAGACCGGAAAGAGGGGGAAAAAGTTGGCAACGGACTGGCAGGTGCTGTTCTGCGGCGGGACCGCAACAAACGCTCATAAGGTTGGGCCATCAGCTCGTGAAAAGGGTTCTAGATATGGACGGTAATGACCTACAGGCCCCAAATTACCCCAACACGACGGGAAAATAATACGAAATCCCGGAGAAATTCGCAAATGAATTTAGGGTTAAGATCGGCGATTCAGTGGATTTCTTTCTAACGTAAGCTCCTGTTTTTACACCAGGCAATTCAGGGATTCTTCTGGTCATCCGGAAGATCGGACTCCGAGACCGAATATTGAAAGCGGCGGATGGCTTTAGCACCACGTTCCACGACATAGACGACATCATTGCTGACGAGAATACCACGGCCATCGGCGAAGCGGGCTTGTGCCAGCCCCTTCTTCCCGAGCGGGAGGAGCTGACCGGCTTTGGTGCCGGCGTTGCCGTATTTGGTCACCACGCCGGTCGCACCGTCAAGGACAAAGATGTTTTCCGAACCGTCCAGGGCGATGTCGTACGGCTTCTGGAAGCGGTCGAGGTCCATAATGGCATGCTGATAGAGAACGTAACGCGGAGCAAAACTCCCGGCGCTCAGCTTCTGCACGCGGAAATTGCCCCCCAGCTGGGTGAAGTAGAGGTTTTCATCGCTGTCGGTGGTGATGGCCCAGGGGTCATCGACCGTCCCGGATCCGGAGCCGTAGACGGCCACGGTAGCCTTCAGCTCGGCCGTATAATGAAAGAGCACCGTCCGTTCCCGCCCTTTGAGGGCCAGATCAGGGACCAGAACAAGCTGCAGAATGCGGTCGGTGGCGGTATCGGTAAGATAGACGCTCTCCTCGCCATACTTGCCGGCGGTGACGCCATGGTATTGCGCGCCGGCCTCCGGATCCTGCCAGGCCGGGTAGACCGCCCGGGCGGCGGCAATGACCGCTGCATCGCTGTGAAAAAGATAGCGGCGCAAGGCCGGAGATGATCCGCCGGCAGCGATGCGCTGCCGCAGCTCCGCGAAGGTGAGCGTCAACTCCGCGTGGGTTTCCCGGTCAAAATAGATCCCCGCCTCGGCGACGGAGTCAATGGGGATCCGGTTGAGATACTGATTCCAGATGAAGAGCTGGTTGCCGCCCGTGACGATCAGCAGATTGAGCTTGCTGTCCATAGCCAGCGCGCGCGGGGAGGGAAGGGTGATCTGGTCGAGGCCGAATCCGCTCACCACATCCCCGGCCTTGGTGAGAGCGTGGATTTTCCCCGCCTCCTCATCGGCAAGAAAGAGGGTGCCGTCCGCCCCGATGGTGAGGTCGCCGGGGGCCGCCAGGGAGATGCCGAGTTGGGCGCTGTTCCAGACCGGATTGAGCTCGACGTAACTGGTGTCGTTGGCCCCAAACGAAGCGCTGGTAGTCCTTGGGCTGGGAAGGGGCATCTTGCTCTCCTCACATCCCGACAGGAGAGCAGCAAGCCCAATGATGACGAGTGCGTTGCGGCTTTTCATCAAAATTCAAATCCAAATGTGAACTGCTGAGTCATATTGAGATGTTCAAAATCGGCATAGGCATAATCAATCTTGAGGCGCGCCCCTTTGAGAATGAACATGGCTCCGGCGCCGAAGGTCCACGGATTCTCATCCATATTGGCACGGTAGCCGCCGCGCAGGAAGAACAGCGTACGGTAGCGATACTCGCAGCCCAGCAGGAGATTTTCCTGATCATCCATGGGGTGGTTCATCTGCAGGCTGCCGGTGACCAGATGGCTGCCGCGCGTCAGCAGATCCATGGCCGCACCCAGGGTGAACAGCGTCGGTGGGGAATAGGCTTGCCAGGCGGTTTCGGTCTCGCTGCCCGACTCCCGGCGCATGTAGGTTCCGCCCGGTCTGATATCGTTGCCGAAATTGCGCATTGCAGCGGCGATCCGCAGGGTTTTATAGCCGGTCCAGTAGTACGTCCCGAGATCGAGCAGCACACCGCCCATGCGCAGTTCTGCCAGCTCTTCGCGGACATATTTAACAGTGATGCCGAAGGAAAAGCGGTCGGTCATCTTGAGCGAACCGCTCACTCCTGCGACCATGTCACTGTAGGAGAAATACTCGCCATTGCCATAAGGATGATATTCGGTCGTTACAGGCATGTCGGCCAGATGCAGATAACCGACGAATCCGCCGAGCGCGAGATTGCGGGTGACCTGATGGACATAGCCGAGATATTCATAATCGACATCCACGAGCCAGTCGAGGTGCGAGATCAGCAACTCATTGCGGCCGCTCTGGACGAGCCCGGCCGGATTCCAGTAGGTGGCCGAAGCGTCGTTGGCCATGGCGACATAGGCTCCGCCCAGCGCAGAGGCACGGGCGCCGACACCGATCTTGAGAAAGGTCATCGATGCCGTCCCGGCCCGCTGTTCGCCCAGCCTGGGCAGCAGCCCCTGGGCGCCCGCCTGCCCGGCCCAAAGAATAAGGAGTATCTTGATTATCCTGTTCGTCACGTTTTGCTCTGTATCATAAAGAGTGCTCGTTCTGCCTGCTGCCGGATAGAGCCCCGCGCCACGCTGCAACGCCGGAAATGGTCAACAACTCCGGACCGGCGTATTCAAGTGACCTGCTCCCCCGGGTCATCCCTCTTTAGAATCTTACCTCCACGCCCGTCATCACCCGGCGCGGCCAGTCATAGCGCGCCGGGTTGTCGGCCGGCAGGTCTTTTGGATCATCATACCAGGTAACCGGGATGACATCACCCGGCTGATAGGGGCGGCCGGTGACCGGATTGATGATCCGCGGCACCTTGGTGTTGAAGAGATTTTCCGTTTCGATCACCAGCGCCAGTCTGGTTTTGGCAATCTGAAATTCCTTGTACCAGCGCAGGTCCATCCGCATCCAGGGATCGGAGAGCGAACCGTACTCATCCTTTTGATAAATATTGTTCGCGACGTCGATGATGCGCCGGTAACGCTTGCCCGATTCATATTCCCAGCGCATCGTCACTCCCCATTTCTCCGGGAGACGCACCCCGAAGAGGCGATAGTTCGCCTTCTCCGGCATGTCGAAATAGAGGTCGGTCGACAGACGGTAGGGCCGATCCCAGCTCAGCCGGCTCTCGCCCAGAGGCTTTTCGGTCACTTTGCCCGCGACCACCAGCAGGTTGGTGTTCGGCGTCGAGCTTTTGCCCGTGGCCAAAGCATAGGTGAAATCGATGTTGCCGCTGAGAAATTGGCTGTAGCGGCGGCGGAAACGCATCTCGATGCCGCGCGAACGGGCGTAATCCATGTTGACATACATCAAAAAGCTGATATTGCCATAACGCGGACTGTATTTCTTGATCGTTGTCGACGTCGGGTAATCGAACATGTCCTTGTAATAGGCCTTGATCTCGAGAGTCTGGTTGGCATTGAAGCGGTGCTTGATGCCGATCTCGTAGGCCACGGTCGTCGTCGGCTTGAGATTGGGATTGCCGAAGAGCTGATAGGTCGCCTCCGACGTCGAGCGCAGTTTGGCGTAGACGTACTGCCCTTTGGGCTGCTGCGAAAAATGGCCGTAATGCAGGTACAGGACATCGTTGTCGGTGACCGGGTGGCTGATGCCGAGGCGGGGCGAAAGGTGGCTTTTGCCGCGCATGCCGAAGAGTTCGAAGGTCTCGTCCTGGTACTTGCTGCGGGCGGCATCGGTGATGGTCACGGTATTGGTATCCCGGATCGCTTCATCGACATACTTGCCGGGGAACCAATAGTCGTAGCGCAGGCCGATATTCACGATCATACCGTCGTAGGTGATCCGGTCCTGCACGTAAAAGGCGCCGTCATTGGGATAGACACGGAAATAGTCATGATTGCGGCCCAGGCCGCTTTCGCCATACCAGGGCGCGTTGATATCCACCACCTGCATGTCGGTGTAGCGCCCTTCAAAGCCGCCGCGGATCGAGTGCTTGTCATTGGGTTGGGTGGTCAGATCGCCCTTGAGCGTCCAGTTGTCGCTGAAATAGTCGTACCAGCCTTCGGCATCGCCGGTATCGTAAAAGCCGTCGCCGTACTGCGTGCGGATGTTCCCCTCGGCATCGGGGATGTAAATGATGGGTTCGAGATCAAGCTCCTCCTGATACTCACTCCATTTCTTGTTCTGGACCGCAGAGTGGATGCTGGTAAAAAAGCGCGAGAGGCTGAGGCGGTAAAAGGTGCGGCGATTGAGGGTATGCACCCACTGCAGCGTGGTCAGGTTGGCCTCTTTGGTCAGGGTATTATAGTGATCCAGCATGCGCGAATAGGCCCAGGGGAAGCCGCCAATATCGGTCGCCAGGGAGGTAAAATAGCCCTGATTGATGTTCAGCGAGCGATCATGGGAGATCGAGAGCTTTTGACCCGGCCGGATCTCCCAGGAAAGCTTGCCCATAAGGTGCCAGTCGTTCTCCTGGCGCGGTGCGAGTTTCTGATAGGCAGCCTTGGCGGGATAGAGCTTGCCGGCATGCGGCAGGTAGGTATCGGTGACATTGCCATAACCGCTGACAAAAAAATTGACCTTGCCCGGCACGCGCAGTCCGAGGGCGGGCAGTGCGTTACCGGTGAGGGGCTCCGGCCCGCCGAAGGTGGCCTGGACGATGTCGGTATTGAACGAGGGGAAGAGTCCCTTCGCCCAGTTATCGGATTTGTAGGAAATGCCGCCGGTATAGCGGTCCGCCCCCTCCTTGGTTTCGATGTCGACGACGCCGGACATCGCCTGGCCGTACTCGGCATCGAAGCCGCCGGTGATGACCTTGAGTTCTTTGACCGCAGCGGCATTGACGTAGAGGGTGTTGGAGTAGCCCGAAAGCGGATCCTTGACCGACTGACCGTCGATGATATAGAGGCTCTCGTCGGCGCGCCCGCCGCGGATATGGATCTTGTTGTCCTGCACCACCACACCGAGCTGTTCCCCCACGAGGTCATTGACGCTCTCGACCACTTTCTGTTTGATCTCGTCGGAGGAGATATGCTGCTGCGAGGCCGTGATGTCCGTCTCAAAGAGGGGCTTCTGGCCGATCACCTCGACCGATTGGCCGAGGGCGAGCACGGTCGACTCGAGGGCGAAATCGGCCTGGGTGGTTTTGTCCGCCTCGACGTGGATTCCGGTGCGCATCTGCACCGTGTAGCCGATGATGGAGGCCTTGAGATCGTAATCTCCGGGGGCGAGCCCGCGAATCTCATAGAGGCCCTCCACATTGGTCACCGCTCCTTTGTAGGTGCCGGGAACGGAAATGTTCACGCCGGGCAGGACCTCATTGGTGCGTTTGTCGATCACCCGCCCGCGGATGAGGGAGGTTTGCGCCCGGGCGCCGGCAGCGCACAGCACCAGGAGAAACGAGAGCAGAATGAGCTTGCGGGTTGTTTTCATGCGGGTATCAGTTGAACTCTTCAAAGAGTAGATAACGGAAAAATTCGAGCATATTGCCGTTGCCGTTGCACAGGTGCAGCGGCAGGGAGAAATAGATACACTCCCCCGGGCCGATGGCATAGCGCAAGGCCACCGGAGGGGTGCCCGTGTAGGGCACGGTAACAGCGGCCGTGCTGGCGGGTTCCATGCGCAGGACCACTTCGGCGCCGGCCCCGGGGACCAGGGCGGAGACGCGGTTGCCGATGAGTTTTTCCAGCTTCAGATCGAGCTGCGGATCCTTGGAGGTGCCAAAGCTGGCGAGCACCCGGATCCCCGCCAGCAGACGACCGCCGGGATTGAGACGGTAAACCGAATCGAGACGGGTGAAGGTCCAGGTGCTGTCCGGGGTCTCCTCATTGCCATTGCTGATAAAGATATGGCCGCCGCGGCCGGCAAAACGGGTGATGCCCTGGCCGGCAGCGGTAAGATGCGGGCGGCCGAGATGCGCAAACCAGATCACCTTTTTGAAATACGCCAAATTGGCCTCGATGTCGATCGAGGAGTAGGGCAGGGCATTCTGGGCGTTGATCAAGGGCGTTGCACTGGAGCCGATCTCCCAGACCGAATAACCGCCCGGACCGACCAGTTGGTCGAGGAACTGGGTGTAGAATTTTTGCACCTGATAGAGGCTCTGGTCCTGGGCAAAATCGTTGACCAGCAGCAACTCGCCCTGCACAGGCTTAACCACCCAGTGCTGCGGCGAGGTGGAGCTGGCAGGGTCGGGAAAGGAAATGGTCGGACTGGTGGCGCCGGAAATATCCTGCGCCTTGACAAAAAAGCGGTGTTCGCCCGGGGTCAAGCCTTGCAGGGTGATCTGACGGGCATCACCGGGCAGAGCGGTCCACGCGGCCGTGTCATCCAGGGCGTAATAGATGTGGGTGAGGGTCTCCTTGCCATCGTCATCTGCGGCGTCCCAGAAAAAGGAGCGCGTGGGAAAGGTATAGGCCATGACATTGGTATTGCCGGTCACCACCGGATTGGAGTTCAGCCGGAAAGCGATCGTGGGCGGGGTATTAAAGACCGGGAAGCGCAGCTGCGCCGGAGTCGGGTCCTGCAGTCCCTGATCGTCCACCGCCCAAACCTTGAAGGAAAACTCATCGTAATGGCTGCGGATGGGCACATAAAAGGTGTCATATTCGGCGGTCGTGAAAACCGCCGCGCTCATATAATCCCATTGGTAATAGTATCCGCTTATCTTGCCATCCGGGTCGTCGCCCCACCAGTGGATGATCTGCTTGCTCGCGGTGGTGTCCAGCCCGGTCGTGTAGAGGCGGGTGATGATCGTGCCGTCGAGCAGGGTATCGGCGCGGGTGATCATTTCCTGGCTCACCTGGAGGAACAGATGGGTTTCGGGCGGCTGGTTGCCCACCGGCTTGGAGGTGCGATCATCACCGAAAGGGTCCTTGATGCCGCACCCGGCCAGCAGCACCGGCAGCAGCAGCATCAGAATCCGTTTGTGCATCGTTGTCATGGAATCACGAACCGCTCTAGTCGTAACTGTCCAGGTTTGCCGGCGCAGGTGAGGCCGGCAAACCTGCTGATTTAGGGTCTACTTGACGAGGGTCATCTTGCGGGCGGCGATGTAGTCGCCCGCCTTGATGCGATAGATATAGACACCGGTCGGGGCGAGATTTCCGGCGTTGTCGCGGCCATCCCAGTTGATGACATGATGGCCGGCATCGTAGCGGCTCGCCACCAGGTTGCGGACGATCTGGCCGCGGGCATTGTAAATGACCAGCTTGACTTCAGCGCTGACCGGCAGCTGGAAGTAGAGGCGCGTCTCGGGGTTGAAGGGATTGGGATAGTTCTGCCCGAGGTCAAAGGTCAAGGGCTGGGCGGCGACCGCATTGCGCACGCCGGTTACTGTGCCGATATCGCCGAGATCGCGGATCTCGATCTTGTGGGTGCCAAAGCTGTAGAGAAATACCCCCTGAGCAAGGTTGATCTGTTCGCCGATCTTGACTGTGTCACCGGCGACCACCAGGACCTGGGCGCTCTTGTTGATGTGGAAGTAGGGGTTGGCATCCTGATCGCGGCCGATAAAACCGTCCGCGTCGAGCAGGCAGGGACCGCTGCCGTCGTCGACGGTCACGTCATAGGAATTGACCGCGGTCAAGGTGGCATTGTTGATCCGCACCAGCACGCCCTCAAAGGACTCGGCTGATTTGCTCTTGTCCTTCAACTCGCTGGTCTTGACCTCCACGATCGCGGGCAGCGCCTCACCACGGGCGAGAATACGCACGCTGTCGGCTTTGATCTGGGTGTTGCCTTCCCATTTGTAGAGATAATCGGCGTTGTGGTCCTCCACGGTGCCATAGACCATCACCCGGTCGCCGCGGAAGAGTGCCGGGACCTTACCGAGAATATAGAGCCCGTTCCAGGCGCCGGCGACATCCTGGAGGGGGTAAGCGCCATATTTGCTGTAAAAAAGCGTATCGGCCGTGATCACGCCTTCGACCGCCACCTGGCAGCTCTGGAAAGGACTATCGCCGGAAGCCCAGGGTGTATATTGAATCTGCGCCAGGGTGGGATTGCCCTCCAGGACGACATAGGAATAATTGGCCGCCAGCTGATCGGGCGGATCGTAGCTCACATTGCCGCTTTTATCGGTGGCCTCGATGTAATAGCTGACCAGGCTGTTGAGCGGCTGTGCCGGGATCACTGCGCTGTAGGTGGCGCTGCTCGCGCTCATCTCCACGGCGGTGTAAGCGCCGTCGCCAGCCTTGAAATAGAGCTTCGCCCCAGCGGCGTTGATGAGCGGATCGAGGGTAGTAGTAACCGTAACCGACTGGGCCGGCGTGGGGGCAACAGTGCTGCGTGCGGTGTGCTTGATGGCCAGCGTCGCCGTGCCCGGGATGACCCGGCTGCGGAAAAGCGGCTCCAGCTTGTAAGCGGTGGAGTCGGTATAATAGCCGTAGTGATGATAGACCCACCCTTCGATGGATTTAAAGATCGACTTGAGCGCCGGATCTGGATAATTACGCAAACTGTCGGATTCGTCATCGACCAGCACCGCCCCGCTGCCGTCATCGACCTTGAACAGCTCATACTGGGGCGTCAGGTTGGTCACCATCGCATTGCCGACCTTGACGATCACTGTACCCCACTGCTCGGCCGTGGTCGGCCAGCGCAGATCACCGGTCTTGATCGAATCGACCGGTGGCAGGGGTTTGCCGGCGTCCAGGATGTTGATCGGGCTGGTGATGAAAAATTCGGTCATGTTCGACGGCGCGGTCGTGTACTCAGAGAGATACCCGGTCATCTCGATCTCATCCCCCTCATAGAGGGTCGGATAGGCGGTGGAGTCGCGATGATAGGAGAGCAGCGCCGACCAGGGTCCGCCTTCGGGAGCTTCAAAGGTGAACTTGATGCCGGCTCCGGCATAGCACAGGCCGGTCGGCATGGTGACGATACCCTTGACGGTCACGGTATCGCCGTTCATGTAGCTCTTGTCCATGATGTTTTTGGCGGGGGTAGCGAGAAGGTCGCTGAAGCGCACCTGCTGGATGCGCTGGATGCGGGTGTAGGGCCCCTCCTCGACCACATCATCGGCGAGGCGCGGTTCGATCTTGGTATCGCCATTGGCGAAATCGAGGATGCCGGTGACCGACTGCACCGCAGTGTAATTGGCCGGCAGGAAATAGTATTTGGTCTCGTCATCGACCCGGCAAGGGCCGGTGCCGTCATCGATCTGCCATTCACCGTAGCCGAGGCTGGGATTGGTGATGGTTGCCGCGCCAACGCGGATCAGGCAGCCTTCGTAGGCCTCCGCCTGGGTGGCGCCGGTGGCGATCTCGGCGGTGGTCACCGTCATGGGCTGAATCCACTTGGTTCCGGACGAATCGATCTTGAAATCGGTCACCGTGGTGATTTCAGTGACGCCCTTGTACTCCGCCACGGTGCCGGTCAGAGTGACCCTGTCGCCCTGAGCCGCAAACCGGGTTTTGTCATAGACCTTGATGCCCGACCAGGGGGCGTTGGCGTCCTGCACGTAGAAATAGCTGTTCTTGAAGGCATAGATTTCGCCCGTGACCACACCACTGATCGTCACCACCTGTCCCTTGAGCGGCGAATCGCCCGAGGCGTCGGTGGTATATTGAATGTCGCGGATGGGGGTGATGGCCGCCCCGGCGGTCCCAAGGGCCGCGAGCAGCAAGAGAACCAGTATCAGTTTTTTCAATCCCGCTCCTGTACGCTAGGTTTACGAACTATTATTTGATGACGACGAATTTCCCGGTCTGGATCTCGCCGGTCGCCAGATCCTTGACGCTGAAGAAATAAAGTCCGGTGGCGATGGCCTGGTCGAAGGCGGAAATCAGATCCCAGGCGTGGAGACCACCCGGCAGCACCGTGTGACTGCCGCCGATTTTTTTCTGCATCAGTTCCACATCCTCGCCCCGGTAACTGGCGCCGTGGTGAAGAAAGGCATCGACCTGATCGCCGGCCAGGGTGTAGATGCGCACCTCGGCCTCGGCGGGGAGGTTAAAGAACCAGAGCATCTGCTCGCGGTCGCTCTCGCCATCCCAGAGCGCCTGGGCGCGATAGGGATTGGGGAAAACCCCGACGGGCAGGGTGCTGTTGGCCGGCCGCGCGGGCGAGCCGGCGACGGCGTAGGTCTTGTTCTCGAGGATGGAGCTCTCGAGACTGGGCAATTTGTTCTTGGGATTGCCGCGGTCAAAGGCGGTGACGGCAAACCAGTATTCTCCCGGCCAGCCGGAGAGGAGGTTGCGATTGACGAAGCGGTACGCGTAGCGATGGCCGTCAATGAGCGTGTCGATGCGCACCGCGTCGAATCCGGTATCATAAAACTGGTTATCGATGATGTCGAACTCGGCCAGCAGCGTGCTCTCTTCATGGGCGCCCGCGGTCTTGGGCGAGCTGTAAATCCGGTATCCTTCGAAATCGATCTCGCGGGTGATCGGATCCTCGGTGAATTCCGGCACGGAATCCCAGTATAGGGTCACCTCCCCCTCGCCCGGAACCAGCAGTAAATTGGGTGAAGGCGGCGGGCTGGGGAGGATAAAGCGGTCAATGACTCCGTTGCCGGCGGTGATGCCCTTGAGGGTGTTGGCATAGCTGTCTTCATAGACATCCAGATGACCATCGCCGTCGCCGAAGGGTGTTTCACCCGGGTCCCAGCGATGGTTGCCATTCAGGTCGAGATCGCTGCGGTAGAGATCCTCATCGCCGTCGAGGAGACCGTTATGGTTGGTATCCTCATCGGGATCGAGCTTGCCGTCGCCGTCGACATCTTCGCCGTTGTAGGCGATCTGGGCCCAGTCGGAATTGAGGCGGAGGTTGGCGCGGCGGGCCGGCGTGTCAGCAGCATCCTGCGTCGCCCAGAGACCGCACGCCACCGCAAAGGTGACGTTGGTGGAAGCGCCCGGCTTGAGGTCGCCCAGCGAGCCCGCGCTGAGCACAAGCATCCAGCTGCCGCGGTCGGCGGTATCGGTAGGGATGCCGCCGTCGCTCGTGGCGTTTAAATACTTGCCGGTATGCCGTCCCTTGAGCACCTCGTAGCGCCCCGCATCATCGACCGGCATGACATAGTCCGGGAAATCCATAGCCGAGCTGGCCGACCAGCGCCACTGGTCGTAATTGACCTGAACCGAATCCTGCCGCCGCGAGGAGCCCAGGTAGCGCAGACCGAAATAGCTCTGGGCAAAACCGTCATCGCCATCGACATCAAACTGATAGGCCATATTGTAATCGATGTCGAAGCCGTTGAAATTATCATACCAGGACCAGCCGCCGCCGGAGATATAGATGCTGGTGTAATTCATATTGCCCACGGCGGCATCGGCCCAAATGCCGGCATAGAGATCGGACAAGGGGTATCGGGAGACATTGGTGATGGTATAATTGAGGATGACAAAGGCGTCGGTATAGGGATAATTCCAGGCATAGGTTTCAAGATGGACATTCAGGCCGAGGGGGGTATGGTTGGGGATCTCGAAATCGGTGCCAGGGACACGGGTGTTGAGATCGGTAAAGTCGGAGACAAAGTCCTGATGGGAAACCGCGTTCGGTGAAAAGTAGCGCGAGGTCACGACGGTCGAGCGTTCCCGGATCGTATCCGCCTTGTCGGCGGTGTTGGTGAATTCAAAGCCCTCCTCGCCGGCATCAAAGACGCCGTCGACAATGGCGGTGGAGACATGCACCATCCCGTCCGCACCGCTGCGGCCGCCGATCCAGAGTCCGCCGTACGACATATGTTCGATCTGGTCGCGCGGATTATCGGCGTGCAGCTTGTAGAGGCAGGAGGGTTGATCGGCATTGTTATACCCCTCACCGATCACCCCATAGTTGGTCACGGTCAATCCCAGGTTGCCGGCATTGTGGTAATGCCAATAATCGTCAACCGCGCTCTTTTGCAGCCGGGTGACCTGCGTCTGGCTGTCACGGGCACGCTGTGCCGCTGCCGGGAGGATCAAGAGGAAAGCGAAGAGAACCACCAAGGAATAGTGCACAAGTCGGGACAAGGGGAGATCCTTTTTTGACCGCGATACTATATGGCGAATAAATTACCAATAATTTTGCACAATGTCAACCCATTCCATCACTGCAGCAGCCTTTCGGCCTGCACGCGGTCCGGCAAGAGCCCCTGAGCGGCGCCGCTCTATCAGGATCGCCCTCAGGAGGAGGGGACCTGGTGAATGGTGATGTAGCGCTCCCGTTTGTTGGGGCGAAGCAGGTCAATGCGGACCAGGATCAACCCGTCGATGCAATCGGCGAAATCCTTGTCCACGCCGAAGTCGATAAAGGCCACACCGCCCTCCTCGCAAAGATCGGAATATTGCTTGTAGAGAACCGGGATGGAAAAACCGAGAACCTTGAGGGCCTCCTTGAGTTTGCGCAACTCATCGCGATATTCCTGGTGCGGAAAGAGACCGGCAAGCTCGGCCTGATTGTGCTGCGAGATGCGGAAGGGGCTGACATGAGGGGCCAGGGCGGGATCGCCGGGAAACCAGGTCTGATAAAAATAGACCAGAAGCTCCTTGGCGCGCTCGGTGTAGGTATTGCTGATGCTCACCGGGCCAATCAGCGTCCGGATCTCCGGATGGTGGGCAATGTAGGCCCCGATCCCTTGCCAGAGATAGTCCAAGGCATTGCTCTTCCAGTATTTGACCTGGACAAAGCTGCGCCCGAGTTCAAGGGCTTCATTGAGAATCGGCAGGGCGGCGGGAGTATACTTGAACAGGGTATGGGTGTAGAGTCCCTCCAGACCGTGCCCGGCCAGGATCTGCCGGCAGCTGCCCACGCGGTAGGAGCCGATGATCTCGAGCGGGCCGTCGTCCCAGAGCACGATGTGCTGGTAATAGCGGTCGAAGCGGTCGAGATCAAGCTTCAATCCCGTCCCTTCGCCCACCTTGCGGAAGGTCTGCTCGCGCAGCCGGGCGATCTCGCGCATCACCCGGTGCGCCTGCTCGAATTCGACCAGATAGATTTTTTTGCCATCACTGGTCTGGCCCAGGAGCGTGGAGGCCGTCAGTTCTTCCTTCAGCTGCCGGCGGTCGACGGGGTGGATGATGGTTTTTTCAGTCCGGAACAGGGAGCTCTTTTTTGTTCGGGCGAGGAGATAGGTTTGCTTGCGCAGCAGGCGGCTCATGACCCGGGTCTTGATGAATGAGGCCGTAAAAACCGTGCCGGGAATGGGATCACCGATCACGAAGCGCAGGGATTTGCCGCGTTTATTAAAGATCTCCCGTGGCAGGAGCAGCGTGGAAAACCTTTTATAGAGCAGCGAGACCACATAAAAAAGGATCGAGTTCCGGCCCTTGATAAAGACCGGCAGGACCGGGGCATCATACTTTTTGGCGAAAAAGACCGGCCCGTTCAGCCATTGCAGATCGCGGATGCCCTTCCAGGTCAGGCGCGAAACCTCCGCCGCCGGAAAAAAGAGGACCGCCTTTTCTGCCAGCAGCTCCGCGCCGATACGCGCGATATGCTCTTTTTGCATGTGCCGGGAAAAGACATCATACGGCAAAAAGAGCTCTTCCAGATTTTCAAAATTCATCAGCACATCATTGGCGATGATCCGGACATCCGGACGGACCTCACTGATCGCGCGCAGCAGCGCCAGGCCGTCCAACGCCCCGAGCGGATGATTGGCCACCACCACCAGCTTGCCTTCGGAGGGGATTTTATTGCGGTCGATGCTGGATAAATAGTAGGAAAAGTTGAGATCCTCGAAGACCTCATCGATGAACGCCACACCCTTGACACTGGCATTCTTGCGGATCTGATGATTGATCTCCTCCACCCGCAAGATCCGGGAGAGGCAGCGGACCAGCAGCGATTCAACGAAGCGTGGATAGCGGGAAAAAAAGTCGGGGGCTTTGGCAGTGATTATTTCACGAACATCCAGCTCTTTCATCACATCGTCCTCAACGTGGTTGGCCTGGAACGGGGGTCGATCCGTATATCCATAACAAGAGGAGAGGCGTGGGGCTCGATGCCTTGCATCGGCTGGCGTCTGGCCGTATGGGACTAATCTAAGAAAATTTTCCATGGAGTCAAAATATTTCTTCAAACACCGGATTGTTTATGCTCGGGCGGCTTTACCCCTGCTCCCAGCCTTAATACGATCTTAACCTGGCCTTTATTCGATGTTAATATGTCCTGATTATATTATACCATAATTAATGCGATCCGGCCACTGGAAAACCACATCGTTAAACGAGAGGAAACCGAATGAAAAGAGCCTTGCCAAGCCTGCTACTGGCCCTTGCTACCTTGATGCCGGCTTTGGGTACCAGTCAAACAACCTCAAACCTTTCGGGTGTAGTCTACAGCGACTACTACTATAACCTCAACAACAGTGTCCCCGCGGAAAAGGACCGCAACGCCTTTCAGTTCCGCCGCATCTATTTCACCTTCGAGAACAACATCACCGACGCCATCAAAGTCCGTTTCCGCCTCGAGTCCGAGAGCAATGGCTACGGCAGCACCAGCAAGATCAATCCCTTCGTCAAACATGCCTACATCGAGTGGAGCAATCTGATCCCCAACCACAAGCTCTATTTGGGCATCTCCGAAACCAATGCTTTCAAGAACGCTGAGGAACTCTGGGGCTACCGCTCGATCGAAAAGACGATCATGGATCTCAACAAGATCAGCTCCTCGGCCGATTTGGGCCTTGCCCTGAAGGGCGATCTGACAAAAACAGTACACCACTGGCTGACCATCATGAACGGTCCGGGCTATGGCGCCGCGGAAGGCGACCGCTACAAGAAATTTGGCTACGCCCTCTGGGTCACACCGCTCAAAGGCCTGATGATCGAAGGCTATGCCGACTATGAAAAACAAAATCCGAATGATCCCCAGACCGCTACAGCCATGAGCGCAGGCAAGGACTATATCGGCAGCACCTCGTACATGACCCTGAAGGGCTTCGTTGGCTATGACCAGCCCCGGTTCTCGGTCGGTGCGGAATACTTCCAGCGTACCAACTCCAAATCCGGCATCTCCAGCCCGGTCATCCAGAATGACAAGCTGACCCGTTATGAAAAAGCAGATGTGGTCAAGACCGGCTACTCGCTTTTCGGTTCCTGGATCACCCCGCTGGCCAGGCTCAAGGCATTTGCCCGCTACGACGCGTATGACCCGAACACCAGCAGCAGCGTTTACACCCGGTTCGCCAGCGGCAAGGTGAGCGGCAACGGTGTGGATGACGAGAATTCTCTCGTCATCGCCGGTATGGACTATATTCCCGTCGCGAACATGCACCTGATGCCCAACGTGATGATCAGGAATTTTGCCAAAGAGGGCGTGAAAAACGACGTTACCGCCCGCATCACATTTTACGCCAAGTTCGACTCCGGCAAGCTTGTCGGCGAATAACGATACCCTCTTACAGCCATAAAGGAGCACCTCCATGAAAAAACGCATTTACCTCGCCCTCGCCAGCCTGATGGCCTTCTCGGCCTCGGTCTATGCACAGGGCATGATCCAGATCAAGGGCTCTGACACCTCGGTCAATCTGGTGCAGCGTCTGGCCGAAGTCTACATGGAAAAAGACCCGAATACGGCGATCGCCGTCACCGGCGGCGGATCGGGTGTTGGCATCGCCGCCCTCATCGCCAACAAGGTGGATGTAGCGGATGCCTCCCGGCCGATGAAGGATAAGGAATATGCCGCCGCGAAAGAAAACGGCGTGGTC
>DAOQAG010000004.1:0-17945 GCA_035353815.1 bacterium
CTCATAATCCGCAGGTTGTAGGTTCGAAACCTACCAGGCCCACTTCTTCAAGCCCCGGCGATGAAATGATTGCCGGGGCTTTTTTTAATATCAATATACTAATCCGAGGGTTGTCAAGCGGGAGCCCACTCTGGTTACTCTCCTTTCCCTTTATCTGCATTTTGGCGTGCTTTTCATTATTCTATCACGTTGTTGTCACGTGAAAAAGTGGCGATATCGCAGTTCAACCTCTATCTCCCGATAATGTTGAGTATGGTTAACCTGCAATTATCCGCAGGAAGAGGGGAGTAAAAAACCGGACCTGTACGACCTCATCATTATCGGCTCGGATCTGGCCGGACTCGCCTGCGCCGGCGCCGAGTTTGCCGGTACTCAAACAGACAGAACCGGAGGCCGCCGGGGCCCCTGCCGCCCTTGGGTTCGTTAAATATTTTATTATTTAGAAAAATAGCTTGATTTGTTGACCCGATATGTTTAATGTTATAAACATCGGGACTCTTGCTGATCTCATCCGGGCGCACCAGCCTTGGCGCTGCCACGCGCTCCTGCCTTGCATCTTCGCGTCCCTCCACATCCGATTTTCACGCTTGTCACCCCACACTCTTCTAGGAGGATGCAATGCCAGACAAAAGATGGCTACGGTTTGTCGGCGGCATGATGGTCCTGTGCATGACGGTCTTGCCGGCTGCCGCTCAAGTCCACACGGGTTCACTCGCTATTTTCAGCCAGACGGATCTGCAGGACTTCGGGGACCACTATACCTCGATCACAGGCTACCTCAACATTTTCAACGCCACCGACCTCACGCCGCTGCACAATCTGACCAGCGCCAATGGCTTCTACATCAGCAACTCCAGCATCACCAATCTGCATGGACTGGAGAATCTGGTGGATGCGGGCGTCTGCTTTGAGCTCAGCTCCATCAACACATTGATCTCTACCGAGGGACTCAGCAGCCTGCAGCGCGCGGATGTCTTTGAATTCCTCGACTTACCCAATCTGCAGAGTATCAGCGGCCTGGACGCTCTGAGCAGTGTCCGGGATATGGTCCTGATGGACTGTCCGCAGTTGACCGCCATCACCGGATTGCCTGCCCTGACCGCGCTCAATTCGCTCCATGTACAAAATTGTCCTCTGCTGGCCGATGTCAGCGGTTTTACCCAACTGGCGGATTGCCAGAGCATCTTTTTCTTGAGCTGTCCCTCTCTCGAGAACTGCTGCACACTGTACAAAGCGGTCCGCAGTGCTGATAGCCGTAATTTTTGGAACAGCGCATGCACTGCCGAAGATATTCTCGCTTATGGGCCATGTGAAGCTGCCGATCTGCAGGTCGCCTTTCAGTTCAAGGACCAGGCCGGGAATCCGGTGGGCGATGTCCTCGCCCGGCTGATCGTCCCCGGAGAAAAGGATTGGAAGCAGCGCAGCGCCTACGTGTTTTCCAGCGGCGGCAGCGAGGCCTGTAACCTGCTCTTCAAGGGCCGGGTGGCCTGTTTTGACGGTCCCTGGCGTTTCAAATTCTCGGCTCCGGCGGGATGGCGTTTCCTGGATCCGGATTCCCTGATCATCGAGAAAACCGGCTGCGAGGCCTGCTATTCCACCACAGGCCATCACTATCTCCTCGAGCGCATCGATGGCTCGACCGCACCCTCGACGCCCCCTGTTGAAGCGGCCTGTCCGCCCGAGAATACTGCGCGTTATGCCCTGGCCTTTCTCATCGGCACACCCTCCTGGCGTGACGAAGGCTGGTGCAATGCGGTCGATGGCGATTACTTCGGCTGGGACGGTACGGCCACAGTGCTGCCGGATGAGAGCGGTTATGCCTGGGCGATCTTTAAATTCGCCGACGATCAATCCAATCTGGTCAAACAGGTGGCCCTGCACGTCATCAATCTGGAACAGGACGAGCGTTCTGACCGCTGGACAAGAGAGTTTGAGGTCCTGGTCTCCACCACCGGACTGAATCCGGAGGATTTTGCCTCAATAGGGAAATTCAAGATGGAGCAGCCCTTCCTGAACTGGTTCAATGTCCGGAATCCGCAGGAGGCCAGGTACGTCATGCTCAAGATCCTGCAGCCGCAGTGGACCAGCCGCAACTTTAAGCAGGTAATCGAGTTCTGTGTCAATGAAGCCGCTCCGATTGACATTCCCTGGATCCCTGTGGGCCCTCATGACCAGCCCACCGCCGATAACGCCGGGATTGCGACTCTGCCGCAGCAGACCACCTTGGTCGGCAGCTATCCCAATCCCTTCAATCCGGTTACCACCATTGCCTACTCTCTGGCGGAGAGTGGACCGATGCAGCTGACCATCTGCAACATGGCCGGCCAGGTCATTGCCACCCTGGTCGATGAAACCCAGCAGGCTGGCAGCTACCGGATTCAATGGGACGGCGCCAGCCAGCCCTCGGGGGTTTATTTCTGCCGTTTCCACGCCGGCGGTACCCTGAAAAGTCTGCGCCTTTTGCTGGTCAAATAACCGCCGGGCGGGATGCTGCGGCATCCGTTCGGTATGGGCGGAAAAGAAAAAACGGCGGCCTCGACACGAGGCCGCCGTTTTTTTCGAGTACCCGCGATGAGAATCGAGCCCGCCGGCTTTGTCTCGCCGGCCGGAGCAGCTGATCCTACTCTCCGGGTTGAGCTATCTCAGCAGCAGCATCCGCCTGGTTTGCCTGAAGCTGCCGGCGGTGAATCTGCAGAAATACAGACCGGTCGGCATTTCGTCCACATGCCAGATCAGGTTGTGCCTGCCGGCGCTCCGCTTGCCATCCAGCAACCGTGCGACCTGCTGGCCCAGTACATTATAGACGCTGACCGTCACGCGTTCTTCCCGGGGCAGGGTGAAGGAAATGGCCGTAGAGGCATTGAAGGGATTGGGATAGTTGGGCAGCAGTGCGAGCGCAGCGGGTTGTTGGCCCTCCTCACGAGGTACGGCCGTCATCAGGTTGTTCTGCAATTGCAGCACGCCGCGATGTTTGTCCAGGACGAATATCTGATTTCCGGACACCGTCACATCGCTCATTTCCAGATCAGCGATGGCATAACGTCCGGCGAGGACCGGCGCAGCCGGCGCGCTCAGATCGAGTGCCTGCAAACCGAAATACTGGCAGCATGCGTAGAGATAGTTCCCATCCGCGGTGGTCCGTTCACAATAGATGTCCTTGTTGTACTCGCCAGCGGCGACGGGGGTCAGGGGATTGCTGATATTGACCACCTGGATTTTTGGGGCGTTGTACGGGTTGGTCAAATAGAGATAATCGCCGGACAGGGCCATATCGTAGATGATCACATTGCCGGCAAAGGCGCCAACGTGCACGGGCACGGCCGGATTGGCGATATCATAGATGTCGATCCCTTTGAGCCCGTTGAGACAGGCATAGTTCCCCTTGATCAGGATTTTTGCATAGTAGGTATCGCTGTCCGGCGTGGTGCTCAGCAGCGTCGCTTCTGCCTGGGAGATATCGTAAATCCTGAATCCGCCGGTTGAACGCACACAGGCGTACGGCCAGGAAATGGCAAAACTGTATACTCGGTCATTTCCCAGATAGCAAGTCCGCACAATGTCCAGATCGGCCGAAGTCAGGTCGATTTCATGCATATGACCATAATACTCTTCCGCCACATAGCCGCGATTGCCGATGATCTGCATACCGGCCAGATGGCTGGTGCCATATTCCAAAAAGGTTCTGGAGCCGGTGACCGTGAGGGTGCCGTTTTCCCTTTTCAGCCGGGTCAAAGTCGCCTTGTCGCCCAGGGCATAGAGGTTATGACCATCCGCGGCCAGATGATCGATGGTCGCTATACAATCGACATTGCCCAACCGGGTCCCGCTCGTTTTGCCGGAGATGTCGAAGACATAGACGTCGTTGTTCAGCGTGGGTTTGACTATAAAAGGCGGATGAAAAAGAGTTCCGGTATAATAATCGACCTGGTTCAACGAAGAGAGTTTATGCCAACGGGTCATATCCGTTACGTCATACACCGTAACGCCGCTGGCCGTACAATAGAGCAGTGAGCCGACAAAATGCGGATCGGCGTAATCCTTGTCATACTGTGCAGAAACACGTTTGGGCTGCAGCGGCTGGCTGAGGTCAAAGATGAGCACACTGTCTGTTTTGGTATCCGCTATGCCGAATCGGCCGTGAACGTAAAACCCGGTAGCGGTATCGCGGACCATCTCGCCGCCTTTTACCGGTGCGGCGGGATTGGTGATATCCAGACCGTAAAGCGTTCCTTCATTGGAACCCGGATCCGTCCTGGCGTTTAGATAGACCACAGGGCCTTTTTTGCCTTGAACGCTTACCGCTGTTTCTGTCTGGATCGTGGCCAATTTTTTGGGCGTTTGGGGATCCACCAGACTATAGAGATCAAATCCTTTACTATTGCCCATGGTGTCCCAGACCATGAGGGTGTCGCCTTGCCGGAACATGGAATTTGACTTCTGACTCAGCGTGATTGGACTCTCCTGCAGCGGATTGTAAATATCGGTGAGATTGCAGGTGCGCAGGGCATAGTCCGTCGTGTAATACAGATAGGGCGCGTTGTATTCGTAACTGCTGATCCGGATGTTGGCGGTGGTAACCCGTTGCGGGTGGACCATGTCTTTAACATCATAAAAACGTAATTCATTTTCACCCAATACCGGGCAGGCCATGAAGTCGCCGACCATGAACGGTTCCAGCAGTACCTTGTCGGATTTCCATTTTCCATAGGAGGCCGGCCGAGCTGGATCGCTGACGTCGTAGGTCTCGAATCCGGAGTTGTACTCGGCCACATAGGCCTTGTCCGACTGCACCGCAACCGCGATGCTGTACATATCACCGATATCACCGAGAATTTTCAGACTCGCATCCGCAAGATCATGCAGGTTGACGCGGTTCTCCGTTTCGTTGACCAGATAGGCAACTGGACCCTGGAACGCGACATCCACGATGCTGCCGTTGATGGTGATCATCTCTTGCGGCTGGCTGACAGAGCTAAAGTTGACGGCCCTGGTGAGATCGTTGCCGATCAAAAAGACCGTGCCGGAGGAAGCCGCGACATGATGGATCCAGACGTCGGTGGCATAGGTCAGCACTTTGTTGGGTGCCGCCGGATTTTGGATATCCACCACGCACAGACCGGCTTTGGCGCAAGCCAGATAGGCATAATGGCCGTCCACCGCCACGTCCTCGACCGTGCTCTCCGGCAGATAATCCATGATGGTGTTCGGGGCGTTGGGCTTGCTGACATCCACGATGCGCAATCCGGAAGCGCCGGTGGCGAGATAGGCATAATTTCCCTGGACCGCGACCTTGAATATAGTACCCTCCGTTATCCTGGCGACCTGCTGCAGGTGCGCCGGATTGGAAAGGTCCAGGATATACAAACCCGCCTCTGCGGCCGCCACAAAGGCGTGCTTGCCGGAGATGGCGATGTTGCGGATATAGCCGGACGCGGCGAATTGAGAAATTTGTGCAAAGGTGCGGGTATGAAAGACCGACAGGAATCCGCCGTGGCCGAGGTAGATGGCGCTGTCCTGCACGCTGATGGTTGAGGCCTGGCCGTTGGGCCATTGTCCGGTCCGTTCGATCTCGGCTGCCTCTGTTGTGACGACCGCTGTGAAAAATAACCCGAAAACGACGGCTGCAAAGAGATGAACAAGTTTTTTGTCATTTGAGAACATCATGTCTTCTTGCCCCTGTATGAGTCCGACATCCTGAAAGCGAGGAGATGCTGGCGCAGCAGCATTCGCACGATTTGCGTTACGCGTTGAGCGGCGCCTGTTCCTCCCGGGTGAACGGGCATGGAATAGCTGCAGCAGCTTTGAACGCATCCGTATTCTGGAGCAACAGGGCGAAAGCATCGGGCTATTGCGCTCTTTCTGAACAGCAAGAGGTGAGGAGATCGTTTAATTCTGGTCAGGAAATTGGATGGTGCTGGTGAGATGAACAGTCAAGGACAACAACCCTTGTCAGGCGCCCTGGATCAGGCCCTCTCTTCATATGGGAGTGCCAGGCCCGATCTGGCAGCCTCGACTAACGAAAAATAGCCAATCAGTTCACGAAAATCAAGAAAAACTTTGAACTGTATAAAATCCGGCGATCAAGCCGGGGACCAAACGACGCGTAAATTACAGAGTCGCTGAATGCCAGCACGTGCGAATGACCATGATCATGACCGCCACGTCGAGGAGCTCACACCTGGAGGTGCCCCCGGTGAACGGGATAAGGGGGCGGCCTCCTGTGTGCCTTCAAGAGAGCTGGCGATCACGCCTGGATGTCTTTCCGGATCAGCCTGCCGCCGGTCCCGTCACCGGGCTATTTTGTGATAGCTGATGAGCAAGGAACCCGGTTTTTCCGGAATGAGCAGATCGATTCCCTCCAGCAGCTCTCGCCCGGATTTGGTGATCTTGATACCGCAATCTTCATAGAACAATTCATAGGAGGCGTCCGGGTTCAATCCATGCCATGCTAACTGCATCGTTTCAACCGGACTTTTTTCACGGCGGAACGCCAGCACGATGCCATCTTGCTGCTCGGGACGATCGAACTGGTAGGCCATCCAGAAATCCGCATCCATGTAGTGTTTTTTAGGCGGCGTCAGGGGATAATAGTCCGCGTAATAATAGGCCCGCAATCGCTTGAAATCCGCCATGTATTTTTGGTAGGCGGAAATCGATTCGTTATAGCTCCCGTCAACGCTCCAGGTGATCACGCCGATCGTTCCCAGACTGGAACGAACATAGTAATTCCCGGTTCTGAACAGGGCGGTTCCGTGCAGCGGCAGGTAGAGATGCAATCCGTAGGTATGACACTGATTGCCGGTCGCGTTTTGTTCCAGGTCTGTGCGCCAAAAGGGGGAGGTCCGGGATACGGTTTCCAGATCGATTCTGCGGCCGCCGGCTGCGCAATTGTCAATGATCAGATTCGGAAAGCGGACGAGCAGGCTGTCCCACAGGGCATACAAACCCTCGATATGTTTGGCTTCGGAGATGCCGATTCGATCCGGCGCATCGGCGTTCTTCCAGTAGGGCATCGGATCGAAGTTAAAGTCCTGCCGGTAGCAGTCCACCCCTTCTTTCCTGAAAAAATCGCTCAGGTACTCCGTCAGTCCCATCCGCGCTTCGGGATTGCCGAGGTCGAGCAGGCACGCATCGGAACCGGGTCGGCTTAACAGCCAGTTCGGGTGTTCCTTATGGATCTGGGTCCCTTTGTAAATCCGTTCCGGTTCAAACCATACCAGAAATTTGGCGCCGGCCGCATGGGCGGCATCGGAGATGGGCTTGAGGCCGTGCGGGAAGCGTTCGGCATCGATCGTCCAATTGCCGACGGTGAGCCCCCACTGCTGTTCCGCATTCTCCCATCCGCACCCAGAATACCAGCCGGCATCGACCCAGTAGAGTTCGGGGGCGAGTTTGAACTGCTGATACCGCTTGATATGGGCCAACGCCGCCGTTTCAGTCAGGCAGGTATGCACGTCGCAGGGCTTGGGTGCTCCATCCAGCTCAAAAGAGACCGCCAGCGGGAACTCGGGGATGCGATGGTTAATGGTTCGGGTGTGGTGCGCCAGGACGAATTTCCTGAACTGGTTATGGCCGATCATCCGGTCGGCGCCGTTCCAGAAGAGCAGACAAATACCGGGTGTGCGGATTTCTTCCCCGGGGTGCAGGACAAGATGCATGTTCTCCATGCCCGACCTGAGCGCGACCGATTCAGCGTCTTTCCGGACAACATCGGCATACCATTTTCCCGTCCAGCCCACCGCTACCACCATGCCCCGCCCAGCCGGCGTTTCGAGGTTGAAGAACGGGAAAGCGGTCTCATCGGATGACCGTCCGCGGCTGGGCGTCAGGTAAATATTCTGGCCGATTTGCATGACCTCGTCAAATGGCTGAAAATCATTTACCGCCGCGTTGCTGCCGAGGGAATGATGCAGGAGGTATGTTCCTCCGGTGCCGTAGGTAAAAACCTCGTTGATCACCGCAGCGTTTTCTATGATCGGCGTATTTTGGGAGGAGGTATTCCTGAATCTCAAGACATATTCGGCGGCGTTGTACTTCGCATAACAGGTGACCCTGCAGGCCACGGCCAAGCCGCTCTGGCGGTCGGTATAGGTAAAGGTCGTTATTTCAACACCGGGACCTGCTGACTTGAGTTTCTCAGCTTTGTACTCCCACTCCATGATAAAGGAATCCGAGGATTTGCCGCCATACACAAAAGAGAAAGGGGGAATCTCTCCTTTGTCAAATCTGTGCATGATCCATCGATCAATCCGGGCATCGGTTACCGTTCCGGCCCCCAGGAAACCGGCGTGTCCCAGCAGCATGCAGAGGATGATTGTCAGATAATCGAGTCTGAAGCGATTTGGCATGGGGTTCTCCAGGTAAGAGGCTTGTACTCCCCGTTTGTGCGGTGCTATGATGAGAGCCCGAATCTTGTCCGGGCGAACTGGCAGATGTACGCCGCCGTCTCCTCGATACCGAGCACCGAAGAGTTGATGCACAGGTGGTAGGATTCCGCCGCGCCCCAGGCTTTTTCAGTGAAATAGTTGTAATAGGCCGCGCGCTGCTTGTCGGTTTTGAGGATGATCTCACGAGCTTTTTTCTCCGGGACATGCTGGATGGCGGCGATGCGTGCGATGCGGTCTTGCAGGTCGGCACAGATGAAGAGATGCAGGGCCCGCGCATGCTCCTTGAGGACATGATCGGCACAGCGGCCGATGAAGACCGCCGATTCCCGGCCGGCCAGCTCGCTGATTACCCCACTCTGGATATTGAACAGGGTTTCGTTGCTCAGGTAATTGCCCGAATACCCCTCGTCGCGGAAGGCGCCGTACAGGTCCATGACGCCGGCGAAGAGGCTGCGGCCTTTCTGCTCCTCGGCTTTTTCGAAAAATGCCTTGCCGAGTCCGCTCTCCTGCGCGGCGATCTCGATGAGCTCGCGATCGTAAAAGGCGATCCCGAGCCGGCCGGCGATCCTGACACCGATCTCCCGGCCGCCGCTGCCCAGCTGCCGGCCGATGGTGATGACATAGGTCTCGTTCACTAAATTCCTCCCTGATGCATGACCCTATTGGGCGGTTTTAAAGGATTTGTACTGCCTCACCAGCAGCCAGCCGGCGAGCAGGCTCGAGAGCAGGTCCGCTGTCGGGAGACTGTACCACACCCCTTTGACACCGAAAAAGTGCGGCAGAATGATCAGGCACGGCAGCAGATAGAGGACCTGCCGGGTCAGCGACATCAGGATGGCCTTGCCCGCCATGCCGATGCTCTGGAAAAAGTTGGCGGTGACCATCTGAAATCCGACAATGGGGAAAAAGAGAAAGATGATGCGCATCCCCGGAACCACCAGATCGATCAGGGTGGTATCGGTGGTGAAGGCCGCGGCGACCGCGTGCGGAAAGAGCTCGCCGATCAAAAAGCCGGTGGTCATCACGGCGGTCGCCAGCAGGATCGCCTGGCGCAGCACCCGGTTCACCCGGTCGAACTGTCCGGCGCCAAAGTTATAGCCGGCGATGGGCTGCATCCCCTGGGTGATGCCGAGCACGACCATGGCGAAGAGAAAAGCCACCCGGTTGACGATCCCGTAGGCCCCGACATGGAGATCGCCGCCATGGCTGATCAGCCCGCGGTTGATCACAATGACAATAACCGAACCGGCCGCATTCATGAGAAAGGGGGCCAGGCCAATGGCCAGGGAATCCTTGACGATCTGCCTTCGCAGTACAAATGTCCCCTTGCGGATGTGGATGAGATTCTGGCGGTTGTTGAACAGCCGGATCTGCCGGGTCAGCATCAGGGCCTGAGCGCTGACGGTGGCGATGCCGGCGCCGCGGATGCCCCAGCCAAACTGAAAGATGAAGAGCCAGGCCAGCACGGCGTTGATAAAGACCGAGGAGAGGATGGCCCGCATCGCCTGCTGCGGCTGGCCCGTCGCCCGCAGCAGGGCATTGAGACCGAGGTACATGTGGGTGATGACCGTGCCCCCGGCGATGACCTGCATATAGTCCCGGGCATAACCGATCGTCTCGCTGCTGGCGCCAAAGAACCGCAGGATCGGATCGAGAAAGAGGAGGACGAAAAGGGTATAGACGCTTCCCAGGATGAGATTGAGGACAATGACATTGCCGAGAATGGCATTGGCGCTGGCATAGTCCTTTTGCCCCAGCCGCAGGGACATGAGAGCGGCAGCCCCGACGCCGACCAGCGAGCCAAAGGCGGCGGCGAGATTCATCAGGGGAAAGGTGATGGCCATTCCCGAAATAGCGAGCGCCCCGACGCCATGACCGATGAAGATGCTGTCGGTGATGTTATAGAGCGACGCGGCCGTCATGGCGATCACGGAGGGAATGGCATACTGCACCAGCAGATGCCAGACATTCTCCGTGCCCAGCGCCGCCGCCTTCCCTCTGTCTGTCTTGTCCTTATCCGCTTCCTTCACTGCTGCATATCCTCCTGATCCATCGCATCGCTGCGGTCTCTGCTGGTTCCAAACCGTTATTGCGAAACAAAGGTGGTGATGCTCGAGGCTTCGAGCACCGCCGTGAACGTACCGCCACTGACGCTGAGAAGCCCGCCGGCCGCGCAGTTCTTGCCGCGGGAGGTGACATAGGGCGTGAATCCCGTCGCGCCGCTTCCCGGTATTTCGATGGGCTGCTCGGCGGCCTGGTTCCCGGAATTGATGGCAACGATCACGAGATTGGCGCCGTCGCGGTAGGCCGAGAGAAACACGCCGGCCTGGGGCTTTTCCGTGATGTCGACGCGATAATAGCCGGGACGGATGAAACGCGCGAACTGGGACATGACATAGCCGCGCTTGGTCACCGTGCCGTTCTCGTGAATCGGGCCGTAATAGCGCACGATGTACCACCAGACATAGGCGCTCATGTCGGCCATCATGCAGTCGTGGATCTCCTTGCCGGTGCCCAGCACCTCCACCCAGGTGGTATCGAGGACCAGGTGTTCGGTCATCCATACCTCCTTGTTCCGGGAGATGCCGGGGGAGAGGTTGGTCTGCCAGGGGCCATAAAAGTGACCGCAGAACATGCCCAGGTTGGCCATGGCCAGGGAATCCTTGAGAATGGGATCGGCAAGCGAGCGGGCAAAGTTGCAGCCCTCGGGCGCCATCACCCGCGCGCCGACCGCGGGTGCATTCTCGCGCATGAATTTGAGCATGTCGGCGCCGTCATAGTCGCAGGATTCGTAGGTGACGCTGACGTCGGGCTCGTTCTGCACCGAAACCGCATAGAGCGGCGCGCCATTCTGCGCCATATAGTCGACGAACGAGTCGAGGTGGCGGGCAAAGGCCGCATAACAGTCCGTGCGCAGCTTGCCGCCGACGAGATTGTGGTTGGTCTTCATCCAGGCCGGCGGCGTCCAGGGCGAGGCGATGATGGTGACGCCCTTTTGCGAGGCCGCCTTGGCGGTCGCCACCTGCTGGCGGAAACTGAGCGAGTCCGGGGGCACACGCAGGCGCAGGATCGAAAAGCCAAGCTGCCCCGCGCCGGTGCCGAAGGCGGTGTTGATCTGCGCGGTGGTCATGTCCGGCCGCCAGCCGACGATATTGGCGGCGCCAAAGCCGCGGATGATCTGGCGGGCGCTTTCCGCCACTACCGTGGCCAGGGGAACATAGCGCTCCTTTTCCACCTCGAACATCCGGACGGCGCCATCCTCGATTTCGGCGGGCGGGAACTCCTTCGGGACAATTCTCGGAGAGGTCATCGCGGTGTTGCTGATGCGCACCACCCAGAGGGTCGCCGCTGTGCCGGCGGATTTGGCGAGGGTGGAGGCCCCGGCCGCCGGAGCGGCGGGCCGGCAGGACCGGAACCCGGCGGCGGCGCTCTGCCCCGGGAAGCAGATCATTTTGCGCACCTGGACCTGATCTCCGGCCTGGAGACGATAAAAATAGGCACCCGGGGCGATCCGCTCGCCAAGGCTGTTCAGGCCGTCCCAGACGAGTTCATGCGCGCCGTCGTCCTGCAGGCCGAGCTCGAAGCGCCGGACTTCCCGCCCGAGGAGATCATAGATCGTGATCAGGCTGCCGGCAGGATGGTCGAGCGTCCAGGAGAACACGGTCGCGGCGGTGAAAGGATTGGGATAATTCTGATCTAGCCGGAAGGAGGCGGGAGCCGTGCCGGTGGTGACGGCGGTATGGATATCCAGGAGAAAATCCCCGATCTCATCCGTTGTCGTCGAGAAGCTGCGGGCGGGATCAGCCGCATCGGTGAAGGTGATCGCGGCATACGCCACCGTCGTTCCGGATGCGCTGACAGCCCCGGTGATGTGCAGAGGTTGAGTCAAGGCGGATGTGCCGCAGAGAACAGCCATGAGGGCCAGAACGCATGCTCCCACGGAGTGACTAAGGTGTTTCATCATGCATCTTCTTTCATGTTAGGGAAGGATCATCGGAAATACCCGCTGGCACCCTCCTGGCCCGGGCTCCATGGATTACCCCCCGAATTCGTTGCCGACCTTGCGTGCACGCACCGGCCTGTCGAGTTCGATCCCCCGCGCGAGGCCGATCTCTACCAGCAAGTTCCAGCCGGCACAAAGATAGACATAGGGATTCAGTTCGCCGGCATCCGGCATGACCAGGGTTGGGAAGGAGGTCTCATGCGCGGCAATCGCGATGACGGTGAGTCCGACACCCTTGAGCAGCACCTCGGTAAATTTCTCCGCCTCTGCTGCGATCGGATCGATGAGGATGACCACATCCCGGGGCTCCATCACCTCCTCGATGCCGTGGACGGCATAGGTGCCTTCGAGGTAATCCGATTTCTTGCGGGTGATCTCGTTGGTCTTGAGGGAGAGTTCCTCGGCGACGCCGTCATTATACCCGGCGAAATAAAGCGTCGGGGCCTGGACGGCCGCGGTGACGAGGGCTGGAGGAACAGGATAGGTCAGCGCCGCTTCCATGCGCACGGCAAGCGCCTCCTGCCAGCCCGCGGGCGGAGGCGTGCTCATGTGCCAGAGCAGCGATTGGCAGAGCAGCGCCTGTTCCACGACGCTCTTGGTGGCGGCGACAGCGTTTTCCGGACCGCAGGTCAGGATAAAGGTCTCCGGGCACAGCGCCTCCAGGGGCGTGTTGCGATGGGCGCAGAGCCCAAAGCGGAGGATCTGCCGCCGCTCCAGCTCCTGAGCCAGGAGGATCACCTCTTTGGTCTTACCCGAGTTGGAGGCGCAGAGGACGGCGAAGCGGCCGAGATCGTATTGGGCGGCCTGTTGTGAGCCTTCGGTGAAAACCGCCAGGTCGAGGCCCCGGGTCAGGGCCTGACGGCGCGCATTTTTGGCCGGGAAGATCCGGCTCGAACCTTCGCCGGTCATCAGCAGCCGCCCGGCCGCCCGGATCTGATCCGCCGCCTGGCGGGTACGCGCCGGATCGAAATTGCGCACGACCTTGAGGGTTTCCATCATCTCGCGGACCAGGGCATGCCGGGCATACCGTTCTTCATGCAGATTCAACGTTTTCTCCTTTCTGAGTCTTTCTCTATTTCTGGTCAGGTCCGGTTCCGGCAGGCGGTGATCCGCTGCGTGAATTTCTCGCTCTCAGCGCGCACTTGCTGTACAAAGCTGTTCTCCGCGATGGTGCCGACCGTCGCTGCCATCTCCTCGGGGGAGCGAAAGGTCGACTGGTGGAAGGGATTATCATAATCCTTTTTCCGGGAGAGATAGATTTGATCGCGGATGTAGTACTGGATGCGCACGGCCTCATCGAGCAGCCCTAGCCACTGCTCCCGCTCCAGGGTGGCCACGCCAAGCAGCGCACAGAGCGCGGCCCAGGCGTGCTTTTGTTTGTCCAGGGGATAGCGCTCCCACAAGGCATCGTAGCGGCCGTGGATCTCGTCCCAAGAGGCGAGACGGCCTGCGCCGATCTCCGCCCGCAGCCCGCTGGCGTCGGTTTCGGATATCAGCTGGCCGCCGAAATTGGCCCATTGAGTGGTACGCGGGCCGTCCAGGGCCTGACGCATCACCGCAAAACCGGCATCGGGATGCGCCTCAAGGTAGGCGAGGAGGTTCTTGACGCCGTAATAGAGGATCATCTCCCGGTAGGCGCCCCAGGCTTTGCGGGCCTTGAGGATGACCACCTTGCGGCTGGAATGCTCCATGCGTTCACCGAGGATCTCCAGAGCACCGGTGCGGTCCTCCGCTGCCGCGAGGAGTTCCCGCCCGGCGGCGGCCAGCTCGTCTGCATCGCCGGTCTCCGCGCCGCCCGCGGCCGGCTTGGACGCCTCGATGATTCCAGCGCCGCCCGCGGCCGGCTTGGTCGCCTCGCCGGTCTCCGCGCCGCCCGCGGCGCGCGCCCGGGCGCGGCCGGTCCAGATCTCGAGCAAATGCAGGGCGGACAAGATCTCCTCGATGGTATCCGGCGCCAGGGCGTCGAACTCGATATGCTGGATCTTGTTGCGGCGCTTGTCGCGGCTATGGTATTTGCCGGCATTGCGGGCGAGAGCGTACATGTTATACATCCACCAGTAGGCCGGCATCACCTCGAGCCGGTCCTGCGCCGGATTGTTGTTGAGCAGGGCGAAGGGCAAGGGGATATCCAGCTCGGCGGGATAATCTGCCTTGGAGAGCAGGGTGAAGGAGGCGAAGCGGCTCGAATGCTTGATGCTGGTGCATAATCCCGGCCAGAAGCCGCGGCCGGCCTGAAGTTCGTTATCGTTGGCGCGGCTGTTATGGTTCGAGCCGATGGTCGCGCCGGCGGCGATGTTGCTCTGGCCCAGGACCACGCCGGCGACGAGGAACGAGTTGTTGTGGTGCTGCTCGTGCGCGGGAAAGATGAGGTTGTTGAGCACCTCGCAACAGGAGATGGTCGAGTTGTCGCCCAAAAAGGAGTTGATCAACCGGGCGCCGTACTTGAGATTGGAGTTGTCGCCGAGGATGAAGCGCACGGCCTTGCAGCCGTAGAAAATATGGCAGCCGTAGCCGATAATGCCGTTGACCAGTTCGACACCCTCGCCGATCTGGGTGGGCTCCTCCAGGGAGGAATGGATCGTGAGATTCTTGAGCTTGTTGGCCCCCTTGATGTAACAGTGGGCGCCGATTTTGACATCCTTGAGGATGAGGGAATTCTTGATGACCGTTTGCGTGCCGATCATCCCATAAAATCCGCGATGGGCATCCATACTCTGCTGGGTGATCTCTTTGAGCCGGGCCTGCAGGGCCTGGTCGTCGCGATACTTGGCCCAGAGCCAGGCGTCGGCGGCGATCATGCCGTCAAAGGGAGCGACACGGCGGCAGCCGGCTTCGTTCATCAGATCGAGCCAGATGCGCACCTCCTCCTTCTCGCCCTTCTTGATGATCCCGTTGCCGAATTTGGCATGGTCGCTGGTGTTCATCTCGTCCACTTTGGAGAGGATGCAGCGGTCGCCGATGATAAAATGGGAGAGATAGCCGACATTGTGGATGGCGACATCGTCGCCGATATCGCAAGCGATGATGATGCTGCCGGTTATTCCGGCGGGCAGGCGCAGATCGTTATGTTCGAGCACTTTTTTCTGCAGCCGGCCGATGCGCACCAGGCCGAAGAACTGGTTGTTGACGATCAGCGACGGATCGAACTGCTCGGTGACGAGGATGTCATCCCAGTCGCTGGAGGTGTTGTTGTTCTTGACCAGCAATTCCACTTCGGCGGCGCGCAAATGACGCCAGCGCTCCAGAGACCACAGGGTCTGGAGATTGCGGTAGTGATATTCATCCTTGTTGGCCGGCAGATAGGGAGCGGGGATAAAGTTTTTGCCGATCGAGCCGGGCGACAGAATCGAGACGGTATCCATAGGCGGCCCCCCCTTAAAGGGTTAAAAAAAAACCGTCCCGGTACCGGGACGGTTTACGGGATGACGAATCCTTAAAACCAGATGCGAAAACCCACCGTGATCGGAAAGTAGACATGGGTGGCGTTGATGCTCGGCGAAAACTTGAGGCCGATGGAAGGGGCAACCTGGAAGAAAGGCTCGATCTTTTTGTCGATGAGCATATTGACGCCGAGAGGGATGCGGACACCGCCCTTGACGCCTTTGTCATCACCGGTGAAGCGCGTGCTCAAAAAAGCGCCCACGCCGGCGAACCAGTTGATATCCGAATTGCCCAGGGCGGAAATGCGGTTGTCGAAGAGCCAGTAATCGGCGGTGAGGCCCAGGGTTTTCTCGTCACCGAGGTAATAGCTCAGGGCGAATACCACCGGCTTGTCGTCGAGTTTGAGGTTCAGGGCGATGCCATTGGTATAGATATCCCCGGCGTTCGCATTATACTGGACGCCGATCCCGGCTGCAAAACTGCCAACGGTGCCGAGCAGTATCCAGGCTGCAGCCAACAGAATCGCATTTTTCTTCATTGCAGATGCTCCTGTATTGGTGGGCGGGGAACGGCGATGCGGATGCGCTTGTGGTTCCTGTGCCGGGCTCCCCTGGTAAAAAAGACATAGTCAATTTAAAAATAAGCGTTTAAATATACCATAATCTGGTCACAAAATCAAGTTTTATTTGTTTTCACAGCGATTTTCAGGCCGCCCGTCCAATAATCGCGGTTCGGCGGGCACTGGCGCCGGCGGCGCCCAAACGGAAGCCGAAGCACAAGTCGAAGATCCTGCCGGACGCCTGGGGCGGAACGCACCAGCACCTTCGCATGGGCACTGCCGCCGGCGTTTCAGCCGAACACCCGGATCTTGCCAGGAAGGACCGAGATGGTCATCGGGGTGCTGCCAGCGATCTCGCCATCGGGGGTGAGCACCTTCGCCGGCTGGGTCTTGAAGCGCATGCTTTTTCCGGTGAAATACTCCACCTCTTTCATGGCGAGGTGGGTTCCCTTGAAGATTTTCGGCAGGGCGGCGAGGAGGCGCCGCCGCGAAACCTTGTTGAGGAGAACGACATCGAGGAGGCCGTCGTCGATTTTCGCATCCGGCGCCATGATCATGTCGCCGCCGGTCTTCTGGCTGTTGCTGATCTCGACAAAGATATTGTCACGCTGCAGGGAGCGGCCGTCGATCTCCAGCTCCAGCGGATAGGAACTCAGCCGGCGGGTGATGAGCAGGACGCCAATGACGTAATTCAAATCGCCCCAACGCCGGTAGCTCCAGGCCTTTTGCGCGACATCCGCGACAAAGCCGAAGCCGAGGATATTGATGAAAACGAAGCTGCGATCCGCACACTCGCAGCGGCCGAGGTCGACGGGGCGGGTTTTACCGGCGATGATCTTTTGCATCGCGTCGGCGTGGGTTCGGATCGCCAGGTCGCGCGAGAAGGAGTTGCCGGTGCCCGCCGGCAGCACCCCGAGGGGAAGCGGCAGATCCGGATTGCCGTCCATCATGCCGTTGATGACCTCGAAGAGGGTACCGTCGCCGCCGAGGGCGACGATCCCATCCCAGGCGTTGTTGACCTCGCGCGCTGCGATCTCGACCAGATGTCCGGGATATTCGGAATAGACGGTCTCGACGGTAATGCCGTGCTGCTGGAAGATTGGCAGGGAGTTCTGGGCCACAGCCCGCCCGCGGCTGCGGCCGGCCCGGGGATTGGCAAGCATCAGGAGTTTCATCGGGTCCTCGCGATTTGCGCTGGATGCAATTTTCGCAGTATAGCGATATTGCGGCAGAATTCCAAGCCTATTGCGCGGGCCCCGCTATTTTTTTGCGCCGGGATGGGGCACTTGGCGCTGCCGGCGCTGTGGTGGGAGGGCCTGACGAAGCGGCGCTCTCCGCTCTGGCAGGCCCTTCGCGCCCGGCACTCGCTGATCCTGTCCCACTTTGCGCTTGCTTTTTGTCGCCCGAATGGCTATTTTCGCAAATGGGAGTGGGATGCCCGTACTTTTAATCTGGATGCGAAACCTCTATGCTGCGTAGCGCCGCTGTCCACCGGGATCATGCCCAGGCGGATCTCGCCGATCTGCGGGAGATGGCCGGACACGCCTTTTCCCGTGCGGCCGGAGCGCCGCTCATCCCCGGCAACCAGGTGCGGCTGCTCAAGGACGCCGCGGCG
>DAOQAG010000004.1:18045-22399 GCA_035353815.1 bacterium
TAGGATGGAGCGCATCATCATCGGCATTCATGGATTGGGCAACAAGCCCGCCCCCGGCCTGCTCCATGCCTGGTGGCGCAGGAGCCTCCATGAGGGATTCCGGGCGATCGGCCATCCCCGGCGCAACCTTCCCCTGGCCACGGTCTATTGGGCCGACCTGCTGCACCGGGCCCCGGAAAATCCGGCCATCACCGACCCCAGGGATCCGCTCTTTCTCAAGGAACCCTACCGGCCCTCTTCCGGCAAGCCCTCCCCGCATGGCGCACCGGTGGGCCGGCGCATCATTGACCTGTTTGAAAAGCCGCTCAAGCGCATGGAGCTGGACGAAAACGGGACGGTCTGGAAACACCTCAATGACTTGGTGCTGCGCAACTTTTTCCAGGAACTGGAGGCCTATTATGCCAACAGCCTGGAGATCGCCCCCGGCGCAGCGGTGCCCTACCGGGACATCGTCCGCAGGCGCCTGAGCACCATGCTGCAAGCCCACCGGGAAAAGGAGATCCTGCTGATCGCCCATTCCATGGGGTCGATCATCGCCTACGACGTTCTCACCCTTTGTGCTCCCGAGATCAGGATCCATACCCTGATCACCATCGGCTCGCCCCTGGGCATACCGTTCGTGATGCAAAAGATCCGCCAGGAGCAGAATCTGCCGCGCGGCGCCAGGCTCGCGGTGCCGGAGAACGTCGGCTGCTGGATCAATCTCGCCGATCCCGCCGACAAGGTAGCCTTCGACTGCCACCTGGGCGATGATTTCGCCGCCAACAGCCGGGCCGTTTTTGCCAGTGATGCCGCGGTCTTTAACGATTATGCCATTGATGGGGAACGCAACGCCCACAAGTCTTATGGCTACCTGCGCACTCCAGAGCTGGCCCTGACCTGTTTCGAGTTCCTGACGCAGGGCCAGAGTGCGGGCGCCATCCGCCGCAGTGATCTCCTGAATCGCCTCCGCGATGGCGCGCTCCGGCTGCTACGCCTGGGCTAGTTCTGCCAGTACCTCCCGGCCGGGTACTCTGGTGCATACCAGCGCCACAAGGGGCTCAGGCGGTTATCCCTGGGCCAGTTCCGCCAGCACCTCATCGAGCACAGCCATCGCCCGGCCGATCTCGGCCGGGGCGGCATTGAGCGCCGGCATCAGCCGCAGCACGTTCTTGTGCGTGCAGTTGATGAGCACGCCCTTCTCGCGGCAGCGCGTCACCACCGCCGCGCCCTCCTGTTTCAGCACCACACCCCACATCATGCCCAGCCCACGCACCCCGGCGATCACCGCGTGGCGCTGCGCAAGCTGCTGCAGCTCCGCCTGTAACCTGGCGCCGGTCGTGGCGGCCTGCTCGAGCAAGCCCTCCGCGTCGATGGCCTTGAGCACCGCGATCCCGGCGGCGCAGGCCATGGGATTACCGCCGAAGGTCGAGCCATGGCTGCCGGGTCCGAGCACATCGCAGTGAAGGCGGGCGACAATGAAAGCACCGATCGCCATGCCCCCGCCGAGGGATTTGGCCAGGGTGAGCACGTCCGGCTGCACGCCGTAGTGCTGCCAGGCGAAGAGCTTGCCGGTGCGGCCGATGCCGGTCTGCACCTCGTCGAGGATGAGCAAGGCGCCATGCCGGTCGCACAGCGCCCGTGCGGTGGTGAGGAACTCCGCGGTCAGGGGCAAAACGCCGCCCTCGCCGAGCACCGGCTCGAGCATCACCGCCGCCACGCTGTCGTCCATCATCGCCTTGAGCATGTCCGGATTGTTGGCCTCGCAATAGGCAAAACCGGCGGGCAAAGGCTCGAAACCCTGCTGATATTCGCTCTGTCCGGTGGCGGTCAGGGTCGCCAGGGTGCGGCCATGGAAGGAATCCCGCAGGGTGATGATGCTCCTTTTGGCGGGATTGCGCTTGCGCGCCAGTTTGATCGCCCCCTCGTTGGCCTCCGCGCCGCTGTTGCAGAAGAAGACCTGGCCGTCAAAGCTGCGTTCGATCAGCAGCCGCGCCAGTTCGCCCTGAAGCTGGTTATAATAAACGTTGGGGATATGCATGATCTTTTCCGCCTGGGCCTGCACAGCCGCGACGACCGCGGGATGGCAATGGCCGAGATTGCCGGCACCCCAGCCCGGGAAGAAGTCGAGGTACTCGTTGCCGGCGTCGTCCCAGACGCGCATTCCTTCGCCCTTGACCAGGGTCAGGGGCACCCGCTTGTAGGTTTGCAGGACGTACGAATCGAAGGTAGCCTTATCCATTTTTCAGAATCTCCGTGCCAATGCCTTTGGGAGTAAAGATCTCGAGCAGGAGGGAGTGGCGGATCCTGCCGTCGATAATGTGGCCCTTGTTGACGCCGAATTGCAGTGCGGCGAGGCAGGACTGCACCTTGGGGATCATGCCGCCGCTGATAACCCCTTTGGTGATCAGCTCCTCGGCCTGGTCGCGGCTGATGGTGCTGATCAGGGTCTGCTCGTCGCCTTGCTCGCGCAGGATGCCGGGGGTGTCGGTCATATAGACCAGCTTCCAGGCGCCCAGGGAGGAGGCGACCTCACCGGCAGCGAGATCGCCGTTGATGTTGTAACATTGAGCGTCGTCGTCGACGCCGACCGGGGCGATGACGGGAATCCGGCCCGCGTCGAGCAGCTCCTTCAAAAGATCGGCGTTAATGTAGCGCACCTGGCCGACGTAGCCGATGTCGGTCTTGACGCCGTTGACCTCGGGCATGAGCCGGTCGACCTTGATCATCTGCCGGTCCCGGCCGGAGAGACCGACCGCTTCGCCCTGAAGATCGTTAAGCAGCGAAACGATCTGGGCATTGATCTTGTGCGCAAGTATATCCTCGACCAGATCCATCGTCTCCTTGTCGGTAACCCGCAGGCCGTTGACAAAACGCGGCGGGAGGCCGCGCCGCTTCATACCAGCGCTGATCGCCGGCCCGCCGCCGTGAATGAGGACCGGCTTGATGCCGATGAACTTCATAAAGACCACATCCTGGAGCACCTCGCGCATCGCGGTTTCACTCTCCATGATGCTGCCGCCGAATTTGATGACCATGATCTTGCCGCGGAAGGCCTGCATGTAGGGCAGGGCCTCCATCAAGACCCGGGCTTTTTCGATATACTTTTCCATGGTGACCCCTGTCCTTCAAGTGTGATATTCGGCATTGATCTTGACATAGTCGTAGGAAAGGTCCGAGGTATAGACCACCGCCGACTGGCCGCCGGTGAAGACATCGAGTTCGATGTCGATATCCTGCGGCGCCATCAACCCCTTCATCTCGCGGCGCGAGAGGAGCACCGGATTGCCACGCGAAAAGATGTAGGTGCCATTGATGCGCAGGTCCGCCTGGTCCGGATCGAATTCGACTCCCACCATGCCTGCCGCCGAGAGCAGCCGGCCCCAGTTGGGATCCTGGCCGAAGAGGGCGGTCTTGACCAGCGGGGAGTTGGCGATGCCCATGGCCATCCGCTTCGCCGCGGCCGCGCTTTCGGCATGGCCGACAGCGATGGTGACGAATTTGGTCGCTCCTTCACCGTCGCGCACGATGGCCTTGGCCATGGCCAGCATCAGAGCGTCGAGCGCTGCAGCGAACTGGGCCGCCTCGGGCGTATCCGGAAGGATCTCCGCATTGCCCGCCAGGCCATTGGCCATGATCAGGGCGGTGTCGTTGGTGCTGGTGTGGCCGTCGACGCTGATCATGTTGTAGCTTTTGTCCACCGCCGCGGTGAAGAGGCGGTCGAGCAGGGCATGGTCGATCGCCGCGTCGCAGGTGACAAAGGCCAGGGTCGTGGCCATGTTGGGCATGATCATCCCGGAACCCTTGGTGATACCGCACAGCGTCACCGGCCGGCCGCCGACCTCGAGGCGCAGCGTAAAGGCCTTTTCGATCGTGTCGGTGGTGAGGATGGCCTCGGCGCAGGCGGCGCCGCCCGCCACCGAGAGATGGCTGGCCGCACGCGCCACGGCTTTGCGCATCCGCGCCATGTCCAGATAGTGGCCGATCACCCCGGTGCTGGCGGCGAGGATCAGCTCCGCGGGAACGCCGAGATGCTCGGCAGCGCAGGCGATGGTGTCATGGACATCGCGCAGGCCCTGCTCGCCGGTGCCGGCGTTGGCGTTGCCCGAGTTGACCACCAGGGCCTGGAGCTTCCCGCCGGACTTGTGCAGCGCGGCGATGCCGGCCAGCACCGGCGCGGCCTTGACACGGTTGGTGGTGAATTTGGCTGCACAGTGCGCCGGGACTTCACTCTTGATGAGACAAAGATCGCGGCGTTTGCGTTTGAAACCGGCACGCACGGCGGCGGCGGTGAAGCCCTTGGCATCGGTGATCGTGGGATGGTCGAGAAAGTTCATGGGATGGTTCCTTATTTCAGACTCATGGTTTCATCCAG
>DAOQAG010000004.1:22499-31012 GCA_035353815.1 bacterium
CCGCGCAGGGCGGGGAAGAGGTCGGAGAAGCGCTGGCCGGCGGGTTCGCGCACCGCGAGATGGGCGATCTCCACCCCGGGATGGCGGAGGAGGATTTTGACCAGCTCGAAGCCGGTATAGCCTGAGGCGCCGACGATGGAGAGATTAGCCTTGTGCATTGTTCTGCTCCTCGCGGCAGATCGAGGAAATGTTAACCCTGTGCATCCTTCTTCTCCTCGCAGCAAGTCGCGGCGATGTTAATCGTGTGCATCGTTCTTCTCCTCGCGGTAGGTCGCGGCGATGATCCGGTAGGCCTCCCGGAAGGGGACGCCCTGGCGCACCAGCTCATAGGCCTTTTCGGTCGCATAGAGTTCGGAAGTCATCGCCTCCTTGCAGCGCTCGGCGTCGACGCCGAGGTTCTGGATCACGAGCAGAGCCATCTGCAACGACTCGAGGGTGCTCTCCAGGCCGCGCATCAGGGCCTCCTTGGTGAGCTGCAGGTCACGGTGGTAGCCGGAGATCAGATTAAGGGTGGTTGCGCGTACCTGGGCCTCGCAGGCGGCCACATCGTGATACTTGGCGCGCAGCAGCTCGAGCACATCCGGATTCTGTTTTTGCGGCATGATCGAGGAGCCGGTCATAAAGACCGCCGGCAGGGTGAAATAGCCGAATCCCGGCATGGTGAAGAGGATCAGATCCGTGGCCATGCGGTTGATGTCGGCCATCGCCTGCGCCAGGGCATGGAGAAGCAGGCCTTCGAACTTGCCGCGGCTGTTCTGGGCATAGATCGGGTTGTCCATAACCCGGGCGAAACCGAGCTCCGCGGTGGTCATCTGCCGGTCGAGGGGCAGCGGGACGCCATAGCCCGCGCCGGTGCCAAGAGGGTTTTGGTCGATCAATTGCACCGCGTTCTCGAGCAACTGCAGGTCGTCGGCAAAGGCGTTGCGAAAGGCCCCGGCCCACATACCGACGCTCGAGGGCATGGCCTTGCGCGTATGGGTGTAGCCCGGCAAGGGGACCGCTCCCCGCGCGGCGCTGAAAACCTCGAGGGTCTCCATCAGTTTGCGCAGCGTGGCGACGCCGAGGCCGGCCTGGTCGCGGCTGTAGAGACGCAGGGCGGTGAGAACCTGGTCGTTGCGGCTGCGGCCGGTGTGGATTTTTTTGCCCGCCTCGCCATAGTGCTGCACCAGATAATTTTCAATGGCCGTGTGGCCGTCCTCATCCTCGGGGCGGATGACGAACGCGCCGCGCGCCTGCAGATCGCGGATCGCCTCGAGGCCGGCGATCAGTTCCGCCGCTTCCGCTGGGGTGAGCAGTCCGATCCGGGCCAGCATCCGGGCATGCGCCGCGGAGGCGGTGCAGTCATAGGGCAGCAAGGTCAGGTCGAGCTGCGGATCCTTGCCGACGGTAAAGTGCTCCACCGCTCTGGCGATCGCCTGCTGCGAACCAGCCCCCGGTTGTTCATGTTGCCAGAGTTTCATGATGCTCCTTGCGGCGCTGCGCCGGCGTGCAGCAGTGCAGCGCCTGAAGAAAGATCCTGCACACCCCTACTCCTTGTGCCGCCAGGTGTAGGGCTTGTTGTTTCTCAGGACGATATTATGCGCTTTGAGGCGGATGGCATGGATGCGGATAAAGCCGCCGGCGTCTGTCGCGTTATAGCCGCCCTCGACATCCATGCTCGAGAGCTCCTGATTGTAAAGGGAAATCGGGGACTGGCGGCCGATGGGGGTCACATTGCCCTTGTAGATCGCCAGCTGCACCGTGCCGTTGATCTTTTCCTGGCTCTTCTCGAAGGCGCTGAGAAGAAAGTCCATCTCCGGCGAGAACCAGAAGCCGTTATAGATCAACTCCGAGAAGAGGGGGGAGAGCATATCGCGGATGCGCATCACCTCCTTGTCCATCGCAATTCCCTCGAGGTCGCGGTGGGCCGCCCAGAGGATGGTAGCGCCGGGGGTCTCGTAGACACCGCGCGATTTGATGCCGACGAAGCGGTTCTCGACCATGTCGACCCGGCCGACGCCGTTGGCCGCGCCGATCTCGTTGAGATAGCTGAAGATCGCCAGGGCTCCGGTCACCACAGCGCCGTCGCTCTTGTTGGTCACCTGCACCGGATAACCGTCGGCGAACTGGATCTCGAGCAGGGTTTCCGCGTCCGGCGCCGCTTGCGGCGAGACGGTCTTGGAAAAGATCTCCTCATAAGGACGAAACTGCGGATCCTCGAGGATGCCGGCTTCATGGCTGATGTGCATAAGATTGTCATCCTCGCTGTAGGACTTGGCGATCGAAGCCTTGACCGGGATCGACCACTGCTCCGCAAAAGCGATCATGTCGCTGCGGCCCTTGAACTGGCCGAGAAATTCGGGATCCTTCCAGGGAGAGATGACCTGGATATCGGGCTGCAAGGCATAATAGGCCAGCTCGAAGCGCACCTGGTCGTTGCCCTTGCCCGTGGCGCCGTGGGCGACATAATGCGCCCCTTCCCGCGCGGCGATCTCGATCTGGCGCTTGGCGATCAGCGGACGGGCGATGGCGGTGCCAAGGAAATAACGGCCCTCGTAAAGGGCGTTGCCGCGCGCCGCGGCGAAGATATACTCCTGGACCAGCTCTTCTTTGAGATCCTCGATGTAGACCTTGCTGGCCCCGGTCTTGAGGGCCTTGTCGCGCACCGCCGCGAAATCCTCTTTCTGGCCGACGTCAGCCACATAGGCGATGACATCATAGCCCTTGAGATCGAGCCACTTGAGGATGACCGAGGTGTCGAGGCCGCCGCTGTAGGCGAGAATTACTTTTTCTTTCATAACCGACCTTTCTAAGGTGAAGAGGTGAAGGATACGCTGGTGCCGGCTGCCAAGGCGGCCGGCGGCAACACAATCGTTGGCGACCGGGAAAAGGGATCAGAGGCGTTCGCGCAGCTCGGGAAGGCGCTCCAGCAGGGCCTGTCTGAATCGCTGCGGCGCAAGGCCCTCAGTCAGAACGATGAGCAGGGTGTCGTCGCCGGCGACCGTGCCGACGATCTCGGGCATCCTCAAGCTGTCGATGAGCAGGCCGATGCTCGGGGCGAAAGAGGGCAGGCTCTTGAGCACAGCGAGATTGCCGGAAAAATCGAGCGAACGGCAGCCGTGCAGCGGCGAGGTATCGGGCTGCGCAGCGGAGGCGTCGACGGGGGAGGAGCCGCCGGGGAGAGCATAGAGATAGCCGCGGAGGGGATCGGGAACCCGCAGGACCCGCAGCGCGAGCAGATCGCGCGAGAGCGTGGCCTGGGTTGCGGCGAAGCCCAGCGCCTGCAAGGCTGCGAGCAGTTCATTCTGGCTGGCGATGGGGCGCGACTCGATCAGCTCGCGGATGGCGGTATGGCGGTCATTCCTGTTTTTCATGCATAAATATACAATATAATGTATAAATATGCAAACACTTTTTCATAAAAAACGAGGGCGGGGAACCGCCCTCGTGCGGAGAAGCTGTGGATGGGGCCGGCAGGATGGAGCCGTGGCTGGGGCCCGCCGCATGGGGCCGGCCGGATGGAGCCGTGGCTGGGGCCCGCCGCTTGGGGCCGGCTGGATGGAGCCGTGACTGGGGCCCACCGCATGGGGCCAGCAGGATGGAGCCGTGACTGGGGCCCACCGCATGAGGCCGCCGATCGAGGCCGCCGGTTGGAGCCGGTCGTGCTCCGGTCTAGAGTTTCGCCGCGGCCTTGTTGGTGGCTTTGGTGATCAGTTTTTTGGCTTCATTGGCCTTTTTACTGGTGGGGTAGAGGTCGACGACCATCTGATAATATTCAATGGCTTTGCGGTGCTCTTTCAGTTTTTCCTGGAGGAGGTTGCCGGCCTGGATCAGCAGTTGCGGCGCTTTTTCATCCGCGGAGTAGAGTTTGGAGATCCGGGCATAGCTATCGGCGGCCTTGAGATAGTCTTTCAGGTTGTCGGCGTAGAGGTCCCCTTCGAGTTCGAGAGCCCGGGCGCCGCGGGCATCCGCCGGATAGCTTTTGAGGATCTCGTCGTAGGTGGCGAGGGCCACGTCATACTGCTTCAGTTTCTTATCCTGGAGGCTGGCGATGGAGAAGAGGACCTCGACGGCCCGTTCGTCCCTGGGCCAGCCGGTGACCAGTTTACGGTAGGCTTCGATGGCGCCGGTATAGTCCTTGAGCTTTTGTTCCTTGATCTGGCCGATGGTATAGGAGGCTGTTGGTGCCAGGTTGCTCTCCGGGTAGTGGGCGAGGATGCGGGTGCAGCGGGCGATGGCATCCTCATGCTTGCCGATGCGTCCCGTAAGCAATTGCGCTTCCTGATAAAGGGCGTAGGGGAGCTGGGGATCGTCGGGAAAGAGCTCCGAGAGTTTCCGGTAGCTGTAGATCGCCGGCCATTCCTGATTGAGGCGGGCATAGAGATCCCCGGTCCATTCGAGCACCGGGTACAGGAGGGAATCGTTGGGGAAGCGGCTGATGTAGCTGGTAGCTTCCGCAAGGGACCAGTCATAGAGGCGGGGCTGGTCCAGATCCCGGAGCAGTTTCAGATAGGCGCGCCAGCGTTCGCTGACCGTGGCGTCGAAAGCGGTGCCATAGACTGCGGACTCGAGCACGGCCTTTTTGGGCGCAAAGGCCGGTTCTTTGGCGAGAATCGCCTGGATCATGTCCCGGCAGTCGGTTTCGCGGGCGCTGCGGGGGTAGAGGTAGAGGGTTTTGTAGGCGGCGGCGAGCGCCTCATTTTTCTTGCCCTTTTCCAGATAGACCTGGGCGAGCAGGCCGACGGCATCCGCCGCGCGCGGATCGTCAGGGAAGGTCTGGCCGAAGGCGGTCAGCTCGGCGATCAGAAAATCCGCGGTATTACCCTCGTTGCGGTCGTGCACCGCCAGGAGGTATGGATAAAGCCTCTCGGCCGTATATTGGGCTTGCGCCTCTTGTCCCAGCCCGTTGCACAGCATGGCCAACAGGATCGCCAGGAACAGCACTCCTTTTTTCATGTAAAGACTCCTCGATGTGGTGAGATTTTTTCCCCTGACCGTGCGGGTGCGGCGATGACGCCGCATGGTATGGTCTTGATGGCACCCCGACCCCTGAATGGAAGTACCCTATAGTTTATCTATTTTTTTTCAGGAGATCAAGGCCGATTTTCACTGTCCGCCGCCGGTCGGGGCCGGCTTGTAGCCCGAAAAGGAGAAGGTGAAAGGCTCGGTGCGGAGATAGCCGGTCTTGTCGAAGAGCTTGATCGTAGCTTGCATCATAAAGGTTTCGGGGCGGGATTTGATCAGGCCCTCGACGGGCACACTGCCGGAATAGTCGAGAAGATCGAGCAGGCTGCGGCCGTCCTCGAGGGTCAGATACCAGTAGATCTTGAGCGCGCAGCGGCCGCCGGGATCAATGGTGAGCGTGCTGCCGGTGAAACGGCTCGGCGGGGCGAAATGCTGATTGTTGATCTTCAGGTCCACCCGGATATCCGGGTGATTTTTCCACCATACCGTCGCCTGGCCGTTGACGGCAACCGGCGCCTGGAAAGTTTCCGTGTAGATATTTTCGATGATGAAGACAAATTCCATGAACAGACCGCTTGCATACATGCCCTGGGTGTAAATGACATCGCTGATCGCCAGGGTATTCTGCGGCTCCTGGCGCGGGGGCAGGCTTTCATCGCAGGCCAGGCCGAGCCATGGCAAGAGCAAAAGGAGGAGGCGTTTTCGCATACGGCGGTCTACCTTCCGGCGCGTTTACGGTTGCGACCCGACGTCGAGCCGGCAGCCGGCGAGGATGCGCCGGCCGATCTCCCGGGCCGCGGGGTCGTTCAGTTCCCCGCCGGTCCGGCCCGAGGCATCGATCCAGATCACATTGCGGGCATTGAAAAGGTTGCGGAGATCCAGGTAGAATTCGATCGGGCTCTGCCAGATGGTGCCCGGCCGATCCGCGCCGCCTGGACGGAAGATTTTGGCGATCCGCAGATCCAGGGTCTGGCTGGTGGGCATGCGGCGGTTGTTGGGCAGGAAGAGCACTTCCTGGTTCCGGGGTGTGAATCCATCCGCAGAAGGATAGTAGGTGTACGGCCGGCCGCTGTGGTAGCGCCAGACGATATTCATCCGCACCGCGCGCGGCAGGGAAAAATCGAGGTCGGCCGTCACGGAGTGACGCTGGTCCCAGCTCAGGTAATAGGGCGAGTTGGCGATCGGGAAGCCCCACTGGGCATAGTTGAGACCCTGATCCTCCCTTTCGCTCAGGCCTTTGGCCTCCATCAGGGTGTAGGAGAGGGTACCGGTCATCCATTTGCCCTTTTCCCGGCTGATGGTGAATTCGAAACCGTGGGCATCGGCGTAGGGGGTATTGACGTACTCGGCAAAGCCATAATCTCCGGCGATACGGCTGTTGGCGGAGACAAAGGTCTTGGTGTCGATCTGGTCGGTGGTCTCCTTCTGGAAATAGAGGGCCGAGCCGACCCAGTTTTCATAAAAATTATGGCGGATGCTGATCTCCAGGGCGCTGGTCTTCTCCGCGAGCAGATCGGGATTGCCGCGCAGCACCTTGACCCCGCGCGCAAAATCGACGTTATCGAGTCCCGAATAGAGGTGCTCGAAGAGCGGAAATTGCACATAGCGGCCCCAGTTGATGAAGAAAAAGCTTTTGTCGGTGAAGGGGAAGGCGAAGCCGATGCGCGGACTCAGGTGCTGGCTCAATCTGGCCGGCACGGAGCTCTTGACCTGCTCCTCATACTCGTCCTTGCCGACCGGGATCAGTTCCACCGCCGGCCGGCGGGCGCGGGGATCCAGGAAATCATAGCGCAAACCGACCGAGATCACCGAACGGGTGGCGGGCGACTCGAATTTGTCCTGAATATAAAAGGACCCGGTCCGGGGATAGTAGCGATATCGGGTCGAGTAGTTGAGCATCGCCTGATCGACCAGCGGCCGGCCGAAATAGGAGAGCTGCGGCTCCATCTTGATGAGCTGGGAATTGATATCATGGTATTTGAATTCCATGCCCGCTTTGAAAAGATGCGCCTGGCGCCATTGGTTGGTCACCTCGGCCTTGAAGGTGGTGCTGTTCTGGCGCGTATCCGCCCACCAGATGCGATCGCCGCTGACGACATAGAGCAGGTAAAAGTCATATTGCCAGGGCTCGCCGCGCACCGAATCCGCTGCGCCCTCGCCGATCCGCGTGCGCATCTGATTGTGACTGAGGCTGAGTGAATAGAAGAGCCGCGGCGTCAGGGTATGCGTCCAGAACAGGGTGCCGCGATAGCTGGCGTTGCGGCGCAGCGGCAGGCCGTCGAGATCGTAGCGCCAGCTGAAGGCATAATCGCGCTGGCGCTTGAGGGAGTAGAGGAATTGGCCGGTGAGGCGTTTGTCGGCGGTGAAGAGCCAATCCATCTTGCCCATGCCATACAGCTCCTTCTGGATCGGCTGGGCGTAGAAGTACTGCAGATCCTGCCACCAGCGCGTACCGGAGAGGAGGAGGGTGTTGGCGAGGAAGAAGGTGGCTTTGTTCGCAATCAGGGGTCCGCTTGCTGTGACCTCCGCCTCGGTGGTTTTGCTGTTCTGGGTGCCGCCGAATAGCCTGTCGTCGGCCAGGCGCAGCTGCAGGCGGGGCCGCTGCTCGCCGCTGCGGGTGATGATATTGACGATGCCGGAGAGGGCCTGGCCGTATTCCGCGTCGAAGCCGCCGGTCTTGACGCTGAGCTGGGAGATCGCGCTCTTGGGCATCTCCATGCCGATCCCGCCGCTGATGGCATCCTGGATGGGCAGGCCGTCGACGAGATAGAGCACTTCGCGCGTCCGGCCGCCGCGGATGTGGCCGTCGGCGGTCGTCCCCGGCTGCAAACCGACGACATCCTGAAATTTCGCGATCGGCAGATTCTCCAGCTGCCGGGCGCTTTTCTCATAGGCGGTGCCGGTGACGTCGGTCTGGATCACCGGCCGCACGGCGGTCACCTCCACGCCCTGCATTTCGATAGGAGCGGCTTCGAGCCGGATCTCGAGCTTGGTCTTGAGATCGGGAAGGATGGTGACCTCTTTGTAGACGACACTGCGATAGCCGAGCAGGGAGGCGCGCACCTGATAGAGTCCGGCGCGCAGATTGGGAATGACAAAGCGCCCCTCCGGGTCCGAGATGCTCCCCTGGCGGGTCTCGAGGATGACCAGGGTGGCGCCGGGGAGGGGCGCACCGCTCGCGGCATCGCGGACGCTGCCCTCAAGACGGCCGGTGGTGCCGGCGGTCAAGGGTTGGGGAGAGACGAACCAGCCTGCCACGGCCAGAAGCAGGGGGGCGGCGATGCGGAAGGGATGCAAGGTCATGGCTTCATACCCGTCCAGTCTTGGTCTGCACGGCGACCCGTCCCGCTGCGGGAGCGGATCCGGAAGAATATTCCTCATAGTATAAGGTTATTTACCATAACTTCCAATGGCAAAATTCCTAGGGTACCCCCCGAAATCTTGTTCCCACCTGACATTTCGCGCGGTGTACCCCCCGAAATCTTGTTCCCACCTGACATTTCGCGCGGTGTACCCCCCCGAAATCTTGTTCCCACCTGACATTTCGCGCGGTGTACCCCCCGAAATCT
>DAOQAG010000004.1:31112-129509 GCA_035353815.1 bacterium
CCCCCCGAAATCTTGTTCCCACCTGACATTTCGCGCGGTGTACCCCCCGAAATCTTGTTCCCACCTGACATTTCGCGCGGTGTACCCCCCCGAAATCTTGTTCCCACCTGACATTTCGCGCGGTACTCTTTACAGGCTTTTATCACCCCTAGCCCACTATTTTTAATTATATTAAAGCTGGGTGGGACCCGGTTTTCGGGGGGTGTCCAACAAAATTTTCGCACGGTTTTTCCCTGCTTTTCCCTGTGCCCGTGCGGCGCCGCGGCCGCAAAGGCGGGCAGGGCCTCGGGACGGGCCGCGCCCGGGAAAGTGCCGGCTTTGCAGCCAGCCGCGCCGCGGCGTCGCAGTCCCCGATTTTAGCAGATTTCGCCACAGCTGCGCTGAAGAGGCTTGCCGCTCAGCTCAGGAATGTGTATATTAGGCGCACATTTCCTGGTGGGGTACGCCTGAACCTTTTGATCCTGTTGGGACCGGATCGCTCGACCTGGGCGCTCCAATCAGCATGATGAGGTAGAGATGAACCTTTTGATCCTGTTGGGAGTGGCCGTGACCCTGGGCACGACCGGCTTCAACGAATTTTTACAGTACGTGCAGAGCCTGCCGGAAGCGCAGCGGCAGGCGGCCGCCGACAGTTTTATGCAGATGACCGGCCCGCTGCCCCTGGTCGAGGCCGATTCGATCGCCTGGTACCTCTACCGCGGCAGCGCCGCGACGGTGACCATCCCGGGCGACGCCAACGGCTGGGACAGCAATGCCCTGCCCATGACACGGATCGCCGGCACCACCCTCTTCTATGCCCGGCAGGTCTATGAGACCGATGCCCGTCTCGACTATAAATTCGTGATCAACAACAGCAGCTGGATCCTCGATCCCCGCAATCCCAACCAGTGCGCCGGTGGCTACGGCCCCAACTCCGAGCTGCGCATGCCCGGCTATCCGGCAGCACGCGAGTGCGCCGCCGATCCCGGTGTCGCATCGGGGCGGATCGAGCAGGGCAGCATCACCAGCGCCATCCTCAAGAATACCCGCCCCCTGCGCATCTACCTGCCGGCCGGCTATGATCCGGCGCGGCCGGGCGGCTATCCGGTCGTCCTCTTCCATGACGGCCTCGAATATATTTCCCTCGGCGCGGCTAAAACTGTGCTCGACAATCTCATCGGCTGGCGGCGCATCGCTCCGGTCATCGCGGTCTTTGTCCCGCCCGTCAGCGCTTCGCAGCGCATTGAGGAGTACAGCGGGTCCACGGCGGCCAACTTTGAACGCTTCATCCTCGAAGAGGTCATGGCCCAGGTCGATTCCTCCTGGAATACCGCGAAGGACCCGGCAGCGCGGGCGATGCTTGGGCCCTCCCTTGCCGCCCTGATCTCGGCACAGATCGTCTTCCATCACCCTGAAGCCTTCGGGCTTGCCGGGCTCTATTCCCCGGCGATGTGGCCGAACGACCGTGCGCTGCTCAATGATCTGCTCGCCGCCGCTGCGCCCTTCACCCGCTGCTATATCGATGTCGGCAGCTACGAGCCCTCGCTGTTCGGGGATGCCGTCCGGTTGTATGAGCATCTGCGCGGCGAGGAGGCGAGCGTCAAATTCCGCGTCTGGCATGAAGGGCACAGCTGGGGAAGCTGGCGCGCCCATCTGGACGAAGCGCTCGAGTTTTTCTTTCCCCCGGCTTCAGGCGTCGAGCGCATCAGCAGCCAAGAGCCCGGGCAGTTCACCCTTTTTCCCGCCTACCCCAACCCCTTCAATGCCGCACTGACGCTCGAGTTTGATCTGCCGCGCGCCGCGGAGGTCTCTTTGCAGCTCTTCAACCTCCAGGGCGCCGAGGTGGAGCGGCTCGTCGAGGGCGAGCTGGCGTCGGGCCGTTATCGCTTCCGCTGGGACGCTGCCGGGCAGCCGAGCGGTCTCTATTTTTACCGGCTGCGCGCGGCGGCGCAGATTCGCACCGGCAAGGCCTTGCTGATACGCTGACGAGAAGATGGACATGCAGGAGGAACCCATGATTGGACTCAGGGACAAGGTGGTACTGATCACCGGGGCCTCGCGCGGCATCGGCCGGGCGGCGGCGGAGATATTCGGCCGCTACGGGGCGCGCGTTGCCATCAATTACCACCATCATGCGGAAGCGGCGGCAGAGGTGCTCGCCGCCGTGGAAGCCGCGGGCGGTGAGGGGATGCTGGCCGGCGCCGACGTCAGTGAGGCCGCGGCGGTACGCGAGATGGTCGCCGCCATCGTCGCCAAATGGGGCCGCATCGATGTGCTGGTCAACAATGCCGGGGTGTGGCTGCCGGCGCCGATCGACCGCTTTCCCCTCGAAACCTACCGCCGCACCTTGGCCATCAACCTCGACGGCGTGATCTTTTGCACCGAGGCGGTGGTGCCGCTGATGATCCGGCAGGGGGGAGGACGGATCATCAATATCTCCTCGACCGCCGGGCAGCGCGGCGAGCCGGTCTATTCCCCCTATGCGGCGAGCAAGGGCGCGGTGATCAGCCTGACCAAATCCCATGCCGTCGAGCTGGCTCGCCACAACATTCAGGTCAACAGTGTCGCCCCCGGCTGGGTCGATACCGAGATGTCGGCGGCGGCGATCGCGAACGAGCAGGAGACCATCCTGCGCACCATCCCGATGCGCCGCCCGGGCCGGGCGGAAGAGATCGCCTGGCCGATCGTTTTTCTCGCCTCCGACGGCGCCAGCTATATCACCGGCGAGATTTTCAACATCAACGGCGGCTCGGTGCTCTGCGGCTGAGCCGCCGCGGCGGCGCAAACCAGGCCGCCCTGCGGCAGCCGCGCCGTGGTGGCGCCGCCTCGGGCCTGCTCTGCCGCCGAGGAAAGCCACTGCCGGGCCAGCGCCGCCGTCCCGCCTCCCGACCGGGGCGGCAGCGCCGTAGCCGCAGCGCCCCTCCCAAAAATGCCGCAAACTCCTAAAAAAATCTTGCAATAAAGCAATTTTTTCCCTATTTTTATTGGCTGTATCATTTTGAGGAATTGGTTTGCGCATGTTCCAGGAATTGAGTGAAAAGCTTGAGGGTGTCCTCCGCAACCTGCGTGGCCAAGGCAAGCTGACGGAAAAGAATATCGCCGAGAGCATGCGCGAAGTGCGCCGGGTTCTGCTGGAAGCCGACGTCAACTATAAAGTAGCCAAACAGTTCATCGCCGAAGTGGAGCAGCGGGCACTCGGCCAGGAGGTGCTGCGCAGCATCACTCCCGGGCAGATGGTGGTCAAGATCATTTATGATGAAATGACCCGGCTGCTGGGAGAGAAAGAGGCGCCGCTGCTCTTCGGCAAGGCCCTGCCCGCGGTCATTCTGCTCGCCGGTTTGCAGGGCTCCGGCAAGACGACCTTCGCCGGCAAGCTCGCCCGGCATCTCCGTAAAAAGGGCCGCAACCCGCTGATGGTCGCGGCCGATATTTACCGGCCTGCCGCTATCGAGCAGCTCAAGGTGCTCGGGCGCAGCCTGAATGTGCCGGTTTACGCGGAGGAGAGCCGGGATGCCGCAGCGATTGCGCAGCACGGACTCGACCATGCGCGCAAAAATCTGCTCGATACCGCGATCATCGATACCGCCGGCCGCCTCCATATCGATGCGGAGATGATGGCGGAAGTGGCGCGCATCAAGGAGGCCACCGCCGCCGCGGAGATCCTCTTCGTCGCCGACAGCATGACCGGTCAGGACGCCGTGACCACGGCCCGCGCCTTTCTCGAGCAGCTTGATTTTACCGGCGTTGTGCTGACCAAGATGGACGGGGATGCCCGCGGCGGCGCCGCGCTGTCGATACGCGCGGTCACCGGCAAGCCGATCAAGTTCGTCAGCGCCGGAGAAAAGCTGGATGAACTCGAGCCCTTTTATCCCGACCGCCTGGCCTCGCGCATTCTCGGCATGGGCGACGTGGTCAGCCTCGTCGAAAAAGCCCAGGAAGCCGTGGACCTGGACAAGGCGGTCAAGCTGGAGAAAAAGCTGCGGCGGGCGGAGTTCAATCTCGAGGATTTTCTCGACCAGCTCCAGCAGCTCAAGCGCATGGGACCCCTGCAGGAGATTCTCGCGATGATTCCCGGGGCCCAGACCAGGGCCTTCAAGGGGATGCAGGTCGATGACAAGGCTCTGGTGCGTGTGGAAGCGATCATCCACTCGATGACGATGCAGGAGCGCAACAACCCGAACATCATCAATGGCAGCCGCCGCAAACGCATCGCCCGCGGCAGCGGCACCAGCGTCCAGGATGTCAATCGGGTGCTCAACCAGTTCAGTATGATAGTGAAAATGATGAAAACCATGAAGCATGGGGGCAGGGGTATGCGCCTGCCCATGGGATTTTAACCGAAGGAGATCACGTTGTCTGTAAAGCTGAGATTAAGCCGCATCGGTAAGAAGAAGCAGCCCTATTACCGTATCGTCGCCATCGATTCCAAATCCTCCCGCGATGGCTCTTATCTGGACAAGATCGGCCACTACAATCCTGTCACCCAGCCGGCCGAGCTGACCATCGACCGCGCCAAGGCCCTGATGTGGCTGAACGACGGCGCGATCCCCTCCGATACGGTCAACAGCCTGTTCCGCCGCCAGGGCATCCTGCACGAGTGGGATCTGCGCAAGCGCGGCATCGGCGACGAAAAGGTGGCCGAAGAGCTGGGCAAGTGGCAGGATGCTCAGGTGCAGCGCGGCAAGCGCGAAGAGGCCAAAATGGCCATGGCCAAGCGCGAGACCGAAGCCAAAAAACCGGCCAAGTCCGAGCCCGCCCCCGAAACCAAAGCGCCGGTGGAAGCCGCTGCGCCGGCGGTCGAGGCGGATATTGTGGTTGAAGAAGCCGCGCCGGCTGCCGCAGAGACGGCCCCCGCTGCCGAAGAGAGCACCGAACCGAAGAGCGAAGCCTGAGCGACGACCACCCTCCATCGCCCCTGACCGGGACCGGCGCGCCGCCGTCCCGGACCCCGGAATATGTCGTCATCGGCCGCATTACACGGCCCCATGGCGTACGCGGAGCGCTGCGCGTCACCCCGATGACCGACGACCCCGGGCGTTTTCACAAGCTCAAACAGGTCTGGTTCAGCCGCGACGAGACGACGCGCACGCCCTTTACGATCGTGCGCGTGCAGCTTCAGCCGGATGGCGTGCTGCTGACGGTCGCCGGGATCGACGACCGCAATATGGCCGAAGCGTGGCGCGAGGCCTGGGTGGAAATCCCGGGCAGCGAGGTTATGCCCCTGCCCGAGGGCAAACATTATCTCTTCGAGATCATCGGCGTCCAGGTCGTCACCGAAGAGGGCACCGCCCTGGGCCAGGTGGTCGATATCCTGCGCAATCCCGCGCATGATGTCTATGTGGTCCGTGGTGAAGAGCGCGAGTTTCTGATTCCGGCCGTTCCCGAGTTCATCCGGCAGATCGACAGCGAGACGGGCCTGATGATCATCCACGTCGTGGATGGCTTGCTCGATTTGTAACGGAGTCATCGTGGAAATACATATCGTCGCTGCCTTTCCGGGTCTGCTCGAAAGCCCGCTGGGTGACAGCATTCTCAAACGGGCGCAGGCCAGGGATCTGGTGCACTTTTATTTTCATGATATCCGCGCCTTCGCAACCGACAAACATCAGCAGATCGATGATTATGGCTTCGGCGGCGGACCGGGGATGATTCTCAAACCCGAGCCTCTTTTCCGCTGCCTGGAGCATGTATATACGACCTACGCGCTCGATGGTGTGCCCGTAACCCTGATGTCGGCAGCCGGAGAGCTTTTTACCCAGAAGCAGGCCATGATATTTTCCCTGCGGGAAAAAATGGTGCTGCTGTGCGGGCATTACAAGGGCATTGACGAACGCGTCATCCAGAGCTGGGTCACCGAGGAGATCTCCATCGGGGACTATGTGCTCACCGGAGGCGAAATCGCGGCCATGGTGATCATCGATGCGGTGGTTCGCCTCCTGCCCGGGGCGATCAGCGACATCGACTCGGCCGAAACCGATTCGTTCCAGTCCGGACTGCTCGACCACCCGCATTACACGCGTCCGCAGAATTTTCAGGGCATGGAGGTGCCGCCGGTGCTGCTCTCCGGCAACCATGCCGAGATTGCCAAATGGCGCCTGCAACATGCTCTGGATCGTACCCTCCGGCTGCGGCCGGATCTTTTTGAAAAGTATAATCAGCAGGATTGAAAAAATAACCCTCGTCGTGAGGAGGATGTCATCATGAACAAATTGGATCTTGTGGCTGCTTCGCAGATGAAGACCGATATTCCCGCTTTTCATCCGGGAGACACGGTCAATGTGCATGTCAAGGTTATCGAAGGCGATAAGGAGCGCATCCAGGTTTTCCAGGGTGTCGTGATCAATCGCAAGGGCGCCGGGATCAACGCCACCTTTACGGTGCGCAAGATCTCGGAGGGCATCGGCGTGGAGCGTATCTTCCCGCTGCATTCGCCCAACATCGCCAAGATCGAGAATATCCGCGAAGGCAAGGTGCGCCGCGCCAAGCTTTATTATCTGCGCAGTCTGCGCGGCAAAGCCGCCCGCATTGGCGAAAAGCGCTCCCAATAGCCGCACCCTTTTCCCTTGAGACCGCTCTTCTTTGCAAAGGGCGGTCTTTTTTTTATGCTTCCCACACCGGCCGCCCGCCGGGTGACACGCCCCGGGATCATCCCTGACCTGCCCCCATCACCGTCCCACCCGGGATCGCTCCGCTTCCGGCCGGCCTGTCGCCCTGTGCGTCCAAATAATCCTTGACCGGACTGCCGAAAATCACTAATTTTTGCTCTGCTGCCGCCAGCCGGCTGCCTGTCTCTCAGATAAAAGGAGTCCTCCCATGGTTACGTTGCAAAGGCGTACCCTGCTCGAGCTGTTCCGCTCTTCTGTGGCCCGCTTCTCGGGTGATGTGGCCCTGGCCTTCGTCAATGAAGAACCCTTTCTCTTCACCCAGGTCGGCCATCACGTCGACAAGATCATGGCCGCCCTGCGGCAGCGGGGGATCGGGCCCGGAGACCGGATCGCTCTGCTCGGCGAGAACTCACCGCGCTGGTGCATGACCTATCTGGCCGTGACCGGCATGGGGGCGGTCATCGTGCCGATTCTGAACGATTTTCATAAATCCGATATTCATCATATCATCCGCAGTGCCGGGGCAAAGGGGCTGTTCATCTCCAGCAAACTCGTGCACAAGGTCGCCGAACTGAACATGCGTTCGTTCGATCTGGTGGTTTCCCTCGATGATCAGGTGCTGGAATTCCAGAACGGGGCGTGCGAAAGGTTCAGCGACCTCGTCGCCGGCAAGGAGCCGCTGCGTAAGAAAAAGGCGTCGCGGCACTTCGTCGAACCGCAAGAGGAGGATCTCGCTGAAATCCTCTATACCTCCGGCACCATGGGGCACTCCAAAGGCGTGATGCTCACCCACAGGAATATCGTCGCCAATGCCTTGTCCGCCCTGGAGGCGATCCAGATCGACCATACCGATTGCCTGCTCTCCATCCTCCCGCTCTCGCACGCCTACCAGTGCACCTGCGGATTCATCGCGCCATTTGCCCTCGGCGCCAAGGTCTACTTTTTCAAGGGGCTGCCGACCGCGGCGACGCTGCTGCCGGCCATCCAGGCGGTGCAGCCGACCATCATTCTTTCGGTGCCCCTGATCATGGACAAGATATACAAAAAGAAAGTCCTGGGCGAGATCAATTCCCGCAAGCTCTCCAAAACCCTCTACCGCCTCACCCCGATGAAAAAGGTCGTTCACCACATCGCCGGCAAGCGCCTCACACAAGCCTTCGGCAGCCGCATGCGCCTGATGGTCTTCGGCGGCGCGGCCACCCCGCCGGATCTCGAGGCGTTTCTCATGGACGGCGGCTTTCCCTATACGACCGGCTATGGCCTCACCGAATGTGCCCCGCTGCTGACCGTCAATCCGGTCGGCCGGGTCAAGCTGCAGTCCGCCGGCAAGACGGTGCCGGGCGTGACCCTGCGCATCCTGGATCCCGATCCGCGCACCGGAATCGGCGAGATCATCGCCCGCGGCCCCAACATCATGAAGGGGTATTATCATAACGAGGAAGCCACCCGCGCCGCCTTCACCGACGAGGGCTGGCTGATCACCGGTGACCGCGGTGTCATCGATGCGGAGGGCTATCTTTATATCAAGGGACGCTCGCGCAATATCATCGTCGGGCCGAGCGGAGAGAACATCTACCCCGAGGAGATCGAATATCACCTCTCCGAATCGCCCTTCGTGCTCGAATCGCTGGTGTATGAGCAGGCCGGACACATCGTGGCCCGCATTCATCTCGATATGGATGCGATGGAGGAGGCCTATCACCTGTCCAGACTGGATGGCTCGGAGGCGGTCCGGCTGGTGGCGCAGAAGCTGGAAGCGATTCGCGCAGAGGTCAATGCCGAGCTGGCCTCCTACGCGCGCATCCACCGGGTCATCGAGCAGCCGGAGGAGTTCGAGAAGACGCCGACGAAAAAGATCAAGCGCTATCTCTATACCAACTAGCCGATGATGTGCGACCAGCCGCAATGGAGTACATAAGCGGGCAAAAAAAAAGTGCGATATTCATCGCACTTTTTTTTTATATGTCAGTCGCCAGAGGGGCTACTTGTGGTTCTGCACCATATTCTTGATTCCGCCTTCAAATACAACCGAGATCTTGCTGGGATCGAGGATTTTGACCACCACACCGAGGCCGAACTTGCTGTGCTGAATGACATCATTTTCGGCATAACCCTGGGACATGGAGTAAGCGACCGCCTTTTCCGGATCGGCCGCTGTGAGCAGCTTGTTCCATTTCCTGGTCTCTCTGGCTTCCGGCGTCAGTTTGGGTTTCTTCGCTTTGACCACCTTGCCCGTCTTTTTGAGCGCTTTGGATTCTGGCGATTTAAAGCGATGCAGACTCTGGCAGACCTTGCACATCACTCGGACCATGTCCTGACTTTTGATCGCGACAACGACATGCACGGTGGCCGCTTTGCACTTGTTGCACAGAGCCTCGACCTCGATGCCGATCTCCATCTTTTTTTTACTGAGCATGGTTTGTCCTTTTATGGGATCCTGTATTTTCGGCCATAAAGTAGGAATAATTTATGAAATAATCAAGGAATTACTTGGGCGGGGATGCTGCTCCTAAAAAAGCAGCGGCCCGCCATGCTGCAGCGGGCCACGAGGTTGCTTTACGACCAAATTTGTTGAGCGGATCAGGGCCTCTGGGGCTGCTGATAGCTCGAGGGCGGGCTCTTCTTGCGGTTGCCGGCGCTCAGCCTGTAGAGGCCGATCAGCAGCAGCAGCACAGCCAGGCCGCCGAGGATATAGATCATCGTCCAGTTCGTCCGTTTCGGCACCTCGATCGGAACGGCCTTGATCGCCGCTTCATAGCTGGCCAGCAGCGCCGTCTGGTCGGGCGCAACATTGTTCTTGGCAAAGATGCGGTTGTAATTGCGGATACGGTCATAATCCTTCAGCAGCTCCTTGTAGCCCGCCGAATCGGTGATCGCAATCCCCTTGACGCGGCGGATCTCGGACTCGATCACCCCGCGAAAGACATCATCGACCTGGTTCTCGGAGAGGGCGACCCGGATCGGCTCCATCTCGGGGCTCGCTTCGCCGGCCAGCATCTCCGAAATGGTGTTGATGTAGGAGAGCCGCTCGGCATTGAGCTTGGCCATGTCCGACTTGATCTTTTCAATCTCCTGCTTCGAGGCCACCGCCGACTTTTGCACCTTGGCCAGCCGCGCCTCGGCCATGCGGAAACGATTGTCCACCGCCGCAAGTGAATCGGTGAGGGTGCCCACCATCTGCGAGAACTTGCCCGCCAGCTTTTCCATGATGCCCGTGGAGGCCAGCTTTTCGATGCGCGTCAGCACCGGCGCCTTGAGCAGAGCAGCCCGATACTCCGGGGCCAGCTCGCGTGAGGCGAGGATCTCATCGCGCTTGCGCTGCAGCTCGTCGCTGGCATCCCGCGCCTGGCTGTAATAGTTGTTGACCGCTTCCTGCGACAGGCCCAGATCGGGAAAGGTGACGCCGCTTTGCGAGGTGTCGTAGAGTTCATCCAGGGCGAGGAGGATCGCCGCCATATTCTGGCCGTTGAGCTCCACTTCGGGCAGGAGCCGCTTCATAAAGACCCCGTTCGGATCGAGCCGGGAGTCCTGGCTGATCTCCGCCTTGGCGGCCGCGACCTTGTCCAGACAGGTCTGATAATCCGCCGATTTCAGCGCCTCTTTGGCCTGCTCATAGAGATCCTGGATATCCTGGGCTTGCACCAGCGGGGCCAGCAGGACCAGGAAAAGCATCACCCATCTATTTGCACTCTTCATTCAAACCACCTTTCTTATTGATAAATATTTCTTTGCCATTGAAGCGGAAGCGGACGCAGGTTTTTTCATCGTCGCCGTAGCGCGCCAGGCTGATATTCTTCAGGGCATCGGTCTTGTCTTCGGGGGTGACATCGATCGCCTTGTACTTGCCCGAGGTGCCGTCGTCGGCCGGCTGGATCACCCAGAGATTTTTAAAATCCTCGGCGCAGAGATAATAGCGGCCGTAATTCTGGATCACCTTTACCGAGGTGACCGTGGCGTTTTCCTTTTTAAGGATCGGACTGAGGAAAAGGACGCCGTTGAATTTGTCACCATCGCCCAGGAAAACCGAGCTGTCGGCGTCGACCTTGAGGTTCATGGCCACCGAGTATTGATCGAACCGGACGAGCTGTTTGCTGCAGCCGGCCATGGCGATCAGGGCGATGAGTATGAGCGCTTTTTTCATTGTTCCTCCGTTGTTGGATTATGTAAAGGGAATCTTGCCGGACCAGGAGATGTGCGCAGGCAGGTTGAGGAGGGTGGGGCTGGTCACCGGAAAACCCCACGCTATTCCTATTACTAAATATACGACAAATCGGGAGATTCGCAAGGAATTGTTGCGGCGCCGCGGCGGAAATGTCCAATTATTTGACAGCGGTCACGGGACAGAGGGCCGTAACGGCCAACGGCGCCGCGTTCAGCGGCGCCGTTGGTAGCGATTACGAAAATGTAATACAAAGTGGGAACAGGGTGAGGCGCCGGGACCTAGAGCGCCGCCTTGCTGATGGTGATATTACCACCGGAGGTGCGCAGGTAGAGCTCGGGTCCGCCGCCATTGATCTGGCCATGCATGGCGGAGCGGCCCATCTCGCCCTTGACCAGCACATCCACTTCACTGCGCACGCGCCCGCCGCTCGTGCTGGCATTGAGGTCGACCTTGAGGCCCGGCGCCAGGCTCACATTGACGCTGCCGCCCGAGGTGCTGAGCCGGCAGGGCCCCGCGGGTTGCCGGGTGATATGGGCGGAGATGCTGCCGCCGGAGGTTGAGGCATCGATCTCGCCGCCGACCTCCTCCACCGTGATGCCGCCGCCGGAGGTGGCTGCCTGCACCCGGCCCTTGGCCGCTTCGATGTGGATCGAGCCGCCGGAAGTGGTGGCCTGGACGTCACCGTCCACGCGCCCGATGGTGATGCCGCCGCCCGAAGTGGCCACATCGGCCTTGCCCTTGCAGCTCTCCAGGGTGATGCTGCCGCCGGAGGTGTTACCCCGGACCGGTCCGATGATCTTGCCGAAGTTCAGACCGCCGCCGGAAGTCTTGGAGATCGCTTCGCCTTCGATATCCTCGACGGAAATGGAGCCGCCGGCGGTCTTGAGGTTGACATTGAAGACGCGGGGAACCGCGACGGTGAAGCGCAGCTTGAGGCGACGGTTGCCCCAGTTGAAAATGCGTTCATGGTCATAGCGGGCGGTGACGCGCACCTCGTTGCCCGTGGTGGCAAAGTCGAGATGGAGATCCTTGAGGATCGTATCGGCCGCTTTTTCGGTTGGAGCATCCATGGTCTGGAGCAGGGTGATCTCGACCTTGTCTCCCGCTGCGCCGGTCACCTGAATGGAGCCGAGATCCGTATCGATATAGAGCCAGCCGCCGGGAGTTACGGGGAAGCTTTTTGCAACCGTGCGTTCGATATCAGCCAGGGCCGGGCCGACCATCGCGGCGCCGGCGAGAATCAGCAGGGCCGCCAAGAGTTGCATTCCTTTATGGTTCATCTCTCCTCCTCTATTTGCCTTTGGTGATGGTGATATCGCCGCCCGTCGTCTTGAGCTGGATGAGGTCGCCGCCTCCATTAATCTCTCCTTTACTACGCAGAATCCGGCCGCCGGTTTCATCGGGTGCGATTTTGGTGAGCGGGAAGTCGCTGTAGATGTCGTTGCGTTCATCCGGATCGGCGCGACGCTGCAGCCGGATCTCGGCCTCGATCGTCGCCGGCAAGCGGGCCGGCAGGGTGATGCTAATCTCCCCGCCCGTGGTTTCCACGGTCAGGGCATGGGGGACCGTGAAATCCTGCAGGGTCATGACGACCGAGATATCGCCGCCCATGCTGCGCACCTCCGCGGCGGCGCGCAGATCGCGCACATCGATGTCGCCGCCGCTGGTCATCGCGCGCAGGCTTTTCGTGATCTCTTCGCAGTCCACGTCGCCGCCGCTGGTGGCCATCTCAAGCTGGCCCTGGGAGGTATGCACCATCAGGTCGCCTCCCGAGGTTTGCAGCGATCCCTGCGCGCCGCTGAAACGGGTGAGGCTGATGTCTCCGCCGGAAGTGGCCGCGGTCAAGGGGCCGGCAATGTCCTGCAGCACGATGTCGCCGCCGGAAGTGGTCAAGGCAAGGCGCTGGGTCGTCTTTTCCACGGCCACGTCCCCGCCGGAGGTGCTGAGATCGCCCTCGGCAAAAATGGCTTTGGCGATGATATCGCCGCCGGAGGTGGCGGCGGAGATCTTGCCGGAAATCGTCTCGAGACTCAGATCCCCGCCCGATGTTCTTGCCTCGATGGCGCCCGTGAGGGCGGAGAGCAGCAGATCACCCCCACTGGTGCCCAGGCGCACATTGCCCTCCACCTTGCTCACATCGAGGTCTCCGCCCGCCGTCTTGAGATCGAGATTGAATTTCTGCGGCAAAGTGATCTCGAAAGCATGCTCCTGCAGCCTGTTGCCGTCCAACTCGTTCCGGATCGTCAGAGTCGCGGCGTTCTGGCTGTACGAGGCGTTGAGCTTTTTGACGATCTCTTCGGCCTCCTCGCGCGTAAAGACTTTCATGGTGAACGTCTCAAGAACCTGCACGCTGTTTTTGTCCCATGAGGTGACGCGGATGTCACCGCCGCTAATCTCCATGACGAGGTTGCCACCGGGCGCCATGGCAAACTCCCTGGTGATCATGCTGGTGTAATGGCCCCGGCTGCCTTCGATGGTCTGCGCTCCGAGCGGCAGCGTGACGAGGAGGAGCAGCCCTGAGAGTATGCAATGGATCCGTTTCATATCAATTCTCCCGACTGAGTTCGGCCGAACGCACCGGTTCGGCGGCGATGGTTTGCTGCAGCGCTCTGGCCTTGACGCGCAGAGAGCTGCTGCTGTCTTTGGCGATGGTTTGTAAAAAGGGTTCGATCTCCCGGCCCCCGGCGTGAGAGGCGAGACCGTCGAAGGCCTCCATGCGCAGGGCCGGATTTTCATCGTGAAGGACGATCTGCAAAAGCATCTTTTTGATGGCCTCGCTGAGCGGCAGGGCGCGCAAGACGCGCACAGCCATAAGGCGCACCCCCTGATTCTGTTCCCTGGCGAGCAGATAGTTGATGGCCTGGAGGAGTTCGTCATCAAGGCTCTGCTGCTGCGCGGCGATCGCGCCGGCGGCCTTGACCGCGTGCAGGCGCAGCGCCGGATTGTCGCTTTCGATCATCGCGCGGGCCAGCATCAGCTGCACCTGCGGCTGCGTCCCCGTGCCTTGCAGGCGGACGCCGTTGAGGGTGTTATACTCGATATCGATTTGTCCGCTGACCGGATCATAACGCACGCGCTGGACGTTGAGCAGCTCCGGCTGCACGGTATGGCCGGCGGCGACCACCGGCTGGAACCCGGTCAGCAGCGCCTGGAGGGTGGGATCGGGCGCCTGCGGCCGGCCACCCAGCCGGCCGAGCAGAAATCCGAAGGCCACGAGCAGCATCGCCGCCAGGGCCAGATAGAGAGGATGCAACTGCAGCGGCAGATCCTGGCGGCGGCCGGAGCGCACCCGACTGGCGGTGCGGATCTGCAGAGCGGTCATCAGCTGCTCCTCGCGGGCGGTCGCAGCCGCAACCTCCTCCGCCGCAACGGCCGGCGTTGCGCTGCGGGCCATCGCGCCCGGCGCGCCGGGCTGTTCGGCCGCCAGCGCCGCGATCTCGCCGATCCGTTCCGCAGCGGCGCGGCAGGCGGGACAAGCCGCCAGATGGCGCTCGACTGCGAGGCGCTCTGCATCATCCAGCTCGTTGGCGTGGTAGAGCGTAATGGCCAGCTGCATGTCAGGACAAGGTTTCATACCATCGCTTTCCTGTACGGTTTGCCCCCCGGGCGGTCACAGTGTGTAGATCTGCTGCATCCGCGCCTTGACTTTTTGCATCGCGCGGAAGAGGTCGCTTTTAATCGTGCCCTCGGCCTTGCCCAGGATCGCGGCGATTTCGCGAATGCTGCAGCCCTGCACATACTTGAGGACGAACGCGGCGCGCTGGCTGCCGGGAAGGGCCGCCAGAGCCCGCTGCAAATGCGCCTGCATCTCGTGGTGCAGCACCTGCTCGTCCGGCAGGGGGTCCACGCTGGCGGGTTCGCGCGGCGCATCCGCGGCATCGGCGGACGCGGCGGGCAGGGCGATCCAGCGCTGCCAGCGCCCCTTGCGGCGGTGGCTGAGGCACTGGCGGATGGCGATACGGGTCAGCCAGGTACGAAAGCCGCTCTCGGCGCGGAAAGATGCGAGCCCGGTGAAGGCTCTGATGAAGGTCTCCTGCCAGAGATCCTCGGCATCCTCTGCCGGACTCATGGACCGGATCATCCGCATGATGTAGCCATCATGCAGACGCACCAGTTCTGCGAACGCGGCCAAATCGCCTTGCCGGGCGCGTATGATCGATTCTCTTTCGCGAGGCTCCATGGGAATCCCTGAGGGTGACAGTCAACAGATTAGACGATGGCAGCGGCGAAAAAGTTTACATGGGGGAGAAAAAAAGAGCAGGGAGAATAGAGAAGCGCGCAGCACTCTCCGCTTCAAGGAAGCGGCCACGTCCTGCGCGCCGTGGAAAACAAGTATATGCTGCTAAACCCGGGGAGGGAGGAAGAGCTTTGGAGCGGGGAGAAGAGAGAATGCGTCAGATCTCATCGTCGACGTAAGCCCATTCTTCATTTCTGGCATCATCATAGACGATCTCGCCGCGCTCAGCGCGCTTTTCGACGCGGGCGTATTCGGCGAGAATTTCCTGTTCCAGCTTGGTGCGGAACTCTTTGGTGATGGGGTGAGCGATGTCGCGCTGCATGCCATCTTCCGATTTTCGCGAGGGCATGCACAAGAGCACGCCTTTTTTGCTTTGGATGATCTTCAAGCCCTTGACAGCGAACTGGTTGTCGAAAGTGACGTTGACAAAGGCTTTGAGCTTGCTCTCATTCCGTAGCCTGATGCTGATCTCAGTGATCTCCATTGATGGCCTCACACCCTGTGTTGTACTGACGGACGTTTTTCATTTTTCTATTCATACCAACAGTCAATGATATTTGCGGGACGGATTCGCTAAAAAATTTGGATTTTTTTCAGTTTTTTTAGCAGGTATATGCAGTATAAAAACAAAAGGATACCTGTGCCGCTCAGCCACAGACCATCCTTGAGGAAAATCCGGTTCTCCCCGCTTAAAAACGGTACCTGGCCGAGCATCCACAGCCCGAAAAGAAGAGTGACCGCAGCCGCTGCAGCCCCGGCGACCGCCATTTCCTCCTGGATCGAGAGCGGGATGCGCAGCCGCTCGGGGATGCTCGGGGCAAAGCGCCCCCAGAGCGCGAGCAGGGCCATCCAGACCAGCCAGCTCAGCGCTTCGGCTGCGGAGATCGAGCGGAAATAGTCCAGAAGGGTGATGAAGGGCGCGACCCAGGTGAGGCCCGGCGCGATCGGGCGGCGGTCGCGATAGAGCAGCACCTGCAGCCGGGACTGGTCGCGGCTGCGCAAGAGATCGAGGATCGCCCGGGAGCGCGCTTCGGGATCCAACCGGCGCCAGCCCGGCAGGTGCAGGGCATTCCAGGCCAAGCAGGCGGGGCCGTAGCCGTGATAGTCGCTGGCGCCGGTCAGCAGCAGCCCCTTCGCCGCCGCGGCTTCGCGCAGCGGGCGCGTATACCGTTCGGGGTAAAAAATCCCCTCCGCCTGATTGGCGATCTCAAAGCCGTCCACCCCCATGGCCGCATACTCAGCCAGCGGGCGGGTGTTCCGCTGGGGCGCGAACCAGTGGGCGACCAGCGCGACGCCGCCCTGGGCATGGGCGGAATCGATGGCCGCCGCGTCCGGATAATCCTTGCTCGTAAAGTCGCGCGTCAGTCCGAGCAGCAGCAGATGATTGCTCCCGGAATATTCCTCACCGGCCAGGAGCAGCGGTTCGGACTCCAGCTGTCCCGCACGCTGCGCCGCCACCAGCTCCAGCGTCATCCGGTGCGTATTGTGCTCGGTCAGAAAAAAGGCATCGAAGCCGTTGCGCTTGTGCCAGCGCAGCTGCCGCAGCGGCGAGAGCAGCCCGTCATGACTGTGGTAGGAGTGGCTGTGGAAATCGACCAGCACCACCTCTTCCGCCGCCGGCACGATGGTGGCGCCGGGAAAGGGGGAGAAGAGAAAGATGAGCAGCACCGCCACCACGAGAATGAAGGCGACCGGCAGCCAGTAGATCCCCTTGGCCAGACCTTGCAGGATCGCGCCGCCCGGAGGGAGGCCGCTGCATCTGGCTTTGACCATGTGCGCTGCGAGGAGTGCCAGGCAGAGCCAGAGGAGCAGCCAGAGTATCAGCGTCAGCGGGGCATCCGCCCGGCTGAAAAAGAAGAGCGGGCCGAGAACGGGAGCGAAGAGAAGATGCAGCAGGGGCATGTGAAGGGTATAGCCGGGTGCTGGCAGCCCGGTCAAGGCGTCCTCGATCCAGGGGGCCTGGGGAATCCAGAGGGAGGTGGAGAGCAGCGCCAGCACGCCGGCCACCAGCCAAAGCTTTGGATGTCTGTTCTGTTTCATGCCGCCCGCCATTCTTCTTTGGGAGGATTAAAGTAGCCAAACCGGATCCAGGGTGCCCTGGCTTTGATCTGCTGCATCCAGATGAGAAGGCCGGCTGCACGCGGAGCCGTGGCTGCAAGTCCGAGGGTGTCGCAATACCATTCCGGGTCGATGTTGAGGTTGCGCATCTGGATATAGTCGATGCGGTGCGTCCGGACCAGTTCGATCAGGGCGGCCATCTCGTCGGGGTCGTCGGTAAAGCCGGGGAAAATGAAGTAGTTCAGCGAGATCCAGCGCCCGCGGGCGCGGGCGATGCGCAGGCTTTCGTTGACCTCCGGCCAGTCATAGCCGGCCGGCCGGTAATAAGCGCGGTAATAATCCGGTCGCGCGCTGTTGAGGCTGACGCGCAGGCTGTCGAGTCCCGCAGCGCAGAGACAGTCGAGCACCTCCGGACGCGAGGCGTTGGTATTGAGGTTGATGGTGCCCCTGGTGGTGCGGCTGCGGATGAGGCGGATGGCCTCTTCGAGCAAGGTGCTCTGGAGAAGGGGTTCGCCTTCGCAGCCTTGTCCGAAACTGACGACCGGGCGCGGAGCGTTTTCGAGATGCGGCACCGTATATTCGGCGATCTCTTCGGGCGTCGGCGCAAAGGTGATGCGCTGCTGCGTCTCCGGAACGCAGGTGCCGGCCTGTTTGGAGATACAGCCGACACAGCGGGCATTGCAGGCAGGACTGGTGGGGATGGGGGCCTCCCAGCGCCCGAGCGCGAGATTCTGCGCCGCGGGGCAGCCGTAGCGCCGCACGCAGTTCTCCACGAGGTGCTCCACCAGACGGTTGCCGGGGTGGCGCGCCAGCAGCGCGGCAGCCTGTTGTTCGATCAGCCGGAGATTGAAATAGGCGGGGTCCTGGCGGATATCGGCGTCGACGCGCACGCCGGTGGTAAAAAATTGCTCCTGGCGCCAGCCGACAGCGCTGTAGGCAAAGAGCGGCAGCGGCTCCGCTTGCGCGGGACTCTGAAAGGCCGCGAGCAGGAGCTGGGTGTAGGCCGGGGCGATAAAGGCGCCGACAGCAAAGACCGGCTGCCCCTCATAGTCATCAAGGACGACAAAGCGGTTGGCGCTGCGGTCAAAGCCGACGGGACGGCGCTGCGGCAGCTGAAAGAGCGCACTGCCAAAGGGGAGGGGAATGAGCTCGCCGGGAGCGGGCTGGCGCCATTCACGCAGGCGCATGCCGGCCATTTCCAGCCCGGGAATCTCGAAAATCTGCCCGGCGGCATCGCTGACGACCAGCCAGGGTTGCGGAGTGCTCGTTAGGGAATGCATAGACCGACTGCCAAAGGAGGTTCACCGCCCATCATCCGCGGCGCCGCAAGGCCGGCGCCTGGTTCCGTCCCATCAAGTGCGGAGCGAAGAGAATCATGCTGCCTGATCTGAGCTCAAAAGCCGGGCTTTGCAGGCCCGTTTCCCCAGGTAATGCTGATGAAACATAGTAAATAATAAAATATTTTCAAAGGGAATTTATGCAGGGCCGGGGGATGTCGCAATTTCATAAGAAGGCTGTGAAAATAATTCGTATATGCGAATATATGCCCGGCCGGGATTTGTTATAGAAGTGAGCGAACGGATGAGGCTGGATAGGGCGGGTGAAACGGGGGTGGTCCGGATTCATCCTGGAATGAACAGATGCATGGAGGAAACAAGGCCATGGCGATCTATGATGTCATCATTGTGGGGGCCGGGCAGGCGGGACTTGGGACCAGTTATTTCCTGACCCAGGCGGGCCATACCCATCTGGTCCTCGAGAAAGGACAGATCGGCGAATCCTGGCGATCCCAGCGCTGGGACTCCTTCAAGTTGAATTCGCCGAATTTTATGAACGGACTGCCCGGAATGTCCTATGCCGGTCCGGAACCGGATGGCTTCTGGCGGCGGGATGATCTGGTCAGCTACTTTGAACACTATGTCAGCTATTTCCATCTGCCAGTGCGAACGTGCACGAGTGTGACCGCGGTCGAGTGCGCTGAAGATCCAGCCTGCTTTATCGTCCACACCCAGAATGAAGGCCGCACCGGGGAGCCGCTGATGTGCCGCTCTGTTGTTGTGGCGTCGGGCATCCTCCAGGCCCCGAAATACGATCCCATCCATTCCCGGGTAGCCGGCAAAGTCACCGAGCTGCATACCTCTCAATACCGTAATGCCGCGCAGCTGCCGCCCGGCGCGGTCGTCGTGGTCGGCAGTGCGCAGTCCGGGTGCCAGATCGCCGAGGACTTGCTCGCGGCCGGCCGGACGGTTTATCTGTGCACCAGCCGGGTGGGGCGCGCTCCCCGCCGCTATCGGGGACGGGATCTGCTGGAGTGGTGGATCGAGATGAAGCTTCTTGACGTGACCTATGCCAGCTTGAAGGATAAATCTCTCAGCCGTTTGGCGCAACCGCAGATTTCGGGCCATGGGCGCTACGGCCATACGATCAGTTTGCAGCATCTGGCGCAGCAGGGGGTCGTGGTGCTGGGACGGTTGATCGATGTGGAGGAGGACGGCTTGATTCTGAGTGATGAGGCGGCGGAGCATGTGCACTATGCCGATGGCTTCTCGCAGCAGGTCAAGGCGGACATCGACGCCTATATCCAGCGCACCGGGCGCGTCCGGCCGCCGCGCGAGGTGGATCCCGCGGATCAGCCCGATCCGCAGGCGGGCTGCATCTCGTCCCTGCGACGCCTCAAATTCCGCGACGCCAGAATCAGCACGATCATCTGGGCTTCGGGCTTTTCAGCGGATTTCAGCTGGCTGCGCTTGCCCGCCCTGGATGCCCGGGGGCTGCCGGTGCATGAAGGCGGCATCTCACCCGTCCATGGTCTCTATTTTGTCGGCTTCCCCTGGCTCCACAGCCGCAAATCGGGCCTCATTTATGGCGTTACCGAGGATGCCCGCTGGATCGCAAAAGCTATCACCCGGCGGCAGGAGCGTTATTCCAGCCACAAGCTCATGCGCAAGACGTCGTGATAGATCCCGTCGATGACCACCTCGTTGTGGAGGATGCCCTCGATGCTGAAGCCCAACTCCTCATTGAGGCGGATGTTGCGGATGTTGGTGTTGACGGTGTGGATATAGATCTTTTTCAACCCCAGGCTGAAGAGGCCGTATTCGATCCAGAGGCGCGTGGCCAGTTTAGCGTAGCCCTTGCCGCGGTATTGCGGATCGCCGATGATTTTGCGCAGTTCTGCCTTTTTGGCGTGGAGATCGTGTTCCAGGTAGGCGACAGCGCCGATGGGGAGGCCGTCCGGCAAGGTGATCACGCCGATGCTGTTGGAGGGATCGTTGGCGAGGTCATCGAACTTGGAGCTGCGCAAACTCAGGCGTGACATGAGGAAATAGCGGCCGGCTTCTTCCGCGAGCCATTCGGCAAAGTAGGGCGGATCGATGGCATGGTCGTATTCGCGGATGATCAGCGCATCGCTGCGGATGGGGAGGCGGGTGTAGTGGGGCTCGCCGTTGCGCGACCAGTGCAGCGTGCTGAATTTTTGCGCGCTTTTCTGGTCGTTCTTCATGATGAGGTCCAGGATGACATTGACGAAGCGCAAACAATCCGCGTCGGAAAAGCCGTAAATGCGGGCTTCCTTGTGGAAATTGCGCGCGAAGGCCTCGATGGTATTGTCCGGGATGGCTATTTTGCCCACAAACCGCTCCGTTATGAGAATCTAAACCGTCGAGGAAATTTAGGAAGCGAAAACGAATATTCAAAAAAGTATCTTTGCAAAAGGCCGTTTGACCCCGATTTTCTTCTTGCCCGCCGTGGGGAAATCTCCTATATTGACCGGTGCCAGCAGGAGGAGTCAAGATGGATCAACAGCGAGAAGCAAACGGCCCCGGCATCCGCGTCGGTCTGGAACGGGCCTTTTCGAAACTGGGACGGGGCTCGCGCGCCCAGGCGCGGGACTGGATCCTGGCGGGGCGGGTCAAGGTGAACGGACGGGTGGAACGCTTCGTCTACGCCTGGGTCGATCTCGAGAAAGACGAGATCACCCTGGATGACCGGCCCCTGGGCGTGCCGGAGCAAAAGCTCTATTATCTCTTTCACAAACCTGCCGGATTTCTCACCGCCCGCACCGATCCCGCCAGCCGCGCCACCGTCTATGACCTCCTGCCGGACTTTGCCACCTGGGTCTTTCCGGCCGGCCGTCTCGACATGGACAGCGAGGGTGCGCTTTTTCTGACCAACGACGGGCCGCTCTCGGGGTGGCTCGTCTCCCCCGAGAGCGGGATCGAAAAATGCTACCGGGTACGCCTCCACCGGCCCTTGCAGGAGGCCGACCGTCTCGCCCTGGAGGCCGGGATCGATCTTAGGGGGTACCGCACCCGGCCGGCGCAGGTCCGGCCGATGCCGGACGAAAAGCCGGGCCCCTGGGCCGAGATCATCATTCATGAGGGCAAAAACCGGCAGGTGCGGCGGATGTTCGCCGCGCGCGGTTACGAGGTCGTGCGGCTGATCCGCGTCCGCATCGGTCCCATCGAACTGGGGGATCTTCCCCCCGGGGCCTGGCGGCCGCTCACAGCAGCGGAGCTGGCGGCCTTGCGCACTCTGCAGCAGCCCGGAGGCAGCCCGGTCTGAAAGAGCCCCGCGCCGCAACTTCTGGCCTGGACGCGGGAATTTGCGCTCTGCAGCAGCCGGGAGGCGGTCCAGCTTAAACACCCGCTGCGCCGCCGTGTCCGTCTGCGCCGGCGTGATGCCCGGTCAGGTCCAGCTGCGGGTACGCATAAAAAAAGCCGGAGGCCAACCAGCCTCCGGTTTTTTGCGTAGCGGCAGAACAGGGGGCTACTTGAGGAACATCATGGTGCGTTTTTCTTCAAAGTTATTGACGCGCATGGTGTAGATATACATGCCGCTGGTCAGGGGCTGGCCATAGTCGTTGCGGCCGTCCCAGACCACCATGTGCGCCCCGGCATTCATCTGGCCGGAGACCAGGGTGCGTACTGCTTCACCACGGACGTTGTAGATCGTCAGAGTGACCTTGCCCGCTTCCTTCAGGCTGAAATTGATGCGGGTTTCCGGATTGAAGGGATTGGGATAGTTCTGCTCGAGGCCGTGCTTGCTTGGGACCTCCACCACGGCGTTGACCGGACCGTGGGCGTTGAGGCGGCCCTTGTAGTCCACGTCGACCAGCTTGTAATAATAGCTGGCGGCAGGTTTGAGCTCGCTCTCATCGGTATAGGTATAGCTGTTCACCGAGGAGGTGGTGCCGGCGCCCTGGATGATCTCCTTGTTGATTCGGGTATAGAGTCCGGCTTCGCTCTCGGAGCGCAGGATATGGAAGCCGAGGTTTTCGGTCTCCGACTGGGTGATCCAGTTGAGGACGACCTTGCCCTGGCTGCTCTTGGCGCTGAAGGAGGAGAGCTCGACCGGAACCAGGATGTGCACCTGGGCGCAGGCGATGTTGTTCGCCAGATCCGGATCGAAGGAGAGGCTGCTGACGGTCACGCAGTTGTCCATGCCACCCAGCTCCAGCGTCGTGCACATGCGCACGCGGTAGTTGACGCTCGCGCCGGCCGCCAGGAGTTCCTCGCGCCAGATCAGGGGATTGGGGCCTTCGTCCTGGGTACGTTCCGCATCGATGAAGGTGAGCCCATCCGGCAGGTTGTCGATCAGGGTGAGGCCGTGGGCGTCATCGGGGCCGTGGTTGGTGACGGTGATGAGGAAGGTCAACGAATCGCCGCGGTAAAAATAGCTGCGGCTGTCGACGATGACCTTGGCGATTTCGAGATCCGACTCGCTGTTCTCGACCACGCCGGCATCCCATCCGGTGTAGCTCTTGCCGCTCTCGACGGTGAATTCGTCGGTGCGGCCGTTGACCGGATAGGCATCCGAATCGCTGGCGTCATCGCCGTTGTTCAGGGTCGTGAAGAAAAACCCGGCCGGCAGCGAAAAGACGACGCGATAGGCGCCGGGGGCCATGTCGGCAAAGTGGTAAAGGCCGTTTTCGTCGGTCGTGGTGGTGTCGACCGCGGTCTCCGCCGCACCCGTGACGAGGCGAACGGTGACGCCCGACATGCCCTGCTCGTCGGCATCCTGCTGGCCGTTCTGATTGAGATCATTCCACACCCGGTCGCCGATGAGGATGTTGCTCTTGACCGGCGGCACGTAGGGGGTCAGGCCCGCATCCAGCGTCAGCTGTGCGGTGTTGGCAGTCACCAGGAATGGCGCGCTCTTGCCGCTCTCGGGGGCCACATCCGAGTCGACCGTCGGATCGCTGCCCGCGTTGAGCAAAGTGAAGAGATATCCGGCCGGCTGGACCACCTGGAGGATATAGGAGCCGGGAGCCACATCCTTGAAGAGGTAGCGGCCGTCGGCATCGGTGGTATCCGCCAGGACCAGGCTTTCATCGAGCCCGCTGAGGAGGTGGATATAGAGGCCGGGCAGGCCCGCTTCGCCCTCGTCCTGTACCCCGTTGTGGTTGACATCATTCCAGATCCGGTCGCCGATGGTGATGTTGCTGCGCACCGGCGGCAGGAACGGTATGAAGCCGGCGTCCATGGTCAGGTAGTCGGTATTGGAGACCACACTGAAGGGTGCGCTCTGGCCGCTGGCGGGGATGATGTCCGAATCCAGCGCCGGATCGCTGCCCTGCTGGATCTGGGTGTAGTTGAAATCGGCCGGCTGCACCACCTGGAGGATATAGGAGCCAGGGGCCATATCCTGGAAGAGGTAGAGCCCATCCGCGTCGGTCTGATCGGTCAGGACCAGGCTGGCGTCCGCGCCGCTCAGCAGGTTGACCGTAATGCCGGGCATGCCCACTTCGCCCTCATCCTGGAGACCGTTGCGATTGCTGTCATTCCACACCCGGTCGCCGATGCGGATATTACTCTTCTGCGGCGGCGTGTAGGGCACCACACCGGCATCCCAGATGGCGTAGGTCCCGCCATTGAGGACAAAAAAGGCCGGCGTTTTGCCGTAGACCTGATCGGCATCGGAATCGAGTGCATCATCCGCGCCCTGATCCGGCTTGCTGAAGGCAAAACCCTCGGGCAGAACGAACTCGACCAGATAGGCGCCGGAGGGCATATCCTTGAATTGGAAGGCGCCCTCGGCACTGGTCAGATCGGACTGGACCAGAGTCTGATCGACACCGCTGAGCAGGTGGACGGTGACGTTGGCCAGTCCCGCCTCATTGTTGTCCTGCAGGCCGTTGTTGTTGCTGTCGATCCAGACGCGGTCGCCGATGCGGATGCCGCTGGGATTCGGGTACTCCTGCTGGATGCGCAGGATCACGCAGCTGGCATTATCGGTGAGATCTTCATCCTTGTTGGGACTGGAGACCCAGGCGCAGTTCTCCACTTCACCGAGGACGCTGGTGGCCTTGACAGTTACGGTGTAGGTGCGGGACTCGCCCGCGGCCAGGCTGGTCTCGATCCAGACCAGAGGGTCGGGACCGGCGTCATAATGACGGTCGGCACTGACCAGCTCAAGAGCAGCCGGCAGCTTGTCGACGACGCGGACATTGATCGCCTCGAACGGGCCCTTGTTGGTGACGGTGATGGTGAAGGTCGCCTCTTCACCCGGCACCAGTTCGAGATCGCCGCCCACAACGCTCTTGGTCACGCTCAGGTTGGAGACGTGCTTCGGGATCATGCCGGCGTCGAGGTTCAGGCGCGCTTCATTCTCCTTGAGATAAAAACTGCCGGTACGGCCGGTGTTGGGATCGGCGTCCGAGTCGGTCTCGCGGTCGCTGCCCACCCGCGGCGCCGTGAAAAAGAAATTCTGCGGCAGCTGGTACTCGATCTTGTAGGTACCTTCCGCCACATCGTTAAAGACGAAGATACCATCGAGATCGGTGGTGGTGCTGCGGATCGCTTCGTCGCTGCTACCATCGAGGAGACGGACCGTGGCGTTGGCGATACCGGTCTCGTCCTGATCCTGCAGGCCGTTCTGGTTGGCATCCAGCCAGATGCGGTCGCCGACCATGCCGCGATGAACAGTGGGCGGCCCGTTGAAGAGCAGGTCATCCGGCCAGAAGATGAACTGATTGCCCTGGCGGACGATATTGGAGGGATGATAGGTGGTGATTACCGCCTGCCACCAGCCGGGTTCGGGATTCTCGATTACGTCGCCGCCGCCCGCAAGGGGCAGATTGGGGCTGGAGGGATCGGTGTTCCAGGCGCCATCCTCGGAGAGGGTGCCGCCGTATTCTACACCGCTCGGACTGATATATTTGATGGCACTGCCGTCCTTCTCGAGGTCGAAATTGAAAAGACGCAGCTGATCGCGCTTGGGCACGTTGAACCAGAAGGTGTTGGTCAATGCGCCTTCGCCGACAAACTGAAAAGCCGTGCGCTGGGCGTATAGTTTGATTTCATTGCCGTTCGCGGCGATCTTGTCCGAGTTGCCATCTTCAATCCCGATCTTGTAGCCGTTCTCGTCATCGCCTGCGACCGCCACAGTGATCTTGTACATGCCGGCGCCAAAATCACCCGCCCGCAGGTCATGGAATTTGACCCACTGCTGGCTGGTGGTGATATCACCGCCCTCATAAACGTGGCTGGTGATCAGTGTGCCGTCCGGTGCGTAGAGGGAGAAGGTGGTCGCCTCCCAGCCGTTGTTTTTTTCCTCGTCCGAATCGGTGGCGCTCTCCGGATTGTTGCTGAAGGATTCAGGGTCCCACAACTGGAGGTTGATCACAAAGTCGGGATTCACCCCTTTGGGAATCTCCAGCCAAAAGATGTGCGGGGAGTTGCCGTAACCGGGATTGGTCCACCAATCCCCGTCATCAAATTCAGCCGCGGGTCCGTTGGTCTGCATCAACACGTTATCCTTGCTGGGCAACACCACCTGGCCGGCGTGGGCTGCCGGCAGGATTGCCGCTGCGAAGAAGAGCGTGAACACCAGAACCAGAAAACCGAGGCTGATGCGCTGCTGCCAATTGATTTGCTTCATTGTACTCATCTCCTGTCTGTCCATTCAAATCACATCCCATTTTCAGGCTGTACGCCAGAGCCGCCTGACTCGCTCTTTTTGAAAAAGCCCCTTCCCTGTCCTGCACCTCCTTTCGTTATTCCATTTCTCTATGATATCTGTTACACTTGTCATTGTTCTTTGTCATAAAACCGGCTTGCGGGCGGACGTTTCGAGCAATTTAACTCTAATTAATTCAATGGATAAAGTCCTGGTGAATCCGCCGGTTCGCTCTTCTATTGCTCAAAAAGCATGCCAGAAGCGGAGGGGGATGCGGGTAAGGGGGCGGCAGCCGGGCAGGGGGTGCTGAGCAGGGCGCGCAACGCCGGGCGGCCCTGACTGGCGGATGCCCCGCGCCGGATTGGTCCTGCGCGCAGGGCGCGAAGCAGGGGAGGCCGCGACAGAGTGCCGAAAAAAGTGTGGAAAAGAGGGGATGGTTTCAGTACATTATAGGACGAACGAAGCGATGAGGGGACTCCTGAAAACGTCCGGTTCAATACTGCGGGCATTCGCATCGAGGAATTACCGGCTCTACTGGAGCGGCCAGGCCGTCTCACTGCTCGGGACCTGGATGCAGCGCGTCGCGATGGGCTGGCTGGTTTACCGGCTGACCGATTCGGCGTTCATGCTCGGTGTGGTCGAATTCGTCAGCCAGATCCCGGCCTTTTTCCTCGCTCCGGTAGCCGGTGTCTATCTGGACCGCTGGGACCGGCGGCGCATGTTGATCGCGACCCAGGTGCTGCTCATGGCTCAGGCCCTGGTGATGGCCCTGCTGATCTTTTTCGGCTGGATTCACATCATCCACATCCTTGTGCTCAGTGTCCTCTTTGGCCTGATCAATGCCTTCGATCAGGCGGGGCGTCAGGCCTTTGTCAAGGACCTGATCCTGCGGCGCGAGGATATCGGCAATGCCATCGCCCTCAACTCGACGATGTTCAACGCCGGGCGTCTGATCGGCCCCTCCATCGCGGGGATCACCATCGCCCTGGTGGGGGAGGGCTGGTGCTTTCTGATCAACGCGCTCTCCTTCGTCGCCATCATTATCGCCTTGCTCCGTATCCGCACAGCCGCGGCGCCGGCGCCGCCGACCTTGCGTCCCAGCGTGATCTCGAGCATGCGCGAAGGCCTGGCCTATTCCTGGCATGTCTTTCCGATCCGTCTCATTCTGCTGGCCCTGGCGCTCTTCAGTCTGATCGGCCTGCCCTTTACAGTGCTCTTGCCGGTGCTGGCGCGGGATGTATTTCATGGCAACGCCGCTACGCTCGGCTTTATCACCGCCTCCACCGGCATCGGCGCGCTCTATGGCGCCTGGTACCTCGCACGCCGCCGCACCGTGATCGGGCTCGAGCGCGTGATGATCGCAGCGATCCTCAGCGCCGGCGTCGCGCTGGTGCTCGTCGCCCTGGTGCAGCGTCTCTATCCCTCGTTGCTCTTTATCGTCTGCGCTGGTTTCGGCCTGATGGCGGTCTATTCCTCAGGCAATACGATTCTGCAGACCATCGTGGCCGATGACAAGCGCGGCCGGGTGCTGGCGCTCTATACCATGACCTATCAGGGCATGGCGCCGCTGGGCGGCCTGCTCGCGGGACTGATCACCCGCCATATCGGCGCCCCGGCGACGCTGTTCATCAGCGGTTCGTTGCTGCTGGCCAGCGGGCTCTTTTTAATCCGGTATCTCAAACGGATGCGCTTCTCCATCCGGCACCATCGGGCATTCAGCTGAACTGTGGCATTAACGGGAGGAAATCCGGTGTATACGTGCAAGTTTTTGCAAGGAGAGGGGATCTATCTGCGCCCGTATGCAGAAGGCGATCTCGAACTGGTGCAGTTCGGCAAGAACGATCCCCGGGTGCGGGAGAGCCTCTTTCTGGCCCTGCCGCAGACGATGGAGCAGGTCCGGGCCGAGATGGCCAGCTGGAGCACGAGCAAGGAGATCGTCCTGTTCACGATCTGCAGCGCGGCGGAGGGCAAGCCGGTGGGTCAAACCGCCCTGGTACGCATCGACCTGATCAGCCGGGCGGCGGTATTTTATATTGCGATCTATGATGCGGAGGAATGGGCCAAAGGCTATGGGGGGGAGGCGGCCCGGATGATGGTCGCGTATGCTTTCGATCAGCTCAACCTCAACCGCATTCAACTGCATGTGAGCTGCGAAAATACGCATGCCGTTGCGGCCTATAAAAAAGCAGGGTACTCGATTGAGGGCACCCTGCGGCAGGCCATGTATCACCACGACCACTATGTCGATTTTTATGTGATGGGTATTTTACGCCAGGAGTATTACCGGCAGCATGAGCCGCGCCGGGCCGATGCGGAGCTCTAGAGCGCGGCCACCTTTGCCGGCTGGTCGCTCATCGGGAACCTGGCGTACCGGGCGCGCCGGACCGAAGTGGCGCTAGTGCGCGCGTTTGCGGCTGTAGCTGCTGGCGATGATGCCCAGGCCGACCGCGATGAGCAGCAGCGGCCAGTACTCGATCACCTCATGCATGGTGAACCAGTTGATGCCGAGATCGTCGAGGATGGCGACCAGCCCGAAGGTGGAAAGGATGCAGCCGGGCACCAGCACGCCCCATTCCTGCGGCTTGAAGGCATAGAGGGCGAAAAAGCTCAAGCCGAAGGCCAGCAGGAGAATGCTCCAGAGGTTGACACTCCAGAAGGCGTCGACCAGGCCATAGTTTTTCATGAATGAGAAGAGGCCGCACACCAGCAGGAAGCAAGCCCAGAAAACGTTGCCCTTGTCGCCCTTGGCCACCGAGACGATCGACATCGCCGCAAAGAGCAGGAGCGCAACGGGATAGATCTCTTCCCAGCCGAAATGGAACAGGCCCAGCTGTTTGCACAAGAGCCCGCCGCCGATCAGGATGAGGATCAGGCCGAGGAGCAGGTTGGAATCGTATTTGCTTTTCATGAGTTTCCCTTTGCGTGCTTGGTCGTTTTCTTGCCTTTTTTAACGTAAAACCGCGCATATTGTTTCATGGCTGCGGCGCAATTCGCCCCTCATTTCCCGCCTGTTTTTCCTCCGCTGCGCCGGTCATCGGCACAAAACGCACCGGGATCAGCTCCTTGCGGGTGAGATTACCCGCCATGTCGCGCGTGATGAGCACCAGTTCCTGATACTCGGCCCCGAGGGGAAGGATCATGCGGCCGCCGCGCGCAAGTTGTGCGACCAGGGGCTCGGGTATGACTTCGGGCGAGGCTGTGAGCATGATGGCATCGAACGGCGCCATTTCGGGCCAGCCGGCATAGCCGTCGCCGCAGCGAACCTGGACCTTGGTATAGCCGAGCGCGGCCAGTCGTGCCGCCGCTTCCCGGCACAGGGGCTCGACGATCTCGATTGAATAGACCTCGTGTACGAGCAGGCTCAGCACGGCCGCTTGATAGCCTGAGCCGGTGCCGATCTCCAGGACACGGTCGCCGGGGCGGAGATCCAGCATCGCGCTCATATAGGCGACGATATAGGGCTGGGAGATGGTCTGCTCATAGCCGATGGGCAGGGGATGGTCGTCATAGGCCATATGACGTTCGCCGGGGGGGACAAAAAGGTGGCGCGGCACCCGCTCCATAGCCGCCAGCACGGCGGAATCCTGGACGCCCCGGGCGCGGATTTGCTGGTCAACCATTTGCCACCGCTCCGCGTTGCGGGCCTGCATGGCGGCGGTGCTCTCCTTCTGCGCGGCGGCTTTCTCCTGGTGCATGCAATTACTCCCGGAAATCAGTTTCGTGACGACGATCAGGGCCAACATGGTTTTGATCATGGGAAGCCTCCTTGGCCGGCGGCCGGGCGGCGATCATGAGGGCCAGTGCCGCAGCCAGAGCCGTCAGGGCGACCAGCCCGAGGCTGCGGGCAAATCCGAAGAGCGGCACCCAGATGCCGCCGCTGAGCAAGGCGGCCGTGGCGCCCCCGGCCAGATCGGCGCCATTGACCGTCCCCCAGCCACCTCGGCCGCGGCCCTCCTCATACAGGCCGGAAAGGAGGGGAAAAAGGCCGCCGGTTAAGCCGCTGGCGCTGATGAGCCCGAGGTAGAAGAGCGGCTGGAGGGGGTGGCGGGCGAGGAATGCGAAGAAGGGCGTCAGCAGCATGGCGCATAGTGCGATGAGCGCGAGGAGCAAAGCCGCCCGGGTGCTGCGCTGTTCCGGCCCGCTCCGGAGCGAGAGCCATGCCCCTGCCGCCATCCCGGCCATGAAGGCGGCGAGGGCGAGTCCGATGGCGGTGTAAAGGTTACCGAAGAGGCTCTGCAGCGCCATGATGAAGAGCATGTCGAATGCGGTGGCCGCCATGCCCAGGGCGAAGGCCGCCAGCAGCAGGAACGGCAACAGTGTCCGGCCGCGCGTGGTTCGTTTCTCCGCCCGACGCTCCTGGCGCGCACGCCGCCACGCGGCCAGCCCGGCGGCGAGGAGCAGCAGGGACCAGAACAGCAGCATGCCTCTGAAACCCAGCCGCTCGAGGGCGAGGAGAAGGGCATTGCCGCCGCGCACCATTTTCTGCCAGAGCATCAGATCGGTGAAATAGGCGATGGGGTGAAAATCGCGGTTGCGCCAGGCGGGGGCGCCGGCCAGCTGATTCGCGAGGGCGGCGATGCGATCGGCCGGAAGCCATGCGGCGAACATCGGCGGGAAGAAATAGTCCAGATCGAGCTGCTGCGCCCGCAGCCGGCGTTCGAGCAGCAGCGGATCGGCCGTGACAGCAGCTCCTGCCAGGTAAATGGCCTCGCTGCCCGGGATGACGATGACCCTGGAAAAGCTGCGCTGCAGGGCTGCATGGAGGGCGCGGTTGAGGCGGAGCAGCTCGGGGCCGAGATAGTTTTCGCCGCAGGGCACGTTCAGCAGGGCGAGAATCCCCGCCGGCGCCAGGCGCTCCCGGGCGAGGGCGAAGAATTCCTCTGTATAATAGCGGTTGGCGAGGGCCCCGGCGGGCCGGCCGGCGCTGATCACGATGAGGTCATAGCGCTGCGGTTCGCTCTGCAGATCGTGGCGGCCGTCGCTGTAGAGGAGCGTCAGCCGCGGGTTGTGCCAGCGGGCGCGCAAGGAATCGGGCCAGGTGGCGAGAGCGAGCGCAAAGGCCTGGCGGTCGGGTTCGATACAGGTGATCCGGACATCCGGGGGGCGCGCCAGCTCAGGCGCCAGGCCGCCGAGACCGCCGCCGATCAGGAGAATCCGCCGGGGGGCAGGCAGCGGCTGGCTCAGCAGCAGGGCCGCCTGGGCCTGGCTGTCGATGAGGTTGGGCAGGGCCGCCTGCAGGGCGCCGTTGGCAAAGAGGCTGACGGCACCGCTCCACTCGGTGACGGCCAATTCGCCATGCGGTGAGGCGGCTCGTGCGCGCAGGGTCATGCCGGGTGCGAACGAACGCCAGTAGGCGGCCGCGCGCGCCTCCTCCAGCCCGGGAGCGATCAGGAAGAGCGGCAGCAGCAGCACCGCCGGGAGGGCAAGCCAGAGGCGCCGGCGCGAATGCCAGGCGGCCGTGGCGGTCAGCAGCAGTGCCGCGAGTAAAAGTGCCTGCACCGGTGTCGCCCAGCGCACCAGCGCAAAGGTGAAGAGGAGACTCGCGGCGACCGCGCCGGCGGCATCCCAGAGATAGATCTGCGCCGCGGGATTGGCAGCATCCCGGGCGGCGGCACCGGCGAGGAGGGTGAAGGAGAGGCCGAGCGGCAGCACGACCGGAACCAGGATCAGCACCGCGAGTCGCCCCAGATGGCTGATGGTCAGATACTCGGCCGTGGGCACCCCCAACAGGGTGCGGACGCCCGGCAGTACGAGCAGGCCGGCGATGGCGCAGAGGAGGGCGAAGGCTTGCAGGAGGAAAGCGAAGGCGATGGCCTGTTGCGGCGGGCGGGCCAGGAGGCGGTTGCCGAGCCAGCTGCCCAGGCCGGAGCAGGCCATCCACAAGGCAAGAAGGAATCCGACCAGCAATTCGTTGCCCCAAAAGATCGCCATAAAGGCGCGCAGCAGGACGATCTGCGTCAGCATGGCGATGCCCCCAAGCAGCATGGCGGCGGGCTTGATGGGATGCATGGCTTCCTCCTTCAGGAAGAGCTCTCCGCGGGAATTTAGGAAAAATAGCGGGAGAAACCAACAAAATTGAAAAGAGCTTGCTATTTTCATCAACAATCTTAAATTTATAGACACTAGCATTTTCATTTATGGAGGCCTGGATGCGTAAAGGGTTGTTTGGGTTGGTGTTGGGATTGAGTCTGCTGGGGATCCAGTGCTCCGAGCCCACCAAATCAGAGGAAGAAATTCCGGAAGCGCCGGCGATGATCGTCCTCAGTGGACCTTCCTCGGTGAACGCGCCGCCGCAGATCGCACAAAAGGCGGATGAGGTCAATTTTTACTTCAATTCGGTCGCGGATCTGCTGGACGATCTCGCCGCGGCCACCCCGGCGATCAACAGCAATATCTACACCTGGGAGATCGCTCTCGGCAACGGCAGCGTCAAGAAGCAGATCAAGGCGGTGCGCCGGTCGGACAAATCGATCGACTGGACGGCGGTGCTCAACGGCGAAGCCGTCGATGGCACCCTCTACAGCGACCGCAAGCTCTTCACCGGCAAATCCGCAGCGGGCAATACCGCGCAGACCTGGACCTTTTACGAACTGGTCTCGGGTGGCATCACCCACAAGATCGCCTGGAGCAAAGATAGCAAAAACGGCGTGGTTCAGCTGGATGACACCTTTGCCGCGACCGATGCCCTCTGGCACCTGACCAATGCCCGGGATTCATCGGGGAGTTTTCGCTATACGCTGGCCGGGAAGCTGCAATTCGAAGCTGCCTGGAAGGCCGATGGCTCGGGACTCTATATCGATCATACGCTCTCAGACACCACGTCCTGGGAGTAAGCCGCACAGCAGCCACAGTGTTGCGCCGCAGGCAGGAGAGGGATGAGAATCAAGCAAGACAGCGCCGGGGGGCCGGGGGAGACGCCTGTTTTCCAGCGCGCCCTGGTGGCGCTTGCCTTGTCGCCACACCTGCCGGCCGTCCTGAATCATTCCTGCCACATTCTCAAGCCGCTCGGTGCGGAGGCCGTCTTTCTGCATGTCGGGCCGAATACTGCGGCCGCGCGGCAGCGGCTTGGGGCGGCGATCGCGGCCTCGGCGTTCAGCGGCGGCCCGGAGCCGCGGTTGATCATCCAGCCGGGGCAGCCGGTGGAGGTGATCGCGGCCACCGCGCGCAGCGAGCATGCCGACCTGATCGTCGCCGGCGCCCCGAAAAAAGAGAGTTTGCTGCGCCATTTTCTCGGTTCGGTGGCGGCGCAGCTGGCCGCCGTAACGCCCTGTTCGCTCCTGCTGATGACCGATCCGGCGGTTACGCCGGAGCCGATTTTCCGCGTCCATTGCGCCGTCGAATATGACCGGCCCGCCCATTTTGCCGTGCGCGTGGCCATCACCCTGGCGCGCTATCTCCACAGCCGTGAGTTGGTCCTGACCCACTCCTTCCGCGCCCCGGAGTGGGAGAAGACGCCGCCCCAGGGAGCGATGACGGAGACAAGGCGCTACTACCATCGCCAGGACCTCCGTCTCAAGCGCTTTCTCTCGCGGTTTCCCTCCCAGGGCGTCTCCTGCCGCGCCCAGTGTTTTCAGGAACAAACCGTCAACAGCACCCTTGCTTTCGCCCGCGATGTCAATGCCAACCTGCTGGTTCTTCCCTCATCCCGCCGCCAGAACGGCGTGTGGGACCGCCTCCTTAAAAACAACTTGAACAATCTGTTGCAAGCTCTTCCCGAAGCCATTCTCCTGACGCGCAAACCGCGCTATCGTGTGCACCGTCCCAGTGCTCCACCCGCGGGGGATAAAAAAAAGCCCGTTTCCGTGCTCCGGAAACAGGCTTGATGGATCGTTCCGCTATTTTTTGCGCACCCAGAGGGTGAGAACCCCGGGTCCCCTGCCGGCCGCATCCAGCACGAAAAGCGAGTCGGTGGAGGCGGAGAGGGCGAGGGATTCCGGCGCGTAGAGCGGCGGATCCCCGTCGCTGAGGTGGGCGAGCAAGCGGCCGGCGCGATTGAAGATGGTGATCACCCCACGCTGGGGATGAGGCACATAGACCACATCCGCCGAATCGCTGGCGACGCGGCCCTCGGCTGCATCCGCCGCCGGCAGGTCCTTGACCCGCCCGTAGCGCGCCAGATAGGATTCGATCGCGCCATTCCAGCATTGCACGCTGCCGGTCGTCTGGTCGGTGAGATAGACCTGGCTGCCGTCCTTGAGCACCGCAATATCGCCGCCGGTGTGGTCGATGCCGAAGGGGCTGCCACTGAGTTCGATGCCGAGGGCGGAGAGGAGATGCCAGCGCGTCGAGTTCTCTTCGAGCAGATAAAAGTGCCCTTCGCGGTCGCAGTCGATGCCGCTGGCGGCAAAATCGAGGGCAATAGCCGGCAGCGGGATCCCGTTGTCGATGCGGAAACGGTAGATCATGCGCGGCTCTTCTTCGGTGAGCACGCACACGAGGCTGGGCGGGGCGAAGGCCATCGCGCTGATGATGCCCAGGGGCCGGCTTTTGAGATCGTTGTCCATGCCGTACTGGATCGGCGAGAAGGAGGTGGGCTTGCCGGTGCGGTCGAGAATCGTCAGGGCCGGGGTGCTGAGCGCACCCACCCAGATCTGGCCGCGGCTGTCCGTGGTCAGGGCGCAGGGGGACTCGATGGCCGGACCGAAGCTGCCGCGGGCGAGGAAATTCTGGTATTTGGCCAGTATGGAGAGGGACCAGACATCGCTGTAGCCGAAATTGCGTTTGGGGTGGCCGGCCGATTCTTCATGGTTATCCCAGGCGTGGATGCGGAAGCGGAAATCGAGACCGGCATCCTCGGCCTTGATGGCCTTGTCGGTGATGTACCAGTCCTTGTAATTCTTGAGCTTGCTCATCTGGACTTCATTGGCGTGATTCGGCGGCCAGTCCCGGTCGAAGAGTAGATAAATCCCCTTGCCGGCCGAGCCGGTATTGTCGTCATAGACTCCGGAGGGATCGGTGATCTTGGCGGCAATGCGGAACTTGGAGTGGGCATAGACGCGATCGGGCAGGGTATAGGCTTGCTCGACGATCGGTCCCTGCATATCCCCGGCGTAGAGCTTCCAGGGCTGCGCGGCAAGTGCGACATCGCTGCCCCAGTTCTCCATCAGCACCCGGCTGAACTCGGGATCGGGAAGGTGGTTGGGGAAGAGCAGTTCGTAGGAGAAGAGCGCCATGCCCCTGCAGCCGGCCTCGCGGGCGATACGCAGCTGGGCCGCGAGATGGCGGGCGCTGCCCAGGTAAATGCCCGGATAGACGTGGCGGTTATGGTCGTTGTAGCGGTGCTCAAGCAGCTGGCGGCGAAACAGGGTGTCGTCGCGGGTATAGATCATGGGAAAAATGGCGTCGATGATGCCGCGTGCGAGCCATTCATGACTGTCCTGAAGATAAACACGCCGGCCGGTGGGATAGTTGCCGAGGACCGCGGCGGAGAGGACCAGCGCGGGATTATGGATCTGCATCGCGGCATGCAGCCGGGCGATGAAACGGCTGATCGCCTCGCGCCGCCATTGACTCCAGGCGGTTTCGTCGCGGCCCGGGATGCCGCCGGTTTCGTGGCGGTAGGCTTCGAGGGAAGCCGGATCATAGGAGTAGGCCGGGGCGGGATAGCGGATATAGTCAAGATGCAGACCGTCGATGGCATATGCGGTGTAAAGTTCCGCGCAGATGCCGAGCAGATAGGGCGTGACCTCGGGATGGGTGGGGGAGAGCCACACATATTGCGTATTCAGGGCCTGGCGCTTGCCGAAGCGGTCGACCATGAACCAGTCGGGATGGGTGTTGTAGAGCTGATTGCCGATGCGGGGGGCTTTGTTGCCCATCCAGCCGGGATAGACATTGATCCAGGCGTGGAGCTTGAGACGCCGCGCATGCGCCTGGTCGATAGCCACCTGGAGCGGATCCCAGCCGGGATCGCCGTTGCGCAGTTCCGCGGACCACAGTTCGATTTTGGAGCGGTAAAAGACCGTGCCGTCGCCGCGGACCTGAAAGAGGATGGTATTGAAATGGGCGGCAGCGGCATTTTCCATGATCCGCGCGATGTCGGCGGGGGTACGGTAATCCCAACGCGTCACCCACAAGGCACGCGTTTCCGCCTCCTCCCCAAAGGCGGAGAGGATGGCACAACCGAGAAACAAAAGGATAGATCTGACTGAATGGCCCAACCCGATACGCATGCCTGCTCCCGATCTGGACAAACTGGATGGATCAATGTAAGCATATTGCACTTTTTTTCAAATTATTTTCTTGCACCTTTTGGACCTCGCGCAGCACATGCCCGAGACCGCACCGCGCTGGAAACAGGGTGCCTGAAAAAACACCGCTCCCGGCGTGAATAGAGTATTGCTTTTAAATTTTCTTATTCCCATATTTACTATCTGAATAGCGGAGGCCGTGCCTCTGTTCCCTGGAGACGCCTGAGTGCAAAACCAACGCGGAGGACCAGCATGGGATTTCAGTATTTCACGCGTAAGCCGCTGCAACTGCTTCTGGAGGAGATGAAGGGCGAAAACCGTTTGCGCCGGGTATTAGGGCCGGTGCAGCTGAGTAGTCTGGGGGTGGGAGCGATCATCGGCACGGGCATTTTTGTGCTCACGGGCATCGCCGCGCACGACAAGGCCGGACCTGCGCTGATGCTCTCCTTTGTGATCGCCGGCCTGGCCTGCGTCTTTGCCGCCTTTTGTTATGCGGAATTCGCCTCGATGGTGCCGGTCGCCGGATCGGCCTACACCTATGCTTACGCCACCCTGGGCGAGCTCTTCGCCTGGATCATCGGCTGGGATCTGGTGCTGGAGTATACTGTCGCCTCCGCTGCTGTGGCGCATGGCTGGTCGCACTATTTTCAGGCGCTGCTCGCCTTTTTTGGCCTGAAATTGCCTCCTGCCATCGCCCGAGCACCCTTCGATTATGATCCGGCGCTCGGGCAGTTTTTTTCCAACGGCTCGTTCTTCGATCTGCCCGCCGTGATCATCACCCTCATCATCACCATCATCCTGGTAAAGGGCATCCGCGAAAGCGCCTCCTTCAACGTCGCGATGGTCGTGACCAAGCTGGTCGTGGTGCTCTTTGTCATCGTCGTCGGCGCCTTTTACGTCGATCCCAAAAACTGGCAGCCTTTCGCGCCGTACGGCTATTCCGGGATCTCCTTTTTCGGCAAGACCCTCTTCGGGCAGCAGGGCCCCGGCGGAGAGCCGTTGGGAATGCTGGCCGGCGCCGCGGTGATCTTTTTCGCCTATATCGGATTTGATTCGGTCTCCACGCATGCCGAGGAGGCGCGTAATCCGCGCAAGGATGTCCCCATCGGCATTGTCTCATCCCTGCTGATCTGCACGGTGCTTTATATTGCGGTTTCGATGATCCTGACAGGGATGGTGCCCTACAATCAGATCAACATCGACGCCCCGGTCGCGGATGCCTTTCGCCAGGTCGGCCTGCCCTGGGCCCAGCTCCTGATCGCCATCGGCGCTCTGGCCGGGATCACCTCGGTGCTGTTGGTCATGGAGTTGAGCCAGCCGCGTGTGCTGCTGGCCATGGCGCGCGATGGTCTTGTCCCGCCGGCATTTTTTGGCGCTGTGCATGAAAAGTACCGAACCCCGTGGAAATCGACGATTCTGACCGGCGCGGTGATCGGTCTGTTCGCCGCCTTGTTACCCCTGCGGATTCTTGCCGAGCTGGTCAATATCGGTACCCTGCTCGCCTTCGTCATCGTCTGCGCCGCAGTTCTGGTGATGCGCTATACCCATCCCGAGGCGGAACGCCCCTTCCGCGTCCCCTTCAGCCCCTACTTCCCGATCATGGGGATTCTGCTCTGCCTGGTGCTGATGTTCTCGCTGCCGGTTGAAAACTGGTTGCGGCTGCTGATCTGGCTGCTGATCGGGTTCGCCATCTATTTTGCCTATGGCCGGTACCACAGCGTCATGGCCAAGCGCAGCCGGGGCGAAACCACCAGCTGACCGCGTCTCTGTCATCCGGCTGTTTCATGCGAGCAAAAGTGCTATGCAGCAGCCGTCATTTCTCATTTAGCCAATAGCACACGTGCACTCTATGGGTGAATCACGCTTTGCCAAATTTAAATACTGGGCGCGGATGCTGTTCATCGGCCGCGCCCGCGATCCTGAAGATCCGAGCATCTTTCATACGCTCACCCTGGTTGCCTTTTTCGCCTGGATCGGCCTCGGGGCGGACGGTCTCTCTTCCGCCTGCTACGGTCCAGAGGAAGCCTTCAGAACCCTGGGCAGCCATTTCTACCTCGGGATCTTTGTCGCCCTCGGTACGGTGCTGACCATTTTTGTCATCAGCGCCAGCTACAACCAGATCATCGAGCTTTTTCCCCTGGGCGGCGGCGGCTATATGGTGGCCAGCCGCCTGCTCTCTCCGCGCGTCGGCATGGTCTCCGGCTCGGCCTTGCTCATCGATTTCGTTCTGACGATCACCCTTTCGGTGGCCAGCGGGGCGGATGCGCTCTTCAGCTTTCTGCCGGTCTCCTGGTACGAATTCCGGCTGCCGTTCGCCATGGTGGTCCTGGTACTGCTCATCATAGTCAACTTGCGCGGCGTCAAGGAATCTGTCGTGCCGTTGGTGCCCATCTTTCTGCTCTTCCTGCTGACCCATGCCGTGGCCATTGCTTGCGCCATCCTTCCTCATTTGAACAATTTCTCCGGACTCATGGCATCGACCGCGGCAGATGTCCGCCAGAGCCACAGCGAGCTGGGTTTGTTCGGCGTGGTCCTGCTGGTGCTGCGCGCCTACAGCATGGGCGCAGGAACCTATACCGGCATTGAAGCAGTCAGCAACGGGATGCCGATCCTGCGTGAGCCCAAGGTGCAGACGGCAAGAAAGACGATGCGCTATATGGCCTTCTCCCTGGCCGTTATGGTGCTGGGTCTGATGATCGGATACATGCTTTATCGCGTCGAACATGTTCCGGGCAAGACCTTTAATGCCATTCTGCTGGACAACATCGTCGCCGGCTGGCCGGAGATCCCGGGTTATGCTTTCGTGCTGATCACCCTGCTGACCGAGGCCGTATTGCTCATGGTTGCGGCGCAGACCGGCTTTCTCGGAGGACCGCGCATCCTCGCCAACATGGCGCTGGACCGCTGGCTGCCGAGCCGTTTCGCGGCGTTGAGCGACCGCCTCGTCACCCACAATGGCATCCTCATCATGGGCGGCGCCTCACTGGTGCTGATGGTCGCCAGCAAGGGCTCAGTGCGGCTGATGGTGGTCCTTTACAGCATCAATGTCTTCATCACCTTCCTGCTCTCCCAGGTGGGCATGGTGCGCCACTGGTGGGATGTGCGCCGGCGCGAACCCCGCTGGTGCCGCAAACTGCTCATCAACGGCATTGGCCTGGTCCTGACCGGCTTCATCCTGGTCTCGGTGGCCGTCCTCAAATTCAACGAAGGCGGCTGGATCACGCTGGCCGTGACCGGAGCGCTGGTAGCGGTTTGCTTTCTGGTCAAACAGCATTATAACCGTACCGCCAACGAGCTGAAACGCCTCGACGCCCTGGTCGAATCGGTCGAGCTTTCGCTCGAGCGCATCGAAGGGCGCAAGCGGCGGCGCCGCAAACCCTCGCCCACCAGCCGGACGGCGGTCATTCTCACGACCGGCTACAACGGCCTCGGACTGCACACGCTCTTCGGCGCGATGCGCGTGCTGGGCCAGGAGGTTACCAATTTTGTCTTTCTCCAGGTCGGGGTGGTCGACGCTGCTGCATTTCAAAGCAGTGAAGAGATGGCGGAGATGAAGCAGAATGTCAAGGCGCAGCTCGACCAGTACGTCCAGTTCATGCAAAAGCAGGGCTACTATGCCGAGGGCGTGCCGCTGCTCGGGACCGATGTGGTTAACGAAATCGCGGAGGAAGCGCCGCGCATCCTCGAGCGTTTCCCCGGCGCCATTTTTTGCGGCGGCCAGCTCGTCTTCCCCGCTGAGCCCGTGTTTTCACGCTGGCTGCATAACTATACGGTCTTCGCCCTGCAGCGGCGATTTTATTATGAGGGCATTCCGGTGGTGCTGCTGCCGATCCGGGTGTGAGGGCGACAGTGAGCTGAAGGGCGTCATGGGCAATGGGGCCGGCGCATTCTCGGGGGTGTTCCCGCGGGCAATTCCAGCTTGACTATTTCCATGGATCATAGTACATTAATTGCTTGGATAAATGTTGGGATTCCATAGGCTGGTACTGGCATGGATATTTTCAAACTGGTCTCTCCCTTTGAGCTTCAGGGCGATCAGCCGCAGGCGGTCGAGCAGCTCGTTGAGGGAATAGAGCGCCGCGAGCCCTACCAAACTCTGCTCGGAGTCACCGGCAGCGGCAAAACCTTCACCATGGCGCATGTGATCGCGCGGATGAACCGGCCGACCCTGGTCATTTCGCATAACAAGACTCTGGCCGCCCAGCTTTACGGCGAATTCCGCGGATTTTTCCCGAACAACGCTGTCGAGTATTTCATCAGCTACTACGATTACTATCAGCCCGAAGCCTACCTTCCGCACACCGACACCTACATCGAGAAAGACACCTCGATCAATGACGAGATCGACCGGCTGCGGCTGCGCGCCACCTCGGCCCTGCTTTCGCGCCGGGATGTGGTCATCGTCGCCTCGGTCTCGTGCATCTACGGCCTCGGCTCGCCCGAGGATTGGCTCGAGCTGCTGATCATCCTCAAGGTGGGCCAGCGCATCGAGCGCAACCAGATCCTGCAAAAGCTGGTGGAGATCCACTATACCCGGAATGATGTCGATTTCGACCGCGGCACCTTCCGCGTGCGCGGGGATGTGGTTGAGGTGATCCCGGCCTACGAACGCGAAGCGCTGCGCATCGAGATGTTCGGGGACGAGATCGAGCGCATCTCCCGGGTGGATGTCGTGACCGGCGAGATCAAGGAGGAGATGGAGACGGTGGCGATCTATCCGGCCAAGCATTTTGTCACCTCGCCGGAACGCCTCAAACGGGCCATGGAAGCGATCCGCACCGAATTGGACGGCCGCCTGGCGGAGCTGCGCGAGCAGAATAAACTGCTCGAAGCGCAGCGGCTCGAACAGCGCACCCGCTTCGATCTCGAGATGATGCAGGAGATCGGCTACTGCACCGGAATCGAGAATTACTCCCGCCATCTCGGCGCGCGCCGGCCGGGGGAGCGTCCTTCGACCCTGATCGATTATTTCCCCAAGGATTATCTGCTGATCATCGACGAGTCGCATGTCACCATTCCGCAAATCCGCGGCATGCAGAATGGGGACCGTTCGCGCAAGGAGGTTCTGGTCGACTATGGTTTCCGCCTGCCTTCGGCGCTGGACAACCGGCCGCTCACCTTCGACGAGTTCACGGCGTCGGTCAATCAATGCATTTTCGTCTCCGCAACGCCGGCCGAGTATGAGCTCGAAAAGTCGCAGGGGGTGATCGTCGAGCAAGTGATCCGGCCGACCGGACTGATCGACCCGGAGATCGAGGTGCGCCCGATCAAGGGGCAGATCGACGATCTGATCGGCGAGATCAACGTGCGCGCGGAGCGCGGGGAACGCATCCTCGTGACCACCCTGACCAAGCGAATGGCCGAAGATCTGACCGAATATCTGTCAGGCATGGGCATCCGCGTCCGGTATATGCATTCCGAGATCGATGCGCTCGACCGGGTCGTCATCCTGCGCGATCTGCGCCTGGCTGAATTCGATGTGCTCGTGGGGATCAACCTGCTGCGCGAGGGGCTCGATCTCCCCGAGGTCTCGCTGGTGGCGGTTCTCGACGCGGATAAGGAGGGCTTTTTACGCTCCGAGCGCTCACTGATTCAGACCGCCGGGCGCGCCGCGCGCAATCTCAACGGCAAGGTGATCTTTTATGCCGACAAGATCACCGATTCGATGCGCATGGCGATGGAGGAGACCAGCCGCCGCCGCAAGATCCAGGCGGAGTACAATGTCACCCATGGTATCACCCCCACCTCCATCGTCAAATCGGTTGAGGAGGTGATGGGCACCACACGTGTCGCCGATGCCCGTCCTGAGCCCTATGGTAAAAAAGAGCCCGCTATCGATGACAAGGAGTTCCGGCAGAACTGGAAGCGGATGAGCGAAAAGGAGCAGCTCGAGATCCTGGGTGAGTTGGAGAAAAAGATGTTCGCCGCTGCAGCGGCATTGCAGTTCGAACACGCTGCGGAGCTGCGCGATCAGATCGACCTGCTCCGCCTCAGCCATGAAGATAAATTCAAGATCGCCCATATTCTGCAAAAATAGGGAGCGTCATGCGAGTACTGATCATCGGCAGTGGGGGGCGCGAACACGCTCTGGTCTGGAAGGTCCAGCGCAGTGCTCTGGTTAAAAAGGTCTATTGCGCTCCGGGCAATTATGGCATCTCGCGCGAAGCCGCCTGCGTGGACATCCCGGCGCACGACATCAAGCGGTTACTCGCCTTTGCGGTCAAGGAAAAAATCGATCTGACGATCGTCGGCCCTGAACAGCCGCTGGTGGCGGGCATCGTCGACGAGTTCGAAGCCAACGGCCTGGCCATCTTCGGTCCAACCCAGCGCGCCGCCGAGCTGGAAGGCAGCAAGGCCTTCACCAAGGAACTGCTGGCGCGTCACAAGATCCCCTCAGCGGCATTCCGCCTGTTCACCGAGTATGAAGAGGCGAAGCGCTACCTCAACAGCGCGGCACTGCCGCTGGTGATCAAGGCGGACGGTCTGGCCGCGGGCAAGGGGGTGGTGATCTGCACCGATCCCGCGCAGGCGGCGATGGAGCTGCACAAGATCATGGTCGGACGGGTCTTCGGCCAGGCCGGCAGCCGCGTCGTGATCGAGGAGTATCTCGAGGGCGAGGAGGTCTCGGTGCTCGCCCTCAGCGACGGCGAGCATCTCGTCTACATGGCGCCGGCGCAGGATCACAAGCGCATTTTCGATGGCGATCAGGGCGGGAATACCGGCGGCATGGGCGCCTATGCGCCGACGCCTTTTCTGGATGCGGCGCTGCTCGCGCGCATTCAAGCCGAGATCATGGAACCGACGATCCGGGCCATGGCTTGTGAAGACCGCCCCTACCGCGGCGTCCTCTATGCCGGCTTGATCCTCACCCGCGAAGGACCCAAGGTCCTCGAATACAACTGCCGCTTCGGTGATCCGGAAACCCAGGTGATCCTGCCGCTGGCCGCCAGCGATCTGGTCGAGGCGATCATGGCCAGCCGCGACGGCGGGCTCGGCCGGTTCCAGTGGCGCAACCACGCCGGTGCAGCGGCGGGGGTCGTGATCGCCTCAGGCGGCTATCCCGGCACCTTCACCACCGGCCACCGCATCCTGGGCCTTGAGGAACCACCCGACAAGGATATTGTCCTCTTTCATTCCGGCACCCGGGAGGCCAATGGCCACCCGGTCACCGCAGGCGGCCGGGTGCTGACCGTTACCGCCTGGGCGCCGGATCTCGAGGCGGCCATCGCGCGCGCTTATCGCGCGTTGGGCAAGATCGCCTTCGATGGCGCCTATTACCGCAAGGACATCGGCGCCAAAGGGCTGCGCCGCAAATAACCGGTCTGCACTCCGGCCGTTTTGACGTACTTTTCTCAATCGACAAACCACTACCGTTCAACGGTTCACATTCGCTGCCTTGCAGCAATTCTTCTCGAGGAGTCTATCATGAAAATTCTCGTCACCGGCGGCGCCGGATTCATCGCTTCACAGATCACCGATGCCTATATCGCCGCCGGACATCAGGTGGTGGTCGTGGACAATCTGGTCACCGGCAGAAGGGAAAATCTCAATCCCAAGGCCACCTTTTACGAAATGGATATCCAGGACCCGAACCTCCTCGAGGTCTTTGCCACCCACAAGATCGATATCGTCAACCACCACGCCGCCCAGATGGATGTGCGCCGCTCCGTCGAGGATCCCCTCTACGACGCCCGCACCAATGTCCTTGGTTTTCTCAACATCCTGCAGGCGTGCGCCAAAACCGGCGTCAAGCGCGTCATCTTCGCCTCCTCGGGCGGCGCGATCTACGGCGAGCAGGACTACTTCCCGGCCGACGAGAAGCACAAGACCCAGCCGTGCAGCCCCTACGGCATCACCAAGCTGGTCGGAGAGAAATACCTCTTCTTTTACAGCCAGACCTGGGGCATCGGCCATACCATTCTCCGCTATGCCAATGTCTATGGCCCGCGTCAGAATCCCCATGGCGAGGCCGGTGTGGTCGCCATTTTCTGCAGCCGTCTGCTCGCAGGCGAACAGCCGGTGATCAATGGCACGGGCGAGCAGACGCGCGATTTTGTTTTTGTGGGCGATGTCGTCGCCGCCAATCTTCTGGCGCTCGCGCAGACGACGAACGATACCTTCAATATCGGCACCGGGCATGAAAGCACGATCAACGAGGTATATCGCACGCTCAACACCCTGATCGGCAGCAACAAGCCCGAACAGCACGGCCCGGGCAAGGAGGGAGAACAATTCCGCAGCGTCATCGATGCCGGCCATGCCACCCGCGTGATGGGGTGGAAGCCGCGCTATACCCTCGAGACCGGGCTGCACGAGACCGTCGAATTCTTTAAAAAAGCGAAATCTTAAAGCCCATATGAGCTCCGATCATCCGGAAAGCGCACGCTGGAGCGAGGTGCAGGAGGAAACCGGCATCCTCGGCCGCTCCGAGGCGATCCGCCGCCTGCTCGAGACCATCGAGCAGGTGGCCCGGACCGATATTTCGGTGCTCATCACCGGCGAGAGCGGCACGGGCAAGGAACTGGTGGCCCGGGCGCTGCATCTGCGCAGCCGCCGCAAGGCGCACCCGTTGATCACGGTCAACTGCGGGGCCATCCCCGAGGGGATCCTCGAGTCGGAACTCTTCGGCCATGAAAAGGGCTCCTTCACCGGGGCGATCGGGCCGCGCAAGGGCTATTTTGAGCTGGCGGACAAGGGTTCGATTTTTCTCGACGAAATCGGCGAGCTGCCGCTGACCACGCAGGTCAAGCTGCTGCGGGTGCTCGAGGCGCGCGAGTTCATGCGCGTGGGGGGCACCGAATCGGTCCAGGTCGATGTGCGGTTTATCGCCGCCACCAACAAACAGCTCGAGGAGGAGGTGCGCCGCGGCCACTTTCGCGAGGATCTCTTTTACCGCCTGAATGCGGTGCATATTCGTGTGCCCGCGTTGCGCGACCGCAGCGAGGATATCCCCTTGCTGGTGAAAAAATTCGCCGCCGAGTTCGCCCGCGACAACCACATCGATTTCCCCGGCTTCAGCGATGCCGCCCTCGCGGCAATGTCCAAGGCGCGCTGGCCCGGGAATATCCGCGAATTGCGCAACGTCGTCGAAAAGATCATCGTCCTGGAGCGCGGCGCCTGGATCGACGAGGAGACGGTGCGGCGCTATCTCAACATCAGCCATCCGATGGACCCGGCGCTGCCGGTACCAGTCGCGCGCGGACGCGAGGAGAGCGAGCGCGATCTCTTTCTGCGGGTGCTGCTCGAAATCAAAAGCGAGATCGCCCAGCTGCGCGAACTTGTGCTGCAGCGCCCGCCGGCGCGCTATCCCCTGGCGCCCTGGCATGAAGAGCTCACCGCAGAGTATCTCGAGCCGGTGTCCCCGGCGGGGGAAGGAGAGCGCAAGTCGGTGGCGGAGATGGAGAAGGAGCTGATCGTGGGCGCGCTCCACAAATATGGCGGCAGCAAGCGCCGGGCCGCCCGGGCTCTGGGTCTGAGCGAACGCACCTTGTACCGCAAGATCGAAAAATATGGATTGAAGGAGACCCGTGATTAAAAAAGGCCTGATCCTGCTGCCCCTGCTTGGCCTGGCCGCCGGCTGCGGCATCTATTCCGTCAAGGGTTCCATGGCGCCCCACCTCAAGACCGTGGCCATTCCTCTCTTCGATAACCGTACCGCAGAATTCCGCGTTGCCGAGGACTTGACCGATGCCATAATTGGCGCATTTACCAGCGACAATTCGCTCAAGATCGCCGAGCGCAATGCCGCCGATGTCCTGATCGAGGGCAGCATTATCCAGATCGACGACCGTGCCGGAGCCTTCGATTCCGGCGAAAACGTCCAGGATATGAAACTCTACCTGAGCGTCCAGATCAAGTGCACCGATCAGGTCAAGCGGGAAGTGCTCTGGCAGGAGCGGTTGACCCATTTCGGGAGTTACGATCCCTCCGGCGGGCCGGAGGCGCGCACCGAGGCTCTGACCGAGGCCATGCAGAAGGTGAGTGAAGAGGTGCTCAACAAGACCGTGGCCAACTGGTAAATATTGCGCAAAAAGGCACAAACTATTTGGTAATTTTGTAAATAATGGTTAATTTTATTATTAAATGGTCGGCATTTAGCTCCTTTTGCAAGTATATCGGAAATAAAGAGATCGGCCGGTTACAGTGCGCGGAATCAGGCCGGTAGCGGGGAATTGCACGATCAGGAGAGTACTGCATGCGCGATAACTATGCCGCAGAAATCAAGGCACTGACACAGCATCTGGGCACCCACAAGGAATCGATGGCCTTTGCCCGGCTGGCGGATAGGTATCTGCAGCTTAACGAAGTGGAGAAGGCGCTCGATATCTGCCAGAATGGCCTGCGCAATCATCCGCATTATGACAGCGCCCATTTTGTCCTGGCCAAGTGCTTTCTCGCCCTCAACCAGCTGGAGGAAGCCGAAAAGCACCTCAAGCACCTGCTTTCGCGCAATCCCCAATTTCTCAATGCGCATCGGCTTTATGCCAGCCTCATGGCCCGGATGGGCATGACCTCGCGCGAGCGCACCAGTCTGCTGCAGCTGCGCGAACTCGATCCGTTCTTCGCCGGCATCGCCGCGGAGGCCGGTCTGGAGGCCCCAGCGGCGGAGGTGGCGACCCCACCCGAAACCTGGCCCGTTCCGCCAGCGCCCAAGCCCGAATCCTGGCCCGCTCCACCGGCCTCTGCACCCGCGCCGGCCGCCGCGGCGCCTTCCGGAGGTTTATCCCCCACTCCGCCGCCGGCGCCGCAAGAACCTTTCGCGACTGCGCCGGCCGCTATGGCACCCGCGGCCGCGCCCGCTGTTGTGCCACCCGCGGCTGCAGCACCCGCCGCGGAGCCGTCGCCCTGGGACCGCGCCCCGGTCCCGCCGCCGCCGGCCTTTTCGCCCTCCACACCGCCGCAGCCCTTTGCCCCGGAGTCCAAATTCGCGGAACCCGAACCTCAGCCGCGCCCGGTCAGCGAATACCGGCCTCCCGTTCCGGAGATGGACCTCGATGCCTTTGCCCGCGAACTCGCCGCCCTGGAAGTGCCCGCCAGCGATGAAGCGTCAGAGACACCTGCCGGCCCGGTCGGCGAGATCCAGCCTCTGGCCGAAGCGGCGATCGAAATCCGCGAGCCGGAGAATGATTTTGAGCGCGAGGAGACGCAGTTTTCCGAGATTCTCGATGATTTGTTCAGCCTGAGCCGCGACGAGGAGGATCGCCGCGAACAGGAGGCCCGCCATACGATCGAGCGTGCAGCACGCCAGCCCGAGCCGGATCTCGGTCCGCCCGCGCCCGCCGCAGAGGTGGTGCGCCCGGGCTTTGATTTTGAACCCCCGACGCCGCCGCCCGCTCCGCCCACTTTACCCGAACCGGCCGCATCGGTGCTGCGCCCGGGCTTTGATTTTGAACCCCCGGCGCCGCCCGCGCCCGCCGCGCCGCCTGCCCCCACGATGCCCGCCGCAGAGGAGGGCATGTCACCGGTCCTGCCTTTCCGCGGCGATGAGGAGTGGCAGGAAGATGCCCGCTTTGCTGAAGCCCCCGAGCCCGAAGAACCGGTCCGCCTCCAGCCCCCGACGGTTGAATCCGAACCCTTCGAGGAGGAAGAGGAGCTGCAAGAGCCCCGCATTAGCGCAACCGGGATGAGCCCGCTCGACGACCTCGGCGAGACCTTTCTCGACGCAGAGGAGGAAGAGGAGCAGTTCACCGATTTTCTCGCCAATCTCGACCGCCTTGGCGGCGCCGCCCTCGAGGGCGATGAGGAGGAGGATCTCTCACCCGAACCCCGAAAACCCTTCGCCGCCCCCTGGGATGATGAGCCGGAAGAGCGTACGGCACCCGCAGAGCTGCCGCCGCCCCCGGAGCAGCCGCGGCCTCGCATCGCTCCTCTGGCCGAAGCGGAAGAGCCCGGCGAGGCACCCGCTGCCAGTGACAAGCCAAAAGACAAGTTCGTCACGCCCACTCTTGGCGAAATCTATGCCGCGCAGGGGCAGTATGCCAAGGCCATCAACGTCTTTGAGATGCTCCTCAAAAAGAATCCGGAAAACGAGTGGTATCGCACCAAGCTGGAATACCTGCGCAAGCGGCTCGAGGATGAGAAAATCTAGATTCCCATCCGCGTCTGCCCCGGTTTCCGCGGGGCGGCCGCGGGTCCGGACTTTCCTTTGCGGTGGAACGAGACGGCTGTGGTTCTCTCTGTAGTCATTGTCACCTACAATAATCTCGCCGAGATTGGCGCCTGCCTTGAAGCGCTGGGATCCGCCCTGGCATCCTTTGAAGCGCACCTCCACCTGATTGACAACGCCAGCAGCGATGGCACGGCTGAACTGCTCCGCGCCTTCGCGGCCCGCCCGGGAGGCGCCTTTGCCCGTTGCGATCTCGCCTGCAATCCTGAGAACCGCGGTTTCACCGCTGCCGTCAACCAGGGATTGGCGCGAAGCCGGGGCGATCTGATTCTCCTGCTCAATCCTGATGTCGTCGTCCCGGCCGATGTCTTGCCGGTGCTGCTGCGCGAGCTCGAGCGCGATCCGAAGATCGGGATCATCGCACCGCAGCTGCGCTTCCCGGATGGCCGGATCCAGCCCTCTTGCCGCCGCTTCCCGCGCCGGCGGGATGTCGTGCTCGAGAGCACCGGACTGGTCCATCTGGCCTGGCGCTGCGGTTACCACGACTGGAAAATGCGCGGGTTCGATCATCGCCACAGCGCCTTTATCGACCAGCCCCAGGGCGCCTTTTTGCTGGCGCGACGGCAAGTCGTGCAAGAGGTCGGCCTCCTTGACGAGCGTTTTTACATGTTTTTCAGCGATGTCGAATGGTGCGAGCGTGTCCATGCCGCAGGCTGGCGGATCCGTTTCTGCAGTGAGGTTTTTGTCTTTCATCACAAGGGGGCGAGCGTCTATCGCGACCGCCGGCGGATGCTGGTCACCTCGACGCGCTCGTTCGTCGATTATTTCGCCCTGCACGACCATTCCTGCGGCAGCCGGATGGCCACCCGGCTGGTCGCGCTGCTGCTGCGGGTGACCCTGGGATTGCGTCTACTGGCCGAGACGGTAAAGAGAAGCTGACTCTATGAACCGCTCCTTTGTGCGTATCGTCTATTGCTTGGCGGTGCTGCTCAGCGCGGCCGCCTTCTGGTCTGCGGCCGGAGCGGCTTCAGGGCGGAGCTTGCTGCTCAAGCTCAAAGCGCCGGTGGCCGCGCGCGACGCCACCCACGGGCTGCTCAAGGCCGGCGCGCTGCCTATCGGCATGCTCACCGACACCTCCGGTATCGCCGGCTGGCGTCCCTTCCTGGCGATCGCACCAGCCCTGGGTAAGGCTGCGGCGGCACCGGCTGCGGCGGCTGCGGAGCGCGCTGAACTGGGCCGGTGGCTGATCCTGGAACTGACCGAGACGGCCGATACGGAGGCGCTCCTGGCGGAACTGCGCGCTCTTCCGGAGGTGGAGTGCGCCGCACTCGACCATGGCTTTCATACCGACTGGTTCCCCAACGATCCCCTGGCCGGCAGACAGTACGCCCTGCAAAAGGTCGCTGCCGCGGCGGGCTGGGAGATCGAGCGTGGCCGCAGCAGCGTCGTGGTCGGCGTCATCGATACCGGCATCGACTATGCCCATCCTGACCTTGCCGCCAACCTGTGGATCAACCCTGGGGAAGATCTGAACGGCAACGGCCGTGCTGATTCCCTCGATTACAACGGCATCGACGATGATGGCAACGGTTATGTCGATGATGTGCAGGGATGGGATTTCACCGACGCCCCCAATTATCCCGACGGCGGCGACTATCGCGAGCGTGATGCCGACCCGATGGACGAGATGGGCCACGGCACGGCGGTGGCCGGCATTATCGCCGCGACAGCCGACAATGGCCTCGGCATCGCCGGTCTGGCGCCTGGTTGCCGGCTTATGAATTTACGCGCCTTTACCGCCGCAGGCAACGGGGAGGAGGACGACGCCGCAGCGGCGCTCCTCTATGCCGTCGATAACGGCGCCGCCGTGATCAATATGAGCTGGGGGGATGTCACCATCTCGCAGCTGCTCGATGATGTCCTCCATTATGCCGCAGCCATGCAGGTGGTTCTTGTCGCCTCCGCCGGCAACAGCGGCAGCGACGAGATTCATTATCCCTCCGCGTTCGCCAACACGATCTCGGTTGGTGCGACCGATGCCAAGGACCAGCTCGCCGGATTTTCCAACTATGGCCCGTCGCTCGATCTCGTCGCACCCGGCGTCGGCATTCTCACCACCATGCGCAATGCCCTCTACGACTCGTCCCTCAACGGCACCTCCTTTTCCGCGCCCTTCGTCTCCGCCGCCGCCGCATTACTCATCTCCCAGGATGGCACCCGTTCGCCTGATGCGGTGCGCGGCATCCTCACCACGACCGCCGATGATCTCGGCTTGCAGGGACGGGACATCTATTACGGGGCCGGCCGGCTCAACATCGCCCGCGCCCTCGCGCCGCAGGTCGAGTCGGCCGTGCGTATCCACTCCCCCTGGCTCGATGCCGGCTTTCCGGGCGGCCCGATCGAGATCCGCGGCTCGGCCTGGACCTCCTCGCTGCAAAACTATGCCCTCGAATGGGGCATGGGCGATGATCCGGCGGCATGGACCCCGATCGCGGAGCCGCAGAGCAGCCGCGTTCTCGACGGCCTGCTCGGGGTCTGGGCGCAGCCGCCGGCCCGGGATACCAGCTATACCATCCGTCTGCGGGTGCAGAATCACAACGGCACCCTCGAGCAGTCCCAGGTGCGGATCTTTGTCGATCAAACCGCGCCGGTGATCTCCGGCGCCGGTCTGCTCCCCATGTACGCGGCTGAAAACCCCGCCTGCCTGATCCAGTTCAATAGCGACGATCTCGCCCAGGGCACCCTCCTCTACCGCCGTGCCGGCAGCGGCTCCGCATGGCAGGAGGAGCCGATGAGCTATCGCACCCGCCAATCCAGGTTCCTGCTCACCCCCGCCATCGCCTCCGGCCCGCTCGAACTCCGGGTGCGGGCGGAGAATACCGCCGGCCTGCAAAGCCAAGGCGACACCCTGCTGCAGGCGGACCTCAGCCAGCCCCCGCTCAACACCATGCGCTACACCCGCCTCGATGAGAGCCTGCCGCATGGCCATCTCCTCGACCGCACGGCCGATTTTGATGGCGATGGCCGGCCCGAGCTCATCCTCGGCTATGCGGAGGGCCAGGCAGGGCCGGTGACCACCCTTTTCAGCCGCGATGGCTCTGGATTTCGCCAGCTCTTCGTCCTTCCCGAAGCCGCCATTCCGCGCAGCATCGGCGACAGCGATGGCGATGGCCGGCTCGAGCTGCTGGCTGGATACGGCTTCACGACCTGGCTCTATGAGGTCAGCGGCATCGCGCCCTTCAACCTGACCCTGGTGCGCAAGTGGCAGGGCGAGAGCAGCCTGCAATATTGGGGAAGCCGCCTCGCCGATCTCGACGGCGACGGCCGCAGCGAACTGATCATGCGCGTGGTCCGTTCGGGGAGCAGCGCCGTCGACCAATTCGAGATCTGGCGCTGCACCAGCAAGGGCGAGTTCTCGCTCCTCGCCGCATTGCCCAATCCCACTACAGGCGATAATTTCAACGGTGTGCCGCACTGCGAGACCGGCGATTTCGACGGAGACGGCCGCTCCGAGATCCTCCTCGGCGACAGCGACGGCGACCTCTATATCTACGAGCTGGACGGCAGCACCTGCACCCTGACCTGGCAGGAGCGCCTGCCGCTCCTCGATGCCATCGATTTCATCACAACCGGTGACTATGATGGCGACGGCGAGCCCGAATTCGCCGCCGGTTGCCACTCCGATCCCGACCTGAATACCGAACACACCTACGACAGCCGGCACTGGTGCTATCGCATTTATGACAAAAGGGGAGACAACGCCTTCGCAATCGCGGCCGAGTGGCGCTTTTTCGGCTATGAATCGCCCAAGGATTTTGAGAGCGGCGCCTCGAGCGGCGACAGCGACGGCGACGGCCGCGATGAACTCTTCATGGCTGTTTATCCGAACCTCTACGTTGCCGAGTACACCGCAGAATCGGGCTACGCCATAACCTTTCATGCCGCTGTCATCCAGACCAATGCCGTGGCCGTGACCGATCTCGACGGGGATGGAGTGCGGGAGTGCTGGGTCAGCGACGGCAAGGCCATTCATCCCTGGGTGCTGGCGGAGAATCTCGCCGCACCGGGCATGCCTGTGGGCGTTACAGCGCAGCCGCGTGACGCCAGCCATGTCGACCTCACCTGGTCGGCGGTGCCGGGTGCGCAAGGGTACCGCCTCTACCGCGGTCTGGCCGCGGACAGCCTCGCCTTTTTCTTCCGGGTTGATCAGACCGCCTGCAGCGACACCCTGGTGCAGCCGGGGGTACGCTATTACTATGCGGTCGCCGCTGTGGATTCGGCGCGCACGCCCTCCGAGAGCCTGCGCTCCGCCGTGGTCTCGGCGCGCCCCGGCGAGCGGCCGGCCCTGCGTTCCGCCGCGGTCAGCAGCGAAAGCGCCCTGCGCCTGCGCTTCAGCAAGGCGATGCAAACCGGCGCGCTCGGGGAGGTGCGGCACTATCGCATCACCCCGGGGGGCGGGTATCCGGAGACGGCGCTGCCGCTGGCTTCGGGCCGTGAGGTGCTGCTCAACCTGGCGGCGCCGTTGCCGGCCGGCAGCTTTCGGGTCGAGGTCAGCGGCCTGGTGGACGACGACGGCCTGCCGCTCGACACCACCCGCGCGGCTTGCGAGTTTACGGTCACGGCCGCAGCGAGCGCCCCCTATCTCGCCGCGATCTCCGCACCGGCCCGGGGGACGGTCGAGCTGATCTTCAGCGAGCCGATGCAACGGGCTGGACTCGAGGAGCGCAGCAGCTATGATCCGGGAACGGGGCTTTATGTCGCCTGGGCGGAGGGGATCGCTCCCGATTACCGCACGGTCCGCCTGCACATCACCGGCAGCATCGCCTGGGGGGCGGTCGGCAAACCCTTGACGATCAAGGTTCGGGGGCTGCAGAGTGCCGCCGGCGTGGCGATGGTGAGCGGGCGCGGCGATGTCATTCAGCTGCTATTTGCCGCAAAGAATCTGGACCATGTCCATACCTATCCCAATCCCTACCGCATGGGGGTCGATCCGGAGGGGATCACCTTTGCCGATCTCCCCGCCGCCGCCGAGATTCGCATTCTCACCGTCGAGGGGCGCACCCTGCGCGTGCTCGTCGAAGAGAACGGCGATGGCGGGCTGGTCTGGGATGGGCGCGATGAGGCGGGGCGCCTGGTCCCTGCCGGGATCTATCTTTTCCGGGTCACCGCCGCCGGCCAGGAGCGTCTCGGCAAACTGGCGATCGTCAGGTAACGGGAGCGCAGCATGCTGCGAATCGGATTAACCGGTGTGATCGGCTGCGGCAAGTCGCGGGTGGCGGCCATGCTGCATGAGAGTCAGGGCATTCCGGTGATCGACATGGACGAAGCCGGACGCGCGGCGGTCGAGCGCCCTGCGGTGCTGCGGCGGCTGGCGGTGGCCTTCGGCCCGGCGATCCTCACCCCGGCGGGGGCGCTCGACCGCCGCGCTCTCGGACGCATCGTCTTCGCCGATCCCGCTGCCTTGCGGCGCCTCAACGCCATCGTCCATCCCGCCATGCTCGCCATCGTCCGCCGCTGGATGCGCACGGCCGTCCGTCAGAGCGCCGCCCCCTACCTCTTCGTCGACACCGCGCTCCTCTTCGAACTCGGTTTCGAAAGCGAACTCGACCGCGTCGTCACCGTCTGCGCCCCCGCCGAACTCTGCCGCGAACGCATCATGGCCCGCGACCATCTCACCCGGCTGGAAGCCGACCAGCGCCTCGCCGCCCAGCTCCCCCAGGAGGAAAAATGTCGCCGGGCCGATTATGTGGTGGATAATAGCGGCAGCCTCGACGCGCTGCAAAAGCAGGCCGCGGCCCTCCACGTGTGGCTCCTCGAGCAGAATTCCTCTTTACATTCATTTCACTTTTAATTATATTCCACAGCGTTCTTGCTCCCCCATCGCCGGATCTCATCCTAGCAGAAAGAGAGCATGGAAAAATCAGCATCACAACACATTCATGTCGTGCTGCTGCTCCTCATTGCCGGGCTGTCGGGTTGCCGGCAAAGTCCGGCCATTCTGGCCGAGGTGGGCCGGCACACCATCACCTGCGCCGACTATTCCACCCGCTATGAGGGGCTGCGCCGCAAGCTCGGGCTGCCCGACAACGGCCAGGTGCGCATGCAGATCCTCGAGGAGATGGTCGATGACGAGCTGCTGATGGCTGCGGCCGGCGAACGGGGCATGGACCGGGATGCCCCAGCCCGGCACGAGTTGGAGCGCCTGCACCTCCAGGCGCTGCTCGACCGCTTCGAGGAGGAGCACGTCGGCAAGCGGGTTCATGTCCGCGAAGCCGAACTGCGCGACTACTTCCTCCGCTTCAATACCCGCCTCAGGGCCCGCCACCTCTATGCCGCCTCTCGCCACAGCGCCGATTCACTCCATGCCCTTCTCCTGCAGGGTTGTTCGTTCACCTCTCTGGCGCGCAGCACCTTCAACGATTCGCGGCTGCGCGAGACCGGTGGCGACCTCGGCTGGTTCAGCGTCGACGAGATGGATCCTGCCTTCGAAAATGCCGCCTTCGCCCTGCGTCCCGGCGAGATTTCGCCGCCGGTCCGCACCGCGCAGGGCTACAGCATCATCCAGCTCCAGGATCGCGTCACCACCCCCTTGCTGAGCGAAACTGCCTACGCCCAGAAACGCCCCGGCCTGTTGCAGTACGCAGCGCTTCGGCAGCGCAAGGAACGCGCGCGTGCCCTGAGCGATTCACTGCGCCAGGCCCTGCAGATCACCTTTAATCCCGTCGTGCTCCGGCAGCTCTGGAGTGCGATCCGCGCCCGCTCCTCCGGCCAGGCCGAAATGCTCCTACCGGATACACTTGCGGCGCTCGACCCGCAGGAGATCGCCTGCTCCAGCGCCGGCCCATGGAGCGTCCAAACGCTGCGCGAGCGCGCTGCCTTTACCACCGAAGAACAACTGCAATGGGTGCACAATCCGGAGAACCTCCAGGACTGGATCGCGGGGCTGATGATCCGCGACCACATGCTCGCTCTCGCGCGGCAGGAGGGGCTGGACCGCCAGGAGGCCTGCCGGGTGGCGATCGAGCGCAAGACCGGGGAGTATCTGATCCGGCGGATGACCTCGGCCCTGGAGGCGGAGACGGTGGTGCCAGAGGACTCTCTCCGCGCTCTTTTCGCCCGGGACACGGCGCGGTGGGCCTTGCCGCCGCGCATTCATCTTGCCGAGATCGCCTTGCCCGATGCGGCGACGGCCCGCGACGCCGCCCGGCAGCTCCGCGGCGGCGCCGATTTTGCCGCGCTGGCGTTGCAGCTCTCGGTGCGCCGCTGGAGCGCGGAACAACTGGGCGATATCGGCTCCTTTACCCGCCAGGAACTGGGCGCCTGGGCGGACGAGCTCTTCGGCCTGCAGCTGGGGCAATGGTGCGGCCCGGTCCGCATCGATTCCCTCTTCATTCTCTTCAAATGCCTGGGCCGTGAGCACGATCGACCGCGCTCCTATGACCAGGCGCGAAGCGACATCGATAAGAGCCTGCGCCCGTTTTTTCAGCGCGCACATACAAAGGAGTTTTTGGCGAAGCGCCGGTCCGTGACCCGGATCCGCCTCTTCGCGGACAGAGTGCGAAAACTATCCATTTGACAGGACGCTGCGGATGAAAAAAGCCTTCATCGTTCTCTTGACGGGCGCCGCCCTGCTCGGCACGCTCCCCGCCCGGGCCCAGAACGCCGGCAAAATCGCCGGCGTGATCAGCGACCGGGAGACCGGCGCACCCCTTCCCGGCGCCAATATCCTCGTGCAAGGTACCTCACTCGGCGCAGTATCGGATCCGGAGGGCCGCTATATGATCCTGCACGTCCCCTCGGGACACTATACCCTCCAGGTGAGCCTCATGGGCTACCGGCGCGTCACCATCCGGGACGTGGAGGTGCTCACCGACCTGACCACGCCCCTCTCCCTGCGCATGGCCGCGGAGGCGGTGCAGATGCAGGAGGTGGTCATCACCGCCGAACGCCCGTTGGTGCGCAAGGACCTCACCTCCTCGGAGGCGCGTATTCAGGCCGACCGCATCGCCGCCATGCCGGTCCAGGAACTGGGCGAGATCATCGATCTGCAGGCGGGCATTACCCGCGACAGCGGCGGCGGACTGCATATCCGCGGCGGCCGCTCCTCCGAAGTCGCCTATATGGTCAACGGCATCAGCATTACTGACGACTATAACCGCAGCCAGTCCCTCACCGTCGAGAACGAGTCCGTTCAGGAACTGCAAGTGGTGAGCGGCACCTTCAACGCCGAATACGGCAACGCGATGAGCGGGATCATCAACATCATAACCCGGACCGGCGGCAGCAAGCTCAGCGGCAGGGTGGAGGCCTGGTCGGGGGATTACGTCAGCAGCCACAAGAACATCTTTTGGAACATCGACGACCTCAATCCCCTTGCCGAGAATAACCTCCAGGCCACCCTGAGCGGCCCGATCCGCAAGGACCGACTGACTTTCTTCCTCACCGGCCGGCGCTACCATAATGAGGGCTGGCTCTACGGTCCCCTCGCCTATCTGCCCGGCGGCCGGGTCACCAGCAACGGCCGGGTGGCCCACGGCGACAGCAGCCCGGTCGCCATGAACGGCAACGAACGCTGGAGCGGCCAGGGAGCGCTGAAATACAAGATCTCGCGGCCCCTTTCGCTCAAATTCGACCTCCTCGGCAGCAGCTACGACAGCCATTGGTACAATCACAGCTACCGCCTCAATCCCCAGGGGCTGCGCGGCGCCCGAGGTTACGGCGCGACGGCTATCGCCAACCTGACCCATCTCCTCAGCCCGAAGACCTTTTACGAGGCGATCTTTTCCTGCAAATACAATCAGGATCTCTCCCGCCTCTATGACGATCCCGAGGATGCGCGCTATGTTCATCCCGACTCCCTCACCGCCGGCACCTACGCGTTTATCAAGGCGGGCACCGATTCCTACCGCTCGCGCCGCAAAACCGGCAGCTTCATCGGCAAGCTTGATCTAACCAGCCAGGTAACGCCGCACCATCAGGCCAAAACCGGCATCGAGCTGCAGCACGACCGCGTCGAATACGAGACCCTGACGCTGGTCCCGGCCACCGATGCCAGCGGCCTGCAGCTCGATCCCTACAAGCCGGCCCTCCTCGACATCTCCACCTCCAACCATGCCCTGATGACGCGGCGGCCGGACAAGTTCGCCGCCTATATCCAGGACAAGATCGAATATGATAATGTGATCATCAACGTCGGACTGCGCTTCGACTATTTTCTCGCCAACGGCCATGTGCCCGCCGATCCCCGGGATCCCAATATCTACAATCCCATGAAGCTCGGCCATATCTATAAGGATCTCAATGGCGACGGCGTCATCGGCATCGCCGAGCAGACCAGCGACAACGCCTATACCCTGGCCGAGCGCGAGAGCTTCTGGTTCAACAAGACCAGTGCCAAGTCGCAGTGGAGCCCGCGGTTCGGCATCGGCTATCCCATCACCGACAAGGGGATCATTCACTTCTCCTATGGCATCTTTCAGCAAATCCCCGAGTACAGCCAGCTCTATGAGGGCGACCAGATCAAGCTGAGCGAGGGCCAGGGCATCTGGGGGCCGTACGGCAATCCCGATCTCAAGCCGCAGCGGACTACGATGTACGAATTGGGCCTGAAGCAGCAGATCGCCAGCCATATCGGCATCGACGTCACCGGCTATTACCGCGACATCCGCGACTGGATTTCAACCAGCGCCGCCATCCCCACCTGGTCCACTGGGGTCACCTACTCCAAAAAGATCAACCGCGATTTTGCCAACGTCAAGGGCATCGCTTTGACTGTCACCCGGCAGCTCGCCAACAGCTACGGCTTCGATCTCGATTACACCTACCAGATCGTCCAGGGCACCAACTCGAGCCCGGAGGATGAATACCTGGCACTGAACAACGGGGTCGAGCCCAAAAAGAGCCTCTCCGCCCTCGACTGGGATCAGCGCCACGCCTGCAATTTCACCTTTTACTTCCAGCAGCCCGGCTGGGGCTGGAACGCCATCGTCAGTTACAACTCCGGCCAGCCCTATACCCCGGAGATCATCTCCGGCACCCTCACCGGGCAGAACGTCCTCTCCGGTCTGGCGACCAACAGCCGGATCAAGCCGGGGCGCTTCTCCATCGATCTCAATGCCTTTAAACGCCTGGCCCTGCTCGGCCGGGAGTGCGAGTTCTTCGCCCGGGTCTATAATCTGCTCGATGCCCGTAATCCCCTCACCATCTGGGCGGACAGCGGCAAGCCCGATTACACTTTTTATGAAGCACAGGCGACGGAGGCGGACCCCTCGTGGTTCCTCCGGCCTGATTACTATTCCGAACCGCGCCGCATTCAGTTCGGGATGCGGATGATTTTCTGACACAGCTGTTCTCGCAGGAGGCCTCCCCCTTGCGGCAGGGATCCTGAACGCGTTGCGTTTTGACCAAACGGGAATTTTACATGAAGAACAGATCGCTCCTGGCACTTGTACTCTGGCTTTTCCTGCTGCCGGCTGACCCGGCGGCACCTGCGGAGCTGCGTCACACCCCCTCCAAAATGCGCGGCGATGTCAACTTCCGCGCCTGGTCCAACATCGACGGCAACAACGTACGCACTTCGATCTTTAATTCGGGCTACAGCGGCGCCCCGCGCGAGGTGGCCGAGTCGGTCAATTATGAATGGCCCAAAAATACCGGACGCATCTATATCTCCATCGTCGGCATCTGGGTCGGCGGCGAGGTGACCGACGCCACCGCAACGCCGGTGCAAATCGTCAATGTCTTTGCCTGGCGCACCAGCCCGGCCGGCAAAACCTGGACCATGGAACCAGTACCCGGCTATCTTAATCCGGATCAGGCCACCCTGGCCGTCGCCAAGAGCGACAATCCGCGGAGCTGGCCGCCCGCTTCGCAAAACGGCTGGCGCGACAAATGGGACGACCCGGTCGATCCCGGCTGGATCGGCTCCTGGAACGGCTTCTTCGGCAAGAACGTCTTCAATGCCGACCAGGAGCTCTTTTACCGCTGCTCCGACGATCTCTACGACCGCTATAATTATCTCCCCGATACCACCGATGCCTCGCGCCGCGGCCTCGGCTTGCTCATGGATGTCCGTGCCTTCGCCTGGACCCAGGTGCTCATCAATGACAATATCTTTTTCATCCATGACATCTTGAACGACGGCACCAAACGCATCCCTAAAACCGCTTTCCTCATCTTTCTCGCCGACTATGTCGGCGGCGATGGCACCGATGATCAGCCCTATATCGATCTGCAATCCGATCTCGCCTATCTCACCGATTCGGACCGTGTCGGCATCAGCGCCTTTGGCGGCGAACCGGTAGGCGTGGCCGGAATCAAGTACCTCGAAACCCCGGGCAACGAGATCGACGGCATCGACAACGACGGCGATGCCGACGACAACCCGGCCCTGCTCAATACCCCCGGGGTGGATACCGAAACGGTGCTGCCCCATTTCACCGATGATGACTTTGGCGCGCGCAAGCTCCGCCCCGGCGATAAAATTGTCCTAATCGACCTGGCTACCTATGAGCGCCGCATCACCACCTATCCCGCGGGCGGCGGCAAGGTCATTAGCCTCGGCCAGGAGTACCTGCTGCCGGTGGAGGGGGTCTCGCTGCAGGAGGATACCACCGCCAACCTCCGCGATGACGACCTGGATGGCCTGATCGATGAATCCTTCTCCCTGCACCGCTGGCGCTACGACGAGATCCGCCAAGTCGAAGGTCCGGTGCGGTATATCAATTATCTCTCCTTCAATGCGGGGGATACACTCAAGCGCGGCCTGATCGTCCCCGGCAAGAATACTGCGCAAAGCTATGCCACAGTCGCGCCGATGATCGACGAATCCCGAGATGATCAGTTCGACAACGACCGCGACTGGGACGCTTACAACGACGATCTCGGACTCGACGGCGTCAAGGGGACCGGCGATCCCGGCGAGGGCGACGGCCTCGCCTCCAGTGGCAGCGGCACGGAATTCCCTGGCGAACCCAATATCGACAAGACCGACGTCTCCGAAACCGACCTGATCGGCCTGACCTCAGCGGTGCAAATCCCGGCCGGCGACATCGCCTACAATACCACGCCCGATCGCTATCTCTGGCAGACCTTCATGTCGCCCGGTATCTTTGATCTGCCGCGCCCGACCGGCGAGTATGACACCTTTGTCGCCTCCGGCTTTTTCCCCATGGAGCCGGGACAGCGCCAGCGCATGGCCATCGCCGTGGCGATCGCCGGCGGCGGCCAAACCAAGAATGACGATATCGCCAGCGTCAATGAAAAGCTCGCCAACGCCCGCAAGGCCTATGACGCCGACTATCAGTTCGCCAAGGCGCCCACCCAGGTTACTCTCACGGCCGTCCCCGGCGACGGCAAGGTGACCCTCTACTGGGACGACCTCGCCGAACGCTCCGTCGACCGCTATATAGCCGATATCGGCGGCCCCAGCGAGGATTTTGAAGGCTACCGTGTGTACCGCGCCACCGATGCCGCTTTCCTCGACGCCAAAACCATCACCGACGGTTTTGGCGTGGCGCGCCTCTATAATCCCATCGCCCAGTTCGATCTTGCCGACGGCGTCAGCGGATTCGATCCGGTCGGGTACAGCGGCGTGCGCTTCTGGCTCGGGGAGGACAGCGGGCTCAGACACTCCTTTGTCGACGACGGGGTCATCAACGGCCAGCGCTACTACTATGCGGTCACCGCCTACGATTTTGGCTACGCCGCCGCCGGCATCGCTCCGACCGAAACCCCGATCGGCATCTCGGTCGCCCTCGACGGCACCATCACTACCGGCAGCAATGTCGCCGTCGTCCGGCCCTCCGCTCAGGCCGCCGGCTATCTGCCGCCGGAGGTCGCCAGCTTTGCCCACAGCAACGGCAGCGCCACCGGCACGGTGACCATTGCGGTGATCGATCCTGCGGTCATCCTTAACGACCATATGTACGAGATCACCTTCGAGGATACGACCATCACCGGCCCGAAGAACAGTGATACGCTGAGGACGAAGAATTTTTCAATCACCGATCTCACCGCCGGCGCGCCCCGTATCGTTCGCAGCACCCTGCTTGGCGCGGACGACGAGATCCCGGTTTTCGATGGCCTCCAGCTCAAGCTGCTGAATGAAAAGAGCGTCTCGATCGACCTCGAGCGCTCGGGATGGAACCACACGCAGGTACAGCCTTACTCCTTTTCGCCGGTCACCTTCATCGGCGTGCAGGGGGTGCGGCGCCCGTGCGATTATCAGCTCATCGTCGGCGCGGACGGCATGAGCGCCTCGAAGGATACCACCATCGGTTATTACAAACTGCGCTCCCGCAGCGTCAATTTCAAGGTGCGCAACCTTTCGGAGGCGCGGGACGTTGACTTTGCCTTTGCCGAACTCGACGGCAACGACGGCCGCTTCTCGGTCGATCCCCAAGATGCCAACAAAACGGACATCATCCTCCTGCTGGAAAAGAACAGCCGCGGCAAGCTGGCCTGGACCTGGCAGCTCTTTCTCAATACCAAAAGCGGCGGCCAGAACCCCCAGGCCGGCGATACTCTCGCCATCTGGCTCAAGAAACCCTTCCTCTCCAGCGATCGCTATGACTTCCAGATGCAGGGGATGCGCATCTCCAACGACCTGGCGCGCCGCGAGCTCGAGGATATCCGCGTCGTTCCCAATCCCTACATCGCCACAGCAGCGTGGGAACCCAAAAATACCTACAACAGCGGCCGTGGTCCGCGCGAAATCCACTTCACCAACCTGCCGCGCAAGTGCACCATCCGCATCTTTAACGTGAACGGCACCCTGGTGGACAAGCTCGAGCACGAGACCAGCATGGACAACGGCACCGAGATCTGGGATGTGCTCAGCCGAGATAATCTGGAAATTTCCTACGGCGTCTATATCTATCATGTCGATGCCCCGGGTGTGGGTCAGAAAACCGGCAATTTTGCGATCATCAAATAGAGGTCCTTGCGATGAAGTTGAGATCAGCAGTGTTGACCTTGCTTTGCCTCGGATGGGGCACTGTTGCGACGGGGCAGGGCGTCACCCGGGTGGGCACCTCTGCAGCAGCCTTTCTGCGCATCCCCGCCGGCACCAAGGGAACGGCTATGGGCGGCGCCTTCACCGCCCTGGCTGACGATGGCTCGGCCGCCTTCTGGAATCCGGGCGCCGCTGGCCGGCAGGACAAGAACGGGCTGTTCATCCACCACAGCGATTGGCTGCCGGGACTGGAGTATGACTTTGTGGCCCTCACACTACCCCTGCGGCAGTACGGCGTCGTCGGGATCGATATTGTCTCCTTGCGCTCCGGCGAGATGGAAGTCACGACCCTCGACGCCCCGATGGGCACCGGCGAGACCTATACCTCCAGCAGCACCGCGGTCGGCTTGCTTTACGCCAGAAGCCTGACCGACCGCTTCTCCATCGGAGTGAATCTGAAATATGTCAACGAGCAGATCTTTCACAGCTCCGCCGGCGGTTTCGCCTTCGATATCGGCACCCTCTTTATCACTCCCTTCAAGGGGATCCGCCTCGGCGTCAACGTCGCCAATGTCGGCACCCGGCTGCGCATGCAAGGCGAGGACCTCAACAGCTATGTCGATATCGCTCCGAACCAGCAGGGCAACAACGACGAGATCGTCGCCGCGCTCAAGACCGACTATTTCATTCTGCCTATCATCCTGCGGCTCGGACTGGCCTGGGACTGGATCCTCTCTCCTGGCTCCCGTCTCACCCTCGCCTGCGAGGGGGTCAATCCCAACGATGATGCCCAGAGCGTCAATCTCGGAATCGAATACGCGGTGCTGAACAATATGCTGATGCTCCGGGGCGGCTATAGCGAACTCTTGCTCAAGGAGAGCAGCAAGGGATGGACCTTCGGTGCCGGGCTCGATGTGGCTGCATTTGCGGGCGTCAAGATGCGCATCGGCTATGCCTGGCAGGATTTCAAGTATCTTGGAGCGGTTAATCACTTTTCGGTCGACCTCACATTCTGAAAGGAGGTTGGAGGGGGGGAAGCAGCAGGTTAAATTACATCGGTGCATACTCCTGCAATCCGGATTTCTGTTGCGCCCACAGATGGCCCGCAGAAATTATCAAGTTCAAATTACCGCGGTGCACACTATTTCAAACTGGAGGTATTTGCATGAAACAAGTGCTATCGGAGCGGAGAGGATGGCTCATCCTCGTCCTGACGCTCGGCTGCCTGCTCGCCACCTTTTCTCCGTCAGAGGCTGTCGTCGTCAGGATGCGCGTCAATACCTGCACCAATCTTGACACCTTATCGACCAACGATGTCGTGCAACTGCGCGGCGAGGTTTCGGGTACGATCCAGCCCACCGTGACCTGGACCGAGACGACCGGGATCACGATGAAGAATATCGGCGGCGATTACTGGGAGGCCACTTTTCAAATGTCGGCCGGCTCAACGCTGAAGTATAAATTCTGGACCGGCTTTAGCAAGACGACCGGGACCTCGTTCTGGTCGGGATGGGAGGGACCCATCATTCCGAAGGATGCAGTCAGCAGCAACGACAACCGCTACTTCGTCTGCGGCGCCAGAGACACGACGGTCGAGCTGCAATATTACCACAGCACGGCCACCAAGCAGAACCAGTACTGGCGGCCCTACGCCGTCAAACAGGACACCCTGGCTGTACGCTTCCGCGTCAACGTCGGCGCCCTGCTTGAAACCGGCGATTTTAATCCCGCTTCGGGCCACACGGTGGTGGTGCGCGGCAGCGCGCCGCTGGATCCCACCGATTCGTGGAATACCGAATTTCCCCTCACCCGTGAAGCGGGCAGCGCCGACAAGGAGGCCTTTTTTTCCGGCACCGGCTATATCGCCAAATCGGCGCTGACGGTGGGTTCCTGGCAGAATTTCAAGTATGTCATCAAAAAAGGGAGCACCGCGGTCTGGGAGAGCACGCCCAACCGCTATTTCCAGTATAAAACCGCCAATGACACCACCATTCACTGGGCCTACTTTAACAACACCCGGCCGAGTGGTGGTAATATCGTCACCGCGACGCTCACCTGGCAGATGAAGACCGACGCCTTGGAAAAACTCGGGCTGTTCAGCCGCAGCCTTGGGGAAAAGATCGTCATCGACGGCGCCAAGGCCTGGGATATCGAGAATCCGATCGAAATGAACTATGTACCGCTGCTCTCCGCCTGGGTCGGGCAGGAATCCTTCACCAAGGCCCCGGGGGCGGCGTTGGAGTACAAGGCGGTTCTCTTCTGGGATGACTCGCGCCTCGATCCGGCCAGCCCCAATTACATGCCCGGCCTCGATCTCACCTCGCCCATTCACTTCTGGGAGGAGCCCAACACCGCCGGTACCGGCAACCGCAATTACACCTTTGGCAGCACCGTCGAGCAATTCATTCCCGGCGATTACGGCTTTGACTGCCAGTTTTTCGGCGGGCTGCCGGTCGAGGGGGTCATCACCACCCCCATCACCATCACCTTCAGCGTCGACATGACCCCGGCGACCAGCGTCGAGACCAATCCTGCGAACACGCTCTTCCGTCCGGGCATCGACACCGTCTGGGTGCAGCTCTATGGGGCCATCATGTCCCTGACTCAGGGGCAGGGATTGTATACCAATACCCCGCTGCTGCTGAGCGATCCGGACGGCGATCTCGTCTATACCGGCTCCTGGGCCCTCAAGACCCCGACCGTCTATGATGTGGCGTACCGCATCAACTACTCCGCCGAGGGCGGCGCGGTGATCCAGAATGGCGGCGGCTTCACTTCCGGCCGCAGCTATGTCCAGTTCATCCATCCCGACAAGGTCAACGCCGACGGCTCCATCCTCTGGCCGGCCGAATTCGCTTTCCCGAAGGTGGCCTGGTCCAATGGCAGCCTGCCCGTCGAAATCGGCCCCAACCTCTGGACGCCCTCCGGCGTGGCCACCAGACCGGAAATGCATCCCGCGCAGTTCGCCCTGCTGCAGAACTATCCCAATCCCTTCAATCCCGAGACGGCGATCGGCTATCAGCTGCCAGCCAAATCCCGGGTGGGGATACGGATCTACAACTTGCAGGGTGAGCTGGTTTCTAGCTTGCTGGACAAGGAGGAGAGCGCCGGCGCGCATGCGATTATCTGGTATGGCCGGGACAGCCACGGCCGCTCGCTGCCCTCCGGCGTCTATTTCGCCCGGATGAACGCCGGCGACTGGACTCGGACGATAAAAATGACCCTGATGCGCTGATCTCCGCCGGGAGCAGCGCGGGAAAACAGCAGGGTGGGGTCTCCGGTTCGAGTCCGGCCACGCTGTTGTGCTTCTCTTTATGGGGGATGCGGGCCCGGTGCCCGCATCCCCTTCATTTGCAGGTAACTCCATGCCCAAATCAACATGGTTTTTCGCGTTTCTGCTCCTTTCGGCCTTGCCGGCCGCGGCGGCCCGCGGCGCGACGCCGGATACCCTCGCCTTCATCAAGGGGGCGGATCTCTCCTTCATCCCTCAGATCGAGGATTTGGGCGGTCTCTTCCTCGCCGGCGGCACCGCGGCGGATCCCCTCCAGATCATGAAGGAGCGCGGCCTCAATCTCGTCCGCCTCAAGCTCTGGCATACCCCGGTGCAGAATTACGACAATCTCGCCCGCGTTCTGGTCATGGCGCGGCGGATTAAAGCCAGCGGCCTGCGTTTCATGCTCGATTTCCATTATTCTGACACCTGGGCCGATCCCGGCCATCAGACCAAGCCCGCCGCCTGGGCCGGCCTGCCTTTTACCACCCTGCGCGACAGCGTCTTTGCCTATTCGCGCAATGTCATGGCGGCCCTGATAGCGCAGGGCACCCGCCCCGAGATCGTTCAGCCCGGGAACGAGATCACGCCCGGCCTGCTCTGGAATGACGGACGTGTGGGCGGAAGCTTTGAAACGGCAGTTCAGTGGCAGAACCTGGCCGCTCTGCTCAACGCGGCGATCGACGGCATCCGGCAGAGCGGCCCGGGAGCGGATTCGGTCCGTATCATGATTCACATCGACCGCGGCGGCGATAACGCCCGCTGCCGCTGGTTCTTCGACAAGCTCATCGCCAACAAGGTGCCCTTCGACATCATCGGGCTCTCCTATTACCCGTGGTGGCACGGCAGCCTCGACAAGGTCAAGGCCAACCTTGCTGATCTGTCCATCCGCTACGGCAAGGATCTGGTCATCGCGGAAACCGCCTATCCCTGGACCCTGCAGTGGGCCGATAATGTCGGCAATATCGTCGGCAGCAGCAGCCAGCTGCTCAGCGGCTATCCCGCCACTGTCGAGGGTCAGCGCAGCTTCCTCCAGGATCTGCTGCAAATTGTCGAGGACGCGCCGCACCGCAGAGGCCGGGGTATGGTCTACTGGGCGCCGGACTATATCCCCGTGCCCGGGCTCGGCTCACCGTGGGAGAACAATGCCCTCTTCGATTTCAAGGGCAATGTGCTCTCATCGATGGAGGTCTTCGCCGCCACCCTGACCCCGAGCCCGCCCATCCAGGTCACGATGCGCCTCAACACCAGCACCCTGATGGACACCCTTCAGCCCTGGCACATGACCCAGATCCGCGGTGGCATTCTCAGCGGTGCCTTTACGACCAGCGACCTGCCCGACGGCCGCCGCGTCACCTGGGACCAGGAGAGCGGTCTGTGGCTGACCAGCGCCGGCGGGGATTACTGGCAGATCACCTTTCCGATGTACCCGGGCGATTCTCTCGCCTTCAAGTTCTGGAGCGGCTTTTCCGCCCAAAAGCCCACCTTTCAGCGCCTCGGCTGGGAGGGACCTGTGGTCCTATCTGAGATCACCTCGGCCAATCAGCGCCTGTTCGTCGCCGGAACCCGCGATACCGTTCTCCCCCTGCAGTATTTCAATTCGGCCGGCGAGGCCCGGCTGCAATACTGGCAGCCCTTTGCGCCCTACCCGGATTCGCTCAGCCTCTTTTTTCGGGTCAACATGGCCAAAGCGGCCGCAGCCGGCCGCTTCGATCCGGCTGTGCACAGCCCTGTCTCCGTCCGCGGCTGCCATGCCGGCGGAAGCTTCGACCAGCCCCTCAGCCGGGAGACGTACAGCGTCGCCGCCGGCTCCTTCTGGTCGGGGGTGGCGCGCATCGCGCGGGCGGAGATCCGGGCCGGCGATACCCTGCGTTACCGCTTTGCTTTTGCGAACGCCGGCCGCAACGGCGAAGAGAGCATCCTGGCGGAGCGGATCCTGCGTCTCGGCCCGACGCAGAGCGACACCACCCTGCACTGGACCATCTTCGATAACGGGCGCCCCAGCGCCGTGGAAAACACGGCCGCCGCAGAACTCCGCACCTTTCAGCTCGAGCAGAATTACCCCAACCCCTTCAACGGCGCCACCCGAATTTGCTATGTCCTGCACGAGCCGGGCCGGGTCTTGCTGACAATCCATGATGTGCGCGGCCGCGAAGTGGCTTTGCTGGCGGACCAGCAGCAGACCGCCGGCTCGCATACCGTCACCTTTAATGCTGCTGCCGCCAGAGTGGACCTCCCCAGCGGCCTCTACCTCTGCCAGCTGACGGCAGGGATCTCCACGGCACGTTCCAAAATGATCCTGATCCGCTGATCTCTGCCGCTCGGCCGCTTGCGCGCCGCAGTCCAGGGCCGAGGCAGCGATGAGCAAACGCGCGCGTCATTCCGCTCCCGCAGCATGGTGAGGCCTTTATGCAGCCCTGGTTGCATGGCAAGCCGGCGGTCAAAATTCTCCTGCCCTTCATTGCGGGCATCGCCTGCGCCCGCATCGCCGGAGGACCCTGGATACTCCCGGCCCTGGCTCTGGCCCTGCTGCTGCCTCTGGCCCTGATCGCCTTGCGCCACCGGCGCGAGCAGCTCTTTACCGTGGTGGTGGTGCTGGCCTGCTTCAGCGCCGGCGGACTGCGGCTGATGCTCGCGCTGCAGCTGGTGGCGCAAGACGATGTGCGGCGGATGGCGGATTGGCCCGCACCGGTCAGTCTTGAGGGGACCATCAGCGCGCCGGTGGAACGCAAGGGCGACCGGCAGCTCTTTGTGCTCGCCACCGATTCGCTCTGGAGTGAGGAGCGCGGTTTTGCGGTGCGCGGCCACACCCGGATCATCTTTTACGATACCCTGCTGACCCTGCGGCAGGGCGACCGGCTGGTGGCCAAGGGGATGCTGCGTTCGCCGGCTGGAGCCGGCAATCCCGGCGGTTTCGACTATCGCGCCTGGCTCGCCGCCCAGGGGATTCACAGCCAGATGGGTGTGGCAGGACCGGCGCGCCTGCTCCTGCTCGCACGCGACCAGGACCCCCTGATCCAGCGGCTGCTGGTGCGCCCCCTGCGCGGCCATATTCTGCGCGTGGTCGACAGCACTCTTGACGGCGAGAGCCGCGCCCTGCTCAGTGCCCTCCTGGTCGGGGTGCAGAGTGACATCGACGATGAGTTGCGGCAGGAGTTCAGCGCGGTCGGCGTCGTCCACGTCCTGGCGGTCTCGGGCCTGCACGTCGGCTTCGTCCTGGCCGCCCTCTTGCTCGGCATCAATCTTCTGCGCATCCCCCATCGCGCGCGGCTGCCACTGCTGCTGGCGGCCCTCTGGATTTACACCCTGGTCACCGGCTCGGCACCGCCGGTGGTGCGTGCGGCGGTCATGGGCGCCCTGCTGCTGGCGGCGCCGGCTCTGCAGCGCCGCCTCGATCCCGTCAACGCCATCGCCCTGGCGGCGCTGGCGATCCTGCTCGCCAATCCGCTCGACCTGTTCGGGGCAGGATTCCAGCTCAGCTTCGCGGCCACCCTCGGTATCCTGCTGATCTACCGGCGCCTCGACCGCTGGGCCGCCGTGCAGCTTTCCTGGTGGCGCCGCTGGGACCATTCCTGGCGGAAATCGGCGCTGCAGCTGCTCATGGTCAGCCTGGCTGCCCAGGTGGCGACCCTGCCGTTGACGGCCTGGTATTTCAATAACGTGCCGCTCTACGGTCTTCTCGCCAATCTGCTGGTGGTGCCGCTCTCCTCATTGATCGTCATGACCGGCTTTCTCGCAGTGACCGTCGCTGCGATCTCCTCCTGGGCGGGATTCATCGTGATGCAGTGCGATTGGCTCTTCCTCCAGGCGCTCATCCACCTCGTCAAGGGAACGGCGGCGCTGCCGGGCGCGGCGCTCGACATCGCCACCCCCTCGCTCTGGCTGCTCGCCCTCTGGTATCTGGCGCTGGGCCTGGTGCTCTCCTGGCCGCGGCCGCGGCTGGCCAAGGCCTGGCTGCTGGCGATGCTGGCAGTGGCGAACGGCTGGATCTGGAGCGAAGCCGTGCACCCGCGCCATGAGGCGCGGATCCTTTTTTTCGATGCCGGCCAGGGCGATGCGGCCCTGCTCGCCTTTCCCAACGGCGTGCACCTGCTCATCGATGCGGGGGATGCCAATGCCCGTTTCGACTGCGGCCGGAGTGTGATATTGCCCTGGCTGCGCCGCGAGGGCATTGCTGCTCTCGATGCCGTGTTCGTCACCCACTCGCACGCGGATCACGCCGGCGGTGTGGCAACCCTGCTGCGCCAGGGGCGCATCCGCACGCTCTATCATCCCGGCGGCACGGCACTGCCGGCCTTTCGCAGCCTCGACAGTCTCGCCCGCCGCTGCAACGTGGCGGTTCATGCCGGCACGGCCGGGAGCGATCTCTACCCGGCGCCGGGCGCCTGGCTGCGGATCCTGCAGGCGGGCGGCAGCGGCGGGGAACCCTGGGATGAAAACAACGGTTCAATGGTTATCCGGCTGCAATATGGCCGCAGGATTTTTCTCTTTCTTTCCGACATCGAGATCGCCGGCGAGGCCAGTCTGCTTGCCTGCGGAGATCTGCTGCCGTGTGATGTGGTCAAGGTGGCGCACCACGGCAGTCCGGGGGCCAGCTCGGAGGCGCTGCTCTCAGCCACGGCCGCGCACTACGCTATCATCCCGGTGGGGCGCGGCAATGCTTTTCACCTGCCCTCAGCGGCGGTGGTGGCACGCTGGCAGGCCGCCGGCGCCCGGGTGCTGCGCACCGACGAGTCGGGGGCGGTCCTCTTCGCCAGTAACGGCGATACCCTGCGCTGCCTGAGGCCGTAGCGGTTTCGTCAGGGCTGGAGGGTACCTCGAAGCAGACCAGAACTGGATGCCCAACAACAGGAAATTTGTCCGGCTATGGATTGGTTATATTATGAACGGGAGCTTTGGCGCGCCGGATTCCGCGGCGTCGCCGGGATCGATGAGGCCGGCCGCGGTCCGCTGGCGGGACCGGTCGTCGCCGCCGCGGTCCTCTTTGCTCCGGAAGCCGCGCTCCTGCCCGGGATCAACGATTCCAAGAAACTTTCCGCCGCCCGCCGGGAGGCGCTCTACGCGCAGATCATGGCCGCCGCCCTCAGTGTCGGCGTCGGGGCCGCTTCGCCGGCGGAGATCGACAGCCTCAATATTCTCCAGGCCACCTATCTGGCCATGGAACGCGCCGTCGCCCGGCTCGAACCGCCCGCGGAGTTCCTCCTCGTCGATGGCACGGGGGTGCCCCGCTGCGGTGCACCGGCCCGGGCGATCGTCAAGGGCGATAACCTGAGCATGAGCATTGCGGCCGCGTCGATCATCGCCAAGGTAACCAGAGACCAGATCATGAACGAATTGCACCTCAGCCATCCCCAGTACGGCTTCGCCCGCCACAAGGGCTATCCGACCGCGGCGCATATCGACGCCATCCGCCGCTACGGGCTATCGCCGGTGCATCGCCGCTCCTTTCATCCCCGGGCACTGGAGAACCTTTAGAGATGGATAAACCCAATCGGCAGCAGCGCGTCGGCCGGGCCGGCGAGGATCAGGCCGCCCGCTACCTGGAGCAGCAGGGGTGCACGATCCTGGCGCGCAACTTTCGCACCCGGCATGGCGAGATCGATCTCATCGCCCGCGACCACCAGGTGCTGCTCTTCGTCGAGATCAAGACCTGTTCCGCCGATTCCTTCGGCCGGCCGGAGAGCTGGGTCACGCCGCTCAAGCAGCGCCGCATCGCCGGCGCTGCCCTCACCTGGATTCATCAGAACCACTGTGAAAATCAGGACTGCCGCTTCGACGTCATTGCCATCGACCTGCGCCAGGGTGAAGGCGGGCTGCAGCATATCCGCGATGCTTTCTGGATGCCCGACCTGGCAGGCCGCTATTGAAGGCCCTGCTCAAAAAAATCGGACCTTGGCTCATCGAGCTCGCCAAATGGGGCGTTGTGATCGTGCTGCTGCTGCCGCTGCGCAATGCCGGCAAGGAGGCCATCGATTTCAGCCGCGTGGTGCTGGGCATCCTGCTCTTCATCCTTTTCGCCGGCAAGATGTTCTATGACGCCATCCTCGACCAGTACAAGCGCAGCAAGGCCACCTCGGCCGGCGCGGAGATCATTGCCATGGTCGGCATGGTGGTCGTCATGGCCATCGTCGTCGCCCTGGTGGTGGTAAGCATCGGCCTGACGGTCTATTTTTATCTGCAGCAGGGATCGGCGCGCTGAACCCGGCGAGCCCCCGGCAAGTTCTGCCCGGCGCGCTCGACCCGGCCTTCATCCGCGGCGTTCTTTACCCGGCGTTGAACCCGGCGCGCTCGACCCGGCCTTCATCCGCGGCACTCATCCGCGGCGTTCTTTACCCGGCGTTGTACCCGGCGCGAAGAAGCGCCTTCCGGGCGCAAATGGGCCATTTTTTGCTTGATTCCAATGGTATATTTGCATAAATTATCAGGATTTAAAATACAGGAAGTCATGCCAAGCCACCTTAGCTCAGTCGGTAGAGCGGCTCACTCGTAATGAGCAGGTCGTCGGTTCGATTCCGACAGGTGGCTCATGCCATTTCTGCGGGTGGAGGCACGAAGATGAACCCGAATCTGGAAAACATCATGAAAAAATGGACCATGGCCATTGTGCTGACGGTCTTTGGCACCGCTGCTCTGGCTTCGACTCCAGGCGGGACTGCAGGCTTTCAATTTCTCAAGACCCATACCAGCGCCCGTTCCGCCGCTATGGCAGGCGCCATGGTGGCGGTCACCCCCGATTACGCTGCCCTTCATTTCAATCCCGCGGGCATCGCTGCAACCAGCAGCCGCTCCGGCAGCTTCAGCTACCTCCACCATCTCCTCGATTTCAATGCCGGCCACATCACCTTCCTCCAGCCCGGGATCGGGCCGGGGGTGATCGCCGCGGCCATTGACTATATGGATTATGGTAATTTTGACCGCCGCGATCAGGACAACCAGGATCTCGGCCAGTTCCACGCCGGCAGCATTGCCTTCACCGGCGCCTATGGCCTGCAGCCGCTGCCGCAACTCTACGCCGGCCTCTCCCTCAAGTACCTCCGCGCGGCGATCGATGACTATGCCTCGGATGCTGTGGCCGTCGATGGCGGCATACTCTACCGCATCCCCAGCCAGCAGCTTTCCCTCGGCGCCAGCTTTGGTAACGCCGGCAAGGTGCTCAGCGCCTTCGTGTCGACCCGGGATCCCCTGCCCACGGTGGTCCGCCTCGGCCTCACCAAGAGCCTCGCGCATTTACCCTTGATGCTCAGTCTGCAGCTCTACAAATACTCGGATGAGGAGTGGCACGGCGCCCTGGGCGGCGAGTTCACGGTTTATGAGAATGTTTTCCTGCGGCTCGGCTACGACCAGGCTGGACGGGAGATGCATGTCGACCAGTCCGGGGACCGGTTCGCCGGTGCCGCATTGGGCCTCGGCGCCATCTGGCGCGAGTACCGCATTGATTATGCGATAAGTTCCATGGGCGCCCTGGGCGTGCTCAACCGCTTCACCCTCTCCGGCAGCTTCTGATCGGCACACCCTGCGACCGCTGAACCCGGCCGCGTCTCTGGATCTTCATCGCCTGCACGCAAAATGGTCATGCCATGCCTACGGATCGTCAACACCCGGTCACGGTTCCAGGTCTGATCGAGTTCAAGCGCCGCGGCGACAAGATCGCCGCGCTCACCGCCTATGACTACAGCTTCGCCCGGCTCCTGGATGACGCCGGCATCGATGTGGTGCTCGTGGGCGATTCCGCTGCACAGGTCAGCGCCGGCCGCGAGTCCACTCTGCCCTTGACCATGGACGAGGCGCTTTACCACGCCCGCATGGTGCGCCGCGGCGTGCGCTCGGCCCTGCTGGTGGCCGACATGCCCTTTCTCTCCTACCAGGTCTCCCCGGAAGAAGCTCTGCGCAACGCCGGCCGCTTTTTCAAGGAGGCGGAGGTCGACGCGGTCAAGCTCGAGGGCGGCGCCACCATCGCCACTACGGTCCAGCGCCTGGTCCAGGCCGGCATGCCGGTCATGGGCCATATCGGCTTGACCCCCCAATCGGTCCGCCGCTTCGGGGGCTACCCGTTGCAGGGCAAGGAGGAGGGCACCGCCGAGCTGCTCCGGGTGGATGCCGAGGTGCTGCAGCAGGCCGGCATCTTTGCGCTGGTGCTGGAAAAGATTCCCGCCGAACTGGCCCGCCGGATCACCGCCGCCGTGGAGGTGCCGACCATCGGCATCGGGGCCGGCCCGCACTGCGATGGCCAGATCCTCGTGACCTATGATATGCTCGGCCTCTTTGAGGAGTTTCGTCCCAAATTCGTGCGCCGTTATGCCGATCTGGCGGCGGCGGTACGCCAGGCCTGCGGCCGGTACGGGGATGAGGTGCGCAGCGGCGCTTTTCCCGGATCCGAGGAGAGTTACTAGGAGTACAGGGAGCAGGTCATGTCCGATTCCGCCATTACCGTCGTTACACGCCCTGAGGAGATGCGCGCACAAGCCGATCTCTGGCGCAGCCAGGGATTGACCATCGCCCTGGTCCCGACCATGGGATATCTCCATGAGGGCCATGCCAGCCTCATCCGCCGCGCCCGGCAGTTGGCCGACCGCGTGGTGGTCAGCATCTTTGTCAATCCCATCCAGTTCGGCCCGAATGAGGATTTCGCCGCTTATCCCCGTGATCTGGCGCGCGATCAGGCCCTCGCTGCCTGCGAGGGTGCGGATCTGGTCTTCACTCCAGAGGCGGCCGATTTTTACCCCACCGATTTCCAGAGCAGCGTGCATGTGGCCAGGCTCACCGAGGGGCTTTGCGGCGCCTCGCGCCCCGGCCATTTCGACGGCGTGACTACCGTCGTCACGCTCCTCTTTCACCTCGTCAAGCCCCATGTTGCTGTTTTCGGCGCCAAGGATTATCAGCAGGCCGCGGTGGTGCGCCGGATGACGCGTGACCTCAGCTTCGGCATCGCCATCGAAGTCGTCCCAATCGTGCGCGAAGCCTCCGGCCTGGCGCTGAGCTCGCGCAACAGCTACCTCTCCGAGCAGCAGCGTGCCGAGGCCACTGTGCTCTACCAGTCCCTGCGCCTGGCGGAGGCGCTGGTCCACAGCGGCGAACAGGATGCGGGACGGGTCATCGCCGCGATGCAGACCCTGATCGACGGCATGGCCTCGAGCCGGATCGACTATATCGCCCTGGTCGATCCCGACACCCTTGAGCCGGTGCAGCAGATCACCCGGGACGTGCAAGCCCTGCTCGCGGTCTATATCGGACAGACCCGGCTGATCGACAACCTGCGCCTCGAGCCCCCCGGCGTCTGAGTGGCGCTGCGCGCCCTCTTCTTCGGCCCCTCCTGCGCCGGAAACGTCTTTTCGGCCTGGCCGATGGCGGGAACCTGCGAGGCGGTACAGCCCGGCGCCGGGCGTCGCTTTTCCGCCGTTCTGCGCCCCCCGACAAGTGCAAAAAAACCAAATTTATTGTTGTTTTTCTCGTTAATTTTTATATCTTTATTGATATCAATTCTTTGTTGTACCGGGGGCGGGCGGGACCGCCAGACGATTGCATTCAGGTTAATGGGAAGGAACACCGCTGTGAGCAAGAGATCGTTTGTTTCGCGAAAAGTGTATGCCAGACGGCCTGCAAGCCAAAAGCCGGCACGGAGCAGCAGTACCGGCGCCGGATTTTTTAAAAAGGGCGGCAAGAACATTCTCATTTGGGGGCTTTTAGTCATTAATGTGGTCCTGATCGCTTCCCTGTTGAAAAAGATTGTTCTTCCCTCCGGCACGCCCACGACCATCGTGGACAGCAGCACCACCTCCGTCGCGGTGCTCAACGGCTGCGGCGCCAAAGGCGTCGCCAATGTGTTCGCCGATGCCCTGCGGGAAAAGCATTACAATGTGGTCGCCGTCGGCAATGCCGATACCTTTGATTATGAAAAATCAGTCCTGATCAACCGCGGCCAGGTCGAAAACAAGGAGGTGGAACGCATCGCCTCTATCGTCGGTGTCTCCCGGGACCGTATCCTCGTCATCGAGAGCAAGACCGCGCAAAGCGACGTCGAGCTGGTCATCGGCACCGATTACAAGGATCTGCGCGCGTACCGTAAAAAACACTGATTCCGCCATGCCTCCCTCCGGGGAGGCATGATCATCCCCCACCAATCCCTTACAGGCATGCAGCCCATTATCGTTCTGCTTTACAACGGGATATTCATCCCCCTCTTTTTGTTCACCATCCGCTTGGCGTCCCTCTTCAATCGCAAGGTAGCCCGAGGCCTCGCTGGCCGCCGCGGCATGCTGCCCCGGCTGCAGACGCTCTGTGCCGCACTCGACCCCAATGCACCGCGCATCTGGATTCATGTGGCCTCCCTGGGCGAGTTCGAGCAGGCCAAGCCGATCGTCCGCGAAGTGCGCGCGCGCCTGCCGCACTGCCGTATCGCCATCTCCTTCTTCTCACCCTCCGGGTTTGACGCCGCGCAAAAATACCGCGAGGCCGACCTTCTCACCTATCTGCCCGTCGATTCGTGGCGGGCGACCGGGGCGTTTCTCGATATCCTCCAGCCCGCGGTGCACCTGATCATCCGCCATGACATCTGGCCCAACATGCAGCGGCAGCTGCAGCGCCGCGGTATCCCCTCGTTGCTGGTCGACGCCAGCCTGACCCCGCAGCGCTTGCGCACCGTGCGCGCCCTGCGCGCGGTGCTGCGTCCGGTCTACGCCAGCTTTGCCGAGATCCTGGTGACCACGGCGGAGAACATTGCCCCCTTCCGCTGGATCTATCCCCATCCTGAAAAGATCAGCGTCAGCGGCGACACCCGCTATGACCAGGTCAATTTGCGGGCGCTCGAGAACGGCAAGATCGACGCACTGCGTGCGAGCGGCCGATTCCGGCGGGAGCGCTGCGTTGTAGCCGGCAGCACCTGGCCGAGTGATGAAAAGATCATCCTGCCGGCCCTGATCGCGTCACTGCAGCGCCATGCGGAGATGACCCTGGTCATCGCCCCGCATGAGACCACCGTAGAACATTTGCGCGGCATCGAGACGGCCTTGGCCGCGGCGGATATTTCCTGGGTGCGCCTGGCCGGATTTGCCGACGCCGGCCCCTTTCGCGTGCTCCTGATCGACCGTGTCGGCCTCCTCGCCAATCTCTATGCCCTTGGCGGCCTTGCCTTTGTCGGCGGCGGCTTCGGCCCCGGCGTGCACAGCGTGCTCGAGCCCGCCGCCCACGGCTGTGCTGTGGCTTTCGGGCCGCGCCACATCAATTCCCTGGAGGCCGCCGCGCTGCGGGGCTGCGGCGGCGGCACGATGATCGCCACGACCGGGGATATGCAGCAACTGCTCGATACATTTCTGGGGGAGGGCCCGGCCGTTCAGCAGAGCGGGGCGGCGGCCCTCAGGATGGTCCAGGAAAATCTCGGCGCCAGCGGGCGGGTCGTCGATGCCATTATCCGCCAACTGCCGGCGGGAGAGGAGCGCAACCATGGATGAGCTGCAAGGGATCGCCTGGCATGACGGCCGGGTCCGGATCCTGGATCAGACCCGACTGCCCGAGGAGCTGGTGCTGCTGGAGATTTCCGACTATCAGGGCATTGTCAAGGCCATCAAGGAAATGAATGTCCGCGGCGCGCCGGCCATTGGCATCGCCGCCGCCTATGGGGTGGTTCTCTCGGTCTGGTCGCTGGAGGAATCCGACCGGCCTGCGTTTCTCGAGCGGGTCAATCAGGCGGTCGAGGCCCTCGGGCGGGCGCGGCCGACGGCGCGCAACCTTTTCTGGGCGCTGGAGCGCATGCGCGCCGCCCTGATGCGTCTGCTCAGCCGGCCGCTGCGCGAGATCCGTCTGGCGCTGCTGGCGGAGGCGCAGCAGATTCATGCGGATGATATCGAGCGCTGCCGGGCCATCGGCCGCCATGGCGCCGCTCTGCTGCCGCAGACCATCGCGGTGATGACCTACTGCAATGCCGGCGCCTATGCCACCGGCGGCTTTGGCACGGCCCTGGGCATCATTCGCACGGCGGCGCAGCAGGGCAAAAAGGTGCAGGTCTATGCCTGCGAAACCCGTCCCCTGCTCCAGGGCAGCCGCATCACCGCCTGGGAACTGGCTGAGGATGAGATTCCCGTGACCGTGCTCTGCGACAACATGGCCGCCTATGCCATGGCGCGGGGGCTGGTGCAGATGGTCATCGTCGGCGCCGACCGCATTGCCCGCAATGGCGATACCGCCAACAAGATCGGCACCTACAACCTGGCCATCCTGGCTCAGCACCACCGCATCCCCTTTTATATTGCGGCACCACTCTCGACCTTCGATGCGGAGATCCGCAGCGGCGACCACATTCCCATTGAGCAGCGCCCGGGCGCTGAGGTCGAGATGTGCGGCGGACGTCGCGTGGTGCCGGAGGGTGTGCCCATTCTGAACCCCTCCTTCGATGTCACACCCGCCAAGTACATCGATGCCTTTATTACCGAGAAGGGGATCCTCCGGCCCCCGTTCGAGGAAAGTTTGGGGAGAATTGAACTAAAAGCTTGATTAAATATTATTTTTATACTAAATTATTTAATTAAATCCGCAAACCTAACTCTCGGGAGCATAGACAATGAAAAAGATCTCCTCTCTCATCCTGCCGGTGATCGTGCTCGTCGCGCTGTTCACCATAATGGGATGCCAGACCAAGGAAGTCACCTCGGCAAAGGTCTACATCAGCCAGAATAACTGGGATAAGGCCATTGAACAGCTGGAACAGGCTGTGCAAATCTATCCCAATGACGCCGAAGCGCGCTATCTTCTCGGCGAAGGCTATGGCAACAAGGGCATGTGGGAAAAGATGAACGAGATGTTCAACCAGTCCGCCGCCCTGGCTCCCACCTTTGCGACGCAGATCAAGAATACCCGTGAGAAGTATTGGGTCACTACTTTCAATCAGGGTGTCTCCAGGGTCAATGCCAAGGAAGGACAGACCCCTGATGTGGAAGGCGCCATCAAGGAATTCAGTGCGGCCATCAAAATCGACCCCAGCCGCGTCGAAGCCTACAAGAACCTGGCTTACAGCTACCTGCGCAACAACAACACCCCCGCTGCCGTTTCGGCCTACGAAACCTATTTGGCGATCAACCCCAAGGACATCTCCATCCTCAACGAGGTGACCCGGCTCTATATGGAGAGCAAGGATTACCCCAAGGCTGAGGCGACGGCGCAGAAAACCCTGGCGATTGATGCCGCCAATCTGGATGCCATCTCCAACCTGGCCATGGCTTACGATCTCAGCGGTCAGAACGACAAGGCACTGCAGACCTATGAGACCGCTCTGGCCAAGAATCCCACTGACCAGGATCTGATCTTCAATCTCGCCCGTCTCCACTACCTCAACAAAGGCTATGACAAGGCGATCGAGCTCTTCCAGAAGGTCATCTCCCTCAGCCCGGACGATTACGATGCCAATCTCAATGTCGGCAACGCCTACTTGACCATGGCGGATGATCTGCGCAAGAGCCTGGTGGAGAAGGAGACGGCCAAGCAGACGGTCACGGATGCTGATGTGGCCAAGCTGAAAGAGTTTTACAAAGCCGCCATCCCCTTCCTGGAGAAGGCCATCGCCGTCAAGCCGGATAACTCGGCGGTCTACTACAATCTGGGTGTCGCCTATATCAATATCGGCGATCAGGCCAAGGGTGCCGAATTTTTTAACAAGGCCGAGCAATTGCGCAAGTAACCGGCCTGTCCGCACACGAGCCCCGCACCTGCTGTGGGGCTTTTTTTTGCCTTGAATATCTGACAAAATATCCGTTTATTATTACGTGAGCACCACTGCCGGTACCGGTAACGGCTTGCCGGTTGCAGTCATTGTATCGGACGACGAGCGTATTGTGATCGATCAGGTTCGTGTCAATCGCATCAAGGCTCATGGCAATGTGCCGGGTCATGTCGCCGTGATCATGGATGGAAACGGCCGTTGGGCCAAGGGGCGCGGTCTGCCGCGCACCGAGGGCCACAAGGAGGGCATCGAATCGGTACGCGCGGTCGTCGAAGCTGCCGGCGCCCTCGGCGTCAAGGCCCTGACGCTCTATACCTTTTCGTCGGAAAACTGGGCCCGTCCGCGCACGGAGGTGGCGGCCCTGATGTCGCTGCTGGTGCGGACTCTGCGCCGCGAGACCGAAGAGCTGGACCGCAGCAATGTCCGCTTGACGGTCATCGGCGACCTCGAGGCCCTGCCCCTGACCCCGCGGATCGGGTTTACGGCGGTGATCGCGCGCCTGAGCAAGAACACGGGACTGGTGCTCAATCTCGCGCTCAGTTACAGCGGGCGGCAGGAGATCACTCAAGCGGCTCGTGCCCTGGCGCGCGAGGTAGCCGCCGGGCGTCTTGATCCCGACCGGATCGACGAGACCCTTTTCGCCCGCCACCTGCAGACCGCAGCGATCGGCGACCCCGATCTGCTCATCCGTACCAGCGGCGAACTGCGCCTGAGCAATTTTCTTCTCTGGCAGCTGGCTTACTCCGAGTTTTATATCACCCCCATACTCTGGCCGGACTTTCGGCATGAGCAGTTTCTGGACGCCATCGAGTCCTATCAGAGCCGTGAACGCCGCTTCGGCAAGGTTACCGGTTGAACCGGATGCCGCCCGCCTGTGCTCGTGCCCTCTGCGCCCTGCCCTCCGCCTGGGGAACCCGCCAGCCACAGTTTGCAAGGAACTTTACAGGATTACAATAGTTTGATGTGTAAAACGGGGAGGAGGCGCGGCTGATGGTGCGGCGCGAATTTCCGGGTAGGAGCAGGATCAACCGGCATGAAAAAAATGTCTTTGCAAAAATGCCGGAATTGATTAAATTTTAAAGTTTTGATTAAACCGAAAAAGGCTGAACGCATGACCTTCTCGCACCATCGCTACAACATCTTTTTCATCGTGCTGCTGCTCATCTTGCCTCTGACGGGTTTTGCCCAAAAGCGTTCGATCAAGATCCTAGGCCTTGCGGTGGAGGGGAACAAGACCGTCGACGCCAGTATGATCCGTCTCAGCTCGGGCCTGAATGTCGGCAGCGAGGTGACGGGCGATGGCATCCAGGAGGCGATCCGTCAGCTTTGGCGGCTCTCGCTCTTTTCCGATATCGAGATCCTCGTGGACCGCGAAGTGGCGGACGGGGCCTATCTGAATATCAAGGTGGCCGAAAATCCCCGCCTGGAAAAGGTGGAGATCGAAGGCAATAAAAAGCTGAAAAAAGAGGATATCGAAAACCTCCTCAATTTCTATCCCGGGCAGGTGGTGAGCCCCACCCTGATCAGCCGCGCCAAATCCAAAATCTACGATAAATACAAGGAAAAGGGCTACCTCCTCGCCCGTATCAAGGCCAATCAGTACGTCAGCCGGGATGACAGCAACCGCGTCCTGGTCCGCTTCGTCTTCGAAGAGGGCAGCAAGGTCCAGATCGAAAAGATCCACTTTCACGGCAACACCCATTTCTCCGAGGCCCGGCTGCGCAAGCAGATGAAAAAGACCAAGGAGGACCGCTGGTGGCGGGGCGCCGATTTCGACCGCGACAAGTATACGGAAGATCAGGGCAAGGTGCTCGATTTCTATTTCAACCACGGCTATCGCGACGCCGAGATCCTGCGCGACTCGCTCTACTACAGTCCCGACCGCAGCGACATGTTCATCGATGTCTGGGTGCAGGAGGGAGACCGCTACACCTTCGGCAATGTCACCTGGAAGGGCAATACCGTTTTCACCAACGATCAGCTGACGGCCAACCTTGGTTTCGCACCGGGAGAGGTCTACAGCAAGAAAAAACTCGATGAGGCGCTGCAAAAGCACATCGGCACCCTCTATTATGACCGCGGCTATATCTATGCCCAGGTCGAGCCCACCGAGAACGTCGGCGAAAATAACGCGCTCAATATCGATTTCACCGTGAACGAGGGCAAACAGGCCCGCATCAACGAGATCACCATCACCGGCAATACCCGCACCAAGGACAAGGTCATCCGCCGCGAACTCAAGATCCTGCCGGGCGACACCTTCAGCCGTACCCTGCTCGAACGCTCGCAGCGCGAGGTGTGGATGCTGAACTATTTCAGCAACGTCGAGCCCAAGGTCAATCCCATCGACGAGGATAAGGTCGATCTCGAGTTCAAGGTCGATGAGAAATCCACCGATACCGCCAACATGTCGGCCGGCTATTCCGAGGTCGACAAATTCATCGGCTCGCTCGGCCTCGCCATGGCCAACCTCTTCGGCAACGGTCAGCGCCTCAGTTTCGACTGGAATTTCGGGCGCTATTACCGCTCGTTCAATATCGGCTTTACCGAACCCTGGCTGCGCGATACCCCGACCCTCGCCGGCGTCTCCGTCTATGACACCAAGCGCGATGCCGCCTACTACGGCTACAAGCAGCAAAGCCGGGGATTCTCGCTTCGCCTCGGCCGCGATATGACCTGGCCGGATAATTTTTTCCGCAGCGACGTCATCTATGGCATCGATGAAACCACCCTTTCCGATTTCAATTCCTACTATGTCGCGGCCAACCCCAATGGCATCGTCACCCAGCATTGGCCGCTGACCAGCAGCAGCATCACCCATATCATCTCCCGCAACAGCCTGGACCGTCCCGAATTCCCGACCGCCGGTTCGGACATCACCCTCACCAACGAGCTGAGCGGGACCTTTCTCGGCGGCAATGTCGATTTCCACAAGCATACCTTCCGCATGGACTGGTTCATGCCCGCCTACTGGAAACTGGTCCTCTACTCCAGCTTCCAGGCCGGCTATATGCAGACCATTGGCAATAATTCGCGCATCCCCTATCTCGAATACTTTTTCATGGGCGGCGACGGCCTCTCGCGCTCCATTCCCCTGCGCGGATATGACGATCCGCTCGGCGAAAGCACATCCTATATCGAAGCTGGAGGCAAATCCTATCTGAAATACACCGCTGAAGTGCGCATTCCCATCGCGCCCAATCCGACCATCTTCGCGCTCTTCTTCGCCGAAGCGGGCAAGGTCTGGTCCAGCTTCCGCACCTCCGACCCCTTCGCCATGAAACGGTCGGTCGGCATCGGCGGCCGCGTCTATATGCCCATGATCGGCATCATCGGCTTCGATTACGGATACGGATTCGACCGGGTCGATGCCCTGGGCAACCCGGATCCCAAATGGAAAATGCACTTCGTCTTCGGACGCAGCTTTTAACTGAAATCCATCATCCATGCCCCAATACATTCCCAAGACCAGGAGGTCATCGTGAAAAAAATGCAATGGGTTGTTCTGACCGTGGCCGCAATCGTTCTCGCCGCCGGATCGGTTTCCGCTCAGAAACTCGCCTACATCAATTCGCAAAAGATCATCGCCACATACCGGGAAGCACAGGACGCCCAGGAGCGCCTGAACAAGATCAGCGCCGGATGGGAAGAAGAAGCCAAACTGATGCAGAAGCAGTTCCAGGACCTCGGCGAACAGCTCGAATCCCAATCCCTGCTCCTCAGCGATGACCGCAAACAGGAGAAGCAGCAGGAACTGCAGACCCTGTACATGAAGATCCAGCAGTACCAGTCGGAAAAATGGGGCCAGAATGGCGAGCTCTACAAGAAACAGGAAGAGCTGATGCAGCCGATTTTCGACAAGATCAATGCCGCCATCAAAAAGATCGCCGCCGAGCAGAGCTACGATTTTGTCTTCGACAGCATCAACGGCAATATCGTCTACGCCAGCCCGAAGCAGGTCGATCTGACCGATGAGGTCCTCGCCGAACTCGAAAAGGGCCTCCCGGCCAAGACGACAGCGACGCCCGCCAAGACGTCCCGGTAACAGACTCCCGATCCCGGGCTGCGGTGCCCCTCAACCGCGATCCGGGATCTGACGTGACACGGGCACCCAACCATGCGCAGCCCCGGTATTGGCCGGGGCTGGCCCCGTCCCCTGCGGACGGCGGCCCGCACCCGGGTGTTCCGTGTTTCGCCGTTTAGGGCCCGACCGCTGCCGCAGCTGCTGCTGCAGCGGCGTGGCGGAATTTGTCGCTCGCCCCAGGTGTTTCATCCAACAAAGAGCTTTCTTGAGGACAATGGATGGCCTTTCGCCTCGCAGAGATCGCCTCCTGGATCGGCGCCGTCGTCGACGGCGATGAGACCCTGGAGATCACCGGACTGGCCAAGATCGAAGAGGCCCAGCCCGGGCAGCTCACTTTCATCGCCAATCCCAAATATGAAAAGTATATTCAAGAGACTGCCGCCTCGGCCGTACTGGTCGCCGATAATTTTCCGGGGTGCGGCAAGACCCTGCTGCGCTGCAGCGATCCCTATTACGCCTTTCTCCAGCTGGTCGAGCGCCTCTACGGCGGCCCGCCGGCCCTGCCCGCCGGCATCCACCCCTCCGCCGTGATCGGCGCCGGCAGCCGCGTCGCTCCCGACAGCGCCATCGGTCCGCTGGTTTGCCTCGGCCGCAACTGCGTCGTCGGCGCCCGCGTCCAACTCCATCCCGGCGTGGTGCTCGGCGACGAGGTGCAGATCGGCGATGATACCATCCTCTACGCCAATGTATCGGTGCGCGAACGCTGCCGCCTCGGCGACCGCGTCATTGTCCACTGCGGCGCCGTCATCGGCTCCGACGGCTTTGGCTTCGCCTTCAAGGAGGGCCGCTATCACAAGATCCCGCAGACCGGCATCGTCATCGTGGAGGAGGACGTCGAGATCGGCGCCAATACCACCATCGACCGCGCCACCCTCGGAGCGACGGTCATCCATGCCGGCGTCAAGCTCGACAACCTGATTCAGGTGGCGCACAATGTCGAGATCGGTTGCCATACCGCCATTGCCGCCCAGGCCGGGATCTCGGGCAGCTCCAAGGTGGGCACCTACGTGCGCATGGGCGGACAGGTCGGCATCTCCGGCCATCTCCATATCGGCGACAACGTGATCCTCGGCGGCCAGGCGGGCGTGACCAAGGATATCCCTGCCGGCGTTTTTTACTCCGGCTATCCGGCCCGGCCGCACATGCAGGCCATGCGCGAGGAGGCCGGAGTGGCGCGGCTTCCCGAGCTGCTCAAACGCATCAAACAGCTTGAAAAACAGGTCGAGGCTCTGTCACGCCCCACCGGCGGCCGGAGCGAAGAGCCGCAGCCGTAAGTGCGGCGCGGAATTCTGGAGGATGAATGATAAAAAATCAGCGCACAATAAAACACCCGGTCTCCTACGCCGGTGTGGGGCTCCATACCGGCAATAAAACCAAGATCACCTTTGTCCCTGCCCCGGCCAACACCGGCATTCTTTTCCGCCGCGTCGATATGCCCGACAGCCCGGTCATCCCGGCCGATGTCGATCACGTGATCGACATCTCCCGCGGCACCACCATCGGCATCGGCGAGGCCCGCGTCCACACGGTCGAGCATGTCCTCGCCGCCGTTAGCGGCCTCGAGATCGATAACCTCATCTGCGAGGTCGACGGCAACGAGCCGCCCGTGGGCGACGGCAGCGCCCTGCCGTTCGTCGAAATCCTGCTCAAGGCCGGATTCGATGAACAGGACTCGCCACGGGATTACCTCATCATCGACAAGACCATCGCCTATCGCGACGCCGACCGCGGCATCGATATCGTCGTCTTTCCCTCGGATGAATTCCGCATCACCTTTATGGTGGATTACAAGAATCCGGCCCTCGGCACCCAGTATACCGCCATGTATTCGCTTTATGAAGAGTTCGCCACCGAATTCGCCGCCGCCCGCACCTTTTGCTTCCTCAGCGAGGTCGAACAGCTGCGCAAGGCCAATCTCATCCGCGGCGGCGCCCTCGACAATGCCGTGGTCATCATCGACCGCGATATGAGCGAGGATGAACTCGGCGGGCTGCGCGAACTCTTCGAGATCGACGAAAAGGTGACCCTCTCCACCAATGGCATCCTCAACGGCAAGACCCTGCGCTACCCCAACGAACCGGTGCGCCACAAGGCGCTGGATCTCATCGGCGACCTCGCCCTGCTCGGCATGCCGCTCAAGGCCCACGTCATGGCCGCCCGCTCCGGTCACGCCGCCAATGCCGAACTGGTCAAGCTGATCCGCAAGGAGTACAAAAAGAAGCTGATCCGCTCCAAATTCAAGAGCGATAACCGCGGGGTCTTTCTCGATCAGGAGGCTATCCTCAAGATCCTGCCGCACCGCTATCCCTTCCTCCTCGTCGACCGCATCATCGATCTCGTCCCCGAGGAACACGTCGTCGGCATCAAGAATGTCAGCATCAATGAGCCCTTCTTCCAGGGCCACTTCCCCGGCAAGCCGATCATGCCCGGCGTGCTGATCGTCGAGGCGATGGCGCAGGTCGGCGGCCTCCTGCTGCTCAATACCGAAACCGACCCGACCGCCAAACTGGTCTATTTCACCGGCATCGACAATGTCCGTTTCCGCAAGACGGTTGTCCCCGGCGATACCCTCCGCTTCGAGGTGGAGCTTACCGCAACGCGGCGCTCGATGTGCAAGATGGCCGGGCGCGCCTTCGTCGATGACGAACTGGTCTGTGAAGCCGAACTTATGGCCGCTATCGTCGATCGCAAGAGCGGCGAATCCGTGCCGGAGTAGCCAACCGGTAGAGCTGAATACTGCCTGAAGAGGACTTATTCTGTGACTGATATCCATCCCACTGCTCTGGTCGACAAACAAGCCCGTCTCGACGATGATGTCCAGATCGGCGCCTTCGCCATCGTCGAAGGCGATGTGACCATCGGTGCGGGGACGACCATCGGCCCCCGCACCCTGATCGCCAATGGCGCGCGCATCGGCAAGAACTGCCGCATCCATAACGGCGCCGTCGTCGCCACGCTGCCGCAGGACCTCAAGTTCGGCGGCGAAGCGACCCTGTTCGAGATCGGCGACAACACCACGATCCGCGAATACGCCACCCTCAACCGCGGCACGGCCGCGCATGGCAAGAGCTCGGTCGGCAGCAACTGCCTGCTCATGGCCTACACCCATGTGGCGCACGATTGCTCGGTCGGCAACAATGTCATCATGTCCAATGGCGTCCAGCTCGGCGGCCATGTCACCATCGAGGACTGGGCGATCATCGGCGGCATGACCCCCGTCCATCAATTTTGCCACGTCGGCCAGCATTGCATGGTCGGCGGCGGCTTCCGCGTCATCCAGGACGTGCCGCCCTATATTCTGGCCTCCGAAGAGCCGCTGCGCTTTTGCGGCCTCAACTCCGTCGGCCTGCGCCGGCGCGGCTTCAGCAACGAGACCCTGCTGCAGCTGAAACGCGCCTACCGCCTCCTTTACCGCTCGGGACTTAACGTCAGCCAGGCCGTGGAGCGCATCAAGACAGAGATGGCGATCATCCCGGAAATCGACAACATCCTCCGCTTCATTGAATCGGCCGATCGCGGTATTTTGCATTGAACGGGAGCAGCACCGGGGTGGAACAGTGGCGCTTTATGGACAGCGGCAGCGCGGACGGCTATGCGAACATGGCCATTGACGCGGCCCTGGCCAGCGCTCACGACGGGGTTCCCGTGCTGCGCGTCTACGGCTGGAATCCTCCCGCCATCTCCCTCGGCCATCATCAGCGCCTCGGCGACCTCGATCTGGACAAGTGCCGCCACGACGGCATCGACGTGGTTTACCGCCCCACCGGCGGCCGCGCCGTGCTCCACGCCGATGAGGTGACCTATGCGGTCATCCTCGGCCCCGCAAGCCGCCTCTACGACGCCCGCATTTTGACGCTCTATGAGCGCATCAGCGCCGGTCTGGGCGCGGCCCTCGAGCTCCTCGGCGCGCCCCTCGAGTTCGCGCCAGGCTCCCGGACCCTCGCGCCTGGCGTATCCGGCGGACTCGATCGCCTTTGTTTCGCCTCCTCGATCCAGTATGAGCTGGGCCGCGGCGGCCGGAAACTGGTGGGCAGCGCCCAACGCCGCTTCGGCGCCGTCGCCTTGCAGCACGGCTCGATTCTTCTCGGCGCGGCGCACCTCCGCCTCGTGGACTATCTGAGCAGGAGAGAGGAGGCGTGGCAGCAGCGCGCGCGCCGCTTTATGCAGGAGAAAACCCTTTGCCTCAATGATATCACTCCGGTGCCCTTGAGCCGCAGCCAGGTGGCCGCCGCCCTGCGCGCCGGCTTCGCCGCCCGCTGGAACATCGATTTTTCCGATTCGGCACTGAGCAGGGAGGAGGAGCAGGAGGCGACGCGGTTGACCGCCGTATTCCGGAACCAAACGGCATTGGACAAGCCCCATGGCTGAAAAAAAGATCGTCATCCTCGGCAGCACCGGCTCGATCGGCCTCAACGCTCTGCATGTGGTCGAACAAAAACCGGATCACTTCAAGGTGCTCGCCCTGACGACCCACCAGCAGATCGACCATCTTCTGCGCCTCGCAGCGCAGCATCGCCCCGCGATCGTTGCCGTCACCGGCGCCGTGCCGGACGACGAACAACGCCAGGCCTTCAAAACGCTCGGGATCGAACTCTGGACCGGGCCGGAGGCCTTGCGCCGCCTCTGTGCCGAGCTTGACTACGACCTCCTCGTGAATGCCGTGGTCGGAGCGGTCGGCTTCATCCCCACCCTGACGGCGGTGGAACGCGGGCGCACGGTGGCCCTAGCCAACAAGGAGGCGCTGGTGATCGGCGGCGCCCTGGTAACCGATGCGGCTGCCGTGCATGGCGCAGCGATCCTCCCCATTGACAGCGAACACAGCGCCATCTTTCAATGCCTTCTGGGCGAGGAACGCAAGACGGTGGAGGAACTCCTCCTCACCGGATCGGGGGGGCCGTTTCGCACCTGGCCCGCGGAGGAGATGGGGACGGTCACGGTCGAGCAGGCCCTGAAGCACCCGAACTGGAACATGGGCCGCAAGATTACCATCGATTCGGCGACGATGATGAACAAGGGGCTCGAGATTATCGAGGCCCGCTGGCTCTTTGGCGTGCCGGCTGAACGGATCCGGGTGGTCCTCCACCCGCAGTCGATCGTGCACTCCATGGTCGCCTTTCATGACGGATCGGTCAAGGCGCAGCTGGGCGTTCCGGATATGCGCGTGCCGATCCAGCTGGCCATGACCTGGCCGGAGCGCCTCGACTCGGCGTTCCCCCGGCTCGATTTTTACGATCTGCCGCAGCTCACCTTCGCCCGTCCCGACGAGCACAAATTCCCGGCCCTGGCGCTGGCGCGCGCGGCCCTGGCCGCCGGCGGCTCCGCCCCAGCCGTGCTTAATGCCGCCAATGAGGCGGCGGTGCATCTTTTTCTCGACAAGCGGATCGGATTTCTCGACATCACCCGGCTGATCGACCGAGCCCTGCAGGCCCACGCGCTGCAAAGCGCGCCCGCGGCCGCCGATCTGCTTAAAGCCGACCGCTGGGCGCGGGACTTCGTAGCCCGCTTTACAACATAGACCGGTTAGATAAAGGGAGTTCCCATGGTATTGATTATGAGTTTGATGACCACCTATCTGCTGCCCTTCATTGTCGTGCTGGGCATCCTTATCCTGGTGCACGAGTTCGGCCATTTTATCACCGCCAAGCTCTCGGGCATCCGCGTCGAGCGTTTTTCGATCGGCTTTCCACCGCGCCTTTTCGGCAAAAAGATCGGAGACACCGATTATTGCCTCTCAGCCCTGCCCCTGGGCGGGTATGTCAAAATGGCGGGCATGATCGATGAGACCATGGACACGGAGGGCGTCAAGGGCGAGCCTTGGGAATTCATGTCCAAGCCCCTCTGGATCCGGGCTATCGTGCTTTTTGCCGGTTCCGCCTTCAATGTGATCTTTACGATTATCGTCTTCACGGTCAGCGTCTTTGTCACCGGCGTGCCGGAACCGGTCGGCCCCGTCGTCGGCCGCGTCATGGACAAGATGCCCGCGCAGATCGCGGGCATCCAGCCCGGCGACCGCATTGTGCGGATCGACAACACCCCCATCGCCAAGTGGGACGATTTGATCAAGATCATCCACGGCTCGCCCGACAAGACGATCCTGATCGAATGGGAGCGCAATGGCGCGCCGATGTCGGCGCAGATCACCCCCAAACTCGACAAGATGCTCGGCTACGGCCTGGTCGGTATCGATGCCAAGACCATCAATGTCCGCCCCGGCGTTTTCCGGGGCATCACCCTTGGCTGGGAGTCGACCTGGAACCTGACGCGGATGATGTTCCGCTCGTTCGGGATGCTCTTTTCCGGGGATGTTTCGGTCAAGGAGGGATTGGCGGGACCGGTGCGGATCGCGCAGATGACCGGCGAGACCGCCAAGGCCGGATTCGGCAGTCTGGTGATGTTCATGGCGCTGCTCAGCCTCAACCTGGGCATCATCAACCTCTTTCCCGTACCCGGCCTCGATGGCGGCCATCTGCTGCTGCTGGCGATCGAGGGGGTGATCCGCCGACCGATCTCGACCCGCGTGCGTCTGATCGTGCAGCAGGTCGGCATGGCGCTGTTGCTGGCGCTGATGCTGTTTGTGATCTTTAATGATTTTTCGAATATTTTCTGATCCTGGTTCGGGTGGGAGCTGTCGGGCTCCCACCGTTTCCCTAGCTCCCACCCGGTCCCTCCCCTGGCTCCCACCCGGCGAAAGGCCCTGGCTCCCACCCGGCGAAAGTCTGCCCACCCTCGTTCGTTCCCGCCCCGCTGACTCCCGCCCCCGTTCGCTCCCGTGCGGCCGGCCCGGCAAATACTTCTTGCACATCTCGCAAATAAATGTTAATTTTCAGATTGAAAGATAATTTCCTCACCCTAATCCAACCCCTTGGGGCTTCAGGAGGCGCTTTGGAATCCCGAAAAACGGCGTTATACGACATCCATGTCCAGGCTGGCGGCAAAATGGTCGAGTTCGCCGGCTACTATATGCCCATCCAGTACCGCGGCATCATCGACGAGCATCGCCGCGTCCGCACCACGGCCGGGCTCTTCGACGTGTCCCATATGGGCGAGTTCTTCGTCAAAGGCCCCAATGCCGAGGCCTTTCTGCAAAAGATCACCATCAATGACGTCAGCAAACTGGCGGTCAAGCAGGTACAATATTCGGCAATGTGCTACCAGGATGGCGGCATCGTCGATGATCTCCTCATCTACCGCTTTCCCGATCATTATTTGATGGTCGTCAATGCCGCCAATCTCGAGAAGGACTGGGCGTGGGCCAACAGCCACCTCATCGACGGCGTGACCCTGACCAACGAGAGCGACAAACTCTCGCTGCTCGCCCTGCAGGGACCGATGGCGCCGCAGATTCTGCAAAAACTGACCACCCTCAACCTCAACGCCCTCGAGTATTATTGGCTGGATGAGTCCGCAGCCGCCGGCGTGCCGATGATGATCTCGCGCACCGGCTATACCGGCGAGGTCGGCTACGAACTGATGTTTGAGAACCGCCATGCCGTCAAGGTCTGGGAAGCGGTGATGACGGCCGGCGCGGAGTTCGGCATCGAGCCGGTCGGGCTCGGCGCGCGTGACACCCTGCGCCTCGAGATGAAATTCTGCCTCTATGGCAACGATATCGACCAGACCACGCATCCTCTCGAGGCCGGTCTCGGCTGGATCACCAAACTCAACAAGGGCGAGTTCATCGGCCGCGAGGCCCTGCTGGCCGCCAAGGCCGCGGGCCTGACCCGCAAGCTGATCGGCTTTGACATGCCCGGCAAGGCTTTCCCCCGCCACGGCTATGCCATCTGGAAGGATGGCCAGCGCATCGGGACGGTCACCAGCGGCACCTTCTCGCCCAGCCTCGAAAAGGGGATCGGCACCGGTTACGTCCCGGCCGGAATGGCCGCAGTCGGCACGCCGATCGAGATCGAAATCCGCAACACCCGCATGCCGGCCACGGTTTGCGAAACGCCTTTTTACCGGAAATAAGCACGGACCCCTGGAATCATGGCCAAACGCGTCAAGAAAAAAATCCCGGTAAAAGCGGAACCGCTGCTCGATGCCCGCAAGAGCGAGGAGCTGCTCGGCATTCTGCTGATCCTCTTCGGTCTGCTGCTGGCCATCGGCCTGCTGACCTATCAGAACGAGAACCCGCAGGGGATCAATGCCTATCAGGTGAAGAACCAGCTCGGCATCGCCGGGGCCTGGCTCTCCTGGGCCCTCATCCACGGCACCATAGGCTATCCGGTCGTCGTCCTCCCCTTCATTCTCATCGCTCTGGGGGTCTTCAAGCTGCTCGGCCGGCAAACCGTGCCGCTGCGGCGCTGGGCCTGGTTCACCTTTCTCATGGCCCTCTATATCTCGATGGGGTTCGCGACCTGGTTTTATGTCAAGAGTTCGACCGATCAGGCCTATGAGTTTGCCGGCTTTATCGGGGTATTGCTGGCGACCCTGCTGCGCAAGCTGATCGGCGTCCCCGGCGTGGTGATCGTCCTGGCTGGATTGACGGTGATCAATATCATCGTCTTCACCTCCTTCTCCCTGCGCGAGCTCTATGCCAATCTCTCCGCCGGCTTTTCGCGCCTGGGGGTGCGCATCAGCCAGAATATCCGCTCCATGCGCGGCGTCCGGAGCAAGCCGGAGGTGGCGGTCAAGCGCTTCCGTGCCGCCAATCCGGATCCCGGCGGCCCGGTGGTGGCCCGGCCGCTGCCGATCGATATCGCCGATGAGGGGGAGGAGGAGCGTCCGCCGGTACGGGTGGCTGCGCCGCCGCGTCCCGCCGCCGTGCAGCCGCACGAGGTGCCCTGGCAGGCGGATGAGAACGGGGTGGAGGAGACGGAGGCTGGGGAAGAGGACGAACTGGCCGCGGCGATCAAACCCGGCGGCCCCTACACCTTTCCGCCGCTGAACCTGCTGCAGCAGCCACAGGAGACGGTCGAGCCGGTCTCCGAGGATGAATTACGCGCCAATGCCAAGATGCTCGAGGCCAAGCTGGCCGATTTCGATATCCAGGCGTGGGTTACCGAGATCCATCCCGGCCCGATCATCACCCGCTATGAAATGGAGCTGGCGCCGGGCATCAAGGTCAGCCGCATCACCGGCCTGGCCGATGATCTGGCTATGGCGATGCGCGCCAAACGCATCCGCATCGTAGCGCCGATCCCCGGCAAGAACGCCATCGGCGTCGAGATCCCCAATGACAAGCCGCAGATGGTCTATTTGCGCGAGATCCTCGCCTCGACCGAGTTCCAGTCGGCGAAATCCCCGCTCAGCATCGGACTCGGCAAGACCATCTCCGGCGCACCCTATGTCACCGACCTCGCCTCGATGCCGCATCTGCTGGTCGCCGGCTCGACGGGCTCGGGTAAAAGCGTCTGCCTCAACACCATCATCACCAGCTTTCTCTACAAGGCCCATCCCGCCCAGGTGCAGCTGGTGCTGATCGATCCCAAGCGCCTCGAGCTCTCCACCTACAGCCGCCTCCATCCCTATCACCTCTCCTACGTCGAGGGGGTGCGCGAGAAAGTGGCGACCAGCGCAAAAAGCGCCATCGCCGTGCTGCGCTCCGCCGAGCAGGAGATGGAGCGGCGCTACGACATGCTCGCCACCGCCGGCGTGCGCAACATCGAGGAGTACAACGTCCGCGTCAGCGAGGGGCGCATCCATACCGAGAGCGGGGCGGTGGCGCCGCCGCTGCACTATCTGGTGATCATCGTCGATGAGCTCGCCGACCTGATGCTCACCTCGAGCGCCTCCAAGGATGTCGAGGAGCCGATCGCCCGCCTCACCCAGATGTCGCGCGCCGTCGGGATCCATCTCATCGTCGCCACGCAGCGCCCGTCGGTGGATGTCATCACCGGCGTCATCAAGGCCAATTTCCCGGCGCGCATGGCCTTTCAGGTGGCCACCAAGGTCGACTCCCGCACCATCCTTGACATGAACGGCGCCGAGAAACTGCTCGGCAAGGGGGACATGCTCTTCCTGCCGCCCGGCAGCGCCGAGCCGATACGCATCCACAACGCCTACATCGGCCTCGAGGAGATCGAGCGGGTGCTCGGCCACATCCATACCCAGCCGCCGGTGGTCAAGACGCCCTTGCCCGCTTTTATCGATGAGGAGGCGGGCGGAGGCGATGGCGAGCGTGCAGCCGGCAATGGCCGCCGCGATCCCTTCTTCAACGAAGCCATGCGCATCGTGGTGCGCACCGGCCAGGGCTCGGTTTCCATCCTGCAGCGCCGCCTCAAGGTCGGTTATTCGCGCGCCGCCCGGCTCATCGACGAGCTCGAGATGGCCGGCGTGGTCGGCCCCTTCGAAGGGAGCAAGGCGCGCGAGGTGCTGCTGCGCCCCGAGGATCTCGAGAACCTCCCCGGCGACAGCGAGAATGACACGGAGGAGGAATTCTAGTCGGGCGCTGCTGGATGTACACCGGCGCCTCGGGCCCGCTCGGGACGGACGCGGTGGCGAACTGCAACTCTGCGCTTCGGGCTGGCTGGCCCGAAATTCTCGCCCGTGGCGGGAACGAAGGCGCCGCCGCAACGTATAACGACAGGAATGAACCCTGTACTTGAATAAGGATGGAGCATGAGAAGCAAATCCGCCGTGGTGCTGATCCTGGCCATGAGCACCTTCGCCGCGGCGCAAACCGCGGGCGACGTGCTGGGCAGGATCCAGAAAAAATATGAAGGCATGAAAAACGTCTGCGCCGATTACTCGCAGACCTTTCATTGGGAGCTGGCCAACGAGACCCAGGTCTTTGAGGGACATCTCTGCACTCGCAACGGCGTGCAGTTCAAGATCGAGAACAACGACCAGACGATCATCACCGATGGCAAGACCATCTGGACCATGCCGCACGGCAACAACCAGGTGATCATCGACGATGCCTCGGAGAGTGATGGCGATAATCCCTTCCTCAAATCCTTTCTGCAGAATTATATCGACAATTACAAGAGCGAGCTGCTGCCGCCCGAGACTATCGCCGGGGCCGTGCATTACCACATCCGCCTGACCGCGCGCAGCGAGGACGAGTTCAACAAGGAGGTCGAGATCTGGGCGGACCAGAAGAGCCTGCTGATGAACCGGATCAAGCAGACCGATCAGGACGGCAACAGCTCGACCTATGAGGTCCGCGATGTCGATCTCAACGCCAATTTGAGCGATGCCAGCTTCAAGCCCGTGATCCCGGAGGGCTACGAAATCGTGGACATGCGCTGATGCGGCGCTTCCTGCTGCTGACGCTGGTGCTGCTGGCTGTGCTGGTCCAGGCGGGCTTTGGGCAGCAGACTCTTCCGGCCGAACAGCCCCGGGCTGCGCAGTATTTTCTCGGCAGCCAGGACCAGGTGCTGATGGCGGTCAATGTCTGGGGCTTTGTCTACAAGCCCGGTCAGTACATGGTGCCCTACGAGACCGATCTGATTTCGCTGCTCTCCTTTGCCGGCGGCCCGCGCGAGGAGGCGCGCATCAAGAGCATCAAGCTGGTGCGTCCCGGCAGCGGCGAGGGCAAGGCCCAGGTCTTCGAGATCGATGTCAAGGAGTACCTGGCCAAGGGGACGGTATCGCAGATCCCGGTGTTGCGCCCGGGCGATACCGTGGTGGTCTCCGGCACCTCGTTTCATTTTATTAACCAGTTTTTCGATTTCGCCGTGCGCATCGCCGCCCTGGTGCAGGTCTGGGCGCTTGTCGATTTTTACCGGAATAATTGAAATCGTTACTCTCACCAAGCCACAAAGGCACCAGGAAAACAAAAAGCATTACCAAAGAGATAAAAAACAGGTATTCTCGCCAAGCCGCAAAGACACAAAGAAAACATTACCAAAGAGATAAAAAACAGGTATTCTCGCCAAGACACAAAGACACAAAAAAGCATTACCAAAGAGATAAAAAACAGGTATTCTCGCCAAGCCGCAAAGACACAAAGAAAACATTACCAAAGAGATAAAAAACAGTTGCTCTCGCCAAGCCGCCAAGACACAAAGAAAACAATGGATTAAATGTTATTATCTTTGTGCCTCCTTGACTTTGTGAGATGCTTTTATAAAAAATCTTCGCATGCCGGCAGAGTGCAGCTAACGTACAGGCAGCCATGAATTCTCCATCCGCCCCCACAACCTACCCCGGCGGCACCCCGCTCCGGCTCTTCCCGCCGCCCCGTCAGGAGCGCCAGCTGACACTCCGTGATTACCTGCGCATTCTTTTTCGCAGCCGCTGGATCATTCTCATCTCCTTTCTGGCGGTGGTGACGGCCACCCTGTATTACACCTTCACCGCCGAGCCCAAATACGAGGCCTCCGCCAAGATCATGGTCGAGCAGCAGGGCGGCGTGGGTCAGTCCCTTTTCGACTTCTCCACCATGATGAAAAAAGAGACCATGATCAACAATCAGGTGGAGATCCTCAAGAGCCGCACCCTGGCGGAAAACGTCCTGCGCATGCTGCGCGGTTCGGAGCATGCGGACAAGCTGCGTTTGCTCGGTGCCGGCGTCGAGGGCAGCCGCGGCCTTTTCAAGGAGTGGTTCGGCAAGGGTGGCACCCCCTCCCTGGACGACCCCCGCTTTTTCGATCTGGTGACCGAAAGGCTGCGCAAGCAGCTCAGCATCGCCCCCATCCGCAATACCGACATGATCGAGATCCGCGTCTCCGCCCCTTCCCCCTTCGAGGCTGCCTTCGTCACCAATACCGTCGCCTCTGCCTACAAGGAGATGAACCGCGCCCAGAGCCAGTCCGAGGTGCGCCAGGTCAAGAATTTCATCGAAGAGCAGATGAGCAAGATGCACGAAGAACTGGCGCGCTCGGAGGAGGAACTCAAACAGTATCAGCAGGAGGCCAAGGTCATCGCTCTGGACCGCGAGACCGAGGAACTGGTGCGCAAGACCGCCGAGTTCGAGACCATTTACAACGAAGCCGCCACCGACCTCGAGGCCAACAAGCAGCGCCTTGCCTATATAAACCAGCAGCTGGCGCAGCGCAATGTCAATTTCGATGTCGAGACCATCTCGACCCAGCCCTATCTGGCGGAGATGAAAAAACAGATCGCCGAGAAGGAGGCCGCCCTGGCCTCGTATATGGCCTCCATGATCGAGATCGGCGCTTACGAGCGCAACAAGTCCGAGGTCCAGCTGCGCGAGCGCCAGGTGGAAGCCCTCAAACAAAAATTCCGCGACGAGATCGCCAAGATCGCTGCCGCCGAGTTCGTCGATCCGGCTCAACTGGCCGGCACCCTCTTTTCCAGCAAGATCGAGGTCGAGACCGGCATCCAGTCCCTGATCCCCCGAGTCGAAGCGCTTAAGAAGATCCTCGCCAGCTACAACCGCGAGCTGGAATCCCTGCCGCAAAAGAGCCTCACCCTCGCCCGCTTGATGCGCACCGCCCAGGTCGACGAAAAGATCTATCTCATGCTCCAGGAGAAATTCCAGGAGTCCCGCATCACCGAGGTCGGCCAGATCGGCAATGTCCGCATCATTGACGAGGCCCGCGAGCCGAAAAAACCGGTCTCGCCGCGCAAGGGACTCAATCTGCTCCTCGGGATGATCGCCGGACTCGGCCTTGGCGTCGCCATTGCCTTTACCATCGAATACCTTGATACATCGGTGCGGACCATGGAGGACCTCGAACACCTTGGCATGACGGTGATGGCCGCCATCCCCTTCATCAAGGCGGAGCAGACCAACGGCGTTTTTACCCGGAGCGCAGAAAGCAAGGCCGATGTGGAGGCCCGCTCGATCAACGAGCGCCTGGTGACCCAGATCAAGCCCCGTTCGCCGGTCTCGGAAGCCTACCGCACCCTGCGCACCAACATCATGTTCTCGAGCCCGGGTCAGCCGAAAAAGCTCTTTCTCGTGACCAGCAGCGGTCCGCAGGAGGGCAAGTCGACCACGGTCGCCAACCTCGCCATCACCTTTGCACAAATGGGCAACCGCACTCTGCTGATCGATGCCGATCTGCGCAAGCCGATCCAGCACCGTCTCTTCGGGCTGGAGAAGAGCAGCGGCCTGACCAACATCCTGGTGGGCCGCGCCGGGCTGGCCGAATCCGCGCGGGAAATCGAGGTCCTGCCCGAACTCCATGTGCTCAGCTGCGGCGTCATTCCCCCCAATCCGGCCGAGCTGCTGGGATCTGAGGCGATGCGGCACCTCCTGGCCGAGGCGCACGAGCAATACAGCATTGTCCTGATCGATGCGCCGCCGGCGCTGGCCGTGACCGATGCGGCGATTCTGGCGCCGATGATGGACGGGGTTTTACTGGTCATCCGCTCGGGGGATACCGCCCGCGAGGCGGCCGTGCGGGCGCTCGAACAGCTCAAGCGCGTCGGCGCTCCGGTGCTCGGGGCGATCCTCAATGGCATTGCGACCGAGCAGGTCTATGGCTCGTACTACCAGCACTACTATAACAGCGAATATTACCGCGAGAAGGACAAGAGCGGCAAGCCTGGGAAAGGCACCAGCGGGCGCAAGGGGACGAACAGCAAGGGGCGTGCATGAGTTCCGTCAGTCAATCCGAACCGCACTGGTATGCCTTTGTCACCCGGCCGCGGCACGAGAAGAAGGCCATGCTCAGCCTCCAGGGGGCCGGTATCGAGAATTTCCTGCCGCTGAAAAAGTCGCTCAAACAATGGAAGGACCGCCGCCGCTGGGTGGAGGAGCCGCTCTTCTCCTGCTATATTTTTGCGCGCATTGCCTACAACCGCCGCTGGGAGGTACAGACCTCGCCTAGCGTGGTGCGGATCGTTAATTTCCTCAACGTTCCGGCACCGGTTCGCGATGAGGAGATCGTGGCGATCCGGCGTATCCTGACCACCGATGTGGAGGTCGATGTGCAGCCGGGCCTGCTGCCGGGGACGGCGGTGCGCATCGCTTCGGGGCCGCTGGCGGGTCTGGAGGGGGTGCTGACCGGCCAGCGCGGGCAGAAGTGGTTCGTCGTACACGTGCCCGCCATCGGCAAGTCGGTGCTGGTGAGCATGGAGGATAATCTGGTGGATGCGATAAAATAGCGCCCCGGCTCTCGTCCCCACCTGGACCTCCGCCTACCTCGTCCCGCCCGGCGCGCCTCAGGTGGGACCGAGAGGGGGTGAGGCCTGCCTCCTGCTCTCGTCCCCACCTGGACCTCCGCCTTGCTCTCGTCTCGCCCGGCGCGCCTCAGGTGGGACCGAGAGGGGGTGAGGCCTGCCTCCTGCTCTC
>DAOQAG010000004.1:129609-135566 GCA_035353815.1 bacterium
TTTTTTCTCGTCTGGCGCACTATCCTCTTGTATTGTTTCCCAAAAATTAGTATACTTTACGACAGGGGTGACGCAACTTCCTCATTGCTTGCTATTTATCGTCAATTCTTTCGCAAGAAAATAGCCCACTCAAGCGGAGACTCTATGGCGACGTACTTGGTAACCGGAGGGGCCGGGTTTATCGGCTCCCATATTGTTGAAACGCTCTTGCAGCGCGGCGAGACGGTCCGGGTGCTGGACAACTTTTCCACAGGCAAGCGCGAAAACATCAAGCCGTTCCTGGACAAGATCGAATTCTTCGAAGGGGATGTCCGCAGTTATCACATTGTCCGCGACGCCGTGGATGGCTCCGATTTTGTCCTCCACCAGGCGGCCCTGCCCTCGGTGCCGCGCTCGGTCAAGGATCCGATCACCAGCAATGAGGTCAACGTCGTCGGCACCCTCAATATCCTCGATGCCGCCCGCGACGCCAAGGTCAAGCGGCTGATCTACGCCTCCTCCTCCTCCATCTATGGCGATCTGGAGACCCTGCCCAAGACCGAGGATATGCTGCCAAAACCGCTCTCGCCCTATGCAGTGGCCAAACTGGCCGGGGAGAAATACTGCCAGGTCTTCACCAAGATCTACGGCCTCGAGACCGTCTCCCTGCGCTACTTCAACGTCTTCGGGCCGCGCCAGGACCCCTTTTCGCAGTACTCCGCCGTTATCCCCAAATTCATTGAGATGATCCGCAACGGCCAGCAGCCCCTGGTCTACGGCGACGGCGAGCAATCGAGGGATTTCACCTACGTCGCCAATGTCGTTCATGCTAACCTCCTCGCCTGCGAGGAAGGGCTGGAGGAACTGCCGGGTGAGGTTTTTAATATCGCCTGCGGCAAGCGCATCACCATCAACGTCCTCATCCAGTACATCAACGAGCTGCTGGGCACCCAGGTCGAGGTGCAATATGCCCAGCCGCGCGCCGGCGATGTCAAGCACTCCCTGGCGAATATTGGCAAGGCGCGGCAGTTCCTCGGCTACGAGCCGAAGATTGAATTCCGCAAAGGCCTCGAAAAGGTGGTACAATGGATGCAAGGAGCCTGAAAAGTCTGAATATCCTGCCGGTTTTCTAATACGTAATCCTATCATCAAGTACGGAGATATACTATGGACCTCAAAGCAAAGATCGACTCTAAACAGGCGGTATTGGGCATCGTGGGACTGGGCTATGTGGGATTGCCTCTGCTGATCGAGTTTGCGCGCAAGGGGTTTTCGATCATCGGCCTCGACATTGACCAGAGCAAGATCGAAAAGCTCAGCGCCGGCAAGAGCTACATCAAGCACATTCCCGCCAAGGATATCACCGAGATCAATGCCCTTGGCAAGGTCAAATATACTTCTGATTTCGCCCGCTCTCCAGAGGCGGATGTCATCCTCATCGCACTGCCGACGCCGCTCGATGAACACCGCGAGCCCGATCTCTCCTACATCGAGGTTACTTCGCATGAGCTGAAAAAGTACCTGCGCGCCGGGCAAATGTTCATTCTCGAATCGAGCACTTGGCCGGGCACCACAGACGAGGTGATGCGGCCGATCCTCGAAGAGTCCGGCAAAAAGTGCGGCGTCGATTTCTGGGTCGCCTTTTCGCCCGAGCGCGAGGATCCCAACAACCAGAATTTCACCATCCGCACCATCCCCAAGATCGTCGGCGCCGACGACCCCTATGCCCGCGAATGCGCGATCAAGCTTTACGGCTATATCACCACCCCGGTGCCGGTCAGCAGCACCCGCGCCGCCGAGTCGGCCAAACTGCTCGAGAACATCTTTCGCAGCGTCAACATCGCCCTGGTCAACGAGATGAAGCAGATCCTCGACCGCATGGGCATCGACGTCTGGGAGGTGATCAAGGCGGCCTCCACCAAGCCCTTTGGTTTTATGCCCTTCTATCCCGGACCGGGCCTGGGCGGCCACTGCATCCCGATCGACCCCTTCTACCTGACCTGGAAGGCGCGTGAATTCGACATGCCCACCCGCTTCATCGAGCTGGCCGGCGAGATCAACACCAACATGCCCTACTATGTTTTCGAGCGCACCCTCGAGGCGATCAACGAGCAGGGCAAGAGCCTCAAAAACGCCAAGGTGCTGATCCTCGGCGCTGCCTATAAAAAGGACATCGACGACATGCGCGAAACCCCCGCCTTCAAGGTCATCGAGATCCTCCACGAACGCGGCTGCGAGGTTGATTATCACGATCCCTACGTCCCCAAACTGCCGGCGACGCGCAAGTACCAGTATGAAATGAGCAGCGTGCCGCTCACCGCCGAGAACGTCAAAAAGTACGATGTCGTCATCGTCATCACCGACCACACGGACGTCGATTACGAGCTGGTGCGCAAGCACGCTAGTCTGATCATCGATACCCGCAATGTCTACAAACTCTACGGCAAACTCGGCGACGGCAATATCGTCAAGGCGTAATGGATATCCATCTGTCCTGCGACGAAGGAGTCCCGGCAATGGGACTCCTTCTGTTTTTTGGAGGGTGACCATTTAGTACCATTCTTAAAGGAGCTATTAACAATATATTCTATTTATTTAGAGCTGGAATGTGTGATGGAAACAAAAGATTTGAAATATTATCTGAATCTCGAATACCAAATCACAATCTCAAAAATACCAGCAAACGAGGGTGGGGGATATTCGGCCTGTATTGAGCAATTGGGTAAATATGCATTTATCGGGGACGGTGAGACGATCGAGGAAGCACTGGAGGATTTAAAGGAGGTGAAGGAAATTCTCTTTACCGAATATCTGAAAAAGGGAATCATAATTCCTGAACCCGATCATTAATACGCTGATTCTCACTCCAACACTCTGCTGACGGTTTGACATGAAAAAAGCCCTCATCACCGGCATCACCGGACAGGACGGCTCCTACCTCGCCGAGCTGTTGCTCGACAAAGGTTACGAGGTCCACGGCATCATCCGCCGCTCCAGCTCCTTCAACACCGGCCGCATCGACCATCTCTTCAACGACCCGGCGCTGCACGACAAGCGCTTCTTCCTCTACCACGGCGACCTCACCGACTCGAGCAACCTCAACCGCCTGCTCGAAAAGATCCATCCCGACGAGATCTATAATCTCGCCGCCCAGAGCCACGTCAAGGTCTCCTTCGAGCTGCCTGAGTACACTGCCGAGACCGACGCCATGGGCACCCTGCGCTTCATCGACGCCATCAAGGAGACCGGCCTCGCCACCCGATTCTACCAGGCCTCGACCAGCGAGCTTTACGGCAAGGTGCAGGCGATCCCGCAGAGTGAGACCACGCCCTTTTACCCGCGCTCGCCCTATGGCGTCGCCAAGCTCTACGCGTACTGGATCATCGTCAATTATCGCGAGGCCTACAACCTTTTCGCCTGCAACGGCATCCTCTTCAACCACGAGTCTCCCCGCCGCGGCGAGACCTTTGTCACCCGCAAGATCACCCGCGCGGTGGCGCGCATCGCGCTTGGGCTGGAGGAGACCGTTTATCTCGGCAATCTCGCCGCGCAGCGCGACTGGGGCTATGCCCCCGAGTACGTCGAGGGGATGTGGCGCATGCTGCAGCAGCCCGAGCCCGGAGATTACGTCCTCGCCACCGGAGTGATGCACACCGTGCGCGAGTTTGCGGCGTTGGCCTTTCACGAGACCGGCGTCGAGCTGGAGTGGCAGGGCGAGGGACGCGAGGAGAGGGGCATCGATCCCAAAACCGGCAAGGTCCGCGTAGCGGTCGATCCCAATTATTTCCGTCCCGCTGAGGTCGATCTGCTGGTCGGGGATGCGGGCAAGGCACGGCGGGTGCTCGGCTGGGAGCCGAAGACGACCCTGCCCGAGCTGGTGCATCTCATGGTCCAGGCCGACCTGGAAAAGGTGAAACGTCGGGGCTACTGATCGGGAGAGAAATGGAGAAGAACAGCAAGATCTATATCGCCGGCCACAAGGGCATGGTCGGATCGGCTCTGGTGCGCAATCTTGAGGCCAAGGGCCACCGTCATCTGCTGGTGCGCAGCCTGGAGGAGCTCGACCTTCTCGACCAGACGGCGGTTTTCAAATTCATGGCCGCAGAAAAGCCCGATTTTGTTTTCATCGCCGCGGCCAAGGTGGGAGGGATCCTCGCCAATAACACCTTTCGCGCCCAGTTCATCTACGAGAACCTGCAGATCCAGGCCAACCTCATCCATGCCGCCCATGTAAACGGGGTCAAAAAGCTCCTCTTCCTCGGCAGCTCCTGCATCTATCCCAAGCTGGCGCCGCAGCCGATCCGCGAAGAGCACCTGCTCACCGGCCCGCTCGAATCGACCAATGAGCCCTACGCCATCGCCAAGATCGCCGGCATCAAGATGTGCGAAGCCTACCGCGCCCAGTATGGCAGCAACTTTATCTCGGTCATGCCGACCAACCTCTACGGCCCCAACGACAATTTCGACCTGCAAACCTCGCACGTCCTGCCCGCCCTCATCCGCCGCTTCCATGAAGCCAGGGCCGGCAACCAGCCTTTTGTCACCATCTGGGGGACGGGCAAGCCCCGCCGCGAGTTCCTCCATGTCGATGACCTCGCCGACGCCTGCGTTTTTCTCATGAATAAATATGACCGCGACGAGATCCTCAACATCGGCGTCGGTGAGGATCTCACCATCCGCGAGCTGGCAGAGCTGATCAAGGGCGTGGTCGGCTATGCGGGCGGGATCGAGTTCGATACCAGCAAGCCGGACGGCACGCCGCGCAAGCTGCTGGACGTCAGCCGGCTACGCGCGACCGGCTGGCGCCCAAAAATCGGGCTGGAGGAGGGGATCCGGCGGACCTATGCCTGGTATCTGGAAAACAAGGTGAAGCGATGATCCGGATTATTCTGATCGTGTTGGCGAGCCTGGTCGTGGTGACCGCCCTGGCGCTGGTCTGGGGACAGTGGAGTTTCCACCGCATGGTGCGCCAGGAGCTGGCCGCCTTTTGGCCCGAAAACCTTCCCGAGGGTGAGATGGTCACCCCCGGCCGCATCGCCCATCTGCCCGCGCCGGTGCAGCGCTGGCTGGTGCGCAGCGGCGTTCTCGGGCGGGAGGAGATCCGTCTGGTGCATTTGCGCCAGCGCGGCGAGATGCTCAACAAGCCCGGCGGATCCTGGATGCCGGTCGCCTCGGAGCAGTACTTTCGCACCGCGGAGCCCGGATTCATCTGGATCGCCGATGTCCGGATGATGCCCCTGTTGCACCTGGCCGGCCGCGACATGTACCAGGACGGCCGCGGCCGCATGGTCATTAAGCTCGCCTCCCTGCTGCCGATCGTCAACGCCAGCGGAGCCGAAGCCGACCAGGGCACCCTGCTGCGCTGGCTGGCCGAAACCGGCTGGTTCCCCTCGGCGGCTCTCAGTCCTCACATCACCTGGGAGGCGGTCGATTCCCTCTCGGCCCGGGCGACCATGCGCTATGGCGGGATCACCGCCGCGGGAGTATTTACTTTCACCCCCGATGGGGATTTCAGCAGCTTTCTCGCCGACCGCTATTACTACCGCAAGGAGGGCTCGACCCTCGAGCCCTGGCTGGTGCGCGTGGAGGAGGGGGGCTATGGCGAGCTGGGCGGCATCCGCATGCCGGTGCGCTGCTCGGTCACCTGGCGGCTGAAGGAGGGGGATTACACCTGGTACAAGCTGGTCATTGAGTCGGCGGAGTACGACGAGGCGGTCCGGCGGCCCTGATCGGCGGCTTCCGACCAGCTATTTTCGTTCCCACCCCAAAATTCTGGCTCCCACCCGATGGGCCTGTGGCCTTGCGCTGCAACCTTTCATCAAATGAGTTGCTCGATCCCACCCCCAAATTATGGCTCCTACCCGATGGGCCTGTGGCTGTCTTCCGCATCCTTGTATCAAATGAGTTTCTCGTTCCCACCCCCAAATTCTGGCTCCCACCCGATGGGCCTGTGGCCTTGCGCTGCAACCTTTCATCAA
>DAOQAG010000004.1:135666-137962 GCA_035353815.1 bacterium
ATGAGTTGCTTTTTGCGGTTAATATTGCGATATTTTGTCAATCCACTGATATCTTCTGCTTGGAATCAGCAAGAGGAGGACCTGGCGATGACAAGATTTCTCTGGCTGGTGGTGTTGGTTCTGGACATTTGGGCGATCATCAACGTTGTGTAGAGTTCCGCGCCGACCTTGAACAAGGCGTTATGGGTGGTACTGATCCTGGCGCTGCCGCTGTTAGGCCTGATCATCTGGTATTTTCTCGGGCCCGGCAAAAAGAAGGCATGATAGTCTTGCGGCCCATGCCATGGTATGGGCCTTTCTTGCAGGACTTGCAGCTGAAACGCACATAACCCGCCATGCATCATGAGATCACGCACCCTGAATACTGGCCTGTTGCTGCTTACATGCAACAGGCCTGTTTTGTTGATTATTCTTGATAATTTGCACCCCACGTGCTATCTGTTTTTCACTATTACAGCCCATTGAATCTTGACTTTTTTTTCTGAGGATAATTTGCCTGCAAGATTACAGATAACATTGGGTTTGATGGGGCTCTGTGCTGTTTTTGCTTCATCATTTTTTCTTTTTGGATACCAAAATACATGGCAGTTTTTTAGTTTGAATCCTGTGACGCCTCCTTTCGCGGATAGTTGTACGATAACCTATGGAGCTGAAAGCGCCAAACAAGGATATGATCCCATGATTTGTAATCCCGCTGATCCATGGGAAAGAAAAATGAATTATCCCCGTATATGGCAGCTCTTGTATAAATTAGGTCTTACAAAAGAGCACACAAATGTGTTTGGCATTTTGCTTTTTCTTAGCTATATAGGCGGAATAGTTCTTTTCATCCCTGAAAAACTCAATATGAAATCACAGATTATTATACTGATATCCTCTTTTTCACCTGCTGCACTTTCAGGGATTGAGAGAGGTAATACAGATCTGTTGCTTTTTTTTATTGTTTCTCTTTGCATTGTATTATTGTGTTCAAAAAAAAGATATCATAAAGTCGCAAGCTACCTGGTTCTGATTTTCGGCTTCCTTTTAAAGCTATTTCCTATTTTTGGTTTGGCGATCTATTTAAAGGAGCAGAAAAAGATTTTGAGGGCTATCTTGCTTTTTACCATTTTATTTTGCTCTTCGTATAGTGTGCTATTTTATCATGATTTATGCCTCATCAAGGCCGCTACTCCTGTAACGTACCGGGGTACCTATGGAATGAGTACATTGGGATTAGCCGCTTCGGAAATAGATAGAAATCTTGGACGGATGATTAACCTATTAAGCATTCTGTTGTTGATATTGGGCTCTGGCGCTACTGTCTATTTCATCCGAACCAGGAAACTCCATATCAACGAAATTTACAGTAATAATTTGGATGCTTTCAGAGTTGGCTCCAGCATCTTTTTAGGTACATTTTTGCTTGGAACCAACTATTCTTATCGTTTGATTTTTTTAATTTTTACACTACCTCAACTTGTCGAATGGATTGAAGCTGATTTCCCTGTTTTTTCTCTCAATTCCAAGATCGCATTGACGGCAATTTTGTTTTCCCTTTGGGGGAATTTGGCCATCCAGGCCATGAATGGAATTTTTGTTTTGAAAGCAACTGTTTTTTTGGTCATCAAGCTATCTCATGGGCTTACTTTTTGCAGTCTAATTTTGTTATTTGTGGCATCGGTGCCGAATCAGCTCAGAAACATATCGCATAATTACTTCTCTATTGTTTCTCTTAAAAGTTAAAGATCATTTCGTAAAAGACTCTGTAGTTATTACCAGTGAATGATGGATATGAGACCTCAAGGTTTGATCTTATTATTTTTAATATTTTTAACAATTTCTTTCAACATCGTTTATACACCGGTTACTAAAGTGAACCTCGACGATGAATCGATTAGCGACGCTGTTATCTATCTTTCCATGTATCAAGGACATTCTTTGAAAGAGATTCCCAAACCCTATCGATATCGCATACTGGTGCCGTACCTAGCAAGGCTCATCCCGACACCGCCTTCATTTTTAATGAAGGGATTTGATTCAAGCCCAGAAAAAGTTATCAAACTTAAGTTCGGAATATTGAATGCTATTGCTTTGGCGTTTGCCGCATGGATCTTATTTTTTTTCTGTCGCAGGCTTGACTTTAATCTCCAGTTAAGCATCTTGGGTAGTTTGTTATTCTTGTGTAGTTTCTACATTGTAAACTATTCTGGATTGCCTTTGACCGATGCATCAGCTTTTTTGTTTCTGACTGGATGTTTATATGCGATTCTGGCAAATAATAACTGGCTGCTGGGACTTTTTTTCACTGTGGGGA